>NZ_KV794273.1:50973-56885 GCF_001808705.1 Streptococcus sp. HMSC074B11 | reverse complement strand
TAGAGGCAGTTAAGAACGAAGTCCCAGAATACACAGGTGGCGTCAATGCGGTAGAAGCCGCTAAGAATGAATTACCAGAATACACAGGAACAGTAGCTACAGTGGGGAACAAGCCAGCACCAAGTCTTGTTAAACCAGCTGAAGAGATCCGAATCTTGACTGATAAGGAAACTGGAGTTCTGGTAGCAGGGCTAACTAAAGAGTTATCTAAAGACCTCAAGCTTCAAGTGCAGAAGGTTCTACGCCAAGAATTAGCTGGTAAACACTATGATGCTTATCAAGTGAAATTACTAGATAAGGACAACCAAGAAGTTGAACTCAAAGGTGCTGTCCTAGTGAGATTACCAGTTAAGGGTCAGGTTCAAGAGGTTTATCACATGAGCTTAGATCAAGGCTTGCAGGTTCAAAAGGTGACGCTAGTAGGTGATATGGTTGAATTTACAACCAAAGATCTAGGACTTTATGCGATTGTCTATAAAGAACAAAATCAAGAACTAGTAAAACCAGTAGAACCAGCTCATGGGCTAGCAGTTAATGGAGAGATTCTTGAAAATGCTTCAGAGAAAGTAGATTCAGCAAGACTTCCAGAAACAGGTGAAAGTCGATCTGATACAGCTGCCTTCCTAGCAAGTCTCAGTCTTGTTTTATCAGTGGCACTACTAACAGTTAAACGTAAAGAAAAATAGAGTTTGGAACTCTACATTGCTGATTGATTGTAGAAATACTTGGACTATCCCAGAGGATAGGATTGAAAAATGCTACAACCATATGGAGAGGACCTTTTGGTTCTCTCTATTTTTTTAAAATAGGGATGAAATCGCTTAGATGAGTGGTTGGAGGAAAGGAATAGAAGAAAGATGGATCATCAATTTTTTGAGAAACGTTGTCATTATAGTATTCGAAAATTTGCAATAGGAGCAGCTTCAGTTATGGTTGGCGCGAGTATCTTTGGAGCCAGTATGGTACAAGCTGCAGAGACAGAGCTTGCACTAGAATCAGAAACAAGTCTTACACAGCTTCCACCAGAGGATAAGTTATCATCAGATTTGGCAGGCGCTATTAAAGATGCAGAGGTAGCCTTTGTTTCAGAGACTAAAGTGGAAGAGGTAGCTACTAAGTCCCAAGCTCCTGAAGAAACTTCTTCAAAACCATTAGAAACTAAAAATTCTACAGTAGAGAAGGGAGTAACAACCGTAGAAAATGCTTCTACTGAAGTCGCTCCTACTGAGGCTCGTGTAGCAATAGAACCTACGAAACCAGGTGAAGTAAATGGAACGGTGGAGAAAGCTGATTCATTTACAGCAGATAAACCTACAAGTAAAGCAGAAATTGATGCAGCAAAATCTCAAGTAGCTAAAAAAGAATATACGGTATTCCCAAGACCTCAAAAGGTTACTTATGGAGATGGCATCACTGCTCTAGAAGGAAAGGTAAATCTTGTCTTGAGTGATGGTTTGGATATCTATACTCGAAACCGTGCCAAGGAAATTCTCCAAGCTAGTAATGTATCCTATACTACCAGTACAAAAGCTACAGAAGGGGCGACCAACATTTTCCTTGGAGTGCGTGGGAAAGCTCCTCTGGCAGAAAAAGAAGTCCAAGATATTTCGTCTGAATTATACGATAAAATTGATGCCTATGTCTTGCGCGTGAAGGACAATAAGATTTCGATTGTAGGAAAGGATACGGATGCTGTCTTCTTTGGACTAACAACTTTGAAACAAATGCTGAAAGAGAGTCCTGTCCCAGTTCTTAGAGATGTGACAGTAGAAGACTATGCAGAAGTTAAAAATCGTGGCTTTATCGAAGGCTATTATGGAAATCCTTGGACCAAGGAAAATCGTGAAGACTTGATGCGCTATGGTGGTGACTTAAAGCTAACTCAGTACTTCTTTGCGCCAAAAGACGATCCCTATCACAATGCTAAATGGCGTGAACTCTATCCAGAAGAAAAAATGTCAGAGATTCGAGATCTAGCTCGTGTGGGAAATGAAACAAAGACACGTTATGTTTGGACCATCCACCCCTTTATGCATAAGAAGATGCGTTTTGACACGGATGAATTATATAAACAGGATTTAGATGTCATTAAAGCGAAATTCACTCAGTTGCTGGATGCAGGAGTGCGTGAATTTGGGGTTCTAGCTGATGATGCGGCCTGGCCTGTTGGTGGCTACAATAGTTATGTTCGGTTAATGACCGATTTGACAAATTGGCTAACTGAACAAGAAACAAAATACAGCGGACTTCGTAAAGATATGATTTTCGTGCCAGCCTGGTATATGGGACAAGGGACAGAAGATGAACTTCGCACGCTCAACGAACGCCTTCCAGAAACTGTCCATTTAACCCTAACAGGGGGCAAGGTATGGGGGGCAGTTGACCAAACCTTCCTAACAAATTTGAAGAAAAATTTGACAGAAGGTGGCAAGAAGTATCGTCCGATTCATTTCTGGATTAACTGGCCTTGTAACGATAATACCAAGCAACACTTGATTCTGGGTGGTGGTGAAAAATTCTTACATCCCAATGTTGATTTGTCATTGGCTCAGGGCATCATGCTAAATCCGATGCAACAATCGGAAGCTTCAAAGGTAGCCCTCTTTGATGTGGCTCAGTATGGTTGGAAGCAATGGAGAAGTGCGGAAGAAGCTGAAAAAATCAATGATACGGCCTTTAACTATGTGGTCAATGGAAGCTTTGAAGAAAGCGAAGTATCAAAAGCCTTTCGTGAACTTGGTAAGCATATGCGCAACCAAAACCGTCCTCCCCATGTCACAAAATTGGAAGAATCTGTTGAGCTTGCACCTAAATTGACAGACTTTTATAACAAATTGAAGGCTGGTCAAAACGTAGACGCAGAGAGAAAAGAATTAAAGGGTATCTTTGCAAACTTGAAGGCTGACGCCCTCCTTCTGAAAGAAAAAGGGGACAGGAAGCTTATTGACCAAATCCACTACTGGTTAGATAATACAGTGGACCAGATGGATGCTTTAGAAGCCTTGCTGACAGCGACAGAAGGTCTGGCTGAAAAGAATGATGCTAAAGTATGGGAACATTACTATGCTGGGGTTAAGTATTACGATCAGTCCATTAGTTATTCCTTCTTCTATGTAGACCATTATGAACGGGCAGAGTTTGGAGTGCAACATATTCGTCCATTTATCAATAACTTAAAGGAATACTTGGCAACACATATTCAGACCATGCTGCATCCAGATAAACTTGTGACCACCTTTATTACCAACCGTGCGGGGATTGAAGGAGGTCTTGCAGAAGTAACAGATGGCGATTTGGATACTCATGCGATTGTCAAGACGACAACCGTTATTGAACGAGATGATTATATAGGACTTCGTTTTAATAAAGCCATTAAGGTTCGTACTCTCGGTTTTGCAACAGGGACAAAGACCGCTGATAATTATACCTTTGGAAATGCCCTTGTCGAGTATCAAAACGAACAAGGGGACTGGGTAGCTCTCACAAGTCCAGCCTACACAGGTCGCGAACGGACACTTGAATTTAAAGACCTCGATATTACGGCTCAAGCAGTTCGTATGCGTGCGACAGCTAAGAAGGATAATGATTGGCTTGCCATGCGTGAAATTGCTGTTAATAGACCGCTCGAACTTGGAAGCAAAAAGGTAAAGGGGACTATTACCCTAAGTCCAAACCTAGTTTACAAATATGGAACCAGTGTGCTTCAAATGCAAGATGGCAAAGATAACACCGAATCTATGATGGCTCATGCCAATCAAACAAATGTGACTCCAGAAAATGCTTGGGTTCAAATGGACTTGGGTGGATCTAAGAAAGTAAAACATATTCATCTAGTTCAAGGGGAAGGTGACAAACTAGCGGCTGGTGTCATCGAATATTCTACAGACGGTACAAACTGGAAGACCCTTCAGATCTTAACTGGGGATCGGATTTCAGATATTAGCCAGAACTTCACAGCACAATACGTTCGAGTCCGTAATACACAACTTCTCAGCAAATGGTGGAGAATTGCGGACTTTACAGTTGACGTCGATACACCAAATACTGATTTGACCGTCACCAATGTCGACAGCTTGAAGGAAACGCCAGTAGTGGACAGCCGTGGTCGTTATGAAATGATCTTCCCACAAGGGAATAATCTTCCATCAAATGGCTACCTTGGCTTGAAATTGGACCGCCTCCATGAAGCTAGTTCAATTGCACTTGAAGGTGCAGGTGAAACAGGTTTGACACTGGAATATTCGGCAAATGAAGTGGAATGGATGACCGCTGACCAACTTCCAGAACACGCCTTGGTGCGCTATGTTCGCATCGTGAACAAGACAGATAAGGACCAAGCGCTTCCTACTGGAAAATTAGTCGTTAAGACAAAAGAAGTGGATCCAACTGAACTCTTATCAACCACTATGGGTATTCACCAATATTATGGTGCTAATGATGTTCGTCGCATTCACAATTTAGGTCAACTGTTTGATGGGGACTTTAATAATTTTGTAGAATTTTCTGATTATCAACGTAAAAACGGAGAAATTGTCATGAAACTTGGCACCACTCGTCAAGTCAAGAAGATTCGTGCCTATATTCAGGATGCTCAGCGTAATTATTTGCGTGATGGGAAGATTCAAGTTAGTGAAGACGGTAAGAACTGGACGGATGTTGTGACAGTCGGAGATGGTGTTGAAAATGAAATTCGAGATAATTCATTGACCGACGGCTGGACACATGATTCTGCCCACCCAGGAAATCGTTATATTGAAGGTATTCTGGATCAACCTGTAACTGTTAAGTTTATGCGTGTTCTCTTTACAGCGGACTATAATGCTCGTTTTGTAGGATTTAGCGAAATCGTGATTAATGATGGTGAATTTATCAATCCTGAAAATAATCCTACAGTGACAGGAAATGGTAGTGAAGAAGCGGATAACCTGAAGAAAAATATGACTGACGGCAATGTTTTGACAAGCTATGCAGCTACTGAAGATAAAGGAGAGCTTGTTTATCATTTATCTGAAGAAACCAAGGTCAATCATGTTCGCTTGATTGCTGACTTGCCTGAAGGTGCAAAAGTAAATGTCCAAGTTCGTACCTTGAATGATGCTGGTGAATCAGTATGGAAAAACTTGGGTGAAGTCAGATCAAGTTTCCAAACCTTTGCTCTTACAGGAAAAAATCCACGGATTGTTGATGTAAAAGTTTCTTGGGAAGGTGGAGAACCAGAGTTCTACGAAATGACTACTTTCTATCAAGAAGTGGTAGACGATCCAGCACCGACAATAAGTAAAGGCGACGATCCAGCTCCAGTGGTAGAAGTTCCAGAATTTGAGGGTGGCGTCAATGCAGTAGAAGCTGCTAAGAATGAGTTGCCAGAATACACAGAAGCAATCGGCACAGTAGGTGACGAACCAGCTCCAGTAGTAGAAGTCCCAGAATTTGAGGGCGGCGTCAATGCTGTAGAAGCAGCTAAGCATGAGTTGCCAGAATACACAGAAGCAATCGGTACAGTAGGCGACGATCCAGCTCCGGTAGTAGAAGTGCCAGAATTTGCAGGTGGCGTCAATGCAGTAGAGGCAGTTAAGAACGAAGTCCCAGAATTCAAGGGCGGAGTCAATGCTGTAGAAGCTGCTAAGAACGAAGTCCCAGAATACACAGGAACAGTAGCTACAGTGGGGAACAAGCCAGCACCAAGTCTTGTTAAACCAGCCGAAGAGGTTCAAATCTTAACTGATAAGGAAACTGGAGTTCTAGTAGCAGGGCTAACTAGAGAGTTATCTAAAGACCTCAAGCTTCAAGTTCAAAAGGTCCTTAAACAAGAATTAGCTGGTAAGCAATACGATGCTTATCAAGTGAAATTGCTGGATAAAGACAACCAGATGGTTGCTCCAAAAGGTGCTGTCCTAGTGAGATTACCAGTT
>NZ_KV794273.1:2253-50873 GCF_001808705.1 Streptococcus sp. HMSC074B11 | reverse complement strand
ACTTTATGCGATTGTCTATAAAGAACAAAACCAAGAACCAGTAGAACAAGCTCATGGACCAGCAGTTAATGTAGAAGTTCTTGAAAATGCTTCAGAGAAAGTAGATTCAGCAAGACTTCCAGAAACAGGTGAAAGTCGATCTGATACAGCTGCCTTCCTAGCAAGTCTCAGTCTTGTTTTATCAGTGGCACTACTAACAGTTAAACGTAAAGAAAAATAAGGACTGATAACTCCCAGCTCTAAAAAAATAATCATTATAAATAAAGGAGAAGATAGCATAGTCTTCTCCTTTATTAATTGATTAGTGAGGTGTATAATGAAAGTAAGAGAATGTGAGGAGAAGGACCATGCTTGTAAAAGTTTGTAATGCAGATTTTAGTCTCCAGTGGGATGGGATGTATCAATTTGCTCTTGAAAACTATCCTCAGATTCAAGAATGGGAATTGGAGAAGCTAGCAAAGTTTATTGCTTATGAACAGGACCATCGTCGTCAGACCATTATGGAATGTGAGGATCATGAATTAAATAAACAAATTCATGATTACTTGCAAGAGCATAGCTTTTTTCCTCCCTACAGACCAAGTCATCGCCTTGTAGCTTCTACCTATGATATCCAGAGGAAGTTGGTTACCTCAGATTATTGTAGTCATACTTGTACAGTTGAGGTGGCTCAGGCTATTTTTCAGACTGGAAAACTCATGTCAGCGGTTAAAGTATTTGGTAAAAGTGGGGCTGAGCTAGTTACAGATAGTCGTAATGCAGCTTCTGATCCAGCAGACTATTTTGACTATATCATGTTTGGATGGTCTAATACGACTTCGGGTTACCGACTCGCTATGGAGCGTTTGTTAGGACGGGCACCGTCTGAGGAGGAATTGCAAGAAAAGTTCATTCCTGGCGTTAGTTTTCATTTCCTGTATGAAGAATTAATTCAAGCGCCAGGTTATATCTTTGATGGCTATCATGTTGCGAAGGTAAGAGATAGTTTAGATTTGGATGCCTTTCTTCATTTGTGTGTTATTCCTTCAAAAGATAAGGCTTGTTTTGAAGGTTTGATTTCTAGTCAATTACAAGATAGAGTGATTTACCTAGACTATGAGGGAGAAGGGTTACAGGATTGGAATACTAAGGTTAATCAAGTGTTACATAGTAAGGTTAAGTTGAAGGAGTAGTGTATGAAAGAGATTGATCAAGCTCTATTGAAAAAAGTGATCATCGAGCGTTCTCGTTCTAGTCATAAGGGAGACTATGGGCGTCTTCTCTTGATTGGAGGGACTTATCCCTATGGGGGAGCGATTATTATGGCTGCCTTAGGTGCTGTTAGAAGTGGCGCAGGCTTAGTGACAGTAGCAACGGATAAGGAGAATATTCCAGCTCTACATAGCCATCTGCCGGAGGCTATGGCTTTTGCTCTTGATGATAAGCAATTGCTTGAGCAACAGTTGGAGAAAGCAAGTGTTGTCTTGCTTGGGCCTGGATTAGTGGATGATAAGAGTGGAAAAGAGCTTCTCCAAACAGTCTTTCATCATTCAAATCAAGACCAGACTCTCATACTGGATGGTGGCGCCTTATCCATTTTTGCTAAGACGGGAATGAAATTCCCCAAAGCTCAGCTTGTTTTAACTCCTCACCAGAGGGAATGGCAAGTCTTGTCAGGCTTAGATTTGGATTCCCAAGGAAGCAAGGAAACAGGAGAGGCTTTGATGAGTTTTCCTTCAGGAACGATTTTGGTTCAAAAAGGTCCAGCTACTCGAATCTGGCAAGCCGGGCATGCTGATTTTTATCAGCTGGGTGTTGGCGGTCCCTATCAGGCGACTGGCGGCATGGGGGATACTCTGGCTGGGATGATCGCTGGCTTTGCAGGTCAATTCCCACAAGCAAGTCTCTATGAAAGAGTGACGGTAGCGACCTATTTACATTCAGCAATTGCCCAAGAACTAGCTGAGGACAATTTTGTAGTTCTGCCAACCACGATTAGTCAACATATCCCAGCCTTCATGAAAAAAATACAAAAAGACACCTGAGGCTTTCAGGTGCCTTTTAAGGATTAGAAGAGTCCTTTGACCTTATCAACAAGATTACCGATTCCTTCTGAGCCTGAAACTAAAGCTTGTGCTTGGTTAAGATACTCACCGAGTTGGTCCTTATTTTCTTCGACAAAGGTTTTTGAGGCAGCCAAATCTTTTTTCTCGATTAGCTCCTTTACTTGATTAAACAAATCTAATGGGTTCATGATGTCCCTCCTTTTCTAAACTTCTATTCAATCATTTTTTAGAAAAACTTGCAAGAAACTTGACCCTTCCAATAAAGTTCATGGATGTCAAATTGTGTAAATTTTGATATAATTTTTAATGATGAATTTTAGAAATGATCGGTACGTGGTCGTGGATTTAGAGGCGACCAGTACCGGAAGCAAGGCAAAAATTATCCAAGTGGGAATCGTGGTCATTGAAAATGGCGAGATTGTTGACCAATTTGCAACGGATGTCAATCCCCACGAACCCTTGGATTCTCATATCAAAGAATTAACGGGCTTGACCGATCAGCGACTAGCAGAGGCACCGGAATTTTCTCAGGTGGCTGGAAAAATTTTTGACTTGGTCAAGGACGGTGTTTTTGTTGCGCACAATGTCCAGTTCGATGCCAATTTGTTGGCAGAATTTCTCTTTTTTGAGGGCTATGAATTGCGCACTCCTCGTATCGATACAGTCGAGTTGGCTCAGGTATTTTATCCTCAACTTGAAAAATACAATCTGGGAATTCTCTGTCAAGAGTTGGGAATTTCACTAGAAAAAGCCCATACTGCCTTATCAGATGCCCAAGCAACAGCAGAGCTCTTTCTTTGTATGAGACAAAAGATGTTTGGACTGCCAAAAGGATTGTTGGAGCGCTTATTGAGTTTATCAGATAGCTTACTCTATGAATCTTACCTAGTCATCGAGGAAGTTTATCAGAAACAGTCTCTCCTTGTTGAGCATGATTTGATAGAAGTGCAAGGCTTATTCTTAAGAAAAGAGAAGCCAGTCCTTTCTCCACGTAAACTATCTAAAGATTTCCAAACCAATATTGCCTTGTTGGATTTGGAAGATAGAGCCCCACAAGCTAGCTTCGCTCAGAAGGTTCAAGATTTTCTACAGAATGAGAAAATTGCTTTTGTGCAAGCTCAGACTGGAATTGGGAAAACCTACGGCTATTTGTTACCCGCTTTATCACTAGAAAACGAAAAAGGAATCCTTCTCAGTGTTCCTACTAAAGTTCTACAAAATCAAGTCATGCAAGAAGAGGCTCGTAGATTGGAAGAGGTCTTTCACCTTTCGATTCATAATCTTAAAGGACCACAGAATTATCTAAAACTAGATGCCTTTCATCATGCACTAGAGGAAGAAGAGTCCAATCGCTTGTACACACGTTTTAAGATGCAACTCCTGGTTTGGTTGACCGAAACAGAAACTGGAGATTTGGATGAGATTGGACAACTTTATCGCTACCAGCAGTTTTTACCAAACTTGGTACATGATGGTAATCTTCCCAAAGCTTCTCTCTTTTGGTTAGAGGATTTTTGGAGACGGGGGCAGAAAAAAGCTCGCTCTTGCCAGCTACTTGTGACCAATCATGCTTATCTCGTTACCCGACTTGAGGATGATCCCAGTCTACTAGAGGGCCGTCTCTTGATTTTGGATGAGGCCCAGAAGATCTTACTAACTTTGGAAAGTCTGTTACAAAAGAGTTTCGTTTTAAATGACATAGTAGACCAGCTAGATCAAGCTCTAGTTCGAGAAGAAGGGACGCTTCAGAGACGCTTGATGGAGAGTATTCGCTTTGAGCTTTGTCATTTGATGGACCAGTTCCTATCAGGCAAACGAAGAATGTGCCCTGCGACAACAATGGCACAACTCCAACAGGATTTCTCAGAGTTAGGAGGTCAAAGTTTTCAAGATTATCAGCGATTTTTCTGCACTGATGGAGAATTTTGGCTATCAGCCTCAGACTTGTCTAGCAAGAAGGTTGTCATTTCTTCCAGTCGCAATCAACGTCTGCTCTTTTCGGAAATCTTTCCAGAGAGTTGTCAACTCTTAGCTGTCTCTGCAACCTTGGAAATTAGTAGCAGAGTATCTTTACCAGAACTAATGGGATTTCCGTATGCAGCTTTTGACAGACTGGAAGAGAATTTTCAAGAAAATCAAGAAATTTTGGTTGTTAAGGATTTTCCATTGGTGACTGAAACCTCTCAAGAAGACTATGCTCATGCTCTTGTAGAAGTGCTGGAAGATTTGTCCTATCTTGAAGAACCCATGCTCGTTTTATTCACTTCAAAAGACCTTTTGTTGCAGGTATCAGATTCTTTATCTCTTTCTCATTTAGCCCAATATAAGAACGGGAATCCGGCTCAACTCAAGAAACGATTTGAAAGAGGAGAGTCTCAACTCTTACTAGGGACAGGTAGTTTTTGGGAGGGAGTTGATTTTGCAACTCACCCTCGAGTGATTGAAGTGGTGACACGCCTGCCCTTCCAAAATCCAGAAGATCCTTTTACGAAAAAAATGAATCAGGAACTGCGTCTTGAAGGGAAAAATCCTTTCTACGACTATCAACTGCCAATGGCTATTATTCGCCTCAAACAAGCAATTGGTAGAACCATGCGTCGTCTAGGGCAACGCTCCTCTGTCCTTATCTTGGATAGCCGAATGACAAGCAAGCGATATGGAAAGCAGATTGGCAAGGCTTTGTCACAGACTAGTCGAGTCAGAGAAATTGGCAAAGAGCAAGTATTTTCAAAAGTTCAAGAATTTTTACACAAAAAATAAAATAAACATCTGAAAGAATGAAGGAGACCTTTATGAAACGTTCTCTCGACTCTCGGGTCGATTATAGTTTGATATTGCCAGTATTCTGTTTGCTGGTGATTGGAGTTGTGGCTATTTACATAGCTGTCAGTCATGACTATCCTCAAAATATTTGGCCTATTCTCGGTCAGCAACTAGCATGGATCGTCTTGGGAATTATCATCAGCTTTGTAGTCATGTTTTTTAATACAAAATTTTTATGGCAGGCGACTCCCTATCTCTACGCCCTAGGTCTAGTCCTCATGGTTTTACCCTTGGTTTTTTACAATCCCAATTTAGTGGCAGCAACAGGGGCCAAAAACTGGGTATCAATTGGAGGAGTGACACTTTTCCAACCCTCCGAATTCATGAAAATTTCCTATATTTTGATCTTGGCTCGGGTCATTGTTCAGTTCACACAGAAACACAAGGAAAAAGAACGAACGATTGCATTAGACTTTCACTTGATATTGTGGTTGATTGTCTTTACCCTACCAGTCTTAGTTTTACTGGCCTTGCAGAGTGACCTAGGAACGGCCTTGGTCTTTGTCGCCATCTTTGCTGGACTTGTCTTGCTCTCTGGCGTTTCTTGGAAAATTATCATTCCAATTTTTGCGACAGTTGTATCAGGGATTGCAGGATTTTTGGCAATTTTCATCACAAAAGATGGGCGTGCTTTCATGCATCAGGTCGGGATGCCAACCTATCAGATCAACCGTATCCTTGCTTGGCTCAATCCCTTTGATTATGCACAAACGACCACCTATCAACAGGCGCAAGGGCAAATCGCCATTGGAAGTGGAGGCTTATTTGGTCAAGGATTTAATGTATCCAACCTCCTCATTCCCGTTCGTGAGAGTGATATGATTTTTACCGTCATTGCAGAAGATTTTGGTTTTATCGGCTCTGTCCTCGTAATTACGCTTTATCTCCTACTTATCTATCGAATGTTAAAAATCACTCTCAAGTCCAATAATCAATTTTATACCTACATTTCAACTGGCTTCATTATGATGCTCTTGTTCCATATCTTTGAAAATATCGGTGCAGTGACAGGTCTTCTTCCTCTGACAGGGATTCCTTTGCCGTTCATTTCCCAAGGGGGATCAGCCATTATCAGTAATCTGATTGGTGTTGGTCTGCTTCTATCGATGAGTTATCAAACGCATCTAGCCGAAGAAAAGAGCGGTAAGACAAGATTTAAACGGAAGAAAGTTGTTTTGAAAAAAGTTAAATAAGGAGTAAATCATGGCTAAAGTTGCAGTTATCTTAGCAGATGGCTTTGAAGAAATCGAAGCCCTAACAGTTGTGGATGTATTACGTCGTGCCAATATTACTTGTCATATGGTTGGTTTTGAAGCCCAAGTGACGGGGTCACATGCCATCCAAGTACAAGCAGATCGTGTGTTTGATGGTGATTTATCTGACTACGACATGATTGTCTTACCAGGAGGTATGCCAGGTTCAGCTCACTTGCGTGATAATGAGCAATTGATTGCTGAACTTCAAAAATTTGAGCAAGTTGGTAAAAAAATAGCAGCCATTTGTGCAGCACCAATTGTACTGAATCGAGCTGGACTCCTCAAGGATAAAGGGTTCACCTGTTATGATGGTGTCCAAGAGCAAATTGCTGATGGTTACTATCGCAAGGAAACAGTAGTTGTCGATGGTCAGCTGACTACCAGTCGTGGTCCAGCAACTGCCCTTACTTTTGCTTATAACCTAGTAGAACAACTTGGTGGAGATGCAGATGCTTTGAGAGAAGCCATGCTCTATCGTGATGTGTTTGGAATAGATTAACTAAAACGAGAGGAATCTATGAATTAGGGGATTCTTCTCGTTTTTTACTGTTAAAATAGAAGGAAATCGTCGCTTTTTTGATAAAAAAATGCTATAATGAAGGGTATGAAATATCACGATTACATCTGGGATTTAGGTGGAACTTTACTTGATAATTATGAGACTTCGACTGCTGCTTTTGTGGAAACATTAGCTCAATTTGGAATCGAAGAAGAACATGATAAAGTTTACAATGCCTTGAAAGTGTCAACTGCTTTTGCGATTGACCAATTTGCCCCAACAATAGAGCATTTTTTAGAAAAATATAAGGAAAATGAAGCGCGAGAGCTTGAACATCCTGCCTTGTTTGAGGGAGTACCTGCTTTGTTGGAGGAAATCTCAGATCAGGGAGGACGGAACTTTTTAGTTTCGCATCGCAATGACCAAGTTTTGGAAATCCTTGAAAAGACTGGAATTGCTGACTATTTTACAGAAGTAGTAACAGCTAGCTCTGGCTTTAAGAGAAAACCAAATCCAGAGTCTATGATCTATTTGCGAGATAAGTACAAGATAGGTTCTGGCATCGTTATTGGTGATCGACCTATAGACATTGAAGCTGGACAAGCGGCTGGCTTAGCGACGCATCTCTTTAAAAATATCGTGACATTGAGACAAGTATTAGAAATGTAAGAAAAAGGAAAAAAAGAAAAAGGGAAAAAATGACAGAAGAAATCAAAAACCAACAGGCACAGGATTATGATGCCAGTCAGATTCAAGTTTTGGAAGGTCTGGAAGCCGTTCGTATGCGTCCTGGAATGTATATCGGATCGACTTCAAAAGAAGGCCTACACCACCTAGTCTGGGAAATCGTTGATAACTCTATCGATGAGGCCTTGGCGGGATTTGCTAGTCATATTCAGGTCTTTATTGAGCCAGATGACTCTATTACGGTTGTTGATGATGGACGTGGTATCCCTGTTGATATTCAAGAAAAGACAGGTCGTCCTGCCGTTGAAACTGTCTTTACCGTTCTTCACGCTGGAGGTAAATTTGGCGGTGGCGGATACAAGGTTTCAGGTGGACTCCACGGTGTAGGTTCATCCGTTGTAAATGCTCTTTCTACTCAGTTGGATGTTCGTGTTCACAAAAATGGAAAAATCCATTACCAAGAATACCGTCGTGGACATGTTGTTGCTGACCTTGAGGTGATTGGAGATACTGATAAAACAGGTACAACCGTACACTTTACTCCAGACCCAGAGATTTTTACAGAAACAACAACCTTTGATTTCGATAAATTAAACAAACGTATCCAAGAACTCGCCTTTCTGAATCGTGGCCTTCAAATCTCCATCACTGACAAGCGTGAGGGATTTGAACAAACAAAACACTACCACTACGAAGGTGGGATTGCGAGCTATGTTGAGTATATCAATGAAAACAAGGATGTCATTTTTGAAAAACCAATCTACACTGATGGAGAAATGGATGATATCACAGTCGAAGTAGCCATGCAGTACACAACTGGTTACCATGAAAATGTCATGAGTTTCGCCAATAACATTCATACACATGAAGGCGGAACACATGAACAAGGTTTCCGTACAGCCCTAACTCGTGTCATTAACGACTACGCTCGTAAAAACAAACTCCTCAAAGACAATGAAGATAATCTAACAGGTGAGGATGTTCGTGAAGGATTGACTGCTGTTATCTCTGTCAAGCATCCAAATCCTCAGTTTGAAGGACAAACGAAAACTAAACTTGGAAATAGTGAAGTTGTCAAGATTACCAACCGACTCTTTAGTGAAGCATTTTCAGACTTCCTAATGGAAAATCCTCAGATTGCTAAGCGTATCGTTGAAAAAGGGATTCTGGCAGCTAAGGCGCGTGTCGCAGCCAAGCGTGCGCGTGAGGTTACTCGTAAGAAATCTGGTTTAGAGATTTCAAACCTTCCAGGTAAATTAGCAGATTGTTCCTCAAACAATCCAGCTGAAACTGAACTTTTCATCGTCGAAGGAGATTCAGCAGGAGGTTCTGCAAAGTCTGGCCGTGACCGTGAATTCCAAGCGATTTTACCAATTCGCGGTAAAATTCTCAACGTTGAAAAAGCCAGCATGGATAAAATCCTTGCCAATGAAGAAATCCGTAGCCTTTTCACAGCTATGGGAACAGGTTTTGGTGCTGAATTTGATGTCAGCAAGGCCCGTTACCAAAAACTCGTTATCATGACGGATGCCGATGTTGATGGAGCCCACATCCGTACCCTCTTGTTAACCTTGATTTATCGTTATATGAAACCCGTTTTAGAAGCAGGTTATGTTTATATCGCTCAACCACCAATTTACGGTGTTAAGGTCGGCAGTGAAATTAAAGAATACATCCAACCTGGAGCAGATCAAGAAACCCGTCTACAGGAAGCCTTAGCTCGCTATAGTGAAGGACGTTCAAAACCAACTATTCAGCGTTATAAAGGTCTTGGAGAAATGGATGACCATCAACTTTGGGAAACAACCATGAACCCAGAACATCGTCTCATGGCGCGTGTATCAGTTGATGATGCTGCAGAAGCAGATAAAATCTTTGATATGCTCATGGGTGACCGCGTAGAACCACGTCGAGAATTTATCGAAGAAAATGCTGTCTACAGTACGCTTGACGTTTAAAAAAATTGGGAAATAGTTCCCATGGTTTGAAAAATATGATATAATCATTACAATTGTTTCATGTATAAAAAGGAGTTTGATATGTCTGATAATCTGTTGATTATTACTATGATTGCAATCGCGGCTCTTCTGATTATTGCATATGTTGTGGCAGTTTTGTTACGCAAACGCAATGAAAAGAGGCTGGCAGTATTAGAAGAAAGAAAGGAAGAGTTGTATAACCTTCCAGTTAACGATGAAGTAGAAGCTGTTAAGAATATGCATCTGATTGGTCAAAGTCAGATTGCATTTAGAGAGTGGAACCAAAAATGGGTAGACCTATCACTCAACTCATTTGCGGATATTGAGAATAATCTGTTTGAAGCAGAAGGGTACAATAATTCATTTCGTTTCTTGAAGGCTCAACACAAAATTGATCAAATTGAAAGCCAGATTACCCTTATCGAAGAAGATATTGCTTCCATTCGAAATGCTTTGGCAGATCTAGAAAAACAAGAATCCAAAAATAGTGGTCGTGTCTTGCATGCTTTAGATTTATTTGAAAGCCTGCAGAAAACAGTCGCAGAAGATTCTGAGAAATATGGTCAAGCGCTTCCTGAAATTGAAAAACAATTGGAGAACATCCAATCTGAATTTTCTCAATTTGTGACGCTAAACTCTTCAGGAGATCCAGTTGAAGCAGCAGGGATTTTGGATAATGCTGAAAATCATATTCTCGCTTTGACACATATCGTAGAGAGAATTCCAGCAATTGTTACTAAACTAACGACTGAACTCCCTGATCAACTTGAAGATCTAGAGGCTGGCTATCGTAAGTTGCTTGATGCCAACTATCACTTTGTAGAAACTGACATAGAATCACGTTTACAGTTGTTGTATGAAGCTTTGAAAAATAACCAAGAAAATATTAAAAAATTGGAATTGGACAATGCTGAATATGAAAACACTCAGATTCAAGAAGAAATCAATGCTCTCTATAATATTTTCACACGAGAGATTGCTTCTCAAAAAGTTGTTGAAAACTTGTTGTCAACACTTCCAACCTACCTTGACCACTTAAAAGACAATAATCAAGTCTTGGTGAAAGATATCGAGCGTTTGAGCAAGACCTACTTGATGGCTGAGAGTGATGTAAATCATGTTCGTCGTCTTCAAGTGGATTTGGATTCCCTAGAACTTACAGTTAGCGATTTGACTTCAGAACAAGAGGAATATTCAGAAGCTTACTCTGTATTGGAAGAACGTTTAGAAAATGTTCAAGCTACATTAAAAGAAATTGAAGATGATCAAGTTTCAGTGAGCGAACGTCTAGTGCAGATTGAAAAAGATGATGTTAATGCACGTCAAAAGGCAAATGTTTACGTCAATCGCCTTCACACAATCAAGCGCTACATGGAAAAGAGAAATCTTCCAGGAATCCCACAGAACTTCTTGAAATTGTTCTTTGCTGCTAGCCATAGTACAGAGGATTTGATGGCAGAATTGGAACAGTCACAAGTCAACATTGAGTCTGTCAATCGTATCCTAGAAATCGCGTCACATGATATGGAAGTTTTGGAAACAGAAACATACAGTATCGTGCAATATGCTACCTTGACAGAACAGTTGCTTCAATATTCTAATCGCTACAGATCATTTGATGAAGGGATTCAACAAGCCTTCCATGAATCTTTAGAAATCTTTGAAAATGCCTTTGATTATCAAGCATCTTTTGAAAAGATTTCCCAAGCTTTGGAAGTTGCTGAGCCAGGAGTAACAAATCGCTTTGTTTCTTCATATGAAAAAACAAGAGAAATCATTCGATTTTAATCAAGAAAAGTCCTAGAAAAATCTAGGCCTTTTCTTTTACCTTTCTTTTCTTAAAAAATGGACATTTTCCTATTTATCATTGAAATTATAGGCCTGATTTGATATGATAAGACTATGACAAAAAAAAGAACAAACCGTAAAGTAAACGACAAGAAGAGAAGAAATTTGTGGATTATTGTGGGGCTTCTATTCTTCACAATCTTAACATTAGGTGCTGGTATTGCTTATAAAGTCTTGACCAATCAAGCTTTTGAGCAAAAAATTGAAGCACTGAAAAAAGAAAAAGATGATTCCTATTCACAAGGAAGTCAGAAAGATCATTTTCGTAAAGGGCAGGCAGAAATCATCACCTACTATCCTATGACGGGGGACAAGGTCATTACCCCTGTTCAGGATATCATTGTAAAAGATATCACGGATAAGGTAGAAGATAAGGAAGATTTGATTTTTTACTACTCTGAGAAAGATTCTTCTTCTATCAAGGGTGTGGAGAGTCATCTTGTGAAAAAACAGGTCTATGATTTGAGTGATTCTACTGTTGTAGAATTAGAAAATACATCATTGGATCAGCTTTATCTTAAGGAAGATGGGACCCTGTTTACTTTAGATCAGCTCTTTACAGATGCTAGCAAAGCTAAGGAAACATTTCTTGAGAATATCAAGTCAACGCTCCAAGATAAAAAGATTGAACAAACACTTGTTGATCAAGTAATAGCCGATTTTACAGCTAGCGATTTATCATCTTGGAAGTTTGCATACAAAGATAGTCAATTGGTGTTATATCCAGTCAAAGCAACCAATAATGTAGAAGAAATAGCTTTACCTATTTCAGACTTCTTTGATGTTATCCAATCGTCCTATCTAACTGAAAAGGATGCGGAACTTTATAAGAAGGCTCAGGCTGAGAAAAATAAAAAAGTAGTAGCTCTTACCTTTGATGATGGACCGGACGGAAATACAACACCACAGGCATTGGATATCTTGGCTAAATACAAGATTAAAGCAACTTTCTTTGTCCAAGGAAAGAATATTGCAGGTAATGAGTCGATTCTTAAACGTATGCAGTCTGAAGGTCATGAAGTTGGAAACCATAGTTGGAATCATCCAATTTTAACAAAACTGTCATTGGAAGATGCTAAGAAACAGCTCACAGATACCGAAGACGCTATTACAAAAGTTCTTGGAAAAAGTTCTAAATTGATGCGTCCGCCATACGGAGCAATCTCAGATGATATTCGCAATAGCCTTGATTTAAGCTTTATTATGTGGGATGTGGATAGTTTGGATTGGAAGAGTAAAAATGAAGCTGCTATTTTAACAGAAATTCAACGTCAGGTAAGCAATGGATCTATCATTTTGATGCATGATATCCATCAAACATCTGTTAATTCATTACCAAAGGTAATTGAGTATCTGCAGGGACAAGGTTATAGTTTTGTTACTGTATCAGATTTACTCAACACTCGTTTGAAGCCACATGAGATTTACTATTCTCGTAACCAGTAAGGTCATTGTCGGCAAATATTTAGAAAAAATTAAAAAAAGATAGTTTTAATCTTGACAAATAGGGGAAAACTTGATATCATATAAAAGTTGAGAAAAGCAGAAGTGAGAACTTCTCGCCTTGCGACTAACGTTGTCTGGCCCCTACGGATCAAATTTCAGAAATGAAATACAATCATGTAGTGCGGGTTTGCGTTAGCAAGTCCGCTCTTGTTTTTCTCTAAATTAAAAAAAGAGGTGAAAACCATAGCAAAGCAAGACTTATTCATCAATGATGAAATTCGTGTACGCGAAGTTCGCTTAATCGGTCTTGAAGGTGAGCAATTGGGTATCAAACCACTAAGCGAAGCGCAAGCACTTGCGGACGAAGCTAATGTGGACTTGGTTCTCATTCAACCTCAAGCTAAACCTCCTGTTGCGAAAATTATGGACTACGGTAAGTTCAAATTTGAGTATCAGAAGAAACAAAAAGAGCAGCGCAAAAAACAAAGCGTTGTGACCGTGAAAGAAGTTCGCTTGAGCCCAGTTATCGACAAGGGTGATTTCGAAACTAAACTTCGCAATGCTCGCAAGTTCCTTGAAAAAGGAAACAAAGTGAAGGTATCCATTCGCTTTAAGGGGCGTATGATCACCCATAAAGAGATTGGTGCAAAAGTTTTAGCCGAGTTCGCTGAAGCAACTCAAGATATTGCTATCATTGAACAACGTGCTAAAATGGATGGACGCCAAATGTTCATGCAATTGGCGCCAGCAACTGACAAAAAATAATTGTCAGAAAGTTAAATAAAGGAGAAAAAATCATGCCAAAACAAAAAACACACCGCGCATCAGCTAAACGTTTCAAACGTACAGGTTCTGGTGGACTTAAACGTTTCCGTGCTTACACATCTCACCGTTTCCACGGAAAAACTAAAAAACAACGTCGTCATCTTCGTAAAGCATCTATGGTGCATTCAGGAGATTTCAAACGTATCAAAGCAATGCTTACTCGCTTGAAATAATCGCGTATTTGTAAGTAAACAATTCTAGGAAATATTTGGAGGAAATAAAACATGGCACGTGTTAAAGGTGGCGTTGTATCACGCAAACGTCGTAAACGTATTCTTAAATTAGCAAAAGGTTACTATGGAGCTAAACACATCTTGTTCCGTACTGCAAAAGAACAAGTAATGAACTCTTACTACTATGCATACCGTGACCGTCGTCAAAAGAAACGTGACTTCCGTAAATTGTGGATCACACGTATCAATGCGGCAGCTCGTTTGAACGGACTTTCATACTCACAATTGATGCATGGTTTGAAATTGGCTGAGATCGAAGTTAACCGTAAAATGCTTGCTGACTTGGCTGTTAACGATGCAGCAGCTTTCACAGCTCTTGCAGATGCAGCTAAAGCAAAACTTGGTAAATAATTATTCATAAGACTGGTACAAGTTTGTCCCAGTCTTTTTTAACAAAGGAGAAAAAAATGGCTTCAAAAATGCTACACACATGCTTGCGAGTAGAAAATCTTGAAAAATCAATCGCTTTTTATCAAGATGCTTTTGGTTTTAAGGAATTACGTCGTAGAGACTTTCCAGACTATGCTTTTACGATTGTTTATCTTGGACTTGAAGGTGATGATTATGAGTTAGAGTTGACTTACAACTATGATCACGGACCTTATGTTGTCGGTGATGGCTTTGCTCACATCGCCCTAAGCACACCTGATCTTGAGGCTCTTCACAAAGAACATAGCGACAAAGGCTATGAAGTAACAGCACCTAATGGACTTCCAGGGACTCAACCAAACTATTACTTTATCAAAGATCCAGATGGATACAAGGTAGAAGTGATTCGTGAAAATTCATTATAGTTCCTATCGAGTAGCTTGTAGGCTACTCGTTTTTTGAATTTGTAGTAGAATGAAAGAAAAAGAATGGCGTCAGGCATTCACTTAACTCAAAACAAAAAAATGTGCTCGTTCTTCTATTGAGGCTTTATTAAAATGTGTGAGTCAAGGAAGAGAATTTAATCTAATAAATCCTTTGGTAGATGTCTATAATAGCGTTTCACTTTCTTACACAGTTCCTTGTATGGGGGGAGAGGATTTAGCTAAGATTGTTGGTGACTTATGTCTTGGAAGAGCTCAAGGGAATGAATCCTTCTTTCCACTAGGGGCTGAAAGTGATGCTCCTGCCTTAGCTGATGAAATGATTTATTTTGATGAACAAGGTGCGGTTTGTCGGTGTTTAAACTGGCGTGAAGCCCAAAGAACCATGTTAACAGAAGAAACCAAAGATGCTGTTTTAGTCATTGAAGCTATCAATGAAGAACAGGCATCACGAGCTCGGGAAGCAATGCTAGAATTACATACTAAAATTGAGGAATATTTTGGTATCAGTGGTAAGATCAGCCACTTGACAGCTACAAATCCTATCCTAGAGGTAGAATAATGAATGGGAATCACGGTTAATTCAACTGTGGTTCTTTTTTCTACAAGGGAAGAAAGAAATTGTTTTTCTATTTTCTAAAATGGTATAATATAAGTAGAAAAAGGGAGGTGATAGCGAGTGATTGCACAACTTGATACAAAAACGGTTTATAGTTTCATGGAGAGTATGATTTCCATTCAGAAGTATGTTGACCAAGGGAAAGCATACGGCTACTCAGCACTTGGAATCATGGATATTGATAATCTCTATGGAGCTTATTATTTTATCAAAGAGTGCCAAAAGCAAGGGATTCAGCCCTTATTAGGTCTTGAGGTGACCGTTCATCATAAGGCAGAACTGATTAATCTGCGCTTTCTAGCCCTATCAAATCATGGTTATCGAAATCTCATGAAACTTTCGAGTCAAAAAATGACAGGTAAAAAGGAATGGACTGATTTTTCTCCCTATCTAGAAGATGTTTGTGTTATTGTTCCCTATTATTCTGGAATGAATGACTTAGATTTAGGACACGATTACTATATCGGGGTTTATCCAGATACACCTCAATCAAATTTTTCTCACCCCATTCTCCCTCTTTATCGTGTTAATTCTTTCGAAGCTGAGGATTTAGAAACGCTCCAAATGCTCAAGGCGATTAAGGAAAATGTGACCTTGCGAGAGGTAGATGTTCAATCGCAACAAGGCTTGTTTTTACCTACTGACCGTCTAGAACAGATTTTTGTAGAGAAATTTCCACTCGCGCTTGAAAATCTTGCAAGATTAATCAAGGAAGCTTCCTATGAGATTGATAGTAGTCTCAAGCTTCCACGCTTCAATCCAGAGAGACCAGCTGTTGAAGAGTTGCGCGAAAGGGCTATTAAGGGCTTGGAACTGAAAGGCTTACTAGATTCAGTTTATCAGGCTCGTTTAGAAGAAGAGCTATCTGTGATTCATGACATGGGATTCGATGACTATTTCTTGGTTGTCTGGGACCTCTTACGTTTTGGTCGTTCTCAAGGATATTATATGGGTATGGGGCGTGGATCTGCAGTTGGAAGTCTAGTGGCCTATGCCTTAGATATCACTGGTATTGATCCTGTAGCTAAAAATCTCATTTTTGAACGCTTTTTAAATCGTGAACGTTATACCATGCCCGATATCGATATTGATATTCCTGATATCTATCGTCCAGAGTTTATTCGCTATGTTCGTGACCGCTATGGCAGTATTCACGCTGCTCAGATTGTCACCTACTCAACCTTTGGTGCTAAACAGGCCGTCAGAGATGTTTTTAAACGGTATGGTGTACCTGAGTATGAGTTAACGGCTATTACCAAAAAAATCGGTTTCAAAGATACCTTAACAAGTGCCTATGAAGGTAATCTAGGCTTTAGACAACTGATTCAAGGTAAGATTGAGTACCAAAAGGCTTTTGAAATTGCCAAGAAAATAGAAGGAGCACCACGTCAAACCTCCATCCATGCTGCGGGTGTCGTGATTAGTGACAAAAATCTAACGGACTATATTCCTCTTAAGTATGGTGAGGATATGCTCATTACCCAGTATGATGCTCATGGAGTTGAAGGAAATGGCTTGCTCAAAATGGATTTCTTGGGCTTACGAAACCTAACTTTCGCTCAAAAAATGCAGGAGCTCTTATTTGAAACTCAAGGAATTCAGTTAAGGATTGAGGAAATTGACCTTGAGGATAGGGCAACTTTAGCCCTCTTTGCAGCTGGGAAGACCAAGGGAATTTTTCAGTTTGAACAACCTGGTGCTATTCGCTTATTAAAGCGCGTGAAACCAGAAAGCTTTGAAGAAGTAGTGGCAACGACTTCCCTCAACAGACCTGGAGCAAGCGACTATATCGACAACTTTGTGGCTCGAAAACATGGTAAAGAAAAGGTAACAGTTCTGGACCCAGTTTTGGCAGATATTCTGGCTCCAACTTATGGCATTATGCTTTACCAAGAACAGGTAATGCAAGTCGCACAGCGTTATGCTGGTTTTAGCCTTGGAAAAGCTGATATTTTACGTCGCGCCATGGGGAAAAAGAATGCTGCCGAGATGCACCGAATGGAGGAGAGTTTTATCCAAGGGGCACTCGAAAAAGGTCATGGAAAGGAACAGGCTCAGCAGGTTTTTGCTGTTATGGAAAAATTTGCTGGTTATGGTTTCAACCGATCGCATGCTTATGCTTATGCGGCTTTAGCTTTTCAACTCGCCTACTTTAAAACACATTACCCAGAAATCTTTTATCAGGTCATGCTCAATTATGCAAGTGGAGACTATATCCTCGATGCTCTTGAAATGGGTTTTGAACTAACACCACTCTCTATCAATACAATCCCATATCAGGATAAATTGACAGACCAGACTATTTACTTGGGACTTAAGAGTATCAAGGGGATGCCTCGAGATTTTGCCTATTGGATTTTAGAGAATCGTCCTTTTAGTAGTGTCGAAGATTTTGTTACTCGCTTGCCTAAAAATTATCAGAAGTTGAGTCTTTTAACTCCCCTAGTCGAGATTGGTTTATTCGATAGTTTTGAAAAAAATCGCCAAAAAATCTTATCCAACTTACCTACTTTATTTATTTTTGTGGAAGAATTGGGTAGTTTATTTGCAGATAATAGCTACAATTGGCTTGAGAGTGAGGATTTTACGCAAGTTGAAAAGTTCCGTAAGGAACAGGAGTGGCTTGGAGTAGGTATCAGTCCGCATCCTTTATTGATCTTAGCAAAGAATCCTTTGTACCCAATTGTGAGTTTGTCTGAACTATTTGAAGGACAGACAGCTACAGTACTCGTTGAGATTCAGTCTATCCGAGTAATCAGAACTAAAAAAGGTGAAAATATGGCCTTTTTGAAAGTAAGTGATAGCAAATCAAATTTGGAAGTCACAGTTTTTTCTGACCAGTATCGCCAATTTAACAATCTCTTACATGAAGGAAGATTCTACTACCTTAATGGAAAAGTACAGGCAAGAGATGGTCGGCTTCAATTAGTGTTAAATAATCTAAAAGAAGCAGTGAGTGAACGATTTTGGATACAGGCTGCTGATCATGAACATGATACTGAAATTTATCATATTTTAGAGCAATATAAGGGAGAAATTCCAGTCATCATTCGCTACGAAAATGAACAAAAAAATGTCCTTTTACCGAGTTATTTTGTTGCAAAAGATGTTAGTTTACAGGAATCTTTAAGTCAGATAGTTATGAAAACGATTTATCGTTAAAAATCAATGAAAATAAAAGAATTTTAACTTTAATTATGGTATAATCAGTTAGAATGTTAAAGAAAAAGGAGCAAAACCAAATGAAACGTATTGCTGTTTTGACTAGTGGTGGAGACGCCCCTGGTATGAATGCTGCTATCCGTGCAGTAGTTCGTCAAGCAATCTCAGAAGGAATGGAAGTTTTTGGTATCTATGATGGATACGCAGGTATGGTTGCCGGCGAAATTTATCCACTTGATGCAGCTTCAGTGGGAGACATCATTTCACGTGGTGGTACTTTCCTTCACTCTGCTCGTTACCCTGAGTTTGCAAAACTCGAAGGTCAACTTAAAGGGATTGAGCAGTTGAAAAAACACGGTATCGAAGGTGTCGTGGTTATCGGTGGTGACGGTTCTTATCACGGAGCTATGCGCTTGACTGAGCATGGATTCCCTGCTATTGGACTTCCAGGAACAATCGATAACGATATCGTAGGTACTGATTTCACAATCGGATTTGATACTGCAGTTACAACTGCGATGGATGCCATCGATAAGATTCGTGATACTTCATCAAGTCACCGTCGTACATTTGTAATTGAAGTTATGGGACGTAACGCTGGTGATATCGCTCTTTGGGCTGGTATTGCAACAGGTGCTGATGAAATTATCATCCCTGAAGAAGGATTCAAGATGGAAGACATCGTAGCAAGTATCAAGGCTGGATATGAACACGGTAAGAAACACAACATTATCGTTTTGGCAGAAGGTGTTATGTCAGCGGCAGAATTTGGTCAAAAACTAAAAGAAGCTGGAGATACAAGCGATCTTCGTGTAACTGAACTTGGTCACATCCAACGTGGTGGATCACCAACTGCTCGTGACCGTGTATTGGCGTCACGCATGGGTGCACATGCTGTTAAACTCCTTAAACAAGGAATCGGTGGTGTCGCTGTTGGTATTCGCAATGAGAAAATGGTTGAAAATCCAATTCTTGGAACTGCAGAAGAAGGAGCTTTATTTAGCCTAACAGTTGATGGTAAGATCGTTGTTAACAACCCTCACAAAGCTGATATTGAACTTTCTGCTTTAAACAAGAGCTTGTCTTAATCAACTTTAACTAAACTGGTAAAATGACCATAAAAGGTCGAATTATATAAAGGAGTCACAAAATCATGAACAAACGTGTAAAAATCGTTGCAACTTTGGGTCCTGCGGTAGAAATCCGCGGTGGTAAAAAATTTGGTGATGACGGATACTGGGGTGAAAAACTTGACGTTGAAGCTTCAGCTAAAAACATTGCTCAATTGATTGAAGCAGGAGCTAACACTTTCCGTTTCAACTTCTCACACGGTGACCACCAAGAACAAGGTGATCGTATGGCAACTGTTAAACTTGCAGAAAAACTTGCAGGTAAAAAAGTTGGTTTCCTTCTTGATACTAAAGGACCAGAAATCCGTACTGAATTGTTCGAAGGAGAAGCTAAAGAGTACTCATACAAAACTGGTGAAAAAATCCGTGTTGCAACTAAACAAGGAATCAAATCAACTCGTGAAGTGATTGCTTTGAACGTTGCTGGAGCCCTTGACATCTATGATGATGTTGAAGTTGGTCGTCAAGTATTGGTTGACGATGGTAAACTTGGTCTTCGTGTTGTAGAAAAAGACGATGCAACTCGTGAATTTGTCGTTGAAGTTGAAAATGACGGTGTTATCGCTAAACAAAAAGGTGTAAATATCCCTAACACTAAAATTCCTTTCCCAGCTCTTGCTGAACGTGATAACGCTGATATCCGCTTCGGTTTGGAACAAGGTATCAACTTCATCGCGATCTCATTCGTACGTACTGCAAAAGACGTGAATGAAGTTCGTGCAATCTGTGAAGAAACTGGTAACGGTCACGTTCAATTGTTCGCTAAAATCGAAAACCAACAAGGTATCGATAACTTGGATGAAATCATTGAAGCTGCTGACGGTATCATGATCGCTCGTGGTGACATGGGTATCGAAGTACCATTCGAAATGGTTCCAGTTTACCAAAAAATGATCATCACTAAAGTGAACGCTGCTGGTAAAGTTGTTATCACTGCAACAAACATGCTTGAAACAATGACTGAAAAACCACGTGCAACTCGTTCAGAAGTATCAGACGTATTTAACGCTGTTATCGACGGAACTGATGCTACAATGCTTTCAGGTGAGTCAGCAAATGGTAAATACCCACTTGAGTCTGTTCGTACAATGGCAACTATCGATAAGAACGCTCAAACTCTTCTTAACGAATACGGACGTTTGAACTCAGATTCATTTGAACGTAACTCTAAGACAGAAGTTATGGCTTCAGCAGTTAAAGATGCTACAAACTCAATGGACATTAAATTGGTTGTAACTCTTACTAAGACTGGTCACACAGCACGTTTGATCTCTAAATACCGTCCAAATGCTGATATCTTGGCATTGACATTTGACGAATTGACAGAACGTGGATTGATGTTGAACTGGGGTGTTATCCCAATGTTGACAGAAGCTCCATCATCAACTGATGACATGTTCGAAATTGCTGAACGTAAAGCAGTTGAAGCAGGTCTTGTACAATCTGGTGACGATATCGTTATCGTTGCAGGTGTGCCACTTGGTGAAGCAGTTCGTACTAACACAATGCGTATCCGCACTGTACGTTAATCTAATATTAAAAAGCCTACCATATCAAGCTTTATAGCTTGTATGATAGGTCTTTTTTTGTGACGAGGGGCAAAATATATCCCCTTCCTTTCAATGCTAAGGTATATAATACAGTTTGCCCTGTAACTTTTGCTATAATTATTGACTACAATGGTCATCTTTCTATCTTTATGACTAAACCTAGCTAGGATTTTTTGGGTAATAAGTCTATAAGTGTATGATTGAGGCTTGAGCTTATTACTATTTGTGCAGAAAGGATTGCTAAAAGATAGGGTTTAGTAGTGTTTAGGAAAATAAAAAAAGCTCTCTGGAAAAACCAGAAAGCTT
The DNA here is from genome assembly GCF_001808705.1 of Streptococcus sp. HMSC074B11. Taxonomy (GTDB): domain Bacteria; phylum Bacillota; class Bacilli; order Lactobacillales; family Streptococcaceae; genus Streptococcus. The sequence continues at coordinate 29,653 of NZ_KV794273.1, read as the reverse complement.
GAGAGGCATCTCCATGTGAGAAATCGGTTCACACAATTTCTCAAGGTCCGCTCCTGCGTTATGACCTCCTTTGCTCAATAGTAGCTCTCGCTACATATCGACTCATCGCAAATTTCATTTTACTATAAAGTCGAAAAAAAGTCAATAAAAAAATCCTATAAAAAGGAACTGTTACACAATGCTAATTGCCGGGATCGAACCGGCGACCTCATCCTTACCATGGATGCGCTCTGCCTACTGAGCTAAATCAGCTTACTTAAAAAGTATACTATAGAATCAAATCTTTGTCAATAAAATGTTTTATTTAAAAGTAATTAGCTGTCAGTCAAACTAAAACGGCTTAAGAGAATATCCCTCAGCCATTTTATTCTAACCTAATTGATTTTGTTTTTTTTTCTGGATTCCAGATAAAACTTGCGATAAAGCTAAAGATGATGGTAACAATTGCAACTAAGACAGCAACAATCAGTGCTGGTATGCGAATAAACCACCACAAAGGATTTGGTTTTTTATTTGTATGCCATTGTTTTGTTTCCTCATCCAGACGTTGGAATTCTGATTGGATACGTTCAGCAACCATCTCAATTCCTTCATCATTCATTTTCTTAATGTCTGAGATATCGATAGGATTTCCGAAGTTCATATCGACACGTTCACGACTGATGAGTCCTTTTAAGGTCATTGGACCAGTGTAAGTAACTGGCATGATGCGAACCTTGGCCATTTTAGCAATCAGAGCTACGCCACCTTTGACATCGTTAGAATGACGACTACCGCTTGGAAACATGATGAGAGATCGGTCGCTCTTTTTAAGGACATTGATAGGATACTTAATAGCAGAAGCGCTAGGATTTTCCCGATCAATAGGAAAGGCACCACACATACGAATCCACCAACCAAAGATTCGGTTGGAGAAAAGTTCCTTTTTAGCCATAAAAACAAATTGTTTCGGTTTGGTCGCAAATGCCATGTAGACAGGATCCCACCAGGTACGATGGGGAGCGACTAGGATATAGTTTTCATCTTGACTCGGAATTTTATTGGTATTATGATAATGAGCATTACCGTTGATAGACCAGAGAATCAACATAACGAGTCCACGAAGATAAGTATAAAACATGGTGTCTCCTTCAAATTTCTTTCTTTTATTATACCTTATCGTTGTAGGACAGGCAAATTTTTTTGTATAGACGGAAAAGCTCTTTATATGAAATTAGAATTATTCAAAAAAAAATGATATGATAGAGAGTATGGATAAAAATAAAATTATAGGCTTAAGCCAATCAGAAGTTAATGAACGTCAGAAACAGGGGCAAGTCAATGATTTCAAAGCATCAGCTAGTACCAGTACTTGGCAGATTGTAAAACGAAATGTTTTTACTCTCTTCAATGCTTTAAACTTTGCTATTGCCTTAGCACTCGCATTTGTTCAAGCCTGGAGTAACCTAGTTTTCTTTGCGGTTATCTGCTTTAATGCATTTTCTGGGATTGTAACTGAGCTACGAGCTAAACATATGGTTGATAAACTCAATCTCTTGAATAAAGAAAAAATTACGACAATTCGTGATGGACAAGAGATAGCTTTGGACCCTGAAGAACTTGTTTTAGACGATGTGATTCGCTTGTCAGCAGGAGATCAGATTCCAAGTGATGCCATTGTATTAGAAGGTTTTGCAGAAGTCAATGAAGCCATGTTAACGGGCGAGAGCGACTTGGTGCAAAAAGAAGTAGAAGACCTAATGTTGTCAGGTAGCTTTCTTGCAAGTGGCTCTGTCATTGCTCAAGTTCATCATGTAGGGGTAGATAACTATGCAGCCAAACTCATGCTTGAAGCTAAGACTGTTAAACCGATCAACTCACGTATCATGAAATCGCTAGACCAGTTAGCTGGCTTTACTGGGAAAGTCATTATTCCATTTGGAATTGCTCTTTTGCTTGAAGCTTTGGTCTTGAAAGGTTTACCACTGAAGTCTTCTGTAGTGAATTCATCTACAGCCCTTTTGGGGATGTTGCCTAAGGGAATCGCGCTCTTGACTATCACCTCTCTCTTAACCGCTGTTATCAAGCTTGGTTTGAAAAAGGTTTTGGTACAGGAGATGTATTCTGTTGAGACCTTAGCACGCGTGGATATGCTCTGCTTGGATAAGACAGGGACAATCACACAAGGGAAGATGCAGGTTGAGACGGTCTTTCCTCTTACTCAAGCTTACGATCAAGATGCCATTGTCAAAATACTAACTAGTTATATGGCACACAGTGAGGATAAAAATCCAACAGCTCAAGCTATTCGAAAGCGTTTTGCGGGAGAGGTAGCTTATCCGATGATTTCTAGCCTTCCATTTTCAAGTGATCGAAAATGGGGAGCAATGGAGTTGGAAGGTCTAGGAACTGTTTTCCTAGGCGCACCGGAGATGTTGTTGGGTGCTGAAGTTTCTGAAGCTAGAGAAGCTCTTGAACGAGGATCTCGTGTCTTGGTGTTAGCGCTCAGTCAAGAAAAACTTGACCATCACAAGCCGCAAAAGCCATCTGATATTCAGGCTTTGGCTTTGCTTGAGATTCTAGATCCGATTCGAGAAGGTGCTGCTGAGACGCTAGACTATCTTCGTTCTCAGGAAGTGGGATTGAAAATTATCTCTGGTGATAATCCAGTCACTGTTTCAAGTATTGCCCAAAAAGCAGGTTTTGCAGACTATCAGAGTTATGTAGATTGTTCGAAAATTACTGATGAAGAGTTGGTTGCCATGGCTGAGGAGACAGCCATTTTCGGACGTGTCTCGCCTCATCAAAAGAAACTAATCATCCAAACTCTGAAAAAAGCAGGACATACTACAGCAATGACAGGGGATGGTGTCAATGATATCCTAGCTCTCCGTGAGGCAGACTGTTCCATTGTTATGGCTGAAGGAGACCCAGCAACTCGTCAGATTGCAAATCTGGTCCTCTTGAATTCAGATTTCAATGATGTTCCTGAGATTCTCTTCGAAGGTCGTCGTGTGGTCAATAACATTGCCCACATTGCTCCAATTTTCTTAATTAAGACCATCTATTCTTTCTTGTTAGCAGTTATCTGTATTGCGAGTGCATTGTTGGGACGTACTGAATGGATTTTGATTTTCCCATTCATTCCGATTCAGATAACCATGATTGACCAGTTTGTGGAAGGATTCCCACCGTTTGTATTAACTTTTGAACGAAATATCAAACCTGTGGAACAAAACTTCCTCAGAAAATCCATGCTTCGAGCTTTACCAAGTGCCTTGATGGTAGTCTTTAGTGTTCTCTTTGTTAAAATTTTTGGAACCAGTCAAAGCTGGTCAGCCATTGAAATTTCGACACTTTTGTATTATCTGTTGGCATCGATTGGTTTCATGTCTGTAGTTAGAGCCTGCTTGCCATTTAGCCTGTGGCGTGTACTTTTGATTATTTGGTCAATAGGTGGCTTCCTTGGGACAGCTCTATTTCCAAGAATCCAAAAATTGCTTGAAATTTCAACACTTACAGGTCAAACATTGCCTGTCTATGGTATTATGATGCTCGTCTTTATTGTGATTTTCATACTGACAAGTCGTTATCAAGTTAAAAGATAAAGAAAGACTGCAATCCATGATTGCGGTCTTTTTTAGGTGCAGGACTGCTAGATAAAATATGGTATAATAAAGGGAAATAGAGTTTTTGAAAGTGAGAGAAGATGATTTCAAAGAGATTAGAAACAGTAGCTTCTTTTGTTCCCCAAGGAGCTGTTTTGCTGGACGTCGGTAGCGACCATGCTTATTTACCGATTGAACTAGTTGAAAAAGGTCGTATTGAACGTGCTATTGCAGGAGAGGTAGTAGTAGGTCCTTATCAATCTGCTGTAAAAAATGTTGAGAGCCATGGCTTGACTGAGAAAATTCAGGTTCGTTTAGCCAATGGTTTAGCAGCTTTCGAAGAAAGTGACCAGGTTTCTGTTATCACTATTGCTGGGATGGGAGGTCACTTGATTGCTACGATATTAGAAGAAGGATTGGACAAACTAGCCAATGTTGAGCGTTTGATTCTTCAACCAAATAACCGAGAAGATGAGTTACGCAGCTGGCTACAAGAGCACGGTTTTCAAATTATGGCAGAAAGTATCCTAGAAGAAGCTGGGAAATTTTACGAGATCATAGTTGCAGAAGCTGGTGAAATGAAATTGTCAGAAAGAGATACCCGCTTTGGTCCATTCTTGCCCAAAGAAGTCAGTCCCGTATTTGTTCAGAAATGGCAAAAAGAAGCCAGCAAGCTTGAGTTTGCCCTTAGTCAAATTCCAGAAAAAAATCAAGAAGAACGTCAGGTTCTGGCAGATAAAATTCAAGCCATCAAGGAGGTGCTTCATGAAAGCAAGTGAAGTGATTAAGCGTTATGAAACTTATTGTCCACAAGAATTTTCTATGGAAGGTGATAGTCGTGGTCTGCAAATTGGTACCCTAGACAAGGAAATCAAAAGGGTCATGGTTGCCCTTGATATTCGTGAAGAGACAGTCGCTGAAGCAATTGAAAAGGGTATCGATTTGATTATCGTCAAGCACGCGCCTATCTTTCGTCCTATCAAGGACTTGGTAGCTAGTCGCCCTCAAAATCAAATTTATATCGACCTCATCAAGCATGATATTGCAGTTTACGTCAGTCATACAAACATTGATATCGTTGAAAATGGTCTTAATGATTGGTTCTGCCAATTGTTAGATATTAAGGATACAACGTACCTACAGGAGACAGGTCCTGAACGTGGGATCGGACGTATTGGAACTATTAGACCTCAAACATTTAAAGAATTTGCAGATCATGTTAAGGAAATCTTTGATCTAGATAGCCTTCGAATGGTGTATTATAAAGAGACTGAATTGCAAAAGACAATCTCAAGAGTGGCTATTTGTGGCGGCAGTGGGCAGTCTTTCTACTCTGATGCTTTGGCAAAAGAAGCAGATGTTTACATTACTGGTGACATCTATTACCACACTGCCCAAGATATGTTGTCAGACGGTTTGTTGGCTCTGGACCCAGGACACTATATTGAAGTTCTCTTTGTTGAAAAAATTGCAGCGTTCCTGAACGAATGGAAGGAAGAAAATGATTGGCCTTTAGAGGTTATCGCAAGTCAGGCATCCACCAATCCATTCCATCATATCTAGTTAGAAGGTAAAGACAATGAAAAAAGTTGCCATTGTAGGAGCAGGAATTGTAGGGGCAACGGCTGCCTACTATCTTTATAAAGAAACTGATATCGAAGTAACTGTCTTTGATCATGGGCACGGACAAGCGACCAAGGCAGCGGCAGGAATTATAAGCCCCTGGTTTTCTAAACGACGCAATAAGGCTTGGTATAAGATGGCGCGCCTAGGAGCTGATTTCTATGTAGATTTATTAGCTGACCTAGAAAAATCGGGTCAAAAAGTTGATTTTTACCAACGCTCAGGAGTCTTTCTTCTTAAAAAAGATGAGTCCAAACTAGAGGAACTCTATCAACTAGCCTTGCAACGTAGAGATGAATCTCCCTTAATAGGGAAATTAGCCATTCTGGATCAAGAATCTGCGAGTAAGTTATTCTCTGGTCTAAAGGGATTTGAGAGATTGCTTTATGCTTCTGGTGGAGCTCGAGTAGATGGGCAACTCCTAGTGAGTCGTTTACTGGATGCCAGTCAGGTTAAGGTCGTAAAGAAAGAGGTTAGTCTAACTCCTTTATTATCAGGTTATCAGATAGACAATCAAATGTTTGATCAAGTAATTTTATCTACGGGAGCTTGGCTTGAACACATTTTGGAGCCTTTAGGCTATGAGGTGGATGTTCGTCCTCAAAAAGGTCAACTTAGAGATTATCAGGTTGATTTAGACATGGCAAGCTATCCTGTTGTCATGCCGGAAGGTGAGTGGGATTTGATACCATTTCCTGGAGGTAAGTTATCTCTAGGAGCTACCCATGAGAATGACATGGGATTTGATCTTACAGTCAATAAAAATTTGCTCCAACAAATGGCTGAGGTAGCGAGTCCATTTTATCCGAGTTTAAAGGATGCAGTTTTATCTGGTGAACGTGTAGGAATTCGGGCTTATACGAGTGACTTTTCTCCATTTTTCGGACAGGTTCCAAACTTATCAGGAGTCTATACAGCAAGTGGTCTAGGATCTTCAGGGTTAACGACTGGTCCTATTATCGGTTATCATCTAGCTCAAATGCTTCAAGGGAGAAAAGGAGTATTGGATCCAGCAGATTATCCGACTGAAAGATACATTCAAAAGAAACAATAGTAAACCTTTTACCTAGTTTTTACGATAGTCTTAGGAAAGTAAATGACTTTCCCTATCAAAAATGGTAAAATGAAAAAAATAATCCAAGAATTGAGGAAATAAAATGCAAGAAAAAATTCTGGTAACAGGTGGAGCAGGTTTTATCGGAACTCACACTGTCATTGAATTGGTCCAAGCTGGACACCAAGTAGTTGTCGTGGATAATTTGGTAAACAGTAGTCGTAAAAGTCTTGAAGTAGTGGAAAGAATTACAGGAGTTGAGATTCCTTTTTATGAAGCTGATATCCGAGATACGGATACACTTCGCGATATTTTCAAACACGAAGAGCCAACAGGTGTGATTCATTTTGCTGGTTTGAAAGCTGTAGGTGAGTCTACACGTATCCCACTTGCCTACTATGATAACAATATCGCTGGAACTGTCAGTCTCTTGAAAGTTATGGAAGAGACAAACTGTAAGAACATTATCTTCAGTTCTTCAGCAACAGTTTATGGAGATCCACATACTGTTCCAATCCTAGAAGATTTCCCACTTTCAGCTACCAACCCTTATGGCCGTACCAAGCTTATGCTGGAAGAAATCTTGACAGATATCCATAAAGCAGATTCAGAGTGGAACGTTGTCTTACTTCGTTACTTCAACCCAATTGGTGCGCATAAGAGCGGTGATTTGGGTGAAAATCCAAACGGTATTCCAAATAACCTTCTTCCATATGTGACACAAGTTGCAGTTGGTAAGTTGGAACAAGTTCAGGTCTTTGGAGACGACTACGATACTGAAGATGGAACAGGTGTACGTGACTATATCCACGTCGTTGACCTAGCAAAAGGGCACGTTGCGGCACTTAAGAAGCTTCATAAAGGTTCAGGACTAAACATTTACAACCTTGGTACAGGAAAAGGCTACTCAGTTCTTGAAATTATCCAAAATATGGAAAAAGCAGTCGGACGTCCTATTCCATATCGTATTGTTGAACGTCGCCCAGGTGACATTGCAGCTTGCTACTCAGATCCAGCAAAAGCTAAGGAAGAGCTAGGATGGGAAGCAGAACTTGGTATTACAGAGATGTGTCAAGACGCATGGCGTTGGCAAAGTCAACATCCAAATGGATTTGAAGACTAAGATGATGATTTCAATCATAGTCCCATGTTTAAACGAAGAGGAAGTACTTCCTCTTTTTTATCAAACTCTTGAAGTACTGATCCCAGATTTGGGAACAGAAATCGAATACATTTTTGTAGATGATGGTTCGACTGATAAGACTTTGGACGTTCTAAAGGTTTATCGAGAGAAAAATGCTGCAGTACATTATATCTCTTTCTCGCGAAATTTTGGGAAGGAAGCGGCCATATATGCAGGTTTACAACAAGCAAGTGGAGATTTGGTGGTGGTTATGGATGCAGACCTTCAGGATCCACCAAGCCTCTTGCTTGAGATGAAAGAACTACTAGATCAGAATCCAGACTTGGATTGTGTTGGAACTAGGAGAACTAGTCGAGACGGGGAACCCGTTTTACGTAGTTTCTGCGCCGATCTTTTTTATCGTTTCATGCAAAAAATTAGCCCAGTGGCTCTTCCATCGGGTGTCCGTGATTTTCGAATGATGAGAAGAACAGTTGTGGATGCAGTGTTGGAATTGACAGAATACAATCGCTTTTCCAAAGGGCTCTTTGCCTGGGTTGGTTTTCACACTCACTATCTAGAATACCCTAATGTTGAAAGGCGGGCGGGTAAGACTAGTTGGAGCTTTAGACAACTCTTTTTCTACTCTATCGAAGGGATTGTGAATTTTTCAGATTTTCCTTTGATATTAGCTTTTGTTGCGGGTCTTTCATCATGTTTTCTGGCTTTGGTGATGACACTGTTTGTAGTTGTCCGTACTCTCTTACTTGGCAATCCAACTTCTGGTTGGACCTCTCTGATGGCTGTCATTCTATTTCTTGGTGGTGTCCAATTATTGACGATTGGGATTCTCGGAAAATATATCAGTAAAATTTATCTGGAAACGAAAAAAAGACCCCTCTATCTGATAAAAGAACAGAGTGAGTCAAGATAAGATTTGCTAAAAATAAGTCCTTCAAAAGACTATAATTTTCTGGAAAAATATGCTAAACTAGAGGAAGTGGTATTTGGAAATCGAATCACCACTGATGACAAATTAATCTTTGATGAGCGCGCGAGTGGGACACTGTTTTACAGCTTCCAGTAGCTCTTCACTAGCTGGGACGTCTCTCTCTAGTTGATTAGGATCATCATAGAAACGCACTATACCATTATCATGGTAATCAAATAAATCAGAATAGGTTTGGCATAGCCCGCAGGCAATGCATCGTTCAGGTATAAGTGTGATTTTCATATTTATATTGTAATAAGAAATTAGAAAAAAAACAAGGAGTAAGGTATGGAAAAGGAACCATGGCAAGAAGATATTTACGACATCGAGGAAAGTCGTTCGGAACGCAGAAGCAGAGGAAATAAGGAATCAGGAGTAGGAGCTAATCGTATTTTAACGATTTTGGCTTGTATTTTCTTTGTTATCGTTGTCGGTATGATTGCCATTCTAATCTACCTGTCATCAGGTGGAAGTGATCGTACGGCAGCCTTGAAAGATTTCCATGATTCTTCTGCGCCTAAGGTAGAGGAAGTTTCTTCAACATCATCAAGTAGTTCAGTTGAATCATCAAGTTCTGAAGCAGAATCAACTTCTTCAAGTAGTTCAGAGGAACATACAAATGCTGAGGGAACCATTACTGTCCTTGCAGGTGAAGGTGAGGCAGCTATTGCAGCTAGAGCAGGTATTTCTATTGCCCAGCTTGAAGCCTTGAACCCTGGTCATATGTCTTCAGGAACTTGGTTTGCAAATCCTGGTGATGTCCTTAAGACAAGATAGGAGTTAGAATGAAAACAATTCAGATCGCTATTGATGGTCCAGCTTCAAGTGGTAAGAGTACAGTAGCTAAGATTATCGCTAAGGACTTTGGCTATACTTATCTGGATACAGGTGCCATGTATCGTGCTGCGACTTACATTGCTTTAAACAACCAAGTAAGCCCAGAAGAGTCATCTCGACTTCTTGAATTATTGGAACAATATCCGATTAGTTTTGGTCGTGCCGAAACAGGAGAACAGCTTGTTTTTGTTGGAGACGTTGATGTTACCAATCCAATCCGAGAAAATGAAGTAACTAATGCTGTATCAGCTTTTGCAGCTATTCCAGCTATTCGTGAAAAATTGGTAGCCCTCCAGCAAGAAATTGCCCAACAAGGCGGAATCGTCATGGATGGTCGAGATATTGGTACAGTGGTCTTGCCTAAGGCTGAATTGAAGATTTTTCTTGTTGCTTCAGTGGATGAACGTGCAGAACGACGTTATAAGGAAAATCTTTCAAAGGGGATCGAAACAGATTTGGAAACTTTGAAAGAAGAGATTGCTGCGCGTGATTATAAAGATAGTCATCGTGAAACTTCTCCTCTTAAGCAGGCAGATGATGCAATCTATCTGGACACGACAGGGCTAAGTATTTTAGAAGTTGTCGAAAAAATTAAATCAGAAGCAGTCAAACATTTTTAATTTGAAATTTTAACCGATTGACCACGATAGTGGTGAGTCGGTTTTTTACCAATTTGTCAAATTTTTAATTTTAAGGTATAATAGTCTTTGTTAACGAAAATTTGACAATCAAACCATCATGAAAATAGAAGGAGATAAAATGAACAATCTACCAAATTGCCCAAAATGTAATTCAGAATATGTCTATGAAGACGGAGCCTTGCTAGTCTGCCCAGAGTGTGCTTATGAATGGAATCCTGCTGAGCAAGTAGAGGTTGAAGAAGGCCTTGTTGCTATCGACGCTAATGGAAATAAATTGGCTGACGGTGATACAGTAACCTTGATCAAAGACCTTAAGGTAAAAGGTGCTCCAAAAGACCTTAAGCAAGGAACTCGTGTGAAAAACATCCGTATTGTTGAGGGTGACCACAACATCGATTGTAAGATTGATGGTTTTGGTGCTATGAAATTGAAATCAGAATTTGTTAAAAAGATTTAATCATGACTACTTGGAATAAATTTATTTTTTTCAGTCGGACTCTCTTGTTTTTCGCAGCATTTACAGGGGTCTATCTGGAAATTACCAAACGTGGTGGTTTAGGGATGTTGCTTTACTATACAGTCCTTTCCAACCTTTTGGTTGTCATCTTTACAGGTTATCTTTTGTTAAAGATGCGTAGTGGCAGTGATAGTTGGCAAAGTCCAGGAATTCTACGTCTCAAAGGTGGTGTCACTATGAGTATCATGATTACTTGTGTCATCTATCATTTCATGCTAGCTCCCTTGACGACAGATTTTTACCGTTTAGAAAATTTCCTTTGTCATTATATTGTCCCTCTCTGGTTTTTAGCAGATACAATTATTTTTGATAAGAGTCGTCAATATAAGTGGTTTGATCCCATGCTTTGGACCAGCCTTCCTTTGTTTTATATGATTTTTGCCATCTTAAACGGTTTTGTTCTAAAGATGGATGTCCCTAACGCTAAGGATAGTCCCTTCCCTTATTTCTTTTTGAATGCTACCAAACATGGTTGGGGCTTTGTCTTTAGATGGGCAGCTACTATCTTTGTTGCCTATATGGTTTCAGGATATCTGTTTTATCTTGTTAAAAACATTAAAAAATCTAAGAAATAAGAGTACCTTATATGGGTACTTTTTTAATGATTGAGATAATTGTACCCAGACAAATCGATTTTTTTTATCTTGTACTTGAGTCATTTCTACCTTAAAATAAAATTGTAGCTACCAATACAACTATTGAGGAAGAGAAAATGACTGAAAATCGTTATGAATTAAATAAAAATTTGGCTCAGATGCTTAAAGGTGGCGTCATTATGGACGTTCAAAACCCTGAACAAGCAAGAATTGCAGAGGCTGCAGGTGCAGCAGCGGTTATGGCCTTGGAGCGAATCCCAGCGGATATTCGTGCAGCTGGTGGTGTCTCTCGTATGAGTGATCCAAAGATGATTAAGGAAATCCAAGACGCAGTCAGCATTCCAGTTATGGCCAAGGTTCGAATTGGGCATTTTGTTGAAGCACAGATTTTAGAAGCCATCGAGATTGACTATATCGATGAGAGTGAAGTGCTATCTCCAGCTGACGATCGTTTCCATGTGAACAAGAAAGAATTTCAAGTTCCTTTTGTTTGTGGTGCTAAAGACCTAGGAGAAGCCTTGCGTCGTATCGTTGAAGGAGCATCGATGATCCGTACAAAAGGGGAACCTGGAACAGGAGACATCGTTCAGGCAGTCCGCCATATGCGTATGATGAATCAAGAAATCCGTCGCATTCAAAATCTACGTGAAGATGAACTCTATGTCGCAGCAAAAGAACTCCAAGTACCTGTAGAATTAGTTCAATACGTTCACGAACATGGAAAACTACCAGTCGTGAACTTCGCAGCAGGCGGTGTAGCAACACCTGCAGATGCTGCTCTTATGATGCAGCTAGGTGCAGAAGGTGTCTTTGTTGGTTCAGGGATTTTCAAATCAGGTGATCCTGTTAAACGTGCAGCAGCAATTGTCAAGGCAGTTACAAACTATCAAAATCCTCAAATTTTAGCTCAAATCTCAGAAGATTTGGGAGAAGCCATGGTTGGTATCAATGAGAATGAAATCCAAATTCTCATGGCGGAGCGAGGAAAATAGATGAAAATTGGAATATTGGCCTTGCAAGGCGCCTTTGTAGAGCATGAGAAAGTCCTTGCAAAACTAGGAGTTGAAAGTGTTGAACTGCGAAATCTAGAAGACTTTCAGCAACATCGAGGTGAGCTGTCAGGTTTGATTTTACCTGGAGGCGAGTCGACAGCTATGGGAAAACTCCTACGTGACCAGCAGATGCTACTTCCTATAAGAGAGGCTATTCTCAATGGTTTACCAGTCTTTGGAACTTGTGCAGGCTTGATTTTGCTAGCGAGACAAATCACTTCTCAAGAGGAAAGCCATCTAGCGACTATGGACATAGTAGTGGAGCGCAATGCCTATGGACGTCAGCTAGGAAGCTTTTATACAGAAGCAGACTGCAAGGGTGTTGGCAAGATTCCCATGACCTTTATCCGTGGACCTATTATTAGTGAAGTTGGTAAGGGTGTTGATGTTCTGGCAGTAGTGAACAATCAAATCGTTGCTGCTCAAGAAAAGAATATGCTAGTGACCTCCTTCCATCCGGAATTGACAAATGATCTTCGCTTGCATCAATACTTTATCAATATGTGCAAATAAAAATAGGTCGGGATTTTCCCGGCCTATTTTTACATGTAATATACAATGGCGATGTATTGGAGAGCGGAAGCTGCCAGAATGAAGAGATGCCAGATCATGTGGAAGTAAGGTTTCTTCTTAGCATAAAAACCAGCACCAACTGTATAGCAAAGCCCACCTGATACCATAAGAGTCCAAAAGATTGGATTTGTTTGACTGATGATTGCTGGTAGGATAGCCACAACTAGCCAACCCATGATGAGGTAGAGTATCAGACTAAATTTTTCATTGACTTTTTTGGCAAAGATTTTATAAAGAATACCAAAAATAGTTGTTCCCCACTGAATGGCGATAATCAGATAACCAAACCAGTTATTCATCAAGGTCAAAACGACAGGAGTATAAGAACCTGCAATCGCAACATAAATCATGGAATGGTCGATAATGCGCAAGACATACTTATGAGTGGAACCATAAGCCATAGAATGATAAATAGTCGATGAAAGGAACATGAGAAAGAGACTGATGACGAAGATGGACACACCGACAGACGATAAAAATCCATGAGCTTCATAACTATAAGTCGATGAGATAGGGAGCAAAATCAGCATGATAAGTGCCCCTACAGCATGGGTGACACTGTTTGCTATTTCTTCTCCAAAACTAAGGCGCTTGCTAAGTTTAAAACTAGTATTCATTTGTTTCCTCCTCTATATTTTCTGTATAGACTAGTGCAAGTGTTTGATGATAGAGTTTGACCGTTTGGCAGCTTGCCTGGATAATGGAATTAGCTGGATCAATGTCTTCATTCATATAGTCCACAAAAGCATTGTAAAGTTCTTGTGAGTTAGTCTCTGTGTGTAGGGTGTTTAGGGTTTGAGCAATTTCCTGGATTGAAAAAACAGACTTGAGTGTTGTTATAGCAATCAATCGGGCAATTTGTTTGCGTTGGTATTTTTTCTTTTCAGGTTTACTGATATAGCCGTGCTTCACATAGTTGTTCACCATTGATGCAGTTAAACCTTTCTCTTTAGCAAGAGAAATAGGGGAACAAACTTTATTCACATAAAGTAGGACCTGATCCAAATAGAGATCAATGTTTGGAATTTCGTCCCATTCTGGGTAGGAAAAAGTAGTTTTCATTTCCAACTCCTGTTTATCTAGTTTCGATAACTAGATTATAAAATAATAGAAATAAAAAGTCAAGTTTTAACTGCTTGTAGAAAGCTTTAAATTATGCTATGATGAGAGAAACCAGTCAGAAAAGAGGAGATAAGATGGAAATTCGTTTAGCCTTTCCAAACGAAGTAGATGCAATTATGCAGGTGATTGAGGAAGCTAAAAAATGCTTGGCGGAAGCTGGTAGCACCCAGTGGCAAAATGGTTACCCAAATGCCGACACGATTATTGAAGATATCATCTCTGGTCAGGCTTATGTAGCCTTGGACGAAGGAGAACTTTTAGCCTATGCAGCAGTGACTAAAAGTCCAGAAAAAGCTTATGAAGCCATTTATGATGGAGGTTGGGAAGGAAGAGAACCAGAATACCTTGTATTTCATCGGATTGCGGTTTCTAGAGATGTCCAAGGCCAAGGTGTTGCCCAGACCTTCTTGGAAGGCTTGATTGAAGGCTTTGATTACCTAGATTTTCGTTCAGATACACATGCTAAAAACAAGGCCATGCAACATATCTTTGAAAAGCTTGGTTTTAAACAGGTCGGTAAAGTTCCAGTAGATGGAGAACGCTTGGCCTATCAAAAATTAAAATCAAATGCCTAAGAAATATGCAAAGATACTGTACAAGTCTCCGATTGGGATCTTATCTTTGGTAGCAGATGATCACTATCTGTTTGGGATATGGGTTGAAGCACAGAGTTATTTTGAGAGAGGCTTGTCGCTAGGTAATCTAGTTGAGGTGGAAAGTCATCCCATTTTAAATCAGATTGCTAGCTATTTAGATGCTTATTTCAAAGGACAAAATCAAGATTTGTCTCAGTTACCTTTAGCTCCTGTAGGTAGTGATTTCGAAAAAAGAGTCTGGAACTACTTGCGGCGAATTCCTTTTGGTCAGACAGTTACTTATGGACAAATAGCTAAGGACTTGCAGATAGCTTCGGCTCAGGCAATCGGAGGTGCTGTGGGGCGCAACCCATGGTCTATCCTAGTACCTTGTCACCGCGTATTAGGTGCTGGCAATCGGCTGACGGGCTATGCTTCAGGAATTGACAAGAAGGCTTGGCTCTTAAAGCATGAAGGTGCAGTATTTCAAGAGAATAAGGAATAGAAAGAAAAGAAAATGTTAGAATTTATCGAATATCCAAAATGTACAACTTGTAAAAAAGCCAAAAAAGAGTTAGATCAACTCGGAATAGAGTATAAAGATGTTCATATTGTAGAAGAAACTCCGAGTGAAGAAGTCATTTTAAATTGGCTTGAAACTTCAGGATTTGAGTTGAAGCAATTTTTCAATACTAGTGGTATTAAATACCGTGAACTTGGTTTAAAAGACAAGGTTGGAACTTTATCCAATAAAGAAGCAGCCAAACTCTTGGCCAGTGATGGTATGTTATTAAAACGTCCAATATTAGTGGAGGATGGTGCTGTGAAGCAGATTGGTTATCGTAAAATCTACGACAATTTGGATTTGAAATAGTTTTTTTCTATCTCCTTGATAGGTAAAATATATAACCTCACGCTTTTAAAGTATGATAAACTAGTAGGTAGACAAAGTCTCTTCTGCTCGTAGCAAATATTTTAAATCTAGGCAGAAGTATGATAGAATGATTCATTATCAGGAGAGGATGTTTCTATGAATGTTACAACAATTTTAGCATCAGATTGGTACCAAAACTTGATGCAGTATATTCCAGACGGCAAACTGTTTAGTTTTCGTTCTGTCTTTGATGGGATTCCAAGAATTGTACAACAATTGCCAACAACATTGATGTTGACAGTATTTGGTGCTTTTTTTGGTATAATCTTGGCCTTGGTTTTTGCTATTGTAAAAATTAATCGCGTTAGAATTCTTTATCCATTACAAGCATTCTTTGTTAGTTTCTTAAAAGGGACACCAATCCTAGTGCAGTTGATGTTGACTTACTATGGAATTCCTCTAGCATTAAAAGCGTTGAATCAACAATGGGGAACTGCTTTTAATATCAATGCGATTCCAGCCGCAGCTTTTGCCATTGTAGCTTTTGCTTTTAACGAAGCAGCTTACGCTAGTGAAACTATCCGTGCCGCTATTCTTTCTGTCAATCCTGGAGAGATTGAAGCCGCTCGTAGTCTTGGAATGACACGTGCACAAGTTTACCGTCGTGTGATTATTCCCAATGCAGCGGTAGTAGCGACTCCAACCTTGATTAACTCCCTAATCGGTTTGACTAAGGGGACTTCCCTAGCCTTTAGTGCGGGTGTTGTAGAAGTCTTTGCCCAAGCTCAGATTTTGGGTGGTGCCGACTATCGTTACTTCGAACGTTTCATCTCAGTTGCCCTTGTATACTGGGTGGTAAATATCGCTATTGAAAATCTTGGCCGCTTTATTGAGAAAAAAATGGCAATCGAAGCACCAGATAATTCGAAAACAGATGTGAAAGGAGACCTTCGCTAATGATTAAGATTTCAAATTTAAGCAAATCCTTTTCTGGTCAAACCGTCTTGGATCATCTGAATTTAGATATTCAAAAAGGGGAAGTAGTAGCTTTGATTGGTTCCTCAGGAGCGGGGAAGTCAACCTTTCTTCGTAGCCTAAATTATCTGGAAACACCTGATAGTGGAAGTATTCAGATTGATGATTTCAAAGTTGACTTTTCTCAAATTACTCAAGATGAAATCTTGACTCTTCGTCGCAAGTTGTCCATGGTGTTCCAACAGTTCAATTTGTTTGAGCGTAGAACAGCCTTAGACAATGTCAAGGAAGGTTTGGTAGTTGTTAAAAAACTTTCCGACGAAGAAGCAACTAAGATTGCCAAAGAAGAGTTGGCTAAGGTTGGTCTTTCAGATCGTCAACAGCACTATCCTCGCCATTTATCAGGTGGACAAAAACAACGGGTAGCTTTGGCGCGTGCTTTAGCTATGAAGCCAGCAATCTTGCTCTTGGATGAACCTACTTCAGCCCTTGACCCAGAATTGGTTGGTGAGGTAGAAAGATCTATCGTTAATGCAGCTAAATCAGGTCAAACCATGATTTTAGTCAGTCACGATATGTCCTTTGTTTCTCAAGTAGCTGATAAGGTTTTGTTCTTGGATAAAGGAAAGATTATTGAGTCTGGAACACCAGATGAGATTATCAATCATCCTAAAGAAGAACGTACAAAAGAATTCTTTGCTAGTTACAAACGAACCTATATTTGATATAATAGAAGATAAGAAAGACTCAGTTAGCTAGGCTAACTGGGTTTGCTCTTTAAAATTAATAGAAATGAGAGAGAGCATGCTAGTTCAGCTATTTGCTTTGTATTTAGAGAGTTTAGTGTTGACAATTCTACTGGTCTTGATTATTTTGGGACTCTGGATTGGACTTAGAGCTCTGTCTGGGGTTGACAAAACTGCTAAAGCACGTCAAGCCCATCTCTACGATATGATTATGATTGGAGTTTTAACAATTCCAGTATTGTCATTTGCAACCATGAGCATTTTGTTGGTTCTCAAGGCTTAATAGTTGTAAAATGGGATTTAATCCGTTAGAATAAAAATAGTTACAACAAGAAAGAAGGAAAGTGAATGTACGATACGATTATTATCGGTGCAGGGCCTGCTGGGATGACTGCAGCCTTGTACGCAGCACGTAGCAATTTGAAAGTTGCTTTGATTGAAGGTGGACTTCCTGGTGGTCAGATGAATAATACCTCTGACATTGAAAACTATCCAGGTTATGCTAATATCAGTGGTCCTGAATTAGCTGAAAAGATGTTTGAACCTCTTGAAAATCTAGGTGTTGAGCATCTCTATGGTTTCGTTGAAAATGTTGAGGATCATGGCGAATTCAAAAAAGTCGTAACAGACGACCAAGTTTATGAAACGCGCACAGTTATCGTAGCGACTGGTTCTAAGCACCGTCTCTTGGGGGTTCCAGGAGAAGAAGAACTCAATAGTCGTGGAGTTTCTTACTGTGCAGTTTGTGATGGAGCCTTTTTCCGCGACCAGGATTTGTTGGTCGTAGGTGGAGGTGACTCCGCAGTTGAAGAGGCTATCTTCTTAACACGGTTTGCAAAATCTGTTACCATTGTTCACCGTCGAGATGAACTACGTGCCCAAAAGGTCTTGCAAGATCGTGCCTTTGCCAATGAAAAAATCAACTTCATTTGGGATTCTGTCGTTAAAGAAATCAAGGGTGAAAACCGTGTGGAATCGGTTGTGATTGAAAATGTTAAAACAGGTCAGGTGACAGAACAAGCTTTTGGTGGTGTCTTCATCTATGTTGGTTTAGACCCTGTTAGTGACTTTGTCCAAGAGTTGCAGATTCGCGACCAGGCAGGTTGGATTGTGACAGATGATCACATGAAGACAAGTGTTACAGGTGTCTTTGCGGTTGGGGATGTTCGTCAAAAAGACCTTCGCCAAGTTACAACAGCTGTTGGAGATGGCGCTATTGCAGGTCAAGAGGCCTACAAATATATTACCGAACATTATTAAAAAGGCGGTGGGACAGAAAACGATAGACAAAGTCTAGATTTCGAAGTTCCAGCCCTGCGAGGATGATTAGGAGCTTTTTGGAGTCTAAAAGACGAACAAAAAGTTCAATCAGCTACCGCGTCAAAGTTTGATTGCTAATAAAAAGTGAGGTCGGGATCTTTTGTCCCAACCTCACTTTTTATTAGAGTCGATTTCGAAAAACTTCGTACATGAGAATGGCTGCAGCGACGCTGGCATTGAGGCTCTGTACGTGCCCATTCATTGGAATAGTGATCATCTCGTCCACTTGTTTTTTGATGTTGCTAGAGATACCTTTGCCTTCATTTCCGATGATGAGAGCAATCTTTCCTTTGGTATTCCATTTGTGGCAAGGAGTTCCGTTCATATCAGTACCAAATGTCCAGAAACCTTCATCCTTAAGTTTGTCTAAGGTTTGGCTAAGATTAGTGACTCGAGCAATAGGAACGTGTTCAATCGCACCTGTTGCTGTTTTTGCAACTACGGGTGTTACACCAACTGCTCGATGTTTTGGAATAATGACACCTGAAACATTGGTTGCATCCGCTGTTCTCAAGATAGAACCAAGATTATGTGGGTCCGTTAAACCATCAAGGATTAGTAGTAGTGGGTTTTCTTCCTGGCGTGTCTTAGCAAGAATCTGCTCAAGTTCAGTGTAGGCAAATTCAGAAACGCGCAAGACAAAACCTTGGTGAACAGCTCCTTCAGTCATCTCAGAAAGTGATTTTTTGGAAGTCCAAGAAATGGATACTTTCTTTTCAGTAGCCAATTCCTTAACTTTTTCCACATTCTTTCCTCGTAAATCTTCCTGAAGGTAGAGTTTGTTTCCAGTATTTGCTAAAAGAGCTTCTGTGACGGCATGAACGCCATAGACAATATCGTTTGTTTTCATATCTTCATTATAACACAAAATCCCGTCTTGCAACGGGATTTTCTTTATTCAAGAATGAGCAGGCCATCTTTAACTTCAAATGGGTCTTTTTCATTGATACGATCATAGAACATAATGCCATTTAAGTGGTCAATTTCATGTTGAACTACAATAGAGTTATAGCCCTTAAGTTTGATGCGGTGCTTTTCTCCATCCTTATCAAAATAGTCAACGGTTACTCGAGCGTGGCGGATAACATAGCCTGGAACAGCACGGTCAACAGACAAGCAACCTTCTCCCTCGCCTAGAGCAGCGTCTTGGACTGAGTGGGATACAATTTTCGGATTGTACATGACAGCCTGTAAATCATAGGCTTCTTGAGGAGTTTCACCTTCCTCAGTGATATTTGGTACCAGTACGGCGATGATGCGTTTTGAGATGTCGAGCTGCGGTGCAGCAAGTCCAACTCCTCCACGTAGACCTAATTTTTCAGCCATAACAGGATCTTGCGAGTGTTTCAAAAATTGCATCATTTTTTCTCCAAGAATGATATCTTGATCACTCAAAGGGAAACTGACTTCCTCGGCAACAGCACGAAGAGTAGGGTTCCCTTCTCGGATAATATCTTTCATATCGATTAAATGAGCAGCTTTGGTAATTCGTTCTATAGCAGACATATTCTTTCCTTTCCTTCTATTACAATTACATGATAACACAAAACAGATGAGAAAGAAAGTCACAGAAGTTGCTAAAAAATAATATAATAAAAGGAAATACCTATTTGTCTGTGGTATAATAGAGTAAGAAAATAGACTTTAAAATCATGGGAGAAAAATGATGGAACAACGTAGTAGAAAAAGAAAAAATGGTCCCGTTTTACAAGCTATTAGACATTCCGTTCGGTTTTTCAGGAACTATAAGCAGTGGAATAATCGCACTTTTATTGTGGTCTTGTTAGCTTCGGTAGCTGTCTCGATGATGCTTACTTTATTAGTGGAAGGAGCTCGAGGGATTTCTTTAAGCAGTAGTGATCCAAGTTCCGCACACCAAGAGTCAAGTTCTCAGGCAAAGAATGCAGAGACGGAACAAGAAACGAGTGCGCGTATCATGGCAAATGGTGATTTGCTCTATCATGACATTATCTACATTTCAGCCAAAAAATCAGACGGCACCTATGATTTCCATGAAAATTTTGAGTATGTAAAACCCTGGCTGAAGCAAGCTGACTTAGTCATTGGTGATTTTGAAGGAACTGTAAATAAAGACCACTATCTTGCAGGATACCCCTTGTTCAATGCACCTGGTGAAGTTATGGATGCTATAAAAGATGCAGGCTATCAAGTGCTAGATTTGGCTCACAATCATATCTTGGATTCTCAGATTGAGGGAGTGATTTCAACTGCAGATGCTATTGAAAAGGCAGGAATGACACCGGTCGGGGTCTATACCCATGAATCACGAGATAAGGCTCCTTTAGTTATCAAGGAAGTTAATGGTATTAAAGTTGCTATTTTAGCTTATTCCTATGGTTTTAACGGCATTGAACAAAGCATTTCACAAGAGGATTATAATCGTTATCTTTCAGACTTAGACGAAGATAAAATGAAGGCTGAAATTGAACGAGCAGAGAAGGAGGCAGATATTACAATTATCATGCCTCAGATGGGAGTTGAGTATCAAATTGAGCCGACTGAGGAGCAAAAGAAACTTTACCATAAAATGATTGATTGGGGAGCTGATATTATCTTTGGTGGTCATCCTCACGTTGTTGAACCAGCTGAAACGGTTGAAAAAGACGGTGATAAAAAGCTTATCATTTACTCTATGGGGAATTTCATCTCAAATCAACGGATTGAAACCATGCAGGATGTGGAAAATGCCAAGTGGACGGAACGTGGAGTTCTCATGGATGTGACCATTAAGAAGAAATCCGGTAAAACAACTATCGAGACGGCTCAAGCCCATCCAAGCTGGGTGAGTCGTACTCCAAAAGGGGGTTATTCTCCAGAAGGCTACCCACTCTATCTTTACCAAACCTATATCTTGGAAGATTTTATAGAGGGCGGGAAATACCGTAGTCAGTTAGACGAGGCCACCAAGCAACAGATTGATACAGCCTATAAAGAAATGAATGAACATGTAGGTTTGAAGTGGTAGTGATTCGAATCTCAAGGAGACAAAATGGAAATTAAGATAGTAGCAACGGATATGGATGGTACTTTGTTAGATCCAAGAGGTCAATTAGACCTTCCTCGCTTAGAGAAAATTTTGGATAAGCTGGACCACCGTGGCGTTCGGTTTGTCATTGCGACTGGAAATGAAGTTCATCGTATGAGACAATTACTGGGACATTTAGCAGAAAGAGTCGTTCTGGTAGTTGCTAATGGTGCTCGGATATTCGAAAACAATGAATTGCTTCAAGCACAAACTTGGGATGATGCCATGGTTGATAGGGCTTTGGGCCATTTTAAAGGTAGAGAATGTCAGGATCAGTTTGTCGTAACTGCTATGAATGGTGGTTTTGTAAAGAAAGGTACTGTTTTTACAGAACTAGATAAATTTATGACTCCAGAGATGATTGAAAAGCTCTATCAACGGATGCACTTCGTCGATGAATTTGACTCTAAACTCTTCGGTGGTGTTCTCAAGATGAGTATGGTTGTTGGTGAAGAACGATCCGATTCGGTTTTACAGGAAATCAATGACTTATTTGATGGGCATGTGCGAGCTGTTTCTAGTGGATACGGTTGTATTGATATCTTACAAGATGGGATTCATAAGGCTTGGGGCTTAGAAGAATTGCTCAAACGTTGGAACTTAAAACCCGAACAAATCATGGCTTTTGGAGACAGTGAAAATGACATTGAAATGTTAGAGTTGGCAGGTATTTCTTACGCAATGGAAAATGCAGAGGATAGAGTCAAGGAAATTGCGACAGAAGTAGCGCCAGCAAACAGTCAGGCAGGGGTTTACCAAGTTTTAGAAAACTGGCTAGAAGAAGGAGAATAACTTGGCAGTACGACTATTAGAAAACTGGCTCTTAAAAGAGCAGGAGAAAATTCAAACCAAGTATCGTGAACTCAATCAAATTGCAGTAATCGAACCAGATATCATCTTTGTTGGAGATTCTATTGTTGAGTATTTTCCCTTGCAAGAATTACTAGGGACAACAAAGACCATTGTGAATAGAGGGATTCGTGGTTATCAGACCGGACTTTTACTAGATAACCTTGATGCCCACCTCTATGGTGATGCAGTGGATCAAATTGTACTTTTGATTGGGACAAATGACATTGGAAAAGATATTCCAATGAGTCAAACGCTGACCAATCTCGAGAGTGTGATTCAAACCATTTCTCGTGATTATCCACTGTCACAGATAAAGCTAGTTTCCATCTTGCCTGTCAATGAAGGTGAGGATTTTAAACAGACAGTGTATATTCGTACCAATGAGAAAATCAAGGCGTGGAACCAAGCCTATCAAGACCTAGCCTCTGCCTATATGCAGGTTGAATTTGTGCCTGTTTTTGAGAACTTACTAGATCAGAAAGGTCAACTCAAGTCAGACTTCACAACAGATGGCCTTCACCTCAGCGTCTCTGGTTACCAGGCTTTATCAAGTACTCTAAAAAAATATATTTTCTAGATTGATTCGCTAATGTGAGATAAGTTTAAGAATCATAAATAATAAAAAAATTCTTCTTGTAGATATAAAAAAGTGATAAACATTCACTATGGTCTATAAGTTGAATTTTTTGTTTTTAGTATAAATTACCTTGAATACTAGAGTCTTTTTGCTATATAAAGTAAAAAGAAGGAATAAAAATAGAGATTTAGATATGTGAATTTAACATTTACAGCTATTAAATATTCTGTATAAATGCATATTATACACTTTGCGGATATAGTTTTGGAGGATCGTTATTCTTGCTATGAGTCCTGTAGTATGGTATACTAGTAGCGTTACTGATATTATGGGGAAGAGTATTTTATTTTCGGAAAAACTCAATAATCTTACATATTATTAGTTAAAATGTTAAAAAGGAGAACTTATCACATGATAAGAAGAGAGCAACAACGATTTTCTTTAAGAAAATACAAAGTTGGTGTCGCATCAGTTTTCTTAGGAACGACCCTTAGCTTCATGATGGCTAACGGTAGTGCGGTAAACGCTGCTGAGATTGTAGCAAAGCAAACTGCTGAGAATACTGAACTAGTCGACAATAACGACAAGGAAAAGTTGAAAGAGCCATCAACGGATGTGGCAACTTCAGCTAATTCTGAAACTTCAGAAGTTAAGTCAGAAACATCAACACCTGAAGTTAAGTCTGAAGAAGTAAAATCAGAACCAACTGAAGTAAAATCTGAAGAAACAAAAGCTGAAAAAACTGAGGAAAAAACATCTGTTAGTCCTGAGGCAAAACCAGAGACTTCTAAGCCAGTAGCAACAACTGCTTCAAAAGCAAAAGAAGTTGTAGTAGCTAAGCCTAAGGCAGAAGAAAAGACTGAATCTAAATCAGAGGAAAAATCTGAACCTAAAGCAGAACTTTCAGCTGTAGCTGAGGTAACTAGCCTTGATACAAATGCTAGTGCAGCTAATGTTGAAGCAAAACCACTAGTAGATACAGAAACACTAGCTTTGGCAGCTGAAAATACAGTAAATGCAGGTGCATTAGCTACAAATGGTGGTCGTCGCCGTAATCGTCGCGCCGCAACTGAAGAAGTTGTATCTGGAGATCATAACTCTAAACCAATTGCTGTAACTACTTACCTAAAGGATGGTGAAGTTGCTACACCTAATATGACAGATTCAAATGGTGCAAGTGTTCGTTCTCAAACGGTACCAGCTGGTTACTCTGCTAAAGAGGGAGATTGGTATACATACGCTATCTGGGATTTAACTAGATTCAATGAACGTTATGGTACAAAATACTATGCTCGTGCCTATAAGAGATTTGATGAATCTACAGATACAAATGTTGATTTAATCGATAAAACGACTGGTGCTGTAGTTGAAACAAGAACAATTACTGCCTCTAGTGGTGTTCAAAAATTCACTACTACCACAGCTGCGTCTAATAGTCAATTAACCTTCCAAGTGGATTATAAAGCAGGTACTGCTGAAAAAGGTAAAACTACTCAACCATTTATTCAAAATGGTTATGAAATTGGAAAGAGTATAACAGATTTAGTTGCTGCTGGACACACACTTACGCCAGCAGAGCAAACACTTTATACTGCGGTTTATAATGCTCGTACTACAACAGATGTTCTAAACGTTGTTGAACCAGCTTACAATGGCCGTACAATTACTGATTCAAACGCTAAAATACCAGAAACAATTAATAAAACAACTTACTATAAAGTAGTTGATAAAAACAACCCTACTTTCAACGCTAATAAAACGGATAAAACTGTTCAAGATTATAAAGAAAATGGTAATGAAGTAGACTTAGCTAGATATACACTTAAAGCTGAAGAAGGACAAAGATTCACAGCATCTGGTGAGCGCCAATTTGATGGATATAAATTGTATCAAAGAGCTGATGCAAATGATCAATCAGGCTTTGTAAATCGTCCTTATACTATCGGTTCTAAATTCATGGATGCGGACCGATACGGTATCAAACGTATCAAAGAAGTTGTTGGAGAAGACGGTTCAGTAGTTATTCGTGTTTACTTATTAGATCCAAGACAACAAAGCAAGCGTTCTGATGGTTCATTAAGTACTGATGGCTATATGTTGCTTGCAGAAACGAAACCTATTAAACCAGGTGAACATAATACACAAGAATTAGTTGTTAAAAAAACACCTCTTAATACAATTGCATTCACTGGTGCTGATGGTGTTAACCATCCAAATGGTGTAGAAGTTACATTCGATTTCCAAAAAGCTGCAGGATATACGCCATATAAAACAGTATTCGTACCATTCTTAGGAGACGGGATTGGACACGGTTCAGCTAACGCACAATTAGAACGTGGAGTTGGTGGTATCGGTACAAACGTTGACTTGCTTAACACTTTGACACCGTATAAACAACCTATCTATTATTACGTAAAACAAGAGCCAGTTGAAGTCACTCCAGAAGTTGAAAAACAACTGGAAGGACGTGCACTTGTTGATGGTGAATTTACTTTCAAATTAACAGAAGATAAGAGTAGTCCTGACAAATACGAAGAAACAGTTACCAATAAAGCTGGTAAAGCTACATTCAGCAAGCTGACCTTCAATAAAGCTGGTACTTATAAATACAAAATCACTGAAACAAAAGGTTCTGATACAAACGTTGACTACGATGCAATGACAGTTACTATGACTGTTACTGTAACTGAAGATTCTAAAGGTGTTTTACAAGCTTCTGTTAAATACAGTGGTATTGGTGGATTTGCTTCAAGTGCAGATGATAAAGTCTTTAACAACTATGTTGTAGCACCAGTTAAGACTAAGTTTGACTTCAGCAAGGCTCTCGCAGGTCGTGAATTGAAAGCTGGTGAGTTCACTTTCCAATTGAAAGATTCAAAAGGAACTGTTCTTCAAACTAAAACTAATACTAAAGCAGGTCTTGTAGCCTTTGACGACTTGATCTTTGACAATACACAAGTTGGTACTCACAAGTATACTGTAGAAGAAGTTCAAGGTTCTGAAGCAGGAATGACTTATGACCCAATGAAAGCTGAAGTAACGATTACTGTTACTAAAGAAGGTCACGTTCTTAAAGCAACAAACACACTTCCTGCAGATACAGAATTCAACAATACCTTCACACCATCTCCTGTTAAAGTAAACCTTGAGTTTGATAAATCACTCTCAAATGGTAACTTGAATGCAGGTGACTTTAGCTTCACTTTGACTGGTGATAACAATGTTAATGAAACTGTAACAAATAAAGTTAATGGTAAGATTAACTTCAGCGAATTGTCATTTGATCAAGTGGGTGTCTACAACTATACTGTTAAAGAAATTAAAGGCGATAAAGCTGATGTAGACTACGATGCAATGACTATCGCAGTTAAAGTAACTGTAACCAAAGATGCAAGTACTGGTCTTTTGTCAGCTAAAACTGCAATGACCTCTACTGGTGGTGAAGCAACTGGTGAAGATGATAAAGTCTTTAACAACCATGTAGTGGCACCAGTAACAGCTCAATTTGACTTCAGCAAAGCTCTTGCAGGTCGTACACTTAAGGCTGGTGAATTTAGCTTTGTATTGAAAGACAAAGATGGCACTGTTATCCAAACAAAACAAAATGATGCCGCTGGTAAGGTTAAATTTGATGCCTTGACATTTACAAATGCTCAAGTTGGTGATCACAAGTACACTGTAGAAGAAGTTATCCCAGAAACAAAAGAAGCTGGTATGACTTATGACACCATGAAGGCTAATGTGACAGTTACTGTTACCAAATCAGGTCATGCACTTACAGCTGTAGCAACACTTCCAGCAGATAAAGAATTTAACAATACCTTTACCCCAACTGCAACACAAGCTCAATTCAAGTTTACTAAGAAACTTGAAGGTAAAGAGCTTACGAAGGATGCCTTCACATTTGAATTAGTTGAAAATGGTAGAGTCATCCAAACTAAGAAAAATGCGGCTGATGGAACTATCCAGTTTGACGCGATTTCTTATGATAAAGAAGGTGCTCATACCTATACTGTACGTGAAGTAGCTGGAACAGATACAAATATCGACTACGATTCAATGAATGCAGTCGTAACAGTTAATGTAACGAAAGACGCTGCATCTGGTGTCTTGACTGCTAATGTTACAATGCCTGCAGATACAGAGTTCAACAACTTTGCAGTAGCTCCAGTTAAGACTAAGTTTGACTTCAGTAAGGCTCTTGCAGGTCGTGAGTTAAAAGAAGGCGAATTTACATTTGTATTGAAAGATGCAGATGGTAATACTCTTCAAACTAAGACCAATACTAAAGCAGGTGTTGTAGCCTTTGATGACTTGACCTTTGATAATACACAAGTTGGTACTCACAAGTACACTGTAGAAGAGGTTATTCCAGAAAATAAAGAAGCAGGAATGACTTATGACCCAATGAAAGCTGAAGTAACGATTACTGTTACTAAAGAAGGTCACGTTCTTAAAGCAACAAATACACTTCCTGCAGATGCAGAGTTCAACAATACCTTCACACCTGCTGAAACACAAGCTCAATTCAAGTTCACTAAGAAACTTGAAGGTAAAGAGCTTACGAAGGATGCCTTCACATTTGAATTAGTTGAAAATGGTAGAGTCATCCAAACTAAGAAAAATGCGGCTGATGGAACTATCCAGTTTGACGCGATTTCTTACGATAAAGAAGGTTCTCATACATACACTGTACGTGAAGTAGCTGGAACAGATACA
>NZ_KV794273.1:0-2153 GCF_001808705.1 Streptococcus sp. HMSC074B11 | reverse complement strand
CAAATATCGACTACGATTCAATGAATGCAGAAGTGACCGTAACAGTTACGAAAGATGCTTCAACTGGCCTCCTGAATGCAGCAGTTACAATGCCGGATGATACTGAGTTCAATAACTACCATGTAGCTCCAGTCGTTGCAAGATTTGACTTTACTAAGAAATTAGCAGGTCGTGAACTTAAAGATGGCGAATTTAGCTTTGTTCTTAAAGATTCAACTGGTCAAACTCTTGAAACAGTAACAAATAAAGCTGACGGAACTGTAACATTCTCTGAATTATCATTTGATAATACTAAAGTTGGAACTCATACTTATACAGTAGAAGAAGTTATCCCATCTACTAAAGAGCTTGGTATGACTTATGATACTATGAAAGCAACAGTCACAGTCGAAGTTGCTAAGAATGGTCACACCTTGACTACTGTAACAAACGTAACATCAACTGGCGGTGTCAATGCTGATGGAACATCAACTGAAGGAACTGATGATAAAGAATTCAACAACAAGATCACTCCTCCTGAAACACCTGAATTCCAACCTGAAAAATTTGTTCTTAATAAAGAGAAATTTGACATTACAGGAACAAAACTTGTAGACGATGATGATGAATTGACTGATGAGTACACTGCTACAAATGCTAACCCATACGCAGATGGAACTTCAAACAACGAAGCAGAAAACATCAATACCAAGACTGTTGAACGTGGTGATAAACTAGTTTACCAAGTATGGTTGGATACGAAAAACTTCACTGATAAAAATAACATCCAATCTGTTGGAATCTCTGATACCTATGATGCAGAAAAATTAACTGTTAATGCTGCTGATATTAAAGCTTATGACAGTGAAAGTGGAGATGACGTAACTGATAAGTTTGACATCAAAGTTGAAAATGGTGTCATTACAGCAACATCTAAGACTTCTGTAAACAAATCATTGGGTGATGCGGATAATACACAAGTTATCGATACAACTAAATTTGCATTTGGTCGCTACTATAAATTCGATATTCCAGCGACAGTGAAAGCTGACGTTGCAGGTGGAGTGGACATCGAAAATAAAGCCAACCAAATTGTTCATGTTTATAATCCAGTAAATAAATCTGTTGAAAAACCGGAAAAACCAACTCAAAAACGTGTGAACAGCGTACCAATCACTGCAGAATTCAACTTCACAAAACGTTTGGAAGGTCGTGCGCTTAAAGCTGGCGAATTTACATTTGAGTTGAAAGACAGCGACAATGTTGTGATTGCGACTGCAACCAACGATGCAGATGGTAAGATTAAATTCTCTCCAGTAGAGTACACAAATAAAGCTGGTGAAAAAGTCACGGCTCTTAAATACAAGAAGGGTCAAGAAGGTACTTACACTTACTCTGTAACAGAGGTGAAAGGTACAGACGCAACTGTCACTTACGATACTATGAAGGCAGAAGTAACTGTAACAGTATCACACGACGGTACAGCGAAAGCATTGATCGCTAACGTAACTGAACCAGCTGACAAAGAGTTCAACAATACAGTAACTCCTCCAACAGAACCTAAGTTCCAACCAGAGAAGTATGTATTGAATACAGCGAAATACTCAATCACTGATAACAAACTTCTTGATGATGATTCTGAGTTGACTGATAAATATGGTGAAACAAATACTGATCCATATGTTGATGGAACTTCAAACAACGAAGCAGAAAACATCAATACCAAGACTGTTAATCGCGGAGATAAGATCTACTACCAAGTATGGTTGGATACAACTAAATTCTCAGCAACTAACAAAGAAAATGTTCAATCTGTAGGAATCACTGATGACTTCGATGAAACAAAAGTTGATGTAGATTCTACTAAGATCAAAGCTTACGACTCAGTAACTGGTGACGATGTAACAAGCAAATTCGATATCGCTGTGAACAATGGTGTGATTACTGCAACACTTAAAGCTGGCTTCACGAAGTCACTTGGCGATGCAGAAAACACTCAAGTGATCGATACAACTAAATTCGAGTTTGGTCGCTACTATAAATTCGAAATCCCAGCAACTGTTAAAGCTGACGTTGCAGGTGGTGTAGATATCGAAAATACTGCGGCTCAAGTAGTGAACTACTACAACCCAGTAAGCAAGACTGTTGAAAAACCAAGCAAACCAACTGAAAAA
>NZ_KV794272.1 GCF_001808705.1 Streptococcus sp. HMSC074B11 | reverse complement strand
CGAGACGGACTGAAAGTCGCATAATCAAAAAACCGTAAGAATTTCTTCTTACGGTTTTTCTAGCAATGTTAAAGAATAATCATTCTCAGTTTTGCTTTATTTGAGTATTTTATTACTCTTCTTCCTCGCGTTTTTTAGCGATGAGGAGTCCTCCTGTCACTGCTGCAAGAAGTGCTAGTCCAAGTGAAGCGTTAGATTGTTTAGTACCAGTGTTTGGCAATTCTTTCGC
The DNA here is from genome assembly GCF_001808705.1 of Streptococcus sp. HMSC074B11. Lineage (GTDB taxonomy): Bacteria > Bacillota > Bacilli > Lactobacillales > Streptococcaceae > Streptococcus. The sequence continues at coordinate 339 of NZ_KV794272.1, read as the reverse complement.
TCCTGCTTTCTTAGCTGGAGTGTTATCAGAAGCTGGAGCTACATTAGCTGCAACAGTTACTTTAACTGAAACTTCATCCTTAGAGCCATCTGGGTAAGTTACCACTACCACAGCGTCTTTGTCACCTGGTGTTGTTGTATCAACTGGTGTCTTGTACTCAAACTTAGTTCCATTTGGTAGGTCTCCTACGTTTCCGATTGAATCTTTAGCGTTTGGAGTTTCTCCTTTGTTCACTGTTTGATCTTTAGCTACTGGTGTGTTCTTATCCGCATCTGTACTTGGAGTTACAGGCGCTGGTGTGTTTGGAGTTACTACCTTAACAGTTACTGGAACTTCATC
>NZ_KV794271.1 GCF_001808705.1 Streptococcus sp. HMSC074B11 | reverse complement strand
GTCCTGTATTCTTTTTTTCTCTATAAAACGTGCATTGATAAAAACGAATAACAAAAACACCCCCTAACTGGGAGTGTTTTCGAGAAAAATAGAAAGATTACCTAAATTTAATTATTTAGCATCGTCTTTATGAAGCATGTTTTTTACACCTTCAACGACACCTTCTACAGCATCTTTTGCATCTTCAGCAACTTCTTTAACTTTAGAAACAACTTTTTCAGCAGCTCCTTCTTTTTCAAGTTCTTTGTCGCCGATCAATTTGCCAACGCCTTCTTTAACAGATCCTGCTGCTTGGTTTAATTTTTCTTCTGTAGACATAAGTATGTCCTCCTTTTATTTTTTTCTAAATTAGTAATTA
>NZ_KV794270.1:77018-141349 GCF_001808705.1 Streptococcus sp. HMSC074B11 | reverse complement strand
TTGAGCTGACTTCGTCAGTTCTATCCACAATCTCAAAGCAGTGTTTTGAGTAACCTGCGGCTAGCTTCCTAGTTTGCTCTTTGATTTTCATTGAGTATTAAAAGGCAGTCTAGCATTCAATTCTAATCAGAAATGTGATATACTTAGTAAGTAAAATTTTCAAAGAAGAGCGAGATGATGAAGGTGCAAGAACCAGTTAAATTATTCCAATATAATACTTTGGGAGCCTTGATGGCGGGACTTTACGGAGGAACCATGACCGTTGGTGAATTGCTTGAACATGGTGATTTAGGATTAGGAACCCTGGATTCTATCGATGGAGAATTGATTGTCTTAGATGGGAAAGCTTATCAGGCTAAGGGATCAGGTGAGAAACCTGAAATTGTGGAAGTTTCACCAGATGCCTTGATTCCCTATGCAGCAGTTGTACCCCACCAGGCAGAAGTTATTTTCCGTCAGCGTTTTGAAATGACTGATCAGGAACTTGAAAAACGTATTGAATCCTATTATGATGGAGAAAATCTATTTCGTTCCATCAAGATTCATGGTGATTTTAAACACATGCATGTTCGTATGATTCCAAAATCAACAAGCGAAACGAAGTTTGCTGAGGTTGCGACGCATCAGCCTGAATATAGCTGCGACAATGTCTCAGGAACTATCGTTGGTTTTTGGACACCTGAAATTTTCCATGGAGTTAGTGTTGCTGGTTACCATCTACACTTTATCTCAGATGACCTAACCTTTGGTGGCCACGTTATGGATTTTGTCATCAAGGAAGGTATTGTAGAAGTGGGAGCTGTTGATCAGTTGGATCAACGTTTTCCTGTTCAGGATCGTCAATATCTATTTGCTAAGTTTAACGTTGACGAGATGAAAAAAGATATCGAACAGGCAGAATAATAGGAGTCAAATATGAAAATTCATGTAATAATAACGATGCTGGCCTTGTTTGCCGTCCTCATTGCAGCAGTTTGGTACGCAAGAAAGAAATACAAGATTAATTTTGCAGTTTTGGGACTTGGGGCAGTTGCATTTTTTGCTTCATCTCAGGTCTTAGAGAAAATCGTTCATCTCTTGGTTCTTCATCCACAAAAGGATGGGACAGTTCCACTCATGACGGGAAATCCCCTTCTCTATGTGATTTATGGGATCTGTATGGCTGCTTTGTTTGAAGAAACAGCTCGACTTATTTTCTTTAAATGGTTAGAGAAGAAAAGAACTTTGGAAGATTCAGATGCTCTTGCTTATGGATTGGGGCATGGTGGCTTGGAATTGCTCTATATCGGGATTGCAAGTCTACTCAATCTCTTCATCCTCTTTTCAGCAGTAGAATCTCAAAATCCAAATATTATGCAACTCTTGCCTGAAAGCACGCTTACAACTATTAATAATCTAGCAGCTTGGCAGATTTACCTTTTAGGACTTGAGCGAATCCTAGCCTTGCTTCTTCAAGTTGGCTTGACCTTCTGGGTTTATCAAGCAGTTCGCCAAAAGAAATGGATATACCTAGTAGCTGCTTATGGTTTACACGCCCTATTTGATTTGGCTCCGAGCCTATCTCAAGTTGGCTGGTTGTCAAATCCCCTTCTCGTAGAAGGATTGTTAGCAGTGGAAGTTATTATTTTTATTTACTTTACAAAATCGATCTTTTATAAAAAGCAATAATACAAAAAAGAGGTTCATCCTCTTTTTAGTTTGAGCTTTTGAAAAAGCTAACCAAATCATCGAAAAATAGAGCCAAAAATGGTATAATGGAATGGATTTTATAAAAGGATTAGAAAAATGACCGTATTAGATAAACTAAAAGAAACACTAGAAGGAATCGATATTCGATTCGATGAACCGCTAAAAACTTATACCTATACCAAAGTTGGAGGGAAGGCAGATTATTTAGTTTTTCCACGCAATCGCTATGAGATGGCTCGTGTAGTCAAGTTTGCTAATCAGGAAAACATTCCTTGGATGGTTCTTGGAAATGCAAGTAACATTATCGTCCGAGAAGGCGGAGTTCGTGGCTTTGTAATCATGTGTGACAAGCTTAATAATGTCTCTGTTGATGGCTATACCATTGAGGCAGAAGCAGGAGCTAACTTGATTGAAACCACTCGTATTGCTCTACGTCATAGTTTGACTGGCTTTGAGTTTGCTTGTGGTATTCCAGGAAGCGTCGGTGGTGCTGTCTTTATGAATGCTGGCGCTTATGGTGGTGAGATTGCTCATGTTCTCCAGTCTTGTCAAATCTTGACTAAAGAAGGTGAAATCGAAACCCTATCTGCTAAAGACTTGACCTTTGGTTATCGTCATTCAGCTATCCAAGATTCTGGAGCAGTAGTCTTATCAGCTAAATTTGCACTATCTCCAGGGAATTATGAGACTATTAATCAAGAAATGGAACGTTTGACCCACCTTCGAGAACTCAAACAACCTTTGGAATATCCATCATGTGGTTCTGTCTTTAAACGTCCAGTAGGGCATTTTGCAGGGCAATTGATTTCAGAAGCTGGTTTGAAGGGCTACCGTATCGGTGGTGTCGAAGTCTCAGAAAAACATGCAGGCTTTATGATTAATGTAGCCGATGGGACTGCTCGAGATTATGAAGACTTAATTGAGTCTGTTATCGAAAAAGTTAAAGAACATTCAGGTGTTACCCTAGAGCGAGAAGTTCGTATCTTGGGTGAACACGAATAACATTATTATTACACATTATACAAAGATTGGGATTTTATCGCTAGATATGGTTTGGGTCAATTCCTTATAGTTATTGCTAGCATTTAACAAGGTCCCAATCTGTTAATTTACGAAGAAAAAGGAATTTATGACAATTGAAAAAACCAATTATCGAATTCAGAAACGTTTCTAAAGTTTTTGAAGATAGCAACACCAAGGTTCTCAAGGATATTAACTTTGAGTTGGAAGAAGGGAAGTTCTATACACTTCTCGGTGCCTCAGGATCTGGTAAATCAACCATCCTCAATATCATTGCAGGGTTGCTGGATGCAACAACTGGTGATATCATGCTAGACGGTGTCCGTATCAATGATATCCCGACCAATAAACGTGATGTTCATACGGTCTTCCAGTCTTACGCCTTGTTCCCACATATGAATGTGTTTGAAAATGTTGCTTTTCCACTGCGATTGCGTAAGGTCGATAAAAAAGAAATCGAAAAACGTGTCTTAGAAGTTCTCAAGATGGTACAGCTTGAAGGATATGAAAAACGTTCTATCCGTAGGTTATCTGGAGGACAACGTCAGCGTGTAGCTATTGCGCGTGCCATTATCAACCAGCCTCGTGTGGTCTTGTTGGATGAACCTTTGTCAGCCTTGGACTTGAAGTTGCGAACAGATATGCAGTACGAACTGCGTGAACTGCAACAGCGCTTGGGTATTACCTTTGTCTTTGTTACTCACGATCAGGAAGAAGCTCTCGCCATGAGTGACTGGATCTTCGTTATGAATGACGGTGAAATTGTTCAGTCAGGAACACCAGTTGATATCTATGATGAGCCCATTAACCACTTTGTTGCAACCTTCATCGGTGAATCAAATATCCTGCCAGGGACTATGATTGAGGACTACTTGGTCGAGTTCAATGGCAAACGATTTGAAGCGGTAGACGGTGGGATGAAGCCAAATGAGCCAGTCGAAGTCGTGATTCGCCCAGAAGATTTGCAGATCACCCTTCCAGAAGAAGGTAAGCTTCAAGTTAAGGTTGATACTCAGCTTTTCCGTGGGGTTCACTATGAGATTATCGCCTATGATGAACTCGGCAATGAATGGATGATTCACTCAACTCGTAAGGCCATCGTTGGTGAGGAAATTGGTCTGGACTTTGAACCAGAAGACATCCACATCATGCGTCTCAATGAAACAGAAGAAGAGTTCGATGCTCGTATCGAAGAATACGTAGAAATCGAAGAGCAAGAAGCAGGTTTGATAAACGCTATTGAGGAGGAAAGAGATGAAGAAAACAACCTCTAAACTCTTTGTAGTGCCCTACATGCTTTGGATTGCACTTTTTGTCCTCGCACCCTTGGTCTTGATTTTTGGACAATCATTTTTCAACATTGAAGGCCAGTTCAGTTTAGAAAACTATAAATCCTATTTTGCGTCACAAAATTTGACCTATCTTAAAATGAGCTTTAACTCGGTTCTTTATGCTGGGATTGTAACTCTAGTGACACTTCTTATCAGTTATCCAACAGCCCTCTTTTTGACTCGTCTTAAACACCGTCAACTCTGGCTCATGCTGATTATCCTACCAACTTGGATCAACCTTCTCCTTAAGGCCTATGCTTTTATCGGGATTTTTGGTCAAAATGGCTCTATTAATCAATTCCTAGAGTTTATCGGAATTGGTTCTCAGCAGTTGCTCTTTACGGATTTCTCATTTATCTTTGTTGCAAGCTACATCGAGCTTCCATTTATGATTTTGCCCATCTTCAATGTTTTGGATGATATGGATAACAATCTCATCAATGCCAGCTATGACTTGGGTGCAACCAAGTGGGAAACCTTCCGCCATGTCATCTTCCCTCTGTCTATGAACGGGGTGCGAAGTGGAGTCCAATCTGTCTTTATCCCAAGTTTGAGTCTCTTCATGTTGACCCGTTTGATTGGGGGGAACCGAGTGATTACTTTGGGGACTGCCATCGAGCAGAACTTCTTGACCAATGACAACTATGGTATGGGTTCAACTATCGGTGTTGTTCTTATCCTGACTATGTTTATCACTATGTGGGTGACTAAGGAAAGGAGAGAACGATGAAAAAATTATCGAATCTTTACCTAGCCTTTGTCTTTATAGTCCTTTATTTGCCAATTTTTTACCTGATCGGCTATGCCTTCAATGCTGGTGATGATATGAATAGTTTTACAGGCTTTAGTTTGTCTCACTTTGAAACCATGTTTGGAGATGGAAGACTCATGCTCATCTTGGTTCAGACCTTTTTACTAGCCTTCCTATCAGCCTTGATTGCGACTGTTATTGGGACTTTCGGTGCTATCTACATCTACCAATCACGTAAAAAATATCAAGAAGCCTTTCTATCTCTCAATAACATTTTGATGGTTGCTCCAGACGTTATGATTGGTGCCAGCTTCTTGATTCTCTTTACCCAACTCAAGTTTTCACTTGGATTTTTGACAGTTCTATCTAGTCACGTGGCTTTTTCCATTCCAATTGTAGTGCTCATGGTTCTTCCTCGTTTGAAAGAGATGAATGGGGATATGATTCATGCAGCCTATGATCTTGGAGCTAGCCAGTTCCAGATGTTCAAGGAAATTATGCTTCCTTATCTAACGCCGTCTATCATTGCAGGATACTTCATGGCTTTCACCTATTCCCTAGATGACTTTGCTGTGACCTTCTTTGTAACGGGAAATGGTTTTTCAACCCTCTCAGTCGAGATTTACTCTCGGGCTCGTAAGGGAATTTCGCTTGAAATCAATGCTCTTTCAGCCTTGGTCTTTCTCTTTAGTATTATCCTAGTAGTTGGATATTACTTCATTTCACGTGAGAAGGAGGAACAAGCATGAAACGACTCTATTCATTTTTAGCAGGAATTCTAGCGATTATCCTTGTTTTGTGGGGAATTTCTTATCATCTTGACAGTAAAATCAATAGTCGCGATAGTCAAAAATTGGTTATCTATAACTGGGGAGACTATATCGATCCTGAACTTCTGGAGAAATTTACAGAAGAAACAGGAATCCAAGTTCAGTACGAGACCTTTGACTCTAACGAAGCCATGTACACGAAAATCAAGCAGGGTGGGACAACCTATGATATTGCTATCCCAAGTGAGTACATGATTAATAAGATGAAGGATGAGGACCTCCTGATTCCGCTAGATTATAGCAAGATTGAGGGAATTGAGAATATCGGCTCTGAGTTTCTAAACCAGTCCTTTGATCCCAACAACCAGTACTCTATCCCATACTTCTGGGGGACCTTGGGAATTGTCTACAATGAGACTATGGTGGAAGAAGCGCCTGAACACTGGGACGACCTTTGGAAGCCAGAGTATAAAAACTCTATTATGCTCTTTGATGGAGCGCGTGAAGTACTTGGTTTAGGTCTTAACTCACTAGGCTATAGCCTCAACTCTAAAGATCCACAGCAGTTGGAGGAAACGGTAGATAAGCTCTATAAGCTAACACCTAATATCAAGGCTATTGTTGCGGATGAGATGAAGGGGTACATGATTCAGAATAACGCTGCCATCGGTGTGACCTTCTCAGGAGAAGCCAGCCAGATGCTGGAGAAAAATGAAAATCTTCGCTATGTCGTACCGACAGAGGCAAGTAATCTCTGGTTTGACAATATGGTCATTCCTAAGACTGTCAAGAACCAGGATGCAGCCTATGCCTTCATCAATTTTATGTTAAAACCTGACAATGCTCTAAAAAATGCAGAGTATGTCGGCTATTCAACACCAAACAATGCTGCTAAGGAAATGCTCCCTGAAGAGACAAAAGAAGACAAGTCCTTCTATCCAGATGCAGATACTATGAAACACCTAGAGGTCTATGAGAAATTTGACCATAAATGGACAGGTATCTATAGTGACCTCTTCCTTCAATTCAAGATGTATCGAAAGTAGGAGTATATAAAACAAAACGAACCAGTCAAGCTGGTTCGTTTTTTGAATAGTTGTATAACTGTATATTTTTACTATCCTATTTGCTTATTTTATAGCCTAGTAGTATACTAAGTTTATAATAATAGAAAGCGGTAACAAATCATGAAAATGTCTACTTTTTTCAAAAAAAGTTACTGGCCAACCTTTTTAATTGTTAACGAAACAATTATACTATTTCATTTAAAGGATGGCTTGGATCGGCAATATCTAACAACGGATTCCATACATTTGGTAATAGGGTTCTTTATATTTGCAAATATTTTCGTATTTATGTATAGCAATTCGAAAACTTGGAATAAAAGTTGGGATAAAAAGAAAAATGGCAGTAAGAAAAAATATATCCTGAAAAAGTAATCAGGGATGTAGGGAGTTGGTTATTTAAATGAGGATTATTTCCAGTTGACGCAAGCTTAAAAAAACGTTATAATAGGGAAGTTGAGAATTGATTTTCTCTCCATCTTAGTTCAGAGAATTGGCGGTGCTGCGAGCCATCTAAGATAGAAAATCATGCTACTCAATCTAACAATTGCATAAGAATCAAAGAATGACAAGTTCATTGAATGAAGGTGGTACCGCGGTTTTTCGCCCTTCGTGATATGGATTTGTCTTTTATTTTTGGAGGTGTTTATGAGAACATTTCTTGTCAAACAAAAATTTCGCCTAGGTGGTGAACGTTTTGATATCAAGGATGAGTTGGGCAATGTCGCCTATCAGGTTGAAGGTTCATTTTTTAAGATTCCTAAAACCTTTACCATCTATGATGTTGCTGGTGAACAGGTCAGTGAGATTAGTAAGGAAGTCTTAACTTTCCTACCTCGTTTTGAAATTCAACTCAGTAACGGCGATTATTTTTATATTCGGAAGAAGTTGACGTTCTTTAGAGATAAGTATGAATTTGACAATCTCGGTCTTCGTATCGAAGGAAATGTCTGGGATTTGAATTTTAAATTGCTGGACGATCGTGATCAAGTGATTGCGGAGATTGCCAAGGAACTTTTCCATTTAACCTCTACCTACACCGTAACCGTCTATGACGAATCTTATGCTGACCTAGTCATTTCCCTCTGTGTCGCTATTGACTATGTGGAAATGCTAGAAAGCCAATCAAATTAGTAAAAAGGAGATACATATGAAACAATTATCTAGTGCACAAGTCCGCCAAATGTGGCTTGATTTCTGGGCTACAAAAGGCCACTCAGTAGAACCATCTGTTAGCTTGGTTCCAGTAAACGATCCAACACTTTTGTGGATCAATTCAGGAGTTGCTACCCTCAAGAAATACTTTGACGGAACTATCATTCCTGAAAACCCACGTATTACCAATGCGCAAAAAGCCATCCGTACAAACGATATCGAAAACGTAGGGAAGACTGCTCGTCACCATACTATGTTTGAAATGTTGGGAAACTTCTCAATCGGGGATTACTTCCGTGACGAAGCAATTACATGGGCATATGAGCTTTTAACAAGTCCTGAGTGGTTTGACTTCCCTAAAGACAAACTTTACATGACTTATTATCCAGATGACAAAGATTCATACAACCGCTGGATTGAAGTGGGAGTAGATCCAAGTCATTTGATCCCAATCGAAGATAACTTCTGGGAAATCGGTGCAGGACCTTCTGGACCTGATACAGAAATTTTCTTTGACCGTGGAGAAGCTTTTGACCCAGAAAACATCGGTCTTCGTCTTCTTGCAGAAGATATCGAAAATGACCGTTATATCGAAATCTGGAACATCGTTTTGTCACAATTTAACGCTGACCCAGCTGTTCCTCGTAGCGAGTACAAGGAATTGCCACACAAAAACATTGATACGGGCGCTGGTTTGGAGCGTTTGGTGGCAGTTATCCAAGGGGCTAAGACAAACTTTGAAACAGACCTCTTCATGCCGATCATTCGTGAAGTTGAGAAGTTGTCTGGTAAGCTCTATGACCAAGATGGCGATAACATGAGCTTCAAGGTCATCGCTGACCACATTCGTTCTTTGTCATTTGCGATTGGAGATGGTGCCCTTCCAGGAAATGAAGGTCGTGGTTATGTCCTTCGTCGTCTGCTCCGTCGTGCGTCTATGCATGGTCAAAAATTAGGTATCAACGAACCTTTCCTTTATAAACTTGTTCCAACTGTTGGAAAAATCATGGAAAGCTACTACCCAGAAGTTCTTGAAAAACGTGACTTTATTGAGAAAATTGTTAAGAGCGAAGAAGAGTCATTTGCTCGTACTCTTCACTCAGGTCAACACTTTGCCCAAGGCATCGTAACAGACTTGAAAGAAAAAGGACAATCTGTCATTGCTGGTCAAGATGTCTTTAAACTCTATGATACATACGGATTCCCAGTAGAGTTGACAGAAGAAATCGCTGAAGAAGCAGGAATGACTGTAGACCGTGAAGGCTTCGAAGCAGCCATGAAGGAACAACAAGAACGTGCACGTGCGTCTGCTGTCAAAGGCGGATCTATGGGTATGCAGAACGAAACCCTTCAAAACATTACTGTTGAAAGTGTCTTCAACTACAATGCTATCCAATTGTCTTCTAAGTTAGTGGCTATCGTAGCGGACAATGCTGAAGTAGAAAGTGTATCAGAAGGAACTGCTTCACTTATCTTTGCAGAAACACCATTCTACGCTGAAATGGGTGGACAGGTTGCAGACCATGGTCAAATCTTGGATGCTGCAGGAAATGTCGTAGCGACTGTGACGGATGTTCAAAAAGCACCAAACGGACAAGCATTGCACACCGTTGAAGTTCTTGCTCCTCTTGCATTGAACCAAGAATACACTTTGGCCATCGATAGCAATCGTCGTCATCGTGTCATGAAGAATCACACAGCCACTCACTTGCTCCATGCAGCTCTTCATAATATCCTTGGCCATCATGCAACTCAAGCAGGTTCACTTAATGAAGTAGAATTCCTTCGCTTTGACTTTACACACTTCCAAGCTGTGACTCCAGAAGAATTACGCGCTATTGAGCAACAAGTCAATGAGAAGATTTGGGAAGCCATCGCAGTGGAAACAGTTGAGACAGATATTGATACTGCTAAAGAAATGGGAGCTATGGCCCTCTTTGGTGAGAAATACGGTAAGGAAGTTCGCGTAGTCACTATTGGGGACTACTCAGTAGAGCTTTGTGGTGGTACTCACGTTGGCAATACTTCTGAAATTGGTCTCTTCAAGATTGTCAAAGAAGAAGGGATCGGATCAGGAACTCGTCGTATCTTGGCAGTGACTGGTAAAGAGGCCTTTGAAGCTTATCGTGACCAAGAAGATGCACTGAAAGCAGTCGCAGCAACCTTGAAAGCTCCTCAACTCAAAGAAGTACCTCACAAGGTGGAAGGACTTCAAGAGCAACTCCGTCAATTGCAAAAAGAAAATGCAGAATTGAAGGAAAAAGCAGCAGCAGCGGCAGCAGGTGATGTCTTCAAGAATGTTCAAGAAGCAAACGGACACCGTTACATTGCCAGCCAAGTATCTGTATCAGACGCAGGTGCCCTTCGTACCTTTGCGGATAACTGGAAACAAAAAGACTACTCTGATGTCCTTGTTCTTGTCGCAGCTATCGGTGACAAGGTCAATGTCCTTGTAGCCAGCAAGACAAAAGATGTGCACGCAGGTAATGTGATCAAAGAATTAGCTCCAATCGTAGATGGACGTGGTGGTGGTAAATCAGACATGGCCATGGCAGGAGGAAGCAACCAAGCGAAAATCCAAGAATTGTTGGATGCAGTAGCAGGCAAATTGTAAGAAAAAATCTACCATTTTTGGTAGATTTTTTTGTTTAAAGTCATAGAGCAGTTGATTTCTTTGAAGAATAAGCGTATAATATATAAAAATTAATTGAGTGCTCACTCAATTTTGTTAGGGATTAGGAGAATTAGATAATGGTTATTAAAGCAATACAGTATAATCGTTTTGGTGATGAAAAAGTTCTAGATTTAGTAAATATTATATCTGAATCATTAGGAATGAATCAAGTTAGAGTAAAAGTATTTGCTGTTGGTCTAAATCCTATTGATTACAAAACTTTCGAGGGGGCGAAGCCACTTCGTTTTTTGAGTTTTTTGACAAAATTAAAACAACCAGGTCGTTGGTTTGAATCAAAATCATCTTTATTTCCAAGAGGTATCGCTAGGGATTTTGCTGGTGTTATCACAGAAATTGGTGATGGAGTGAGTCGATTTTCAGTAGGTGATAAGGTTTTTGGAACAATAATAAGTGATCCTGGACTTGGTACTAAGAGGGGTGCGTTAGCAACAGAAATTTGTGTTAGCGAATCAGAAATTGCATTGAAACCAGACAATATTGATATGTATCATGCTGCTACTATGGGGGTGGCTTCTTTAACAGTCGGTGGTGCTTTTAGAAGAATTAATTTAAATTCTAAAGATGTTGTAGTTATTTCAGCAGCTTCAGGTGGCATTGGTAGCATTGCAGTACAGTATGCGGTTGCTAAGGGCGCAACTGTTATTGGTATTGCGAGCAAGAAAAATTCAGAATATCTAGAATCATTAGGTGCTATACCAGTATCTTATGAAGGGGATGTCCAAAAGTCTCTTTTATCAGTAGCTCCAAAACCTATTACAAAATTCTTGGATTGCTATGGTGGTGATTACGTTAAATTAGCTTTCCATCTTGGATTGAACGGAACTGATATTGGAACTTTAGTACCTTCACCATATGTTTTAATAAGAGGAGCTCAGTTCACAGGTCCGAGACATTCCACTTATGATGATTTTAAAATTCTAGAGGAGATGGTCTCAGATGGAAAAGTTCAGCTGAATATTGAGAAAGAGTATAGTTTTTCTCTGGAGTCAGTTAGAGAGGCATATCGTAGTCTAAAATTAGGACATACCCGTGGTAAAAGAATTATTAAAATAAGAGAGTAGATAGAGGGGGCAGGAATGGAAAGTATAGAATATAAGTTTGCTGAGACATTAAAAAGCAGTGAATTAAGTTTAAAACAACGTCAAGTATTAATATCCAGTTTAAAATTATTTTCCGAGATTGGTTTTGAAAATACAACATCTAATCTTATTGCTGAACATGCTGGCGTCTCAGAAGGAACCGTTTTTAGTTATTTTAAAACCAAGGAAGGTATCCTAGATGCTATTTTATCTAGATTTCTTGAACAAGTCATTCCAGAGGCCATTGCTGATTTTTCAGATAAGAGATTTACAATAGGGCAAGAAACCTTTTCACTTTTTCTAAGAAGCATCGTTCAGGATAGGTTAGTCTTTATTCATAACAATAAAATGCAAGTTAAAATTCTTTTGAGTCGTTCACTGATTGATAAATCTATTTCTGAAGAGTTAGGAAATATTATTGTTCATTCTATCATTAATCCAATTACACCAGTTTTGAATCAGTTTAAAAAAAATGGTGTTATTCGAGATTGGTCAAATGAAAGGATCGTTCGCTATATTTTAGCTTTAAGTCTTTCTTATATTGTTCCTATGATTATAAATGACAAAGAAGATATAAACATTGATAAAGTAACAAATGAAATTGTAGAATGTCTTTCTTTTGCCTTAGTTATCGTAAAATAACTATTAATTTTAAGTTCACTAAAAAATTTAGTGAGCTTTTTTAAAACCAAAATAAAAATCCCCAATCAGAGTGATTGAGGATTCAGCATATTTTATCTTAAACAATCCCTTGGGCAATCATAGCGTTTGCTACGTTTTCAAAGGCTGCAATATTTGCACCTGCAAGGTAGTCAGTACCAAGACCGTAAGTTTCTGCAGTTGTTTTAGCTGTGTTAAAGATGTTAGTCATGATGTCTTTCAAGCGACCGTCAACTTCTTCACGTGTCCATGAAAGGCGAAGGCTGTTTTGGCTCATTTCAAGAGCAGATACAGCTACACCACCAGCATTGGCAGCTTTGGCAGGTCCGTAAAGGATTCCATTTTCCTTGTAGACTTTGATAGCTTCAAGGTCGCTAGGCATGTTAGCACCTTCAGATACACAGATAACTCCTTGAGCAACCAAGCGTTTCGCAGCTTCACCGTTAATCTCGTTTTGAGTCGCACATGGAAGAGCAATATCGTAGTTTCCAGTATAAGTCCATACAGAACCTTCGTAGTAAGTAGCAGTTGGTTTTTCTGCAGCGTACTCAGTCAAACGAGCACGACGTTTTTCCTTAACATCTGTAAGAAGGTCAAAGTCGATACCATTTTCATCGATGACATAACCATTTGAGTCAGATACAGAGATAACAGTTGCACCAAGTTCAGTTGCTTTTTGAAGAGCGTATTGAGCTACGTTACCAGAACCTGAAATCACAACTTTCTTACCAGCAAAGCTATTGTCGTTTGCTCTAAGCATTTCTTCAGTGTAGTAAACCAAACCGTAACCAGTTGCTTCTGGACGGATCAAGCTACCACCAAATCCAAGAGGTTTACCAGTCAAGACACCAGCATCAAATTGGTTGAGGCGTTTGTATTGTCCGTAAAGGTAACCAATCTCACGTCCACCAACACCGATATCACCAGCAGGTACGTCAAGGGATGGTCCGATGTATTTTTGCAATTCAGTCATGAAGCTTTGGCAGAAGCGCATCACTTCAGCATCAGTTTTGCCTTTAGGATCGAAGTCTGATCCACCTTTACCACCACCGATTGGCAGTCCAGTCAAAACGTTTTTAAAGATTTGTTCGAATCCGAGGAATTTCAAGATCCCTTGGTTTACAGTTGGGTGGAAACGAAGTCCGCCTTTATATGGTCCAACAGCTGAGTTAAATTGAACACGGTAACCACGGTTAACTTGAACTTTTCCATCACGGTCAACCCAAGGAACACGGAAAGAAATCACGCGCTCAGGTTCTGTGATACGTGCCAAGATATTTTCTTCAATATACTCAGGGTGTTTTTCAAAGACAGGCTCCAAAGTGCTGAAGAATTCTTCAACCGCCTGGAGAAATTCAGCCTCATGCCCGTTACGAGCTTTTACAGTTTCAAACACGCTTTGGATATATTCTTTAGCAGATGTCATATCGTTCTCCTTTTTGTTGTCATATTTTATTACATGAGACATTATAGCAGAAAATTTTTTCAGTGTAAAGAAAAAAACATAAATTTTCTAAAAATTCTTTCAATTTAAAATGACTGATTCAGAACATGCTAAAAAACGAACCTTTTCTATGGAAATGGTTTTATTGAAGAGCAAAAGTCAAAGTATGGTATAATAATAGACATAAAAAGGAATCTGGAGGAACAGAATCATGGTATCAACTAAAACACAGATTGCTGGTTTTGAGTTTGACAATTGCTTGATGAATGCGGCAGGAGTTGCTTGTATGACAGTTGAGGAGTTGGAAGGTGTTAAAAACTCAGCAGCAGGAACCTTTGTCACTAAAACAGCAACCTTGGAATTTCGTCAGGGGAATCCTGAACCACGTTATCAAGATGTTCCACTCGGTTCTATCAACTCTATGGGTCTACCAAATAATGGTTTAGATTACTACTTAAACTATCTATTGGAATTGCAAGACAAGGAATCAAACCGTACCTTCTTTCTCTCTTTAGTTGGAATGTCTCCAGAGGAAACTCACACCATCTTGAAAAAGGTTCAAGAGAGTGATTTTCGTGGGTTGACTGAGCTCAATCTCTCATGTCCAAATGTACCTGGTAAACCTCAGATTGCCTATGATTTTGAAACAACAGACAGTATCTTGTCAGAAGTTTTTGCCTACTTTACAAAACCTCTTGGAATTAAGCTTCCACCTTATTTTGATATTGTACATTTTGATCAAGCGGCAGCTATTTTTAACAAATACCCACTCAAATTCGTCAACTGTGTCAACTCTATTGGAAATGGTCTTTATATAGAAGACGAGTCTGTCGTGATTCGTCCTAAGAACGGCTTTGGTGGAATTGGTGGAGAATACATTAAACCAACTGCCCTTGCCAACGTCCATGCCTTTTATCAACGCTTAAATCCTCAAATTCAAATCATCGGAACTGGTGGAGTATTAACGGGTCGTGATGCCTTTGAACATATCCTATGTGGTGCTAGCATGGTACAAGTAGGTACTACTCTTCATAAAGAAGGTGTAGGTGCTTTTGAGCGTATTACAAGGGAACTCAAAGAAATTATGTCGGAAAAAGGATACCAAAGCCTAGAGGATTTCCGCGGAAAATTGAATTATATTGATTAAACAGAAGCTAAATTAAAAAGAAAGGAGAATAAATGCTAGCCATAGAAGAAAGTCGAAAGCTATCCTTAGCGAACCTTCCTAGTTTGACCCTGTTTACAGGGGCTGATCAAGGACAGTACGACATCATGAAAACTCAGGTTCTAAAGCAAATCGGATACGATCCTGCAGATTTGAATTTTGCTTATTTTGACATGAAAGAAGTAGACTACAATAGCTTGGAACTTGAGCTGGTCAGTCTTCCTTTCTTTGCGGATGAAAAAATTGTGATCCTAGATCACTTTGTGGATATTACAACTGCTAAAAAACGCTATCTAACTGATGATGAGCTCAAGGCCTTTGAAGACTATCTGGAAAATCCTGTACCCTCAAGTAAATTAGTAATCTTTGCTGAAGGCAAGTTAGATAGCAAGCGACGTTTGGTCAAATTACTTAAGCGGGATGCGACAGTATTTGAGGCTCTTGAGCCAAAAGAGCAGGAGATTCGTGCCTATTTTCAAAAGTGGGCTCAGGAACAAGGACTTACTTTTGGTGGAAATTCCTTTGAACAGTTGCTTATCAAATCTAGTTTTCAATTCAGTGAAATTCAGAAAAATCTGCTCTTCTTACTGTCTTATAAGGATAGTGGTCTGATAACAGAAGAAGATATTGTTGAAGCCATTCCAAAGACTTTGCAGGATAATATTTTTGATTTGACCCAATTAATATTAACTAAGAAAATTGATCAAGCACGAGATTTAGTTAAAGATTTGACCTTACAGGGTGAAGACGAGATTAAACTGATTGCCATTATGCTGGGGCAGTTTAGACTCTATACACAGGTAAAAATATTGCAAGAGTCTGGTCAGACAGAATCACAGATGGTTAGCAGTTTGGGTCATTATCTTGGTCGCAATCCGAATCCCTATCAAATCAAATTTGCTCTTCGTGACACGCGAGGATTGTCTATGAATTTCCTACAAGATTCTATTCGTTATCTCATCCAGGCAGATTATCAAATTAAGACTGGTGTTTACGAAAAAGGGTACTTGTTTGAGAAAGCTTTATTGCAGATTGCGAGCCAGTCAAATTGAGCAAATAACTTGAAAAAAAAGGTTGTTTGCGTTATCATTTTTATATAGAAAGAAAAAGAGGTATTACAGATGGCTATTATCTTACCAGATCTTCCATACGCTTACGACGCCTTGGAACCATATATTGATGCTGAAACAATGCATTTACACCATGACAAACATCACCAAGCATATGTAAATAACGCAAATGCAGCTCTTGAAAAACACCCTGAAATCGGTGAAGACCTTGAAGCTTTGCTTGCAGATGTTGAATCTATCCCTGCAGATATTCGTCAAGCTCTTATCAATAATGGTGGTGGCCACTTGAACCATGCTCTTTTCTGGGAATTGATGACCCCTGAAAAAACAGCTCCTTCAGCAGAACTTGCAGCAGCAATCGATGAAGCTTTTGGTTCATTCGAAGAATTCCAAGTAGCTTTCACTGCAGCAGCAACAACTCGTTTCGGTTCTGGATGGGCATGGTTGGTTGTTAACAAAGAAGGTAAGCTTGAAGTGACTTCAACAGCGAACCAAGACACACCAATCTCAGAAGGTAAAAAACCAATCTTGGGCTTGGACGTTTGGGAACATGCCTACTACGTGAAATACCGCAACGTTCGTCCTGACTACATCAAAGCTTTCTTCTCAGTGATTAACTGGAATAAAGTAGACGAGCTTTACGCAGCAGCTAAATAATCGCATTTGATAACACCCCTTTTTAGTTGGATTTTGGGTCTAGCTTTAAAGGTGTTTTTTTGTTTGCCTTTTTTTAGAAGTAACTGTCTCATGATTTTCCTTTGTTGGATAGGCTTTATTTATGGTATAATGATAAGATAGAAAAAGAAGGAGAAATCATGAATATTCAACAATTACGCTACGTTGTTGCTATTGCAAATAGTGGTACTTTTCGTGAAGCGGCTGAGAAAATGTACGTTAGCCAACCCAGTCTATCTATTTCTGTAAGAGATCTGGAGAAAGAGCTAGGATTCAAGATTTTCCGCAGAACTAGTTCGGGTACCTTTCTTACTCGCCGTGGGATGGAATTTTATGAAAAGGCCCAAGAGTTAGTAAAAGGGTTTGATGTATTTCAAAATCAGTATGCTAATCCTGAAGAGGAGAAGGATGAGTTTTCAATAGCCAGCCAGCACTATGATTTCTTGCCACCAACCATTACAGCATTTTCACAACAATATCCTGAATATAAAAATTTCCGTATTTTTGAATCTACAACTGTTCAGATTTTGGATGAAGTAGCCCAAGGTCATAGTGAGATTGGGATTATTTACCTCAACAATCAAAACCAAAAGGGTATCATGCAACGGGTTGAAAAGTTAGGCCTTGAAGTGATTGAGTTGATTCCTTTCCAAACGCATATCTATCTTCGTGAAGGACACCCCTTAGCCAAGAAAAAAGAGTTGGTTATGGAGGATTTGGCAGATTTACCAACAGTTCGATTCACGCAAGAAAAGGATGAATATCTCTATTACTCAGAAAACTTTGTGGATACAAGTGCCAGCTCTCAGATGTTTAACGTAACAGACCGTGCTACTTTAAATGGAATTCTTGAAAGAACTAATGCTTATGCGACTGGTTCTGGATTCTTAGATAGCGATAGCGTTAACGGAATCACCGTTATTCCACTAAATGATAATCTCAATAATCGCATGGTTTATGTTAAACGTGAAGAAGTAGACTTGAGTCAAGCAGGGACTTTATTTGTAGAGGTCATGCAAGAGTATTTTGATCAGAAGAGGAAAGCATGAAAAAAAGAGGAATAGTAGCAGGAATTATAGCTGCCTTGATTGTATTGGATCAATTGGTAAAGGCTTATGTCGTTCAGAATATTGCTCTAGGTGAAGTTAAATCATGGATCCCAAATCTAGTTAGTTTAACCTATCTGCAAAATAGGGGTGCAGCTTTTTCTATGCTTCAAGATCAACAGTGGTTTTTTGCGGTGATTACTCTAGTAGTTATGGCAGGGGCTATCTGGTATTTGCACAAGCATATAGAAGATTCCGTCTGGACAGTCTTTGGATTGGTTCTGATTATTGCAGGTGGTCTGGGAAACTTCATTGATCGCATTAGCCAAGGATTTGTCGTTGATATGTTTCACTTAGATTTTATCAATTTTGCGATTTTCAATGTGGCTGATAGTTATCTGACAGTAGGGGTCGTTGTGTTATTGCTTGCAATGCTAAAAGAGGAAATGAATGGAAATTAAAATTGAAACGGGTGGGATACGCCTAGATAAGGCTTTGTCAGAATTGACAGAATTGTCTCGTAGTCTCGCCAATGAACAAATCAAGTCTGGTCAAGTCTTGGTCAACGGCCAGGTCAAGAAAGCCAAGTATACGGTCCAAGAAGGAGATATGATCACTTATCAAATTCCCGAACCAGAGGTTTTGGAGTATGTAGCAGAGGATATTCCTTTAGAAATTATTTACCAAGATGAGGATGTAGCAGTAGTTAATAAACCTCAAGGAATGGTCGTTCATCCAAGTGCTGGTCATACCAGTGGTACCTTGGTGAATGCCCTTATGTATCATATTAAGGACTTATCAGGAATTAATGGTGTGCTGCGTCCAGGGATTGTCCATCGTATCGATAAGGACACATCTGGGCTTCTCATGATTGCTAAAAATGATGAATCGCATTTAGTACTTGCTCAAGAATTGAAAGACAAAAAATCTCTTCGAAAATATTGGGCCATCGTTCATGGGAATCTTCCAAATGACAGAGGTGTCATTGAGGCGCCGATTGGTCGTAGCGAAAAAGACCGCAAGAAACAAGCTGTGACTGCTAAAGGAAAACCAGCAGTGACACGTTTCCAAGTCTTGGAACGCTTTGGTGATTATACTTTGCTGGAATTGCAGCTGGAAACAGGACGTACTCACCAGATCCGTGTTCACATGGCTTATATCGGTCATCCTGTCGCTGGTGATGAGGTTTATGGACCTCGTAAAACCCTAAAGGGACATGGGCAATTTCTCCATGCCAAGACGCTTGGTTTTACCCATCCAAGAACTGGTGAAACTATGGAATTTACTTCAGATATTCCAGAAATATTCAAGCAAACCTTGGAAAAACTTAGAAATGAACAATAAAAAAAGGACTCAATTGAGTCCTTTTTATTTGCGTTTTTTCTTAGCTTTTTTCATTTTGTTGGCCATGCGTTTCATGGATTGCTTCATAGCAAATTCACCGATTTTACCCTTGAGACCTCCACCAAGCATCTGGCTCATATCAGGCATTCCGGCTCCTCCAAGAGCAGACATATCCGGCATACCACCTTGTCCCATCATACCTTCAAGGGCTGACATATCCATGCCACCAGGCATGTTTTTAGGAAGGTTGTTAGGGTTGATGCCCATTTGCTTCATCATCTTGTTCATGTCACCAGACATGACACCTTGCATGAGTTGTTTGGCTTGATTAAAGTCCTTAATGAACTTGTTGACATCGATAAAGGTATTACCAGAACCAGCTGCAATACGACGACGACGGCTTGGAGTGAGCAAATCTGGATTTTCACGTTCTTCAGGAGTCATAGATGAGACGATGGCACGTTTGCGAGCAATTTGTTTTTCATCCACCTTCATATTTTGAAGGGCAGGATTGTTGGCCATACCAGGAATCATCTTGAGCAAATCTTCCATTGGCCCCATATTTTGCACCTGATCCAACTGATCGATGAAATCGTTGAAATCAAAGGTGTTTTCCCGCATCTTTTCAGCCATTTCAAGGGCTTTCTGCTCATCGTATTCTTGGGAAGCTTTCTCAATCAGAGTCAGCATATCTCCCATGCCGAGAATACGGCTGGCCATACGGTCAGGGTGGAAGGTTTCAATATCAGTAATCTTTTCACCAGTACCAGTGAACTTGATTGGTTTTCCTGTGATATGACGAACAGAGAGGGCCGCACCACCACGAGTGTCCCCGTCAATCTTGGTAAGAATGACACCGGTAACTTCTAATTGAGCGTTAAATTCTCGCGCAACGTTAGCAGCTTCTTGACCAATCATGGCATCGATGACGAGAAGGATTTCATTTGGTTGAGCAAGAGCTTTAACATCACGAAGCTCATTCATGAGAAGCTCGTCGATTTGTAAACGACCAGCCGTATCAATCAAGACATAGTCGTTATGGTTGGCTTTAGCTTGCTCCAAACCTTGGCGAACAATCTCCACTGCAGGAACTTCAGTTCCAAGAGCAAAGACAGGAACATCAATTTGTTGTCCTAGTGTTTTAAGCTGGTCAATAGCAGCAGGACGATAGATGTCGGCCGCAATCATCAGAGGACGAGCATCCTCTTCCTTTTTGAGTTTGTTAGCAAGTTTTCCAGCGAAGGTTGTTTTACCAGCCCCTTGCAAACCTACCATCATGATAATAGTTGGGATTTTTGGAGACTTGATAATCTCAGCTGTGTCTGAACCAAGAACTTCCGTCAATTCTTCATTAACAACCTTGATGATTTGTTGAGCTGGATTGAGGGTATCAATGACTTCATGCCCGACCGCGCGTTCACGAATTTTTTTGATAAAATCCTTAACTACAGGCAAAGCAACGTCGGCTTCTAAAAGAGCCAGACGAATTTCCTTGGTTGCTTCTTGGATATCACTCTCTGTGATTTTTCCTTTTTTACGTAGATTTTTAAAGACGTTCTGCAAACGTTCTGTTAAATTTTCAAATGCCATATTTATTCCTCTTATTCTCTATTGTCAATACTTGTTAAAATCTCAATTTGCTCTTGGAGAAAAGCATCTTCTGGATAGCGCTCAATGATCTGATCAAAAATCTGACTGCGGACAATGTAGTCAGAGTACATATGAAGCTTCATCTCATAGTCTTCCAGTATCTTTTCTGTTCGTTTGATATTATCATAAACAGCCTGACGACTAACACCGAATTCTTCAGCGATTTCAGCTAAACTATAGTCGTCTGCATAGTAGAGCTCGATATAGTTCATCTGCTTATCAGTCAAAAGTGCTGCATAAAATTCAAACAGAGCATTCATTCGATTGGTTTTTTCAATTTCCATAAGATTTATTATACCAAAAAATAGCCTGAACCGCTAGTAATGGATTGATTTTAAACACAAGTCAGAAAAAGGACTTTTAACGGTTATTTCCTGACTATGACTCTATTTTTTGGTATAATGGAGTGTATTATAATGTTTTAGAAAGAGGTTCTTATGAGAGAATTAGAAACCGTGTTAGAGCAACGTTTTGGGCTTGTTTTTTCAGATAAACAATTACTTGAAACTGCTTTTACTCACACTAGTTACGCCAATGAGCACCGCCTCTTAAAAATTTCACACAATGAACGCTTGGAATTTTTAGGAGACGCTGTTCTGCAATTATTGATTTCAGAATATCTGTACAAAAAATATCCTAAAAAACCAGAAGGTGACCTGTCTAAACTCCGTGCCATGATTGTACGTGAAGAGAGTTTGGCTGGTTTTGCCCGTGACTGCCAGTTTGATCAGTTTATCATGCTAGGAAAGGGAGAGGAAAAATCTGGAGGCCGTAATCGAGATACCATCTTGGGAGATGCTTTCGAAGCCTTCTTGGGTGCCCTGCTTTTAGATAAGGATCTACTTACGGTAAAAGAGTTTATCTACCAGGTCATGATACCTAAGGTTGAGGCTGGTGATTTTGAGATGATTAAAGACTACAAGACCCACCTCCAAGAATTACTCCAAGTCAATGGTGATGTTGATATTCGTTATCAGGTGATTTCAGAGATCGGACCTGCCCACGATAAGATGTTTGAGGTTGAAGTCCTTGTCAAGGGTCAAAGTTTAGGTAGGGGTCAAGGACGATCAAAAAAATTGGCCGAACAAGAAGCCGCTAAAAATGCAGTTGAGGAAGGACTGGATTCATGTATTTAAAGGAAATTGAGATTCAGGGATTTAAGTCCTTTGCTGATAAGACCAAGGTTGTTTTTGACCAGGGAGTTACAGCGGTTGTAGGACCAAATGGTTCTGGAAAATCTAACATCACAGAAAGTTTACGCTGGGCTCTTGGGGAATCCAGTGTCAAAAGTCTTCGTGGTGGCAAGATGCCTGATGTTATCTTTGCAGGGACAGAAAGTAGAAAACCATTAAACTATGCTTCTGTAGTTGTTACTCTAGATAATAAGGACGGTTTCATCAAGGATGCAGGACAGGAAATCAAGGTGGAGCGTCATATCTATCGTACTGGGGATAGTGAATACAAGATTGATGGGAAAAAAGTCCGTCTTCGTGATATTCATGATCTTTTCTTAGATACCGGACTTGGGCGCGACTCCTTCTCCATTATTTCCCAAGGGAAGGTCGAAGAAATCTTTAACTCTAAACCTGAGGAACGCCGTGCTATCTTTGAAGAAGCAGCTGGAGTTTTAAAATATAAAACTCGTCGCAAAGAGACAGAAAGTAAACTCCAACAAACTCAAGACAATTTAGACCGCTTGGAAGATATCATCTATGAGTTAGACAATCAAATCAAGCCCTTAGAAAAGCAAGCAGCAACAGCTCGTAAATTTATGGACTTGGACGGTCAGCGTAAAGCCATCTACTTAGATGTTTTAGTTGCACAAATTCAAGCCAATAAGGCTGAATTGGATCTAACAGAAGAAGAATTAAACCAAGTTCAAGAACTGTTGACTAGTTATTATCAAAAACGCGAGTCACTAGAACTTGAAAATCAATCTCTCAAGAAGCAGAGACAAGATTTACAAGCAGAGATGGCTAAAGATCAAACTAGTTTGATGGATTTGACTAGTTTAATCAGTGATTTAGAACGTAAGTTAGCTTTATCTAAACTAGAAACTGAGCAGGTTGCTCTCAATCAACAAGAGGCTCAAGCTCGTTTAGCTAGTTTGGATGAAAAGAGAAATGCTCTTATTCAAGAGAAGGAAGAAAAAGAAGCAAATCTCAGTCAGTTAGAAGAAAATCTAGCAGTCAATACCAAGGAGCTCAATCGTTTAGAAGCTGAGTTAGAAGCATTTTCTGATGATCCTGATCAGATGATTGAGCAACTGCGTGAGCGCTTTGTTGCTTTCTTGCAGGAAGAAGCAGATGTCTCTAACCAGTTGACACGGATTGAAAATGATCTTGAAAATAGTCGCCAACAGACTCAAAAGCAAGAAGAACAATTGGAGTCCTTGAAAGAACAATTAGCTTCTGCTAAATCTAAGGCTAGTGAGCAAGAAACTGCTCTTAAATCAGCAAAAGAAAAAGTGCAGACCTTGCTTGCTGACTATCAGACGCATGTTAAACAGGAAGAAGAACAAAAGCAGGCTTATCAAAGTCAGCAAAATCAACTTTTTGACCGTTTGGATAGTCTGAAAAACAAGCAGGCCAAGGCGCAAAGTCTGGAAAACATTCTTAAAAACCATAGTAATTTCTATGCGGGTGTTAAGAGTGTTCTACAAGAAAAAGATCGCCTGGGCGGTATTGTCGGAGCGGTCAGTGAACATTTAACTTTTGATGTTCGTTATCAAACAGCTCTTGAAATTGCCCTCGGGGCAAGTAGCCAACATATCATCGTTGAAGATGAACAGGCTGCGACTAAGGCTATCGACTTCCTTAAGCGAAACCGAGCTGGTCGTGCGACCTTCCTGCCTTTAACAACTATTAAGGCTCGTAGCATTTCTAGTCAGAACCAAGATGTGATTGCCTCAAGTCCAGGTTTTCTTGGAATGGCAGATGAACTGGTTACTTTTGATGCCAAGCATGAAGCTATTTTTAAAAACTTGCTTGCTACAACAGCTATCTTTGATACGGTAGAGCATGCGCGTGATGCAGCTCGTAAGGTACGTTATCAGGTTCGAATGGTAACGCTAGATGGTACAGAATTGCGAACAGGTGGTTCTTATGCGGGTGGTGCCAATCGTCAAAATAACAGTATTTTCATCAAGCCTGAATTAGAACAGTTGCAAAAAGAGATTGCTCAAGAAGAAAAACTTCTTCGTCAAGAGGAAGAAAATCTGAAATCTGTTCAAGAAGGCTTGACAGCCCTCAGTCAAACTTTGGAGACTATTAAGTCTCAAGGAGAGCAAGCTCGAATAGAGGAGCAAGGCTTATATCTGGCTTATCAACAAACTTGCCAACAAGTCGAAGAACTCGAAACACTTTTAGAACTTCAGGAAAAAGAATTAAACAATCTAAGAGGTGGAGATTGGCAAACTGAAAAAGAAAAATGCCAAGAACGTCTTGCAGTTATTTCAACTGAAAAGCAAAAGCTGGAGTCTGAGATTGAAGAAATCAAGTCCAATAAAAATGCGATTCAAGAACGTTACCAAAACTTGCAGGATAAACTTTCCCAAGAACGTCTGCTCAAAACAGAAATGATAGGGCGAAAACGTTACGAAGTTGCGGATATTGAACGGATTAACAAAGAGCTTGAATACCTTGATATGGAGCAAGATGAAATCGAACGCCTTCTCCAAGAAAAGGTAGACAATCTTGAAAAGGTTGATACGGAACTTTTGACTAAGCAGGAAACAGAAGCTAAGAATCAGAAGGAAGAAATTCAACAAGGGCTCATTCGTAAGCAGTTTGAACTGGATGATATTGAAGGTCAATTGGATGATATAGCTAGTCATTTAGAACAAGCTCGTCAGCAAAATGAGGAATGGATTCGTAAACAAACTCGAGCGGAAGCAACCAAAGAGAAGATTACGGACCGCCTTCGCTATCTTCAAGGTCAACTGACTGAAGAATACCAGATTAGTTATACGGAAGCTTTAGAACAAGCCAATCCCTTAGAAGATTTGGCTGTCGCTGAACAAGAGGTCAAGGATTTAGAAAAATCTATCCGTTCACTTGGTCCAGTCAATTTGGATGCTATTGAACAGTTTGACGAAGTTCACGAACGCTTGGAATTCTTAAATAGTCAGCGTGATGACATTCTTTCTGCCAAAAATCTTCTTCTTGAAACCATTACAGAGATGAATGATGAAGTGAAGGAACGATTCAAATCAACCTTTGAAGCTATTCGTGAATCCTTCAAAGTAACCTTCAAGCAGATGTTTGGTGGTGGTCAAGCGGACCTAATCCTGACCGAGGGAGATTTATTGACAGCAGGTGTTGAAATCTCTGTTCAACCTCCTGGTAAGAAAATCCAATCTCTCAACCTCATGAGTGGTGGAGAGAAGGCTTTGTCAGCTCTTGCATTGCTCTTCTCAATCATTCGTGTCAAGACCATTCCATTTGTTATTTTGGATGAAGTAGAGGCTGCACTCGATGAAGCTAACGTTAAACGCTTTGGGGATTATCTTAACCGTTTTGACAAGGATAGCCAGTTTATCGTTGTTACCCACCGTAAGGGAACCATGGCAGCAGCAGATTCTATTTATGGGGTAACCATGCAAGAATCTGGTGTTTCTAAGATTGTATCTGTTAAACTAAAAGATTTAGAGAATATGGATGCTTAGTTTGTTTTCAATATAACATTTCAAGCTAGAGCATGTAGAATGACCTTCAAGAAGTCGGAAAGGTTACAAAAATAAATTGAGGAGCTTATATGGATTTTGACCTATTCCTAATGATTTGTAATTATATTGGGACTATTGCCTTTGCGGCGTCAGGTGCCATTAAAGGATTTGGTAAACGTTTAGATATTTTTGGAATTAGTTTATTGGCAATTGTAACGGCAGTAGGCGGAGGGATTTTAAGAGATTCCATTATCAGTCGTTTTCCCTCCGCTCTCGCAGATCCTGGACCGATTTATGTCTCTATTCTTGTAGCTGTTATTATGTATGCCTTTGTGACATCAAAACAAGCCAATGCTAGTCAAGAAAAAAAATTCTATAAGTGGCTGAGAGAAGCTTATCTTATCTTTGATTCGATTGGCTTAATCATCTTTTCCTTGATTGGAGCTACCGCCTTAGCTGATAGTAAATTGAACTTGATGTCTGCAGGGATTTTGGCCTGTTTAACAGGTGCTGGCGGAGGTATCATCCGAGATCTCTTGATTAATGAAGTCCCAAGTGTTCTAAAAGAGGACATATATGCCCTTCTATCTTTTGTAATTGGCGTTATTTATTACTGGTTGGCCTTTGTCCTTCACTTTCCAAGAATCACTGCTTTTATCATTCTCTCAATTGTCGGTTTTGTGATTCGACTATGTATTATTAAGTTCAAGCTCTCTTTACCAAATATGGATAAAAAGACTTGGAATTGATTGATGGTAAGAAAGTTCAATCACTCGACTGATAAATATTTTATAAATTACAAGTTTGATCAGGCGTCTAATCTCATATGGATTAGGCGCTATTTTATTTTTTGCAAATACGGGAAATTAATGATGTAAAGATTAATTTTTGCTAATATATTTGTAATTTAGAATAAGGTAGGAATAGCAATGAGTAATTTGAAACATTCAGTTGATTTTATTAAAGAAATAGAGAAATTAAAGTCAGTGACAAGATTTAATAGAACTCTTGATGGCAGATTTGAAAATAGTGCCGAGCATTCTTGGCAGGGTGCCATAGCTGCGATGGTTCTTCAAGATTATTATCCTGAAAAATTGAATATGGAAAAAGTGATTCCTATGTTATTGATTCATGATTTAGGTGAGATTTATGCCGGAGATACTTGGGTTTTTGATGATGAAAAAAAGCTTCATTCTCATGATAGAGAACTAGCATCTATAGAAAAAACAATGAGCCTCCTTCCAGAAGAGAAATATTTGAATATGAAAAATTTGTGGTTGGAATTTGAAAAAGGGCAGAGTGCTGAAGCAAGATATGCAAGAGTGATCGATGCATTGGTACCACTGATAAATCACTTAGAAGTGTCAGAATTCAATTATAATCCTGATAATATCAGTGCAGACATGGTATTAGAAAAGAAAAAGTTCATAAAAAGTGAATCAGAAGAATTATGGAAACTGACGAAAGACTTGATTCAGGAAAGTGTGGAGAAGGGCTTATATTTTTAATAACAGTTAGCCCAATAGAAGATAGAATTTTAACCGGAGAATGGAAATAAATATGATTAAACTTGCCACAACTGAAATCGGAATAAGGAAATTGAGACAATAAAATACAAGGACAGCCTTGGAATAAGCTGTTTCCAAGGCTTTTTAGCTATCTATAGATAAGAGGAAAAAGTTGTTAGAGTAGATGATTTTTATTAGATACCCTTGATTATACCGTAGAGAATATTAGTCAAATAAAATTGTTTTGTTTTCACTAATGCATTTCTTATTATCATCCCAATAGTTAATACTTTCAAAGCTTCCTTTTCTTAAATAAAGTGGTAGCCTTTTTCTTATTTCATCTTGCATTGGTATTTTATCAATATCTTTTAGATTCCACCATTTTGGCTCACCTTCAGCAGATGTACTTAGTTCACCAGTAAACTGAGTACATAAAAAGTCATAGAAGACAAATCTCTCATTACCAATTGAATTAGTAAAGCCTGAAATTCCTTTTAATTCAAGATTTAATGCGGTAAGTCCAGTCTCTTCCTTAAGTTCCCGTAATGCAGCTTCAAAAAAACTTTCAGGGAATTCAACTTTTCCCCCCGGTGGAATCCAGCCAGGAAAATTATCGTGCTGTCTATTAAGTAATAAAATTTCTTGATTTTTTAAAACGCAAATATTAACCCAGTTTTTGATTTTTTCAGTCATATTATCAACCTCCAACAAGTATTTTTTCATATATTAGACTATATGTCAAGAACTATATGCTATTTATGATTGTGACAAATGTGTCTCAGCCAAAGATTAATGATTTTTACGCAATAGCTGATGAACTCTCAGAATAGACTTCAATCAAGAACTTTGGAAGAAAGTGTTGAGAGGTTGGATATAAAAGAAAGTAAGCAAATCAGCCTGGCCTTTAAATTGGCCCTACGGGATTATTTATAGAAGACAAAGACGTGTCAATTCAGCACGTCTTTTTTTACTTTTTCTATGGTATAATAGAAGGTAGATTTATTAATTGGAGTACGAAGAATTTTATGATTAAATTAGTAGCAACGGATATGGACGGTACTTTTTTGGATGGTGCCGGTCAATTTGATATGGAGCGTCTGAAAAAGTTGCTCCATTCTTATAAAGAAAAAGGAATCTACTTTGCTGTAGCATCTGGTCGTGGGCTTTTGTCACTTGAAAAGCATTTTGCGGATGTCAAAGATGAGATAATCTTTATTGCTGAAAATGGTAGTTTGGTTCGTTTTCATGGAGAGGACCTTTATGAAGCAACCATGCCTCGTGATTTTTACCTATCAACATTTGAAAAGCTAAAGACTTCACCTTATTTTGATGAGAAGAAGATGCTCTTGACTGGTAAAGAGGCTTGCTATGTCTTAGATACAGTAGATGAAATCTATCTTATGTTTAGCCATCATTACAATGAAAATATCAAAAAAGTAGCCAGACTAGAAGATATTACCGATGAGATTTTCAAATTCACAACTAACTTTACTGAAGAGACAGTAGAAGCCGGAGAAGCTTGGGTCAATGAACATGTTTCTGGTGTTAAGGCTATGACGACAGGATTTGAATCCATTGACATCGTTTTAGACCATGTTGACAAGGGAGTCGCTATTGTCGAATTGGCTAGGAAATTGAATCTAGATATGGACCAGGTGATGGCCTTTGGTGATAATCTTAATGACCTGCACATGATGCAAGTTGTAGGGCACCCGGTAGCACCTGAAAATGCTCGTCCAGAGATTTTAGAACTAGCTGAAACAGTTATCGGACATCACAAAGACCAATCAGTTATCGCTTACATGGAGGGATTGTAATGGCAGATATTAAATTAATTGCCCTAGACTTAGATGGGACTTTGCTGACGACAGACAAGAAATTGACTGATCGTACTAAGGCAACTTTAAAGGCTGCGCGTGACCAGGGAGTCAAAGTGGTACTGACAACTGGACGTCCCCTCAAGGCTATGGATTTCTTCCTTAAAGAGCTTGGAACAGACGGCCATGATGACGAGTATACTATCACCTTTAATGGTGGATTGGTTCAGAAAAATACGGGTGAAATCCTCGATAAGACAGTATTCTCTATTGATGATGTGACACGTATTTACGAGGAAACTGAAAAACTAGGAATCCCCTTAGATGCAATTTCAGAAGGTACAGTTTACCAAATCCAATCAGATCAAGAAAGTCTGTATGCTAAATTTAATCCTGCTCTGACTTTTGTTCCAATTGACTTTGAAGATTTGTCTAGTCAGATGACCTACAACAAATGTGTGACCGCTTTTGCCCAAGAACCACTGGATGCCGCAATTGCTAATATTTCACCAGACTTGTTTAACAATTATGAAATTTTTAAATCTCGCGACATGCTTTTGGAATGGTCACCAAAGAACGTTCATAAGGCTACTGGATTAGCTAAATTGATCGACCATCTAGGAATTGACCAAAATCAAGTGATGGCTTGTGGAGATGAGGCTAATGACCTTTCCATGATTGAATGGGCAGGACTCGGTGTTGCTATGCAAAATGCTGTGCCTGAGGTCAAGGAAGTTGCAAATGTAGTAACCCCTATGACCAATGACGAGGAAGCTGTTGCTTGGGCCATTGAAAAATATGTACTGAAGGAGAACTAAAGAATGGGATTATTTGACCGTTTATTTGGGAGAAAAGAAGAACCAAAAATCGAAGAAGTCGTTAAAGAAGCTTTGGAAAATTTGGATCTGACAGAATCTAGCGAGGAAGTTGAAGCACTTGGAACTGAAGAAGTTGAAGTGAAAAATACTGAGGAAATCGACCAAAGTTCAGAAGTTGAGGAAACTTATTCTAAAGAAGCTAGTGAGTCTGCAGAATCAGTAGCAGAAACTACTCTAGAAACAGTTGAAGCAGAAACCGCCCCTCAGGAAGAAGAGACTCAGTTTGAAGAGGAAACTGAGTGTCATTGTTGTCAGGAAGAGTCAGATTCAACAGAAGTTGAAGAAACTGAAGAAAGAGCTCAAGAGGTAGCAGAGTTTGTTGCAGAAGAACCTGAGTCACCAGTCGAAGAAGTACCTTCAAGTGATAGCGACGCTGAAGAAGTTAATCAAGCTCAATCGGACGAAACGGAAGCAGACACTTCTGAAGAAGTGGAAGAAGATCTAGTAATCGAAGAAATTCCTCAATTTCAAGAGACTGTACAGGAAAAATATGACCGTAGTCTCAAGAAAACTCGTACGGGCTTTGGAGCTCGTTTGAATGCATTCTTTGCTAACTTCCGCTCTGTTGATGAAGAATTTTTCGAAGAACTCGAAGAACTACTCATCATGAGTGACGTTGGTGTACAGGTAGCTTCAAATCTCACTGAAGAATTGCGCTATGAAGCAAAACTTGAAAATGCCAAGAAACCAGATGTCCTCCGTCGTGTGATCATCGAAAAATTGGTAGAGCTTTACGAAAAAGATGGACAATACAATGAAAGCATTAACTTCCAAGATGGTTTGACAGTCATGCTCTTTGTAGGTGTTAATGGTGTCGGGAAAACAACTTCAATCGGTAAATTAGCTCACCGCTACAAACAAGCTGGCAAGAAAGTCATGCTTGTTGCTGCGGATACCTTCCGTGCTGGTGCGGTAGCTCAGCTAGCAGAATGGGGCCGTCGTGTAGATGTTCCTGTGGTTACTGGACCTGAAAAAGCAGATCCAGCTAGTGTTGTCTTTGATGGGATGGAACGTGCAGTAGCAGAAGGTGTTGACATTTTGATGATCGATACAGCTGGCCGTTTACAAAACAAGGAAAACTTGATGGCAGAGTTGGAAAAAATTGGTCGTATCATTAAACGTGTCGTGCCAGAAGCTCCGCATGAAACCTTTCTAGCTCTGGATGCATCAACAGGACAAAACGCTCTTGTACAAGCCAAAGAGTTTTCAAAAATTACTCCTGTTACAGGAATTGTCTTAACCAAGATTGATGGAACTGCCCGAGGTGGTGTTGTTCTGGCTATCCGTGAGGAACTCAATATTCCTGTTAAGTTGATTGGTTTTGGTGAAAAAATTGATGATATCGGTGAATTTAACTCTGAAAACTTTATGAAGGGCCTTCTAGAAGGTTTGATATAAACGAAAATCCTGCAAGAATTCTTGCAGGATTGTTTTTGATTATTCTAAACGACCATCTTTACGATAGGCGATATCTGGTTGCCAAGTCCACTCAGCACCGTATTTTTCAAGGAGATCAAAACTAGCTTGAGGTCCCATGCTACCAGCCTTGTAGTCATGAAGTGGAGCCCCGTTTTCAGCCCAAAGCTTCTCGATACGGTCAATCAATTCCCAAGAAGCACTCACTTCTTCCCAATGGCTAAAGTTAGTTGAGTTGTTATTCAAAACATCGTAGATGAGCTTTTCATAAGGATCCGGTGAAGCACCCGTTGCAGTTGCATCTGTTCTGTAATCAAGCGAATTAGGTGCAAGCTTAAACTCTTCACCAACCTCTTTACCGTTTAGGCTAAGTGAGAATCCTTCAGTTGGTTGGATGTAGATGGTCAGAACATTCGGTGTTAAAGGTTCTCCAAAGATTGAATCCATTTGTTTGAAGACAATGTTCACGTGTGTTCCTTTTTCAGTTAGGCGTTTACCTGTACGGAAGAAGAAAGGTACATCACGGAAGCGGTCGGTATCTACAAAGAAGGCACCTGAAGCAAAGGTTTCTGTCATAGATTCAGGGTTGACATTTGGTTCGCTGCGGTAAGAGATGTATTTCATGCCATCAACTTTACCAGAACGATATTGACCACGGATGAAGTGCTCTTTAAGTTCCTCATCTGTAGGGTGGTAAAGGTTCTTGAAGACCTTGATTTTCTCTGCGCGAATGTCATCCTTGGTAAAGCTTGCTGGTTTATCCATAGCTAAGAGCGACAGGAGTTGGAGTGTATGGTTTTGAACCATATCACGAAGGGCACCAGACTCATCATAGTAGCCACCACGCTCTTCAACACCTAGACGTTCTGCAAAGGTAATTTGAACATTATCGATGTGTTCCCGATTCCAAACATTTTCAAAAATCATATTAGCAAAACGAATGGCAAATATGCTTTGAATCATTTCCTTGCCAAGATAGTGGTCGATACGATAGATTTGCTCTTCGTTAAAAGTAGCTAGGAGTTCTTCGTTTAGTTTGCTTGCAGTCTCATAGTCTGTTCCAAAAGGTTTCTCAACGATCAAACGTTCAAAGCCTTTACCGTCAACAATCTGCTCAGACTTGAGATGTTTGGCGATGGTACCAAAGAACTGAGGTGCCATTGAGAGGAAGAAGAGTTTGTTGTGCTCAGTCTGATATTTTTCGTTTAATTCAGCCTGAAGTTTACGTAATTCGATGTAGTGCTCAGTATCATTAACATCGTGGCTTTGATAGTAAAAATGACTCGCAAATGCTTGAGCTTCTTCCACACTATCTGCCAAATCAAGAATAGATTCAACAACGACTGATTCAAAGTATTCCTTACTCCAAGGTCTACGAGCAGTTCCAATAACAGCAAAATGATCAGAAAGATTACCTGATTTATAAAGTCTAAAAAGTGAAGGGTAGAGCTTACGTTTGGCCAAATCCCCACTTGCACCGAAAATTGTAACAATAACTTTTGATGACATCTAGCTACCTAATTTCTATTTTGTTTCCTAGTTAAACTAGGCATGAGGAGTCCCCATTTTTCATATCCTTTATTTTATCATAATTTTCTAAAAAATCCAAAAATCCAATACGTCTATACTAAGAGGTTAGGCAAAACTCAATTTCATACTCTTCGAAAATCTCTTCAAACCACGTCAGCGTCGCCTTACCGTACTCAAGTACAGCTTGCGGCTAGCTTCCTAGTTTGCTCTTTGATTTTCATTGAGTATTAGGAGAAACCGAAGTAAATCTTTCCACAATAAAACGCATAATATCAAGTTTTTAATACCTGATACAATGCGTTTTTTGATTATAAAGACTTTTAGCCCTATCTTTTCTAGGCGTTTAGAACCTTGTCTAAAAATTCTTTAAGACGAGGATGTTGTGGGTTATCAAAGATTTGGTCGGGTGTTCCGTCCTCGAGGAATTCACCGTCAGCAGTAAAGATCACACGATTGGCAACCTTGCGGGCGAATCCCATTTCGTGGGTTACGATAATCATAGTCATGCCTTGTTCAGCCAATTCCTTCATAACGTTAAGAACGTCGCCGACCATCTCAGGGTCAAGGGCAGAAGTTGGTTCGTCAAAGAGCATGATATCAGGGTTCATGGCTAGACCGCGAGCGATAGCCACACGTTGTTTTTGTCCACCTGATAGACTTTCAGGATTTGCATTAGCCTTATCAGCCAATCCAACTTTTTCAAGGAGTTCCATTCCCAATTTTTCAGCTTCAGCCTTAGTCATCAACTTATGCTCCACTGGAGCGAAAGTGATATTTTCTAATACCGTCATGTGTGGGAAAAGATTGAAGTGCTGGAAAACCATTCCGACATTTTCACGAACGTGGTCCACGTTGGTTGCTTTATCCGTCAAATCATAACCATTAACCGTGATATGACCTTTTGTACCTTCCTCAAGGAGATTCAAGCTACGCAAGAAAGTTGATTTACCTGAACCAGAAGGTCCAATGATACAAACAACATCTCCTTCGTAGAATTTTGCTGAGATTCCTTTAAGGACTTTGTTTTTACCATATTGTTTATGTAAATTATCAACATCGATTTTTAATTTGGCCATTATTGAATCCTCTTTTCTAAGCGTTTTGCAAGTCTAGTAAGAAGAGTGATAATCACAAGATAGAAGACTGCGAGAATTGCATACATTTTGAAACTTTGGTAGTTACGGGCGATGATAATTTTACCAGTCTGGAAGAGCTCTACTAGCCCGATTGCAGATACAATAGTTGTATCTTTAAGTGCGATGACAAATTGGTTGACGAAGTTTGGAAGCATGAGTTTGGTTGCTTGTGGCAAGACAATCTTACGCATGGTTTTACTGTAAGAGATACCAAGGCTTCGACTAGCTTCCATTTGTCCGATAGGAACAGCCTTAATACCACCACGAACAATTTCAGCGATATAGGCAGCTGAGTTTAGCGAGAGGGCGATTGTACCAGCGACAAAGTCATTGATTGGACTCTGTTGGCCTGTAAGAGATTCGATAAAGTTAGGAATTCCCCAGAAGATAAAGGCAGCAAGAATCATCAGTGGAATACCGCGAATCACATCGACAAAGATTTCTGAAATAAGACGAAGTGATTTATAAGGACTAACGCTAAACATACCAAAGATAATCCCGATAACAATCGCAATTGCAAAGGAAATCAAAGCTAGGGAAAGGGTAATTCCAAGTCCACTTAGGAGTTGTTTGTAGTTGTTTTTCAACAAGCCCCAGATAGTAGTTTCGTCAACAGTTGATGATTCACTTGTTGAATCAGTTGCAAGGTATTTATCAAGAATCTTTTGGAATTCACCACTTGCTTTAAGATTTGCAAGACCGTTGTTGAACATTTCAATCAATTCAGGATTGCTTCCCTTTTTAACTGCAAAAGCAGTTTCTCCGATTGGAGTACCTTCGATTGGTGTTTTTAATTTTTGACCTTGACTGATAGAGTATTTAAGAACTGGTTCGTCATCCATCACAGCGTCAATTGAACCAGTGTTCAAGCTGTCATACATAGATGAACCATCTGCAAAGGTTTTAATTTTATAACCATATTTGCTTTGATTTTCAGTTAGGAAGGTTTGAGAAGCAGTACCGTTTTTAACACCAACGGTTTTACCATTCAGATCTTCATAAGAAGAAATCGTACTTGATTCCTGAACTCCAAGAATAGTATTAGCTGTATAGTAAGAATCAGAGAAATCAAAGGTTTCTTTACGAGCGTCTGTAACAGACATACCAGCAATCATACCATCAGCTTGACCAGATTGAACCGCGTTAATAGCAGCGTCAAATCCTGGGTTAGTGATTTCAATCTCGAAACCTTGATCTTTGGCAATGGCCTTGATTAAGTCCATATCAATACCAGTGTACTGGTTGCTTGAGTTCTGGAAGACAAATGGTGCGAATGAAGAATCACTAGCGATAACGTATTTTGATTTGACAGGAGTAGCTTTTTGACCTGCGCTTGTAGTTGAAGTGAGAGAAGTCGCTTGTGAACTAGTTTTAGAAGAATTTGTCCATTTATTGATAATTTTGTCCAAGCTACCATCTTTTTTCATCTGAGCTAAAGCTTCGTTAAATTCTGTAACTAGGTATTCGTACTTGCTGCCTTTTTTAACACCGAAAGCAAAGCTTCCAACGGCTTCTCCGTCCATATTGATACTGAGATCTTGCCCTTGGTTAATAGCGTACTCGATAACTGGTTTGTCATCCATGATGGCATTTACAGCACCTGTACTGAGACTGTTATTCATCAAATCGCCAGTATCAAAGGTTTTGATAGTGAAACCATATTTATCTTTGATACTTTCTAGGAAACGTTGTGCAGCAGTACCGTTTTTAACACCAACAGTTTTACCACTTAATTCTTCATACTTAGTGATTTTGTTAGACTTAGTCGTTGCGATGACAACTTTTGTATCATAGTATGTATCAGACATGGTAAAGACGTTTTCACGTTCTTTGTTTTTTGTCATACCAGCCATGATCGCATCTGCTTGCCCTGCTTGGACCGCATTGACAGCAGCATCAAAGCCTGGATAAGACATTTGGATGTTCCATCCTTTTATCTCAGCTACTTTATTGATGATGTCGACATCAATTCCTTTATAAGTCTGGTCTGTATCTTTAAACTCAAAGGGTGCATAAGCAGTATCACTAACAATCTTGATAGTGTCCGCATTAGCATAGCCTAAAGAGAATAAGGGAAATAAAAATAATAAAAATGCAAGGATTTTTTTCTTCATGTTTAGTCTCCTTTTTAGAATATTTACCCAATTATAGCAGAAACTAAAAAAGTTGGCAAATATTTAGTGTTTTTATGTAAGAAGATGTGACATAAAAATCTTATGATACTGATTTTTTGATCTAAAAAGGAAGAAAAGCCGAACATATGTTGATGAGTTCGGCTTGTTCTATATAATGGGAATGATTAGCTTGACTTGTGCACCATGATTACTATTTTCTAAGTGCATAGTTCCATTATGAAGTTTCATGACGCGTTTGACGAAAGATAAACCAAGTCCATAGTGACTTTCTTGAGAGGGGGTTCTTGCTTGGTCATCTTTATAGAAAAGATTTCCAGCATTTTGTAATATGGTTTTTGAAAAACTAGATTGGTTATTCCATATAGTTAGAACTAATTGACTATTTTCTTGTGAAATTGTTAGGTGGATTTGTGCATTATTCTCTTTTTGATGTTGTATTGCATTATTAATAATATTTGTGATTGCTCGGAAAAATAGATTGGAATGAATTGCAATTTGTGTTGATGGATTTACTGTGTTTGTAAAAACAAAGTGTGTATTTCTAGGAAGTAAAGGTGTGATATGTTCCTTTATTTGATGAGTTACTTGTTTAATTGATATGTTTTCAAGTTGAATATCATGGTCATAAAAAGTTTTGGAGTATTGGATGAAGTGGTTGAAATACTCATTTAACTGAATACTTGCTTGCTCCAGATCTTTTAGACATTCCATTACTTGGGGTGTTTGTTTGGTAGATTGTAGGAATTCAGCATTTCCTCTGATGACAGTTAGAGGAGTTCGAAGATCATGTGCAGCGCTAGATACTTGAAACATGAGTTCTTTTTTTTGTTCTTTTTCATTTTCAATTCTATTTTTTATATCAGATTGCATTTTTTCGATCAGATCATTTGTTTCAATAAATTCCTTAATCTGCAAATGGTGATTTTCATTTTTGTTGAAATATAGACCACTATGATAAACCATGTTCATTTCTTTTTGAATTTTGGTTAATAATTGTCGAATATTTGTTACAATGATAAGAATTAAAATGATGCAAAGATAAATCCAAGAACTGACGCTAAAAAATAAAGCAAAGAAATTGGCATTTTTCTCATTGATTCCAGATACAGAAGATAGAAGAGCTGGAACTATGTAAAAAAGTATAAGACATAGAAGAAATTGCCAAATGATTTTAAGGTAGGTATTCTGAATGAGTTGTTTGATTGTCATTTCTTTTGCCATTTGTATCCTCCTCCCCAAACCGTTTTGATTGGATCAATTTGATGAGCCTTGAATTTTTGTCTGATTTGATAGATGTATTCGGTGATTGAACGTAGCTGTACATCAGAGCTTACAGGATAGAGGTAATCGTAAAGTTCCTCTGCGCTAAATATTCGGTTCTCATTTTTAGCTAAAAGATAAAGTAGATCAAATTCTCGCTTAGTTAGAGAAATGCTCTTTGATTGATAATAAACTTCTTGACTATCTCGATAAAAAGTTATATCTGAAATCAATTCTTCTTTAGAGGCAGGGTGAGATCTTTCCTCTCTACGAAGATGCATTTGAATTCTTGCAATCAATTCCTTAATGCTAAATGGTTTTGTGATGTAATCATCTGCTCCAGCTTGTATCCCCTTTAGTAAATCTTCTTCAATATCTTTAGCGGTTAGA
This sequence comes from Streptococcus sp. HMSC074B11, assembly GCF_001808705.1. Lineage (GTDB taxonomy): Bacteria > Bacillota > Bacilli > Lactobacillales > Streptococcaceae > Streptococcus. Next base: position 104,005 of record NZ_KV794270.1, on the reverse strand, counting down.
AACAGGATTGGAGTAGTAATTTGTGAACGAATGGAGCGACAGATCTCTAAACCAGAAAAAGGCATCATGATATCAAGTAATATCAGATCGAATCCAGTAAAGTCACAAATATCGATCTCTTCTATATTTGACCGAGTTTCTACGTTAAAGTTGTTTGCTTCTAATGTATTCCTTATTAATCGTAAGATTTTTTCATCGTCGTCAATTGCTAAAATTTTATACTTCATAGTTCCTCCAATTACTTGTGTATATTATAGCAAACATAGAAAGTAATTTGTTAGAAATGAAAAAATAATTATAAAAATTTTTATTCTGATTTTTTTCTGATATTCTCCTGATATACTTGCTCCAAGTGAAGGTGAAATTTCACAAAAAGTTAGAAGGGAAAAGAAGGAATGATAACAATTCAAAAACTACATAAGGAATATAATAATAAAATTGTCCTGAAAAATGTGTCTTTCAAAGCTAAGAAAGGTGAGGTCACTGGATTGATTGGACCAAATGGTTCTGGGAAATCGACTTTAATCAGAATTTTACTCGGTTTAGAAAATAGTCAAAAAGGAATAGCATTGATCAATGGCAAAAAATACTCTCAATTGGGAGTTAATCCTTTTTGTGTTGTTGGATCATTCCTCGACAGTTGCCAACCTTATCCAACGAGAACAGGATTTCAGCATCTTCGCTGGATTGGCTTGGCTTGTGGTGTTGACAGAAATAGGTGCAACGAATGTTTAGACTTGGTGGGGTTAAGTGATGCTAAAAATAAAAAAGTAAAAGACTATTCATTAGGAATGAAACAACGTCTTGGATTAGCAACAGCCTTATTAGCAAGTCCTGACATCTTAATTTTAGATGAACCAATCAATGGACTAGATCCAGAGGGTATACGCTGGATACGCAATTTTTTACAATCTTTTGTCAGTGAAGGTAAAACTGTATTAATGACAAGTCATTATATGAGTGAGTTAGAATTAACTGTAGATCATCTGGTTGGGATTTCTAATGGGAAGATTGTTATTGATGCTCCTACCAAAGACATTTTGAAACAGTTTGGCTCTTTTGAGGAGGCATACTTTAAAGCACTCGAAGGGAAAGAAGGTGAATAATATGTTGAAGCGTTCCTTTTTTAGTGATCTTTATAAATATAGTAGTTTACCTACTTTTAAATTTACTTTTTTTCTTATTTTGGGAGTCAGCATATTTTTTACACTTCAAAATATTCAGGTGATAAACGCTTTAGTAGAAGGAAATGGACAGGCGGTTAACCTTGACCCATCTATGTTATCATCGAATCCAGTCAATACAGTCAGGGATGCTCTCTTATCTTCACCCTACCAAGCAAGTGTTATTTTCTTGCCAATTCTGGTTTCACTTGTTTATTCAACCCATTATCAATTTGGTGATGATTATTTTACTCAGTTAATAATTCCTAACTGGAAAGTTCGACTTACTGGTTTTATTGCTAGTTCGATTGTCTTATCACTACTTTCTACTGTAATATTTTCGATAGTAAATGCTGTTGTTTTACTCATTTTTCTAGATTCTACTTTAAAGAACTATTTAGAATTTACTTTGTTTTTAGATGTTACGGTAAGAGTTATGATATTTGCGATCGTTCTTACTGTATTAGCTTTACTGTTCGTAATCGTAACGAAAAGATCAATGACTGCATTAATTGCAGACGTTTTATTATTGGTAATCAGCTTATCAGGTATTCTAAGAGGAATTTCCTCTAAAATAGAAAATCTATTGCCTTTGATTGGAGCAAAGTCATTTGCTTTTGGTCGAATTGAAGGGACTCAAACGAGCCAATTGTATGGATTTACTCTTTTAGTAGTGGAAGGAGTCGTATTCTTGGTATTGATAATTGTTGTAGAAATGATTCGAATGAGGAGGAAGAATGGCAAGAATATTTATCAGTCTTATCGTCAAAAAATATAGCTTAAAACTCGTAAAGTACCAGATAGCTATACAGTCAATTTTGGTAGGATTTGTGTGCCTACTAAGTGTGTTACCAGTTGCAATCAATGGTAGAATTGTAGAATTATCTTTAAAGCAAGCTCTTGTTTTTACATCAATGTTCTCTGCTGCTATTGGGTGTGTTAATGCATTTGTAGACTTACAATCACACGAAACAAAATTAGTTTTTTTGGTGAGTGGAAAAAGGATCTTAAGTTCAATGAGTATTCTGTTCGTAGAGTTATTTGATGTCTTACTACAATCAACTTTATATTTCATTGTACTGCATATATGGTTTCATTTTTTAAGTATCGAAAATAGTGTCGGTTTAGAAATTTTCAGTTTCTATTTGATTGGTTCCATCCAATACTTTTTAATTTCTTACTTTTTAAGTTATTTTTTCAAAAGTCCAATGGGGAGTTTAGCTATTTTGTTGCTATTTCCTATTTTGTTACAACCTTTCATAGAAAGAGTAGTGGAACCAATGACTAGTTATCTATTTTATAATATTGTTGCGGATACGATACTAGGGAGAGCTTCCTACCTGCAACTATGTGTTTATGCTCTTGAATTGGTGTTTTCACTTGGAGCAACTCTTTACCTTTTGATAAAGAATCAAGAAGTTAAGTAGTAAAGTGGTCTCATAAAAATGATGCTGATGAACAAGCTTTACTAATTCTGTAAGTCATTGACGTTGACGTTTATTACGTATTGTATTGTTTTAGAATAAAAGACAAGACTTTCGAAGTAATATCGAGAGTCTTGTTTATCTTTCACTTCAATTATAAGTCCATTTAATTATTTTGTAATTTAAAGATGTACTGATTTACTGGATTAATTTGTTACATCTTGTATATTCCCCAACTCAGAGAATTCTGGTGATTTATGGTAAAATAAGGTCTATATATGTGAGGACAAAGAGATGATCAATAGAATTACAGACAACAAATTTAAACTAGTATCCAAATACCAACCGTCTGGGGATCAACCACAGGCCATCGAACAGTTGGTGGATAACATTGAGGGTGGAGAAAAGGCTCAAATCTTGATGGGGGCCACTGGTACAGGTAAGACCTACACTATGAGTCAAGTCATTGCCCAAGTCAATAAGCCGACCCTAGTCATTGCCCACAATAAAACCCTAGCAGGTCAGCTCTATGGGGAGTTTAAGGAATTTTTCCCTGAAAATGCGGTTGAGTATTTCGTATCCTACTATGATTATTACCAGCCAGAAGCCTATGTGCCTTCAAGCGATACTTATATAGAAAAAGACAGTTCAGTCAATGATGAAATTGATAAGCTTCGTCATTCCGCGACTTCAGCACTCTTGGAGCGTAATGATGTTATCATTGTTGCATCTGTTTCTTGTATCTATGGATTGGGTTCCCCTAAAGAATACGCTGATAGTGTAGTAAGTCTGCGTCCGGGTCTTGAGATTTCTCGAGATAAACTGCTCAATGATTTGGTGGACATTCAGTTTGAGCGCAATGACATTGACTTCCAACGTGGTAGATTTCGTGTACGTGGGGATGTGGTGGAGATTTTCCCAGCCTCTCGTGATGAGCATGCCTTTCGCGTAGAATTTTTCGGGGATGAAATTGACCGCATCCGTGAAGTCGAAGCTTTAACTGGTCAAGTTCTGGGCGAAGTGGATCATTTGGCTATTTTTCCAGCTACTCACTTTGTGACTAATGATGACCACATGGAAGTAGCTATTGCTAAGATCGAGGCCGAGTTGGAGGAGCAGTTAGCTATCTTTGAGAAGGAAGGCAAACTCCTTGAAGCGCAACGCTTGAAACAGCGTACAGAGTATGATATTGAGATGCTCCGTGAGATGGGCTATACAAACGGCGTTGAAAACTATTCACGTCACATGGATGGACGGAGCGAAGGAGAGCCACCTTATACGCTTCTCGACTTCTTCCCAGATGATTTCCTGATTATGATTGATGAAAGCCACATGACCATGGGGCAAATCAAGGGCATGTACAATGGTGACCGTTCTCGTAAGGAGATGTTGGTTAATTATGGTTTCCGTTTGCCATCTGCCTTGGATAATCGTCCTCTTCGTCGGGAAGAGTTCGAAAGTCATGTGCATCAGATTGTTTACGTTTCAGCGACACCTGGTGATTATGAGATGGAACAAACGGATACCGTGATTGAGCAAATCATCCGTCCAACAGGTCTCTTGGATCCAGAGGTGGAAGTGCGCCCAACCATGGGACAGATTGATGATCTGCTTGGTGAAATCAATGCCCGAGTTGAAAAGAACGAACGGACCTTTATTACAACCTTGACCAAGAAAATGGCTGAAGACTTGACTGACTACTTCAAAGAAATGGGTATCAAAGTCAAGTACATGCACTCGGATATCAAGACCTTAGAGCGTACCGAGATTATCCGTGATTTGCGTTTAGGAGTCTTTGATGTCTTGGTCGGGATTAATCTCCTTCGTGAAGGGATTGACGTACCTGAAGTAAGTTTAGTTGCCATTCTCGATGCTGATAAGGAAGGCTTCCTCCGTAACGAGCGTGGACTCATTCAAACCATTGGTCGTGCTGCTCGTAATAGCGAAGGGCATGTGATCATGTATGCTGATACTATGACTCAATCTATGCAAAAAGCCATTGATGAAACGGCCCGCCGTCGTCAGATTCAGATGGCTTATAATGAAGAACATGGCATCGTGCCACAAACTATTAAGAAGGAAATCCGTGATCTTATTTCTGTTACCAAAACTGTTGCTAAAGAAGAGAACAAGGAAGTCGATATCAATAGCCTTAACAAACAAGAACGCAAAGAATTGGTCAAGAAACTGGAAAAACAAATGCAAGAAGCCGTCGAAGTGCTTGACTTTGAACTTGCTGCCCAGATTCGTGATATGATGTTGGAAGTCAAGGCGTTGGGTTAGATAGGATAAAGCGAATGAAAATTATCATTAAAACAATGGAAACACCTGAAGAGATAGAAGGGAAGTCCCTCGTTCATTGGCAAACATGGAGAGAGGCTTATGACGATCTTTTACCTGCGGAATTTCAGGAGACGATGACATTAGAAAGATGTCGATTCTTTAGTCAAAAATATCCAGAAAATACCTTGATTGCTATGGATGGAAAGCAGGTCGTTGGATTTATCAGCTATGGAAATTTTCGTGATGAAGCCATTCAAGCTGGTGAAATCATAGCCTTATATGTTTTAAAAGATTACTATGGAAAAGGTGTGAGTGAACAGTTAATGCATGCTGCATTTGTTGCTCTCGATCATTTCTCTGAAATTTATTTATGGGTATTGAAAGATAATAAGCGATCCATTGCTTTCTATCAAAAAATGGGTTTTACTTTTGATGGCCAAGAACAAATACTTGAACTTGGAAAACCTGTTAAGGAATTGAGGATGGTGTGTTCTTCAAATAAAGATTCCTAAAGACGTATCTATCAATATTTGAACTATTATCAATTAATCGAGTATAAAGAGTGAAAGAGATAGAATGAAGCAAAGAGATGAAGGAGAGAACGAATGAAAATTTTAGTCATCAATGGGCACCCTGATAAGGAAAGTTACTGTCAAGCAATTTTTCAAACCATTGTAGAAAATATTGATTCAAGGCACCATGAGCTTGAAGTCATCAATCTTAATGAAGAGGACTTTGATCCTGTCCTTCGCTACGGCTATCGAAAACGTATGGAAGAAGATTCTTTTATACTTCGCTCTCAGGAGTTCATCCAATGGGCAGACCATTTTATCTTTGTTTATCCTATTTGGTGGAGTAGTATGCCTAGCCTCATGAAAGGTTGGATTGATCGGGTCTTTACACCGGGGATTGCTTACTCTGCTAATGATCAGGGGAGTTTTATCTGGAATTACCTTAGAGGCAAGCAGTTTAAAAAGTTATTAAAAGGGAAAACAGCCAGTATTTACGCAACCTCCATGGCGCCCACTTGGTGGTACAAAATCTTTTCGGGTCCTATCAACATTCCAGATAGCTATGGCATCTCTGTTTTGAAAAATGCGGTCTTGAATCACTGTGGAATTAAAACTAAGCGCGTGTGCGTACTAGGTGAAGTTGGACGGGATGTGAATACAGCAAGTATGCGTGAAGAGCATCTCCAAAAAGTAGCAGAAGAAGTTAAAAAACTATCATGAAGCAAAAAAGTAAGAGACAGAAAACATTAAAAAAACACCAGAAATCAAAGCGAAAGATTGGTCTACTGGACCGCATGAATCTGTGGTTTGTGCAACATTCAACAATTGCCTGGATTCTTGATGCAAGCGTTCTTTTGTTTTCTGCTCTAGGAATATTATATCTATTGTACGGAACAACCCTTATTCCAAGTCCCTATCGGGAACTGCATTATAGTTTTCCACTTTTTTTAAATCTTTTTGTATTGGTGAATGCATCTTATCATTCTTTCCTTCGTAACTTTAGAAAAGACTGGATTTCTTTGCGAAATTTTGCAAATATGTTTTTATATCCTAATGTAATTGCTTGTGTATTACAGTTAACGATTGGGATGACCTCTAAAAGAGGAAGAAGATTACTTCCGATATGGGCATTAGACTATCGCTATATCTGGTTTCCCCTCGTTACTTATTTCATTTTCTTTCTATTGCCTATTGTGACAATTATAATTTCCAAGCATATTGAAAAGAAAAAGGAGGAAGAAAATAATGGGGAAAATACATTCAAAAAAAAGTAATTCAAATACAAAAAAGAATCGCCCAAGGAAAGAAAGTTTTCGACTTTGGATGGATTCTCATAAATTTTTAGGATTTTTCCTGGTCCTTGGTCTTATCCTAGCAATAGGACTAGGTCTGAATCTAATTTTCAAAAACCTTCCTATTCCTGAGCCATACAGAGATATCAACTATAGTTTTCCAATATATATAAATATTTTTTGTCTGGTGTATCGATTATTTGACTATTGGTTCCTAGACTTGACTAGGACAAGAATGACGATAAAAAGATATGCAGATTTATTTATCTATCTTAATAGTATCGGTTTAATAGTTCATCTCTTTATTGGGATTGGTGGGAAAAATAGTAAAGGAATTTTGCCTTCTCTCTTATCCCTAGACCACCGCTATATATGGTTTCCTATTGCAACTTATCTGATCTTTTTCAGTTTGGCATCTATTATAACTCTAGTAATGAATTATATTGAAAAGAAAAGGAGTCAATCATGATAAAACATCTAACTATATTTAGGGTAATTTACCTTCTGTTCCTGGTATTTGCCCTGATTCATTTTATCTTAGGATTGTTTGGCTTAGCTTTTACCCCAGTCTTGTGGAATTTCTGGTTCTTTGGTCTTTGTTTAACCCTATTTATCCATCCGTGGACTATCTTCTATAAATCTAGAATCTTTCAATGGCATCATCTAATTTTTCAGGCTCTTAGTGGATTCTTTGCGCTCTTGATCTGGTTCATGACATTTTTCATTTTATCTATGGTTCCAGATTCATCTATGCCTATAAACATAGATTATCAGATGAATAGTAAAGATAAGGAAATTAGAATTATCAGAGGGGACTTGCTCCATGAAATTCATGAATATCATGATTTGATTAATCCTTTGATTATGAAATCTAAAGTTAAGTATGTAGAAAATTAAACATTAGAAAGTGAGTCTATGTATGTCTCGAGCACAATTAACCATTCTAACGAATATTTGTCTAATAGAAGATCTTCAAAATCAGCGTGTGGTTATGCAGTATCGATCGCCTGAAACCAACCGCTGGTCTGGCTATGCCTTCCCAGGAGGACATGTTGAAAATGGAGAGGCTTTTGCAGAATCTGTTATTCGTGAAATATACGAGGAAACAGGTCTGACGATTAAAAATCCTCAACTGGTCGGCATTAAAAATTGGCCTTTAGATTCGGGTGAACGCTATATTGTCTTTTGTTATAAGGCGACTGAGTTCTCTGGTACCCTTTGCTCTTCAGATGAAGGAGAAGTTTCTTGGATACAAAAAGACCAGATTTCAAACTTGGATCTGGCCTATGATATGTTACCCTTGATGGAGATGATGGAAGCTCCTGATAAGTCAGAATTTTTCTACCGTCACCGTACAGAAGATGGATGGGAAAAGAAAATATTCTAATCCTTTACTAAATAACCTAACTTGTCCAAGGCCTTCTCAATATAGAGGAGGTCTTGTTCGTTTTCAGCTTCGACTAGGTGATAATGAACGCCATCTGTTAATTCAGAAAGTGGTCTAAAGTCAGACCGTTCGACTTGCTCTAAAAAATGCTGAACGTCACGGCGACAAGAGAGTTTGAGCAAGGTTTCAATTTCCCCGTAGACAGGATGATCAATTAAGGTATTCTGAACACGTCCCCCATTATCGACGATAGCTAGAAGTTCTTGACCGATTTCTTCCATCTCGTGCTTTACTTTAAACAGCTTGTGAACATACGGATTGGTTTTGCTTTCTTTATAAATATAGCCACGATTGGTTGATAAGATAGGAGCACCGTCTGCACGAAGAACTGCAATGTCCTGAACGATAATCTGGCGAGTGACATGAAAATGTTCTGCTAATCTTTTTCCGTTTTGAGGTTTTTGAGCTTCTTTTAAGAGTTGTAGAAGTGCTTCTTTTCGATTTTTTGTCATATTCTTCTTTCTTAACGCTTAACGGCGTTTTTTCAATGCTTTATAAACAGCTAATGCTAAGTAATAGTCTACCATACTATGAATAATTGTACCAATACCAACCAGGACAAATAGGACATAGAACATATTTTCTACATTGGTTCCAGTTCCTGCATAAAAGATAATACAAGCCAAGACTTCAGCAATAGCATGAACCAAGCCAAGTACAAAGTTAAAAATCAATGAAGATTTCTTATTGTCCAAGGTTTGAGGATGTTTTTGAAGATAGAAAGCACCCAGACTTCCAAAAAAGATATGGGAAAATGCACGAAGTACAATGACAATCGGATACCCAGCCATGAGAAATCCTAAACTAGAAGCTATAATAACAAAGATAGCCATCCAAGGAGAAAGAAACATAGCGATAAAAATAGCAACGTGACTTCCTAGAGTGTAGGAAGCGGGAGGAATGACAATTTTAAAGGGCATCACCAAAGGAATCAAAATAGCGATAGCTGTTAGCAATGCGGTCAAGGTCATGAATTGTGTTTTCTTTTGTGTATTCATAATAACTCCTTTTTCTGTATATACAGTTGTATAGTACAATAAAAAATCAAACAAGTCAAGAACTAAAATTGATTTTTGATGAGATTATCTTGAAATAAGGTTAAAAAATAAATAAAAATTTTTAAAAAATAATCAAAAAACTCTTGCACTAATCAAAGTAGTATGTTATACTTAATAACGGTTTGAAAAAACTGCCTAAGACAGTAGGGGAGCTCGACTCATAAATATCCTACCGAGGACAAAACGTATCATGTAAAAAGAAGCGTATTGTACTTTCGTGTCTAGGTTTGGGCGCGTTTTTCTTTTGGAAAAATTCCCCAAGCAAAATAATTACGGAGGTGAACACACTAATGAGTGAAGCAATTATTGCTAAAAAAGCGGAACTAGTTGACGTAGTAGCTGAAAAAATGAAAGCTGCTGCATCAATCGTCGTTGTAGACGCTCGTGGTTTGACAGTTGAACAAGATACAGTTCTTCGTCGTGAGCTTCGTGGAAGCGAAGTTGAGTATAAAGTTATTAAAAACTCAATCTTACGTCGTGCAGCTGAAAAAGCTGGCCTTGCAGAACTTGCATCTGTATTTGTTGGACCATCTGCTGTAGCATTTTCTAACGAAGATGTTATCGCTCCAGCGAAAATCTTGAACGACTTTGCTAAAAACGCTGACGCACTTGAAATCAAAGGTGGTGCAATCGAAGGCGCTGTCGCATCAAAAGAAGAAATCGTTGCTCTTGCAACTCTTCCAAACCGCGAAGGACTTCTTTCTATGCTCCTTTCTGTACTTCAAGCGCCAGTGCGCAACGTTGCTCTTGCAGTCAAAGCGGTTGCAGACAACAAAGAAGACGCAGCTTAATCTTAAGCTACGCAGCGTAGCCTAGCTACAAAAATATAAACATAAAATATAAACTTATTTGGAGGAAATAACAATGGCATTGAACATTGAAAACATTATTGCTGAAATTAAAGAAGCTTCAATCCTTGAATTGAACGACCTTGTAAAAGCTATCGAAGAAGAATTTGGTGTAACTGCAGCTGCTCCTGTAGCTGTAGCTGCTGCTGGTGGTGCTGAAGAAGCTGCTAAAGATTCATTTGACGTTGAATTGACAGCTGCAGGCGACAAGAAAGTCGGCGTTATCAAAGTTGTACGTGAAATCACAGGTCTTGGTCTTAAAGAAGCTAAAGAACTTGTTGATGGTGCACCAGGTGTCATCAAAGAAGGCGTTGCAGCTGCAGAAGCTGAAGAAATCAAAGCTAAATTGGAAGAAGCTGGAGCTTCAGTTACTCTTAAATAATAGAGTAATTACATTCGTAGCTTAAAAATATGATTAAACCGCTATTCGTAAGAGTAGCGGTCTTTCTTTTTGTGTTCCATGGGGCACAAATTGGGGCTGTTAAATTTTGGCTAAGAAATATATAGGACTAGTGATAAAATAATTTTACTTTTTTATCCCTTTTTGATATAATAGACGACAAGAAAGAATATCTTATCAGTAAATCCCAAGCGAGCCTGAGATAGTGAGAGTCAGGTGGTTGAGAGATGAGTGTGGCGCTTTTGGTAAATTTTAAAAAATAATGAAGTAATAAATTAGGGTGGAACCGCGTTTCTGACGCCCCTAGTCGCAAGGCTTGGGTGTTGAAATTCGGTTCTTTTTGAATTCGTCTAATGCCTAAGTAGAAAGGAGCATAATGCTTAAAGGATCTTGTTTATGTAAAGCAGTGACCTACACTCTAGATGAGGAATTATCGGAATTAGTTTTTTGTCATTGCTCATTTTGTCGGAAAGCAACTGCGTCTGCCTATACAGTTAATGCTAAAGTTAGCAGTGAAAAGCTAGTATTGCATGGACAAGAAAAGCTTGTTTCCTATAGTTCTTCTCCAGGAAAACAGCGTTATTACTGCCAGAACTGTCATAGTCAAATTTTCACTGTTCAAGAAAATATACCAGAAGTCTGTGCTTTGAAATTAGGTACAATAGATGAATGCGATCAGAATTTACAAACTGTTCCTAAACGTCATATTTTTCAGGACCCAGCCTTTTCTTGGTTGCTTGATAAATAAATCTAAGAAGATAATATAAATTAAAGGAGTAAACAATGTCTAAAAAATTGACTTTCCAGGAAATCATCCTTACTTTGCAACAATACTGGAATGACCAGGGTTGTATGCTCATGCAGGCTTATGATAACGAAAAAGGTGCGGGAACCATGAGTCCTTACACTTTCCTTCGTGCTATTGGTCCTGAGCCATGGAATGCAGCTTATGTAGAGCCATCACGTCGTCCAGCAGACGGTCGTTACGGGGAAAATCCAAACCGTCTTTACCAACACCATCAATTCCAAGTGGTGATGAAACCATCACCATCAAACATTCAAGAGCTCTACCTAGAGTCATTGGAAAAATTGGGTATCAATCCTTTGGAACACGATATTCGTTTCGTTGAAGATAACTGGGAAAACCCATCAACTGGATCAGCAGGTCTTGGTTGGGAAGTTTGGCTTGACGGTATGGAAATTACTCAATTCACTTACTTCCAACAAGTCGGTGGCTTGGCAACTGGTCCGGTTACAGCTGAGGTTACTTATGGTTTAGAACGTTTAGCTTCTTATATCCAAGAGGTAGACTCAGTTTACGATATCGAGTGGGCTCCTGGTGTTAAATACGGAGAAATCTTCCTTCAACCTGAATACGAGCATTCAAAATACAGCTTTGAAGTTTCAGACCAAGACACGCTTCTTGAAAACTTCGAAAAATTTGAAAAAGAAGCTGGACGTGCATTAGAACTAGGTCTTGTGCACCCAGCCTACGACTACGTTTTGAAATGTTCACATACCTTCAACTTGCTTGATGCTCGTGGAGCAGTTTCAGTTACAGAACGTGCTGGTTATATCGCTCGTATCCGTAACTTAGCCCGTGTCGTAGCTAAAACATTCGTAGCAGAACGCAAAAAACTTGGATACCCACTTCTTGACGAAGCTACACGCGCAAAACTCCTAGCAGAAGAGGAAGAATAAAGAGTGTATTAGATAGGATTGGTTGATAGAGCAATCCTACAGGACCAGTTGCCGCAGTGATAGAGGTATCGTTAGAGAAACTAACGATACCAGGCAAAATTGGAGACCTTAGGCTCCAATTTTAGCAATGAAACGACGCAGTCGGTTGCTTGCGTGCCAATCACATAAGGCAAACTGGAAAAAAGATATTTTTCGGAGAAAAAACATGAAAAAAAACTTATTAGTAGAACTAGGACTCGAAGAGTTACCTGCCTACGTTGTCACACCAAGTGAAAAACAACTAGGTGAAAAAATGGCAGCCTTCTTGGATAATAACCGTCTTTCATACGAAGGAATTCAAACCTTCTCAACTCCACGTCGTTTGGCTGTTCGCGTACTTGGTTTAGCAGACCAACAGACTGATTTAACTGAAGATTTTAAAGGACCTTCTAAGAAAATTGCTTTGGATGCAGAAGGAAACTTTTCTAAAGCAGCGCAAGGATTTGTCCGTGGTAAAGGCTTGACTGTAGATGATATCGAATTTCGTGAAATCAAAGGTGAAGAATATGTCTACGTAACTAAGCATGAAGTTGGAAAACCAGCTGAGGAAGTTTTGGCTGGAATTCCAGAAGTTTTGGCTAGTTTAAGCTTCCCAGTAAGTATGCACTGGGCAAACAATACCTTTGAATATATTCGTCCAGTCCATACGTTGACAGTTCTTTTGGATGATGTGGCACTCGATATGGATTTCTTAGATATTCACTCAGGAAGAGTTAGCCGTGGACATCGTTTCCTTGGTCATGAAGTAGAAATTCAGCATGCTGACAGCTATGAAGAAGACCTGCGCAAAGTTTATGTTATTGCAGATAGCATTGAGCGCGAAAATATGATTCGTGAGCAAATTAAGGCTATTGAAGCTGAAGAAGGTGTTCAGGTACAAATTGATGAAGGACTCTTGAATGAAGTTCTGAATTTGGTTGAATACCCAACTGCCTTCATGGGTAATTTTGATCCTAAATACCTAGAAGTTCCAGAAGAAGTTTTAGTTACTTCAATGGAAACTCATCAACGCTATTTTGTTGTCCGTGATCTTGATGGAAACCTAAGACCAAACTTCATTTCAGTTCGTAATGGAAATGCTGAACACTTGGAAAATGTCATTCGAGGAAATGAGAAAGTTTTGGTTGCTCGTTTGGAAGATGGAGAATTCTTCTGGCGTGAAGACCAAAAACTCAAGATTGAAGATTTAGTTGCTAAACTTTCACACGTTACCTTCCATGAAAAGATTGGTTCATTACGTGAACACATGATTCGTACTGGGCAAATTGCTATCCTTTTGGCAGAAAAAGCAGGTTTATCAGTTGATGAAACTGTTGACCTTGCTCGTGCTGCAGCCATTTATAAATTTGACCTCTTAACCGGTATGGTTGGTGAATTTGATGAGCTTCAAGGAATCATGGGTGAGAAATATGCTCTTCTCGCTGGTGAGAATGCAGCAGTTGCACAAGCTATCCGTGAACACTACCTTCCAGATTCTGCTGACGGAGCTCTTCCTGAGTCTAAAGTCGGAGCAATCCTTGCACTAGCTGATAAATTGGATACTCTCTTGTCCTTCTTCTCTGTTGGCTTGATTCCATCTGGTTCAAATGACCCTTATGCTCTTCGTCGTGCAACACAAGGGATTGTCCGTATCTTGGAAGACTTCGGATGGAATATTCCAATGGACGAATTGATTGCTAGCCTCTATGCTTTATCATTTGATAACCTAACTTACGATAATCAAGAAGAAGTGCTTAAGTTCATCAAAGCTCGTGTTGATAAGATGATGGGTTCTACTGCAAAAGATATTAAGGAAGCTGTTCTTGCAAGTTCAAACTTTGTTGTTGCAGATATGATTGAAGCAGCAGAAGCCTTAACTGAAGCTGCAAAAACTGAAAACTACAAATCATCAGTTGAATCATTATCTCGTGCCTTTAACCTAGCGGAAAAAGCAGAAGGCTCAGTCAAAGTTGATACTAGCCTCTTTGAAAATGAACAAGAAAAAGAACTAGCTCAAGCTGTTGAAAGTCTTGAATTGAAAGGTTCAGCTAACGATAAATTGATGCAACTATTTGCCCTTAGTCCTGTTATTGATGCTTTCTTTGACAATACTATGGTTATGGCAGAGGATGTTGATGTTAAGAATAATCGCCTAGCTATTCTAACTGAACTTGTGAATAAAGCGAAAACAGTTGCTGCTTTTAATCTTCTTAATACAAAATAAAAATTAAAAAGTAGATTGGAGGTCCAAATATGACACCAGAAAAAATCGCTCGTATTAATGAGCTTGCGAAAAAGAAAAAAACAGAAGGCTTGACTGCAGAAGAAAAAGTAGAACAAGCTAAACTTCGTGAGGAATATATCGAAGGCTATCGTCGTTCTGTTCGTCATCACATTGAAGGAATCAAAATCGTTGATGAAGATGGAAATGATGTGACTCCTGAAAAACTTCGTCAGGTACAACGTGAAAAAGGTTTGCATGGTCGTAGTCTTGACGATCCAAATTCATAAGTTGAATAAATTAAATACTCGGTTAGCCTATGCTAATCGAGTATTTGTTTTAAAAAAAGGAACCAAGAGAGGTTCCTTTAGTATTAGATTTTAGTTACTAGCCCCAGAAGTAGCATCAGCATCTCCGTGGCCACCATCACCATGTCCTCCAGCGTCAGATGCCCCAGAAGTAGCATCGGCATCTCCGTGACCTCCAGCAGGAGCAAACGGACCGCTTCCTCCTACCAAGCGTTGACCTGTTTCTTTCAAGTACCAGTCAAGCCATGGTTGGAAGTTAAAGACAATTTCATTGATACCAGCATATGAACCATCAGGATAGTACATTGCTTGGTAGTTGTGAGTATTGATAACACCAGCAGGTGAACCTGGAACAATGGTACGTACGTATTCTTGGTTACCGTTTCTAAGAGTTCCAATAACCCACTCAACGTTTTTCATACGTGCAGGTGGAAGTGATCCATGAACTGTTGACATACGGCTACCAGATTGAGGTGGTACACGTTTTGCAAACATTGTATCAGGATCTTGATGAGCATTGTTGTAGTAGAGGAATTGGTTGTTATCATCAGCGTATGTCAATTCAAAAGGCATAGCTTTCAAGAACATATCAATTTGGTCAACAGTCAAGATACCATGGTCAAGTTTAACATATGTATCACCTGAAACAGCACCTGTGATTTCTGCAACTTTTTCTACCCATTCTGGATCATCAGGATCAACTTCTGTAATAGTTGTAGCGATTGGTTTTCCACAATCCAAGTCTTCTGGTTCAATTGGTTTTGGTTTTTTCAATTTAGAAACGACTCCCAACGTATTTGACAAAGTTATCTAAACAAGTTTCAAGGAATTTAACAGTTCCTTCGTTGATAATATTTCCGTTAGCATCAAAAGCTTCTTTAGCTTTTCCAAGAAGGAATTCATTACCTGGTAATGTGTAGGCATTCACCCCTGGTGCGTCAAGGATTTTACGAAGGTGAACTTGAGCACGAGAAGTTCCTTGGTCGTAGTAAGAAGCCCCCACGATCATCACTGGTTTGTTTTCAAATGGATGGACTTCATATGAAAGCCATTCAAGAACTGACTTGAGTGAAGCAGAAATTGTATGGTTGTGCTCAGGAGTAGCAATAATCACACCATCAGCACGAGTAATTTTATTGTAAAGAAGGCGCAATTGGAAACTTTCGTCCCATTTTTCGTCTTGGTTAAACATTGGAACTTCATCGATTTCAAGAACTTCTAATTCAAATTTCAGTTTGAAATTACGACGGATGAATTCCAAGAGTTTGCGGTTATATGATTGGTCGTAGTTTGATCCAACAAGTCCAACAAATTTCATTCTTTCGATCTCCTATCTTACAAATTTTCCCAGTCAAATTCTTCTGCATCTTTACGAAGAAGTTCTTGTGCATTACGCAATTTTTCTGTAATCTTGACAAAGATACGGAAGTCATCAAAGATGGCATCCAATTTCTTGATAACATCAAGATCTACCAAGTCACCATTCTTATCGAATGCTTGAAGAGAATGAGAGAGCAAGAACTCATCTGGGAGAACATTTGCTTTAATTTCAGGCGCATTTAGGATTTGACGGAGTTGCAATTGAGCACGTGAAGAACCGAGTGTACCGTATGAAGCACCTGTGATCATCACTGGTTTGTTAAGAAGTGGAAATACTCCATAAGAAATCCAAGCAAGAGCGCTCATAAGAACAGCAGGAATTGAGTGATCATATTCAGGAGTGCCGATAATTACACCATCAGCTGCTTCGATTTTTGCAACAATTTCTAAGGCTTCTGCAGGAATAAGTTTATCTGCAGGTTTGTTGAAGACTGGTAGGTCTTTAATTTCTACCAATTCGATTTCTGCTTTATCAGCAAAGTGTTTTTGCATATATTGAAGCAGTTGGCGGTTTGTGGAACGTTTAGAGTTAGTTCCTACAATAGCAATAAGTTTTAGCATGAGCTTTCCTTTCTCTTTTTGCATTATTTATTAATTATCTTTGGATACCGGATGAACAAGCGATATGTCCATCTTTATCAATAAGGATGGCTTCGATTCCATCGATATTTTCGATTTGCCACATGATAGAAGCGCTGCGCTCACCAAACAATCGTGTGGTCCATATCTCACCATCAACTGAGCGGTCAGATATAATCGTTAAACTAGCTAAATCCGTTTCAATAGGATAGCCAGTTTCACTATCGAAAATGTGATGATAATCCTTTCCATCGATTTCAAGATGCCGTTCATAAATTCCAGATGTAACAACTGACTTTCCAGTAATAGACAAGGTCATCAGGTGATTACCGCGTGGGTGATTAGGGTCTTGAATACCGATTTGCCACGGTCGATTATCTTTTGATTGGTTGTTTCCAATTGTGAGGATGTTTCCTCCTAGATTGATAAGAGCAGAAGTGACGCCATTTTCTTTTAAGAAAGTAGCAACCTTATCTGCGCTATACCCCTTTGCTAAGCAACCTAAGTCAATTTTCATCCCTTTTTTTTCTAAAAAAACAGTAGAATCAATTGAATCAAGCTTGATAAAACGGGGATCTATCAATGGTAAAACCGAAGAAATTTCTTCAGGACTAGCAACTTTTGCATCGGAAAAACCAATACGCCAGGTTTGTACCAAGGGACCAATGCTGATATTGAGATGACTTCCAGGAGCTAGACTGTGTTCTAATCCTAAAGAAATCAGTTCAAACAAATCAGGATGGACCTTAACTGGGGCAATTCCCGCCTGATAGTTAATTTCCATCAATTCTGATTCGGTGCTATTCGCATTAAATCGAAATTCAAGTTCCTTGAGCAAATCAAAAGCTTGACGGAGAAGATTATCCGCTTGTTCATGTACCAAGGAAATAGTAATCGTAGTTCCCATTAACCGTTCAGATAATGAACTGAGAGGCAAAAAATCAACTCCCTTCAAATCAATTGGAAATAGTTGTAAATCCAGATATGAAAGTAATCTGAAGATTTATATTTCATTTCCATATAAATAGAATATCATAAAGTCAGCGTTTTCACAAATTATTTTTTACAAAAAGTCAAGAAATATGCTTGAATAAATAAAAAATGTGCAAAAAACTTTGAAAAGATTGAAAATAAATTGATATATATTTCAAAAAAATTTCAAAAAAACAGTAAACTAGTCAAAAAACTTGTAAACGCTCACAGATAATGATATACTAGAAAGGTAAATAAAAAATTAAAGGTAGGAATTATCTTATGAGTAAAATCGTAGTCGTGGGTGCTAACCACGCTGGAACTGCTTGTATCAACACTATGTTGGACAATTTTGGAAGTGAAAATGAAATCGTTGTCTTTGACCAAAACTCAAACATTTCATTCCTAGGATGTGGAATGGCTCTTTGGATTGGTGAGCAAATCGATGGTCCAGAAGGTCTCTTCTACTCAGATAAAGAAAAATTGGAAGCAAAAGGTGCTAAAGTTTATATGAACTCACCAGTTCTTTCAATTGACTATGATAATAAAGTTGTAACTGCTGAAGTTGATGGAAAAGAACACAAAGAATCATACGAAAAATTGATCTTTGCGACTGGTTCAACTCCAATTTTACCACCAATCGAAGGTGTTGAAATTGTTAAAGGGAACCGCGAATTCAAAGCAACTCTTGAAAATGTACAATTCGTTAAATTGTACCAAAACGCAGAAGAAGTGATCAATAAACTTGCTGACAAGAGCAAACACCTTGAGCGTATCGCTGTTGTCGGTGGTGGATACATCGGTGTTGAGCTTGCTGAAGCATTCGAACGTCTTGGAAAAGAAGTTGTCCTTGTTGACATCGTAGACACAGTCTTGAACGGTTACTACGACAAAGACTTCACTCAATTGATGGCTAAGAACTTGGAAGACCACAACATCCGTTTGGCACTTGGACAAACTGTTAAAGCTATCGAAGGTGACGGTAAAGTTGAACGTTTGATCACTGACAAAGAAACTTTCGATGTTGACATGGTTGTTCTTGCAGTTGGTTTCCGTCCTAACACAGCTCTTGCTGATGGCAAGATTGAACTTTTCCGCAACGGTGCCTTCCTTGTAGACAAGAAACAAGAAACATCACTTCCAGGAGTATTCGCTGTGGGTGACTGTGCGACTGTTTATGACAATGCTCGTAAAGACACTAGCTACATCGCTCTTGCATCAAATGCTGTACGTACTGGTATCGTAGGTGCTTACAATGCTTGTGGACATGAACTTGAAGGAATCGGTGTTCAAGGATCAAACGGTATCTCTATCTATGGTCTTCACATGGTTTCAACTGGTTTGACTCTTGAAAAAGCTAAAGCAGCAGGATACAATGCTGTTGAAACAGGCTTCAACGATCTTCAAAAACCAGAATTTATGAAACATGACAACTATGAAGTAGCAATCAAGATTGTCTATGATAAAGACAGCCGTGAAATCCTTGGTGCTCAAATGGTATCTCGTGATTCAGCAATCAGCATGGGAATTCACATGTTCTCATTGGCTATCCAAGAACATGTTACAATTGAAAAATTGGCATTGACAGACCTATTCTTCTTGCCACACTTCAACAAACCATACAATTACATCACAATGGCTGCACTTACAGCTGAAAAATAATGATTTGTAAAACGGAAGATTTGCTTCTTCCGTTTTTATCATCAAAAAATAGTAACTTCAAATTCGAAGTTACTATTTTTGTTGTCTATGTGTTAGGAACTTTCTTCATTCACAAAGGTGAAGCCTTCTCCTAGAATTTCGTGAGCTTCAGTGATGGTAATAAAGGCTCTAGGATCGATCGTATGAATCAGTTCTTTCATCTTAATCATTTCATTTCTTGCTACGATACAGTAGATAATTTTTAAATCTTTTTGACTGTAGTAACCTTGCCCTGATATGAAAGTGACACCTCGACCTAACTCTTCATTGATTTTATCTGCCACTTCCATAGGCTTTTGAGTGATAATCATAAAACCTTTGCCCGCATATCCGCCTTCACCAATCAAGTCAATAACTCTTGAGACGATGAAGTCAAATAGAAGTGTATAAGTAACGAGACGAAGGTCTTGGAAGATAATTAAAATGAGCATTAAGATGAGGAAGTCTAGTGCAAAGAGTAATTTCCCCACGGAGATATTGGTATACTTGTTCAGAATTCGAGCGACGATATCTGTTCCACCAGTGGTACCACCAGCATTGAAGATAACGCCTAGACCAAGTCCCAAAAGAACACCCGCAACCAAGGCAACGATAACCAAATCTCCTTCAAGATTAAAGTGGAGAGGAATTTTTTCAAAGATTGCTAGCCAAATGGATAAGGAAATAGTACCCAGCAGGCTGCTGTATAGGGTCTTTGCACCAAATATTTTCCAGGCTAAAATGAATAATGGGATATTGATGATGAGGTTCATCACGGAGATAGGGATGTTAAAGAGATAATAGGTAATCAAGGTGATTCCCGTTGCTCCACCCTCGAATAAGTGGTGGGGCACAACAAAGTATGTGAGTCCGAAGGCATAAATGGCAGCTCCGAATATAATGGTTAAAATAGATTTGATATGCCGTAGCATTGAACGCACCTCCCATTTTTAATTGAGTCTATAGCAGTAACAGCCCCCAGTATACATGACTTATTTGATTTTCATGGACTGAATTTTTTCAGGGTCGGGTGTAACACGGAGTGTCTTTTGCCCAGTATAGGTGACAAAACCAGGTTTTCCACCAGTTGGTTTGTTGAGTTTTTTAACTTCAATCATATCCACCTGAACGAGGTTGGAGAGACGTCCCTTAGAGAAGTAGGCTGCAAGTTCTGCAGCGTCTGTTTTAACCTCATCAGTAGGATTGAGATTGCCTGAGATAACAACATGACTTCCAGGAATATCCTTAGCGTGGAACCAGAGCTCTTCTTTACGGGCCATTTTAAAGGTCAATTCCTCGTTTTGTAGGTTATTGCGCCCCACATAGATGATCGTTTTTCCATCACTAGCTAGATACTGCTCAGGTTTCTGTCGTTTCTGGATTTTTTCCCTTTGTCTTCTGCGGATAAATCCTGTTTGGATTAATTCTTCACGAATTTCAGCAATCTCATCGAGTCCGGCTTGATTGAGTACTGTTTCGACACTTTCTAGATAGAGAATGGTTGCCTTGGTTTCTTCAATCAGGTCAGTCAAGTATTTAACAGCTTCTTTTAATTTCTGATAGCGTTTGAAGTAGCGTTGAGCATTTTGGTTTGGAGTTAAAGCCTTATCAAGTGCAATCGTGATAGGCTGGTTGGTGTAGTAGTTTTCTAAAATGACCTGATCTTGGTCATTGGGAACTTGATGAAGGAAAGTGGTTAGTAACTCACCTTTTTGACGAAATTCTTCAGCATTTTCGGTAGCCTGCAGTTCTTTTTCTTGCTTTTTCAGTTTTTGACGATTCTTTTGTAGTTCGTTTTCGACGCGACGTATGAGTTCGCTAGCCTGTTGTTTCACACGGTCACGTTCGGCTTTATCCTTATAATAGATATCAAGTAATTGTGAAAGACTGTCAAAATTTTCCGCTGTTTTACTAGAAAAAGGCACACAAGAAAAGGATTTATCTGTTAGGCAAGGGTTGGTTTCTTGTCCAAAGAAGTTCCGGAAAGTGGCTAGTTTATCACTAACTAGTTGTCTTTCTAGCTCGATTGCTGTATCACGGCCTAGACCTTGAAAAATATTTTGAAGGTTTTTAGCAGTTAAGTCTTGAGTTTGTAGAACCTCAAACAATTTTTCATCCTTGACCGTGAAAGGATTGAGAGCCTCCGTACTTGGTGGAGCGATATAGGTAGCACCAGGTAATAGGGTACGGTAGCTATTTTGAGAGAAACCTATATGCTTGATAACTTCAAGGATTTTGTGACTAAACTTATCTACAAGTAGAATATTGCTGTGTTTTCCCATAATCTCGATGATGAGTGTAGCCTGGATATGATCCCCAATCTCGTTTTTATTGGAAACCGTGATTTCAACGATACGGTCGCTTTCGATTTGCTCGATTGACTCAATAACTGCTCCTTGAAGGTACTTTCTTAATACCATAATAAAAGTAGATGGCTGAGCAGGATTTTCAAAGATTGCCTCTGTTAACTGAATGCGTCCAAAAACTGGATGCGCAGAAAGGAGCAAACGATGACTTTTACGATTGCTACGGATTTGCAGGACCAATTCTTGGTCAAAGGGTTGATTAATCTTTTGGATGCGACCATTTAGTAGTTCGGTTCGCAATTCCTCAACCATGTGGTGTAAAAAAAATCCATCAAATGACATGGTTCTCTCCTCGTGAATGTATTCCATAGTATTATATCAAAAAGGTAGAATAAAATCATAGAAATGTGATATAATAAAGCCAAGTAAAGAGAATCGAGAAGCACATGTATATTGAAATGGTAGATGAAACTGGACAAGTTTCAAAAGAAATTTTAGAACAAACACAGGAAATTTTAGAATTTGCTGCAAAAAAAATTGGAAAAGAAGACAAGGAAATGGCGGTCACATTTGTGACCAACGAACGAAGCCATGAACTCAATCTAGAGTTTCGTGATACCGATCGTCCAACAGATGTCATCAGTCTTGAATATAAGCCGGAGTTAGAGATTGCCTTTGATGAGGAAGATCTGGAAAATGATCCCGACTTGGCAGATATGATGTCAGAATTTGATGCTTATATCGGTGAGCTTTTCATTTCCATTGATAAGGCTCATGAGCAAGCTGAGGAGTACGGTCATAGTTTTGAGCGTGAGATGGGCTTCTTGGCAGTGCACGGCTTTTTACACATTAACGGCTATGATCACTACACTCCCGAGGAAGAAGCGGAGATGTTCGGTTTACAAGAAGAAATTTTGACAGCCTATGGACTCACAAGACAATAAACGAAAATGGAAAAATCGTGACCTAATATCCAGTTTAGAATTTGCCATTACAGGGATTTTTACTGCGATTAAGGAAGAACGTAATATGAGAAAGCATGCAGTGACGGCTCTAATAGTTGTCCTTGCAGGTTTTGTTTTTCAGGTGTCACGAATCGAATGGTTATTTCTGCTTTTGAGCATTTTCATGGTAATAGCTTTTGAGATTATTAATTCAGCTATTGAAAATGTAGTAGATTTGGCAAGTCACTATCACTTTTCTATGTTGGCAAAAAAAGCTAAAGACATGGCGGCTGGTGCCGTGCTTGTGGTCTCACTTTTTGCCGCTTTGACAGGTGCACTCATCTTTCTCCCACGGATTTGGGATTTATTATTTTAAACAGTAAGAGGAAATTATGACATTTAAATCAGGCTTTGTAGCCATTTTAGGACGTCCCAATGTTGGGAAGTCAACTTTTTTAAATCACGTTATGGGGCAAAAGATTGCTATTATGAGTGATAAGGCGCAGACAACTCGCAATAAAATCATGGGGATCTACACCACTGATAAGGAGCAAATCGTTTTTATCGATACACCAGGCATTCACAAGCCTAAAACAGCACTCGGAGATTTCATGGTAGAGTCTGCCTATAGCACCCTTCGTGAAGTGGACACCGTAATTTTCATGGTGCCAGCAGATGAGGCGCGTGGTAAGGGCGACGATATGATTATCGAACGACTCAAGGCTGCTAAGGTTCCTGTAATTTTGGTGGTCAATAAAATTGACAAGGTTCATCCAGACCAGCTCTTGGCTCAAATCGATGATTTTCGCAATCAGATGGACTTTAAGGAAATTGTTCCTATTTCAGCTCTTCAGGGAAATAACGTTTCTCGTCTAATCGATATTCTCAGTGAAAATCTTGAAGAAGGTTTCCAATATTTCCCAGCCGATCAAATCACAGACCATCCAGAGCGTTTCTTGGTTTCTGAGATGATTCGTGAAAAAGTCTTACACTTAACTCGTGAAGAAATTCCACACTCAGTTGCAGTAGTGGTGGACTCTATGAAACGAGACGAGGATACAGACAAGGTTCATATCCGAGCAACTATCATGGTTGAACGTGATAGCCAAAAAGGGATTGTCATCGGTAAAGGTGGTGCCATGCTCAAGAAAATTGGGACTATGGCCCGTCGTGATATTGAGCTCATGCTAGGAGACAAGGTCTTCCTAGAAACTTGGGTCAAGGTTAAGAAAAACTGGCGAGATAAGAAGCTAGATTTGGCTGACTTTGGCTATAACGAAAAAGAATATTAAGAAGAGGTGGGCAGTAGCCTGCTTCTTGTTTTTAGATAAGGAGGAGTTATGCCTGAATTACCTGAAGTCGAAACGGTTCGACAAGGTCTTGAAAAACTGATTCTAGGGAAGAAGATTGCTAGTCTTGATATTCGTTATCCTAAGATGATTAAGACAGATTTGGATCAGTTTCAGAAAGAATTGCCTGGTCAACTTGTTAAATCAATGGGACGTCGTGGAAAATATTTACTTTTCTACCTGACAAACAATGTCTTGATTTCGCATCTGCGAATGGAAGGCAAGTATTTTTATTACCCAGACCAAATCCCTGAACGTAAGCATGCCCATGTTTTGATTCATTTTGAAGATGGTGGCACGCTTGTTTATGAGGATGTCCGCAAGTTTGGGACTATGGAATTGCTTGCTCCTGAACTCTTAGATGCTTACTTTGTATCTAAAAAGCTTGGACCAGAACCTACTGAACAGGATTTTGACTTAGAGATTTTTAGAGGTTTCTTGAAGAAATCTAAAAAACCAATCAAATCGCATCTTCTCGACCAGACTTTGGTTGCTGGATTGGGGAATATCTACGTGGATGAAGTTCTCTGGAGAGCGAAAGTTCATCCAGCTAGTCCTTCTCAGAGTTTGACAAGAGCTGAAGCGACAGCTATTCATGAACAGACTATTGAAGTATTGGGGCAGGCTGTTGAAAAAGGTGGTTCAACCATTCGCACTTATACCAATGCTTTTGGCGAGGATGGGACCATGCAGGACTTTCATCAGGTCTATGATAAGACTGGAGAGGCATGTTCTCGCTGTGGATCCATCATCGAAAAAATTCAACTCGGTGGTCGTGGAACCCATTTTTGTCCAAAATGTCAAAGGAGAAAGTGATGGGAAAAATAATCGGTATCACTGGTGGTATTGCGTCAGGTAAGTCCACTGTCACAAATTTTCTAAGACAAAAAGGGTTTGAAGTGGTAGATGCGGATGCTCTTGTTCACCAACTTCAAAAACCTGGTGGTCGCCTTTATCAGATTTTAGTAGCGCATTTCGGTGAAAAAGTCCTTCTAGAAGATGGGGAACTGAATCGCCCCTTGCTTGCTAGCCTTATTTTTTCAAAGCCAGAAGAGCAGGAATGGTCTAAACAGACTCAAGGACAAATCATCCGTGAAGAATTGGGCTCTTTGAGAGACAAGTTAGCTCAGACTGAGGACATATTTTTCATGGATATTCCATTGCTTTTTGAACAGGACTATGCTTCATGGTTCGATGAAACTTGGCTAGTTTATGTAAATCGTGATGTTCAATTGGAGCGATTAATGAACCGTGATCAGTTATCCCAAGAGTCAGCTAAAACTCGTTTAGCTTCACAGTGGCTCTTAGAAGAAAAGAAGAAATTTGCTACTTATATATTGGACAATAATGGCAGTCGAGAGCAGCTTTTGAGTCAAGTAGTGACCTTACTTGAAGGAGGCGATGTCCATGCAAGAGATTAGTTGGAAGGATAATCTTCGTATTGCTTGGTTTGGTTGCTTTTTAACGGGAGCCAGCATTTCTCTTGTTGTCCCTTTCATGCCTATTTTTGTGGAACAGTTAGGAATTAAAGGGGATCAAGTTGCTTTTTATTCAGGTTTATCTATATCAGTCTCAGCCATTTCTGCAGCCTTTGTATCACCAATTTGGGGAATATTGGCAGACAAGTATGGTCGAAAACCTATGATGATACGAGCAGGTCTAGCCATGACCATCACTATGGGTGGTCTGGCCTTTGTTCCAAATGTTTTCTGGCTCTTGTTCTTACGGTTTCTTAATGGAGTTTTTACAGGATTTGTACCTAATGCGACAGCTTTAATTGCAAGTCAAGTTCCCAAAGATAGGTCGGGATACGCTCTAGGGACTTTATCAACTGGTGTTGTCGCTGGAACTTTGACTGGTCCGTTTGTAGGCGGTTTCATTGCCGAAATTTTTGGAATTCGAAATGTCTTTTTATTGGTTGGTAGTTTCCTGTTCTTGGCAGCTATCTTAACCATTCTTTTTATCAAAGAAAACTTTCAGCCAGTGCCAAAAGAAAAAGCACTGCCTACAAAAGAGCTCTTTACTTCTGTTAAATACCCTTTTCTCCTGATAAATCTATTTCTAACTAGCTTTGTGATTCAATTTGCTGCCCAATCTATTGGTCCCATCCTTGCCCTCTATGTACGAGATCTGGGACAGAAAGAGAATCTTCTCTTTGTCTCTGGTTTGATTGTATCCAGCATGGGATTTTCAAGTATGATGAGCGCAGGTATCATGGGTAAATTAGGTGATAAAGTTGGCAATCATCGACTACTTGTCGTAGCTCAGGTATATTCAGTTTTCATATATCTATTATGTGCAAATGCGACTAGCCCATTCCAATTAGGCTTCTATCGTTTTCTATTTGGTCTGGGGACGGGAGCTCTGATACCTGGTGTCAATGCTCTTCTAAGCAAAATAACCCCTAAAGTTGGCAT
This sequence comes from Streptococcus sp. HMSC074B11, assembly GCF_001808705.1. GTDB lineage: Bacteria > Bacillota > Bacilli > Lactobacillales > Streptococcaceae > Streptococcus. The sequence goes on along the minus strand of NZ_KV794270.1, from coordinate 77,703 downwards.
TTCAAGGGTATTTGCCTTTAATCAAGTCTTTTTTTATCTAGGAGGAGTGATAGGTCCCTTAGCAGGATCAGCAGTAGCGGGACAATTTGGCTATCACTCAGTATTTTATGCAACAGCTCTTTGTGTAGCTCTCAGTTGTTTATTTAACCTTATCCAATTTAAAACATTATTAAAAGTGAAGGAAATCTAGTGCGAGTAAAAATCAATCTCAAATGCTCCTCTTGTGGCAGCATCAATTATCTAACCAGTAAAAACTCCAAAACCCATCCAGACAAGATTGAGGTCTTAAAGTATTGCCCAAAAGAAAGAAAAGTGACTCTACATCTTGAATCTAAGTAGAAATTATGGTAGAATAATAGGGATTTTAAGGAGTTTGATATGTATAACCTATTATTAACCATTCTATTAGTATTATCTGTTGTGATTGTGATTGCAATTTTCATGCAACCAACTAAAAACCAATCTAGCAATGTATTTGATGCCAGTGCAGGTGATTTGTTTGAACGTAGCAAAGCGCGCGGTTTTGAAGCTGTGATGCAACGTTTGACAGGAATTTTAGTCTTTTTCTGGCTAGCCATTGCCTTAGCATTGACGGTATTATCAAGTAGATAAGAAAATAATGGGCGGGACTAGTTCTTTGCCTATTTTTATTTTTATACTCTTCAAAAATCTCTTCAAACCACGT
>NZ_KV794270.1:1138-76918 GCF_001808705.1 Streptococcus sp. HMSC074B11 | reverse complement strand
CTAGTTTGCTCTTTGATTTTTATTGAGTATTAAATGATGTTTGAGAAGGTTTTACAGTAAAAGGAATTTAAAAAATCTAGAAAGAAAACATGAAAGATAAAATAAAAGAATATATACAAGAAAAGGGACGAGTCACTGTAAATGACTTGGCTCAAGCTCTCGGAAAGGATGGTTCTAAGGACTTCCGTGAGTTAATCAAAACTCTTTCCTTGATGGAACGTAAGCACCAGATTCGCTTTGAAGAAGATGGTAGTTTAACCCTAGAACAGAAGAAAAAACATGAGATTACCCTGAAAGGAATTTTCCATGCCCATAAAAATGGGTTCGGTTTTGTAAGTCTTGAAGGCGAAGAAGACGATCTTTTTGTTGGAAAAAGTGATGTTAACTATGCCATTGATGGCGATACTGTTGAAGTTGTCATTAAGAAAGTTGCTGACCGTAACAAAGGAACTGCTGCAGAAGCAAAGATTATCGACATCCTAGAACACAGTCTAACAACAGTTGTTGGGCAAATTATTCTTGATGATGAAAAGCCAAAGTATGCAGGTTACATCCGTTCAAAAAATCAAAAGATTAGTCAACCAATCTACGTTAAGAAGCCAGCTATTCAATTAGACGGTACAGAAGTTCTCAAGGTCTTTATTGATAAGTACCCAAGTAAGAAACACGATTTCTTTGTGGCTAGTGTCCTAGATGTGGTTGGACATTCAACAGATGCGGGGATTGACGTCCTCGAGGTCTTGGAATCTATGGATATTGTATCAGAGTTTCCAGAGGCAGTTCTCAAAGAAGCTGAAAGTGTGCCAGATGCTCCATCAGAGAAGGATATGGAAGGCCGTCTGGACCTGAGAGATGAAATTACCTTTACCATTGATGGGGCTGATGCCAAGGACTTGGACGACGCTGTTCACATCAAGCCATTGAAGAATGGAAATTTTGAACTTGGAGTTCATATCGCTGATGTCTCTTACTATGTGACAGAGGGTTCTGCTCTTGACAAAGAAGCCCTCAATCGTGCGACTTCCGTTTATGTAACGGACCGTGTAGTTCCAATGCTACCAGAACGCCTTTCAAATGGTATCTGTTCCCTTAATCCTCAAGTAGACCGCTTGACTCAGTCTGCGATTATGGAAATTAATAAGCAGGGTCGTGTTGTGAATTATACGATTACGCAGACCGTTATCAAAACAAGTTTCCGTATGACCTATAGTGATGTGAATGACATTTTAGCTGGTGACGAGGAGAAGAGACAAGAATATAAGAAAATTGTTCCTAGTATCGAGTTAATGGCTAAGCTCCATGAAACTTTGGAAAGTATGCGAATGAAGCGTGGTGCTTTAAATTTTGATACCAATGAAGCTAAGATTTTGGTAGATAAAAAAGGGAAACCTGTCGATATCGTACTTCGTCAGCGTGGTGTTGCTGAACGTATGATTGAGTCCTTTATGCTGATTGCCAACGAAACAGTTGCGGAACATTTTAGCAAGCTTGATTTACCTTTTATCTATCGTATCCATGAGGAACCTAAAGCTGAAAAAGTTCAGAAATTTATTGATTACGCTTCGAGCTTTGGTTTGCGAATTTATGGGACTGCCAGTGAGATTAGCCAGGAAGCACTCCAAGACATCATGCGTGCTGTTGAGGGAGAACCTTATGCAGATGTATTGTCCATGATGCTTCTGCGTTCGATGCAACAGGCTCGTTATTCTGAGCATAATCACGGTCACTATGGTCTAGCCGCGGACTATTACACGCACTTTACCAGTCCAATTCGTCGTTATCCTGACCTTCTTGTTCATCGTATGATTCGCGACTATGGACGTTCTAAGGATGTAGCAGATCATTTTGAACAGGTCATTCCAGAGATTGCGACTCAATCTTCAAACCGTGAGCGCCGTGCTATCGAGGCAGAGCGTGAAGTCGAAGCTATGAAAAAAGCTGAATACATGGAAGAGTACGTTGGTGAAGAGTATGATGCAGTTGTTTCAAGTATTGTTAAATTTGGTCTTTTTGTTGAATTACCAAATACAGTTGAAGGATTGATTCACATTACCAATCTACCTGAATTTTACCATTTTAATGAACGCGATTTAACCCTCCGTGGGGAGAAATCAGGTATTACCTTCCGTGTGGGACAACAGATACGCATTCGAGTTGAAAGAGCAGATAAGATGACTGGTGAGATTGATTTCTCCTTTATTCCAAGCGAATTTGATGTCATTGAGAAAGGTTTGAAACAGTCTGGTCGTAAGGATAGAGGTCGTCGTTCAGATAAGAAAGAAGACAAGAGAAAATCTGGTCGCTTAGGTGATAAGCGCAAGCATTCTCCAAAAGACAAGAAAAAAAGCAAGAAACCTTTTTACAAAGAAGTAGCAAAGAAAGGAGCCAAGCATGGCAAAGGGCGAGGGAAAGGTCGTCGCGCAAAATAAAAAGGCGCACCACGACTATACAATCGTAGATACGCTAGAAGCAGGAATGGTCCTGACAGGAACTGAGATCAAGAGTGTTCGAGCTGCTCGCATCAATCTGAAGGATGGATTTGCCCAAGTGAAAAATGGGGAAGTTTGGCTGAGCAATGTGCATATTGCACCCTATGAGGAAGGAAATATCTGGAATCAGGAACCCGAACGTCGTCGTAAACTCCTCCTTCATAAAAAACAAATCCAGAAATTAGAGCAAGAAACAAAAGGGACAGGGATGACCTTGGTTCCTCTTAAAGTTTATATCAAGGATGGCTATGCCAAGTTACTTTTAGGACTTGCAAAAGGGAAACATGATTACGATAAACGTGAGTCTATCAAACGACGTGAGCAAGATCGTGATATTGCGCGTGTCATAAAAGCAGTTAACCATCGATAGAAAGAGTGAACTAAATGGAAAAACTAGTTGCCTATAAACGCATGCCTGTCTGGAATAAAGACACCATGCCTGAAGCTGTTCAAAGAAAACACAATACTAAGGTTGGAACCTGGGGCAAAATCACTGTATTAAAAGGAACCCTTAAATTTATTGAATTAACTGAAGAGGGAGAAATTATAGCTGAGCACCTCTTTGAAGCGGGTGCCAATAATCCCATGGCTCAGCCTCAAGCTTGGCACCGTGTAGAAGCTGCTACAGATGATGTAGAATGGTACTTGGAATTTTATTGTAAACCTGAGGATTATTTCCCTAAGAAATACAATACTAATCCAGTCCATTCGGAAGTTTTAGAAGCTATGAATACAGTAAAACCATGTAAGGCACTAGACCTAGGATGTGGTCAAGGAAGAAATGCACTCTTTCTCGCTCAACATGGATTTGATGTCACAGCAGTGGACCAAAATGAGCTGTCCCTTGAAATGTTACAAAGCATCGTGGAGCAAGAAGATTTAGAAATGCCTGTCGGTATCTATGATATCAATTCAGCTAGCATAGGCCAAACTTACGATTTTATCGTTTCAACGGTTGTACTCATGTTTTTACAAGCAGAACGTATTCCTGCTATTATCCGAAACATGCAGGAACAAACCTCTATTGGTGGCTACAATTTGATTGTTTGTGCCATGGATACGGAAGATTATCCATGTTCAGTTAATTTTCCCTTTACCTTTAAAGAGGGGGAATTAGCAGATTACTACCAGGACTGGGAATTGGTTAAGTATAATGAAAATCCTGGCCATCTCCACCGTCGTGATGAAAATGGCAATCGTATCCAACTACGATTTGCTACTATGTTGGCTAAAAAGATAAAATAAAATCTTAAAACGAATAGAAAAGTTATCAATTTCTATTCGTTTTTTTATATAAAGACTTGAGGGCCAATCAACTGAATTATGCTATACTAGATGTGTAGACGATGCTAAAGACAATTTCTTAACCCGTATTTCTATGAAGTTCATAATAAGAAATTTTAAATTTTCCATACAACTAGCAAATTTTTAATAGGGAGGTAGCGCCATGCCTAGTCTTTTAGTCGAACTTTTTGATCATCACACTATCGAGAAAAATGTTTATCAGACTTTTATTTGTGATTGTGACGAGGTTCTATTTCTCTCCCTGAAAAAAATTACAGAAGAAGAAAGGTTGTCCTTGAAGCATTTTTTGCTGGATCAAGTATCCCATGTAAAACAAGTGCATTTTCGGCAAATAAGTCTAGATAAGATTACGGATGATTTGAATCTTTTCTTGACTAATTATGATTCAGTGACTTTAGATGTTTTTGGAGGAGATTCGATATTAGCTATTTTCCTTTATCAGTACGGTTTGGAAAAGCAATTACCGATTGTTGCAATTGATATTGAGCAAGGAAAACAATTCAAATGGAAGATGGGGAAGGTGGAAAAGGAAGAGTTAGTAATTCCTGATCTGACCATTGAACAGTTGATGGCCTTACGGGGTGGTAAACTCATCAAATCGAAACAACCTAAATATAGTCCGAAACAAATGATTACCATCAAAAAACTAGCCAACTATGCAATTTTAAACCCAGAGCAATGGTATCAGATTACTCAATTCTTTGCATTAGCTAAAACAATTGATTTTCATGCTGAAACAGTAAAAGTTTTGGAAAGTAACGGAAAAAGGTACTCTTATCCAGAATCAATGATTCCTCTACTAACAGAAGCTAACTTGATTCATATTGATGAGGAAAGTTCTGAACATATTAGTTACACTTTTTCTAGCTCTGAGGCACAATTGCTCTGTCGCACTAAAGGTCATATTTTAGAATTATATCTCTATCTTTTAGCGATAGAGTCAGAGTATTTTGATGAATGTATGATAGGGGCAGAAATTGACTGGAATGGTATTTTCCCTGAAGTTGATAATGTACAAAATGAAATTGATGTTGTCCTCCGTAAAGGTCAATCCATTATTTTTATATCTTGTAAAATGACAGACTTGTCTGTAGAAGCTATTAATGAACTCGAGGTATATGCTAATCATTTTGCTGGTGAAACTTGTTTGAAATTAATTGTTTGCTCTGGCAAAATCAATCCCGTATATAACCATCGTTGTCAAGAGTACGGTGTGTTGGTGATTAAACAAGATCAAATTTCAAATCTGATTCCCATGTTACAAAAACAGATCAAAAAGCATAAAATATGAACTGGATTAAAGGATTATCCTCAAAATATAATGGAAAGGCTGGTTTTCTCAGCCTTTTTCTTATCCTTTTCGAATAAAGTAGAAAAGGAGGTTTTATGTTTTTAGCTAGAGATAAAAACGGGCGCCTAGTCAATGCCTTGGAGGATGAACTAGTCAAACAAGCTTATTATTGTCCAGCTTGTGGAACAAGTGTTCGCATGAGAAAAGGAAAAAATGTGAGAAGGCATTTTGCCCATGAAAGTCTCAAAAAATGTGATTTTTTTCATGAAAATGAAGGACCAGAGCATCTGGAAAACAAGAAAAGACTGTTTTATTGGGCTAAGGAGAATGATGAGGTTGAAATGGAATATCCCATACCTGAACTGAAGCAGATTGCTGATATCTTTATCAATAAACAACTTGCCTTAGAAATTCAGTGTAGTCCCATTTCTTGTGAACTTTTACGGGAGAGAAGCAATGGTTATCGAAGTTTGGGAATTCAAGTTCTTTGGTTACTAGGAGAAAAGCTCTGGATAAAAGAGCGACTAACTCAACTTCAGAGAGATTTTCTTTACTTTAGTAATAACATGGGCTTTCATATTTGGGAGTTAGACCATAAAAAACAGGTTTTGAGACTCAAGTACCTCCTTCATCAAGATTTGAAAGGGAAACTCCATTATCAAGTCAAGGAATTTTCTTATGACAAAGGAAATCTTCTAGAAATATTACGGACTCCTTATCAGCAACAAAATCTTAGCACTTTTTCGGTCGAACAAGATAAGAACATTTGTCAGTATATTCAAAAACAACTCTACTATCAAAATCCCTATTGGATGAAGCAACAAGCCAAGGCCTACTTGAGAGGGGAGAACCTTTTGAATCTGAAGAATCAGGACTGGTATCCTCAAGTAAGGCCGATAGAAAATGATTCTTTTTGTCAAATTAAACAGGATATTAGTGATTATTATCGCAACTTTCGAATTTATTATCAAAAAAATCCTCAAACTCAGTTACAAAAGCTCTATCCACCTGCCTTTTATCAGCAATATTTCTTAAAAAATATGGTAAAATAGAAAGGATGGAGGAAACTTATGGTATTACAACGAAATGAAATCAATGAAAAAGATACATGGGATCTATCAACGATCTTTGAAACTGACCAGAAATGGGAAGAAGAACTCGCCCTTTTAACGGAAGATACAAAACAAGCAGCTAGTCTTGAAGGACATCTCTTGGATAGTGCAGAAAGCCTTCTTGACATTACAGAGCGTTATCTGGACTTGAGTCGTCGTCTTGAAAAACTTTATGTCTATGCACATATGAAAAACGACCAAGATACTCGAGTAGCTAAGTATCAAGAATACTATGCAAAAGCAATGGCTCTTTATAGTCAACTTGATCAGGTCTTCTCTTTCTATGAGCCGGAATTTATGGCTATCACAGAAGATCAGTATCAAAACTTTTTAACAGAAGAACCAAAACTCCAGCCTTATAAACACTTCTTTGATAAACTATTGCAAAATAAGGACCATGTCCTTTCACAACGTGAAGAAGAGTTGCTTGCAAGTGCTGGTGAAATCTTCGGTGCTGCTAGTGAAACCTTTGCTATTTTAGATAATGCAGATATCGTCTTTCCATTTGTTAAAGATGAAGATGGAAATGAAGTTCAATTGTCACACGGCGTTTATATGCGCTTGGTAGAATCTAAGAATCGTGAGGTTCGTCGTGGAGCTTATGAAGCCCTCTATGCTACTTATGAGCAATACCAGCACACTTACGCTAAAACCTTGCAGACCAATGTTAAAGTGCAAAACTACCGTGCAAAAGTTCGAAACTATAAGAGTGCGCGTGAAGCAGCTCTTGCAGCAAACTTTGTGCCAGAAAGTGTTTATGACAATCTAGTATCTGCTGTTCGTAAGCATTTGCCACTCTTGCATCGTTATTTGGCTCTTCGTTCAAAAATCTTGGGTATTCCAGATCTCAAGATGTACGATGTCTACACACCATTGTCTTCAGTGGAATACAGCTTTACTTATGAGGAAGCCTTGAAGAAAGCAGAGGAAGCTTTGGCAGTTCTTGGTGAGGATTACTTGAGCCGAGTTAAACGTGCCTTCAGCGAACGTTGGATTGATGTGTATGAAAATCAAGGCAAGCGTTCAGGTGCATATTCTGGCGGTTCTTATGATACCAACGCTTTTATGCTCCTTAACTGGCAAGATAACCTGGATAATCTTTTCACTCTTGTACATGAGACAGGGCACAGTATGCATTCTAGCTATACGCGTGAAACACAACCTTATGTATACGGAGATTACTCAATCTTCTTGGCAGAAATTGCTTCAACAACCAATGAAAATATCTTAACTGAAAAATTATTGCAAGAAGTTCAAGATGACGCAACACGCTTTGCTATTCTAAACAACTTCTTGGATGGTTTCCGTGGTACGGTCTTCCGCCAAACTCAATTTGCTGAATTTGAACATGCTATTCACCAAGCCGATCAAAATGGTGAAGTCTTGACAAGCGAGTTCTTAAACAATCTCTATGCTGACTTGAACCAAGAATATTATGGTTTGAGCAAGGAAGACAATCCTCAAATTCAGTACGAGTGGGCTCGTATCCCTCATTTCTACTATAATTACTATGTATATCAATATTCAACAGGCTTTGCAGCAGCTTCAGCCTTGGCTGAAAAGATTGTTCACGGTAGTCAAGATGATCGTGATCGCTATATCGACTACCTCAAAGCAGGGAAGTCAGACTATCCACTCAATATCATGCGTAAAGCTGGTGTTGACATGGAAAAAGAAGATTACCTCAACGATGCCTTTGCAGTCTTTGAACGCCGTTTGGATGAGTTTGAAGCCCTTGTTGAAAAATTAGGATTGGCATAAGGCAGATGGTAAAGTCTTATAGTAAAAATGCCAATCATAACATGCGACGTCCTGTTGTCAAGCATGAGATTGTCGAGTTCATGCGCCACAGACAAAAGCAGGTGACAGGTTCCCTAAAAGAACTAGAAAACTTTGCTCGCAAGGAAAATATTCCCATCATTCCTCATGAAACCGTCGCCTACTTTCGTTTCCTTATGGAAACCATTCAACCAAAAAATATTTTAGAGATTGGTACGGCGATTGGATTTTCAGCACTTTTGATGGCAGAGCATTCACCCAAGTCAAAAATCACCACTATTGACCGAAATCCTGAGATGATTGGTTTTGCCAAGGAAAATTTTGCAAAATTTGATCAACGCAAACAAATCACTCTCTTAGAAGGTGATGCGGTAGATGTCTTGTCAACGTTGACAGAGACCTATGATTTTGTGTTTATGGATTCTGCTAAGTCCAAATACATCATCTTTCTACCAGAAATCCTCAAACACCTAGAAGTAGGTGGAGTGGTTGTCTTAGATGATATTTTCCAAGGAGGAGATATTGCTAGGGATATCATGGAAGTCCGTCGAGGACAAAGAACGATTTATCGTGGCTTGCAACGACTCTTTGATGCGACTTTGGACAATCCAGGTTTAACCGCTACTTTGGTTCCTCTTGGAGACGGAATTCTCATGCTGAGAAAAAATCAAGCAGAAGTAGAACTGCCTGATATTGATTGATTTCAGATATTTTTAAGACAATTTGGTAAAATAGATAAGGTAAACCTTTATTTAGTGAACAAAAGGAGTAAACATGAAGAAAAAACTAATGGCAGGAGCCATCACATTGTTGTCAGTAGCCACTTTGGCTGCTTGTTCAAACAGTTCTGAAGGAACTGACTTGATTAGCATGAAGGGCGATGTTATTACTGAGCATCAATTCTTTGAAGAAGTTAAAAACAATGCGACTGCTCAACAAGTCTTGCTGAATATGACCATTCAAAAAGTTTTTGAAAAACAATATGGTTCAGAAGTTAGCGATAAAGAAGTAGAGGATGCCGTTGCAGAAGAACAAAAGAAATACGGTGATAGCTATCAAACGATTCTCGCCCGTTCAGGTATGACTGCAGAAAGCCGTAAAGCTCAAATTCGTACAAGTAAATTAGTTGAGTATGCTGTTAAGAAAGCCGCTGAAGCTGAATTAACAGATGAAAACTATAAAAAAGCATTTGAAGAGTATACTCCAGAAGTAACGGCTCAAATTATTAAATTTGACAGTGAAGATAAGGCTAAGGAAGTTCTTGCCAAAGCAAAAGAATCTGGAGCTGACTTTGCACAACTTGCAAAAGACAATTCTACAGACGAAAAGACAAAAGAAAATGGTGGAGAAATTACTTTCGACTCTGCATCAACAGAATTACCAGACGTAGTTAAAAAAGCCGCTTTTGCGCTTGATGTCAACGGAATTTCAGATGTTATCACTGCTCCAGGAACTCAAGCTTATACAAGTAGTTTCTACATTGTGAAACTAACTAAGAAGTCAGAAAAATCTTCAAACTTGGATGACTACAAAGAAAAACTTAAAACAATCATTTTGACTCAAAAACAGAATGATGCAACCTTTGTTCAAGGTGTCATTAGTAAAGAATTACAGGATGCCAATATTAAAGTTAAAGATCAAGCCTTCCAAAATATCTTTACACAATATATCAAAGGCGAAACAACTTCTGACAGCAGTAGTAGCGCCTCAAACTAAGATAGTAATGAACTACCTTCCTTTGTCTGGGAGGTAGTTTTTGATTTTCTGAAATAAGAACATTAAAGTTTAACGAATTCAAGTAACTTTCAACTATTTGTGGATTGAGTAAAGATGTCACTCAAGAATTTTTAATCATGACCCTATCTTGGGTAAAATTCGAATGTTTATACTGTAAGAGTTTTTTTCTAGGCTAAAAAATGGTATAATAGCTTATAAAACTAGAAATAATATGGGAAAATAAGATAATTTTTCCGATAGATAGGTGACATATGAAAATAAGTAAAAGGCATCTGCTGAATTATTCCATTTTGATTCCTTATTTACTGTTATCCGTTCTAGGATTGATAGTAGTTTATTCGACAACTAGTGCAACTCTTATCCAAGAGGGAAAAAGCACCCTGCAACTGGTTCGAAATCAAGGAATTTTCTGGATAGCCAGTTTGTTTTTAATTGCCTTGATTTATAAATTGAAATTAGGGTTTCTGCGAAATGAGCGATTAATCTTCATCGTCATGTTTGTTGAGCTGATACTGCTAGCTCTAGCGCGTTTAATTGGGATTCCTGTCAATGGGGCCTATGGCTGGATCAAGGTTGGTCCAATAACGATTCAACCAGCAGAGTATTTAAAAATTATCATTGTCTGGTATCTAGCACAGCGTTTTTCAAAACAACAGGATGAGATAGCTGTTTACGACTTCCAAGTTTTAACCCTTAATCAGTGGATTCCTCGAGCATTTAATGATTGGCGTTTTGTTCTACTGGTTATGATTGGTAGTTTGGCGATTTTCCCAGACCTAGGAAATGCGACTATCTTGATTTTAGTATCCTTGCTCATGTATACTATCAGTGGAATAGCTTATCGATGGTTCACAACTATTCTGGGCTTACTAGCTGGTGTCTCTATGATTTCCTTAACAGCCATTCGGATAATCGGTGTTGAGAAATTCTCTAAAATTCCTGTATTTGGTTATGTTGCAAAGCGGTTCAGTGCTTTTTTCAACCCCTTTAATGACCTGGCTGGAGCTGGACACCAGTTGGCCAATTCCTACTATGCCATGGTTAATGGAGGATGGTTTGGTCTGGGATTAGGAAATTCTATTGAAAAACGTGGTTATCTACCAGAAGCCCATACAGACTTTGTCTTTTCGATTGTCATCGAAGAGTTTGGATTTGTAGGAGCAAGTCTTATTCTTGCTCTCCTATTCTTCTTAATTCTACGAATCATTTTGGTAGGAATTCGCGCAAGGGATCCTTTCAACTCAATGGTAGCAATAGGTATTGGGGGCATGATCCTGATACAGGTATTTGTTAACATTGGCGGTATATCAGGCTTGATTCCTTCAACAGGAGTAACCTTCCCTTTCCTTTCGCAAGGGGGGAATAGTCTCTTGGTTCTTTCTGTAGCCATAGCATTTGTATTAAATATTGATGCCAGTGAAAAGCGTGCGCGACTTTTTAGCGAATACGACGCACAGCTTTAAGACATAGATAACAAGGAGAAAAAAATGTCTCTTCAAAAGTTAGAAAATTATAGTAACAAAACGGTCGTACAAGAGGAAGTTCAAATCTTGACGGATATGCTGGAAGATATCACGAAAAATATGCTTCCTGCTGAAACCTTTGATAAGATCATGCACTTGAAGGAACTTTCTTCAAAACTTGACTATCAAGGGCTAGATAAAGTAGTAACAGGTCTTTCAAATGATGAAATGGTCTACATTTCTAGATACTTCTCTATCTTGCCACTTTTAATTAACATCTCAGAAGACGTAGACTTGGCTTTCGAGATTAATCACCTAAATAATGTCGATCAAGACTATCTCGGTAAATTGTCAACAACGATCAAAATGGTGGCTGAAAAAGAAAACGCTGCTGAGATTCTTGAACACTTGAACGTGGTACCAGTTTTGACAGCCCATCCAACTCAGGTTCAACGTAAGAGTATGTTGGATTTGACCACTCATATCCATAATCTTTTACGTAAATATCGTGATGTGAGAATGGGACTCATTAACAAGGAAAAATGGCATAATGATCTTCGTCGCTACATTGAGATTATCATGCAGACGGATATGATTCGTGAGAAGAAACTAAAAGTAACCAACGAAATCACCAATGTGATGGAGTACTACAATAGTTCCTTCCTACAGGCTGTCCCTAACTTGATGCTAGAGTACAAACGTCTAGCAAAAGAGCAAGGAATTGATCTTAAACAAGCCAAACCAATTACTATGGGAATGTGGATCGGTGGAGACCGTGATGGAAATCCATTTGTAACAGCTGAAACACTTATGCGTTCTGCTACTATCCAAAGTGAAGTGATCTTGAACTACTATATTAGCAAGATTTCTAGTCTTTATCGTACCTTCTCTCTTTCAACGAATTTATCAAAAACTAGCAAAGCTGTTGAAGAAATGGCTGCTCAGTCTGGAGATACATCCGTCTTTCGTGAAAAAGAACCCTATCGTCGTGCCTTTCATTTGATTCAGTCCAAATTGATTCAAACTCTCTTGAATTTAAAAGAATGGTCTGTTGTTGGCTCGTCAGCTGATGAACGTCATCCTGTTGAACGTCTTCTTAGTACTCAAGGGCATCAACAAGGAGTGATTACTGACTATATTAGCAATCGACTTTCAGGAGCTATTCAAGAGCTGGCTGAAGATCGCCCACCATTTTACGAAACAGTTGAAGAGTTCAAAAAAGATCTATATACTATTAAGGATTCATTACTTGAAAACAAGGCAGAGTCCTTGCTTACAGGTGAATTTGCAGAACTTTTAGAAGCTGTAGAAGTTTTTGGTTTCTTCTTGGCTTCCATCGACATGCGTCAAGATTCAAGCGTTCATGAAGCCTGTGTCGCAGAATTGTTGGCATCTGCTGGAATCAATGACCACTATAGTGATTTATCAGAAGATGAAAAATGTGACTTGCTATTACATGAATTGTTAGAAGATCCTCGAATCTTGTCTGCAACTCATGCTGAGAAGTCTGAACTGCTTGAAAAAGAATTGGCTATCTTCCAAACTGCTCGTGAATTAAAAGATCGTTTAGGAGAAGATGTCATTCGTCAAACGATTATCTCTCATGCAACCAGCGTGTCTGATATGCTGGAATTAGCAATCATGCTAAAAGAAGTTGGTCTTGTGGATGCTGAAAAGGCGCGTGTTCAGATTGTACCACTCTTTGAAACGATCGAAGACTTGGATCATTCTGAAGAAACTATGAGAAAGTATTTCTCTCTACCACTTGCTAAGAAATGGATTGCATCTAAAAACAATTACCAAGAAATCATGCTCGGCTACTCTGATAGTAACAAGGATGGTGGTTATCTATCATCTTGTTGGACACTTTATAAGGCCCAACAACAATTGACAGCTATTGGTGATGAATTTGGAGTCAAAGTAACCTTCTTCCATGGTCGTGGTGGTACCGTTGGCCGTGGTGGTGGCCCTACTTATGATGCCATTGCTTCTCAACCACTCAAGTCAATCAAGGATCGTATCCGTTTGACTGAGCAAGGAGAAGTTATCGGAAACAAATACGGAAACAAGGATGCAGCCTACTATAACCTCGAAATGTTGGTTTCAGCAGCTATCAACCGTATGATTACCAAGAAGAAGAGTGATACCAATACGTCAAATCGCTATGAAGCCATCATGGATCAAGTAGTAGAACGTAGTTACGATATTTATCGTAAACTCGTATTTGGAAATGACCATTTCTATGATTATTTCTTTGAATCGAGTCCAATCAAGGCGATCTCAAGTTTCAATATTGGTTCTCGTCCAGCAGCTCGTAAAACGATTACTGAAATCGGTGGTTTACGTGCTATTCCTTGGGTATTCTCATGGTCACAAAGTCGTGTTATGTTCCCAGGTTGGTATGGAGTTGGTTCAAGCTTTAAGGAATTTATCGACCAAGATCCAAAAAATATTGAATATCTTCGTGATATGTATCAAAATTGGCCATTCTTCCAATCACTCCTATCCAACGTCGATATGGTCTTGTCAAAATCAAATATGAACATTGCCTTTGAATACGCTAAACTTTGTGAAAGTGAAGAAGTACAAGCAATTTACTATACCATTTTAGATGAATGGCAGTTGACTAAGGACGTTATCTTGGCTATTGAAGGCCATGAAGAGCTCTTGGCAGAAAATACCTATTTGAAAGACAGTCTCAACTACCGCATGCCTTATTTCAATATTCTTAACTATATTCAGTTAGAATTGATTAAGCGTCAACGTCGTGGTGAGCTATCTACAGATGAAGAAAGATTAATCCATACAACTATCAACGGAATTGCTACAGGATTACGTAATTCAGGTTGATACAAGCAAGATTTTCCAAAAACGTAGGGATTGGCTAAGTCTCAAGTTCAAGTTGGATAGCAAATAGCAATTTCCAAAGTAACTTGTAGCCCAAGTGTATTTTAGGATAGTTATTCATCCGATTATCAATGAAGGCGACTTCTTTAGGAGTCGTTTTCTTTTTTCTTTTAGGGAATCCTATACGAATCAGCCAGTTGTGATTATCATTAGTTCCCCTTTCCCAAGAGGCATAGGGATGATTTAATGTCTACTCTTTCGATCAGCCAAGAGAGGCAAACAGTTTTATTTCACCTTATAACTAGAACTTTATCTATCTCCTAATGACCATTCTCCTAGCTTAAATTATTGATGTTCGAAAAATTTTTCTTGGCTTTCTTTTAGTCAACTAAATATATATAAAACGAAATAGAGTATTAAATTCGTTTACAAGACCTAAATATAATGCTATTCTATATAGAGGAAAAGGCTTACAATTGTAAGTATGAAGATGAATCTAATTAGATTAGGAGAATAGTTATGATAGGTTGTTTAATAACTATTAGGCTGATGACTAGAGTTATGAATAGGAATAAATGAGTATGAATAGGAAACAAAAAGTTGGTCATGTTATTGTTGTAGCCATTATTATTTTATTGGGAGTGTTATTTTTCATCCAAAGATATTCTGCTTCGTCATCAAAACAATTTTCTATACAGTCAAATGTTGATTTTTATTTATTGGGATACCACAGTGTGGAGGGGTATAATTTTAAAGATAATTCATTTGAGAAAGTTTCTGATGAAAAAATAGAGATAGTAAAGGGCCAGATTAATCAAGTTGTTAAGCGTGCAGAAATTTCCAATCGTTATTTGCTATTTTCTGAAGAAGGTCCACCCTTAGGTGTAGTAGGTAGAATAATATCAGTTGATTTTGAAACTGGAAAAATTCACTATAATAAGACCACCGATTATGCTTTTTCAACAGCTGGCGTAAATCCAGATTACTATTTTACTTCTGAAGCAAATACATATGATAGTTTTATTGCAGTTTTTGATACAAATTTAAAGGAAGTAGATAAATATATTTTCAAAAATTCTGTTTTTGCTACAGATTTTTCAAACGATGGTGATAATATCTACTTTTTGGGAGTAGATGTTAACAGTAATGATAATTACCCAACCTACTTACATCATTTTTCACTAAAAAACAAAAAATTACAGTTTGAAAATAAAGAAATTCTCTATGATGATCCTAACTTGACTTATTTTTTTGACGATAGCATTGTGAAGGGTAAACAACTCTATTCAGTTTCCGGTGGATATCGAATTAACTCGACCAAGGAAAAAGTACTTTGGGGGAAAGTTTTTCACTATGATATGGAATCAGGACTTAAGGAATTTTTTGATTTAGATGAAATTGGTCCAGTTAACATTATTGAATTAGGAGAAAATTTGTTAGCAATTGAGCATGAGAGTAATGATTCAGGAAAAATTGCTTTCAGTCTATTTGATGTAACTAGTCATAAATCAAGCTTTGTCAATCTATCTCGATTTGGATTTTCAGCTGAAACAGACTACATAAAAGATATTAAGCTTCTCGATGATAATATTTTATTAGTTTTAGCTGGTAATAAATTAATTGCATATGATATAAATGAAAATACTATCATTCTTGAAAAAATTGTTGATGAAGATATGTTTCATATTTGGTTGAAATAATTTGCAAAATTATATAGATTTTTGTAATGTTACATTGTTAAGCCAATCCCCATAGGCATATGATTAACTTACTCTCTCTCTAATTTTACACTTTTTTAAAAATATTTTATGAAAACCCTTGACAAGTTTTAGTAAAATGATATAATTTAACCATTCAGAAAGTAATCATTGAAATTTTTTAGAGAGTCTGTGGTTGGTGAAAACAGATAGATGGAAGTGATGAAAATTGGGCTGGATGTTATTAAGAATTTGAAATCATAAGAATTCGGTGAGCACACCTTACAGTGCAACTCGTTTTTGCGAGTAAGAGCGATAGGACTAGTTCCTATAATTGAGGTGGCACCGCGCATCGACGTCCTCACACAAGTTTTTTGTGTGAGGACTTTTTCTATGGGGAGGAAAAATTATGGAAATCAAACGATGGCGTCGCTTGAATAAGTGATTGAATAAAAAAATAATAAGTTAAGAAGAAATAAGGAGAAAATTATGAAAAACAAACGTCTACTCGGTATTATCGTAGCATTAGCACTTGTAGTTGGTGGAAGCTTGGTATATTCTAGCTTAACGAAGCAAGAAACTAAAACTGAGACAGCAAATAAAACTGCTAAGGTTGGTGTTCTACAGTTTGTCAGCCACCCATCACTCGATTTGATTTACCAAGGTATCCAAGATGGACTTGCTGAAGAAGGCTATAAAGGTGACCAAATTAAAATCGACTTTATGAACTCAGAAGGTGACCAAAGTAAGGTTGCGACAATGAGTAAACAATTGGTGGCAAATGGAAATGATGTCGTTGTCGGTATTGCAACACCAGCAGCTCAAGGTCTTGCAAGTGCAACAAAAGACCTTCCTGTTATCATGGCAGCTATTACAGACCCAGTTGGAGCTAACCTTGTACAAAACTTGGAGAAACCAGGTGGGAACATCACTGGGGTGTCTGACCACAACCCTGCTCAACAACAGGTTGAATTGATCAAGACATTGACTCCTGATGTCAAGACGGTTGGAGCTCTTTACTCAAGTAGTGAAGATAACTCAAAATCACAAGTTGAAGAATTCAAAACTTATGCTGAAAAAGCTGGTTTGAAAGTAGAAACATTTGCAGTTCCTTCAACGAACGAAATTGCTTCAACAGTTAATGTTATGACTGGTAAAGTAGATGCAATCTGGGTTCCAATCGACAACACAATCGCATCTGCATTCTCAACTGTAGTATCAAGCAACCAAACAGCTAAAAAACCAATCTACCCAAGTGCAACTGCCATGGTAGAAGCAGGTGGTTTGGCATCAGTGGTTGTTGACCAACACGATCTTGGTGTTGCTACTGGTAAAATGATTGCTAAAGTCTTGAAGGGGGAAAAACCTGCAGATACACCAGTTAATGTCTTCTCAACTGGTAAATCGGTTATCAACAAAAAAGTCGCTCAAGAACTTGGAATCACAATTCCTGAATCAGTTCTCAAAGAAGCTGGTCAAGTAATCGAATAAGAATGAAGGAGGAGTTGGAGACATCTCCTCCAATTTTTAGAATAAAGGAAACGAATCAAACATGCTAATATCTATTATTTCACAGGGATTGGTCTGGGCTATCCTAGGTTTAGGAATCTTTATGACCTTTCGAATCCTGAACTTCCCAGATATGACAACGGAGGGCTCTTTCCCCTTGGGAGGAGCTGTAGCAGTGACTCTGATTACGCAAGGAGTCAATCCTTTTCTTGCGACTTTAGCGGCTGTAGGAGCAGGTTGTCTTGCTGGTTTAGCAGCTGGACTATTGTATACCAAAGGAAAGATTCCAACTCTTCTATCAGGAATTTTAGTCATGACTTCTTGTCATTCTATCATGCTCATGATTATGGGACGGGCTAACCTTGGACTCTTAGGAACAAAACAAATCCAGGATGTTCTTCCATTCTCATCAGAGGTTAATCAATTACTGACAGGTTTAATCTTTGTGACTTTGGTTATCCTTCTCATGCTTTTCTTCCTAGATACCAAACTTGGACAGGCCTATATCGCTACAGGGGATAATCCAGACATGGCTCGTAGTTTTGGTATCAATACAGGACGTATGGAGCTTATGGGCTTGGTCTTGTCAAATGGTGTAATCGCACTTGCTGGCGGACTTATCGCTCAACAAGAAGGTTATGCGGATGTCTCTCGTGGTATCGGTGTTATCGTTGTTGGTCTTGCTAGCTTGATTATCGGTGAAGTCCTCTTCAAGAGTCTTACCCTAGCAGAACGCTTGGTTACTATTGTAGTTGGTTCCATCAGCTATCAATTCTTGGTATGGGGAGTCATTGCTCTCGGCTTTAACACCAGCTACCTCCGTCTATACAGTGCCCTTATCCTAGCAACTTGCTTGGTAATTCCAACCCTTAAGGATAAATACTTGAAAGGAGTCAAGTTAAGCAAATGACAGCAATTGTAGAATTAAGAAATGCCACAAAAATTGTGACAAATGGCTTTGACGAAGAAAAGATTATTTTAAACGATGTTTCACTTGATATTTATGAACATGACTTCATCACAATTTTGGGTGGAAATGGTGCAGGCAAGTCAACCCTATTTAATAGCATTGCGGGAACTTTACCTTTAACCAGTGGTAGCATTCGTATCATGGGTGAGGATGTGACTCATTTTAGCCCTGAGAAACGTGCCAAGTATCTCTCTCGTGTCTTCCAAGATCCCAAAATGGGAACTGCCCCTCGTATGACCGTTGCAGAAAACCTCTTGATTGCAAAGTTTCGTGGGGAAAAACGTGGACTTTTTCCAAGAAAATTGTCATCCTATAAGGAAGAATTTCAAGCGACCATTGAGAAGGTGGGAAATGGTCTAGAAAAACACTTGGATACACCGATTGAATTTTTGTCTGGTGGACAAAGACAGGCTTTGAGTCTATTGATGGCGACCTTGAAGCGTCCAGAACTCCTTTTGTTGGATGAACATACAGCAGCCCTTGACCCTAAAACAAGTGTGGCCTTGATGGAATTGACAAATGACTTTATCAACAAGGACCATCTAACAGCTTTGATGATTACTCACCATATGGAAGATGCTCTCAAGTATGGAAATCGCTTGATTGTTATGAAAGATGGACAAATCATCCAAGATTTGAATAAGGATGAAAAAGCCAAGATGAAAATTTCCGATTACTATCAACTTTTTGAGTAGATAATTTTTAAATCAAGCATCCTTAAAAACTTAGAAGTAGGCTTTTGCTTCTAAGTTTTTTGGTGAATTTTAAATATTACTTTTTTCCTTTTCGTCAGTTTTACTTTAGAGTATAATCAGTATAAGAATCTTAAACATTGATAAAAGTAAGGAGATAAAAATATGGCTTACACACAAGAAGATTTTCAAGAATGGATTTTTCAAATTGGATTTAAGATGGACTATTTTACTAGGGAGTTTGCAGAGGAACAAGGCCTTCATTTAGACTATAGCATGAAGTCTTTGGATGATTTGGAGGCCTGGATCTTGGCTCACTACGAAGACCACCATGTTTTGATAGCAGACCGCCAGATGTTGGATTATTTGACCGTTTATATCGGTGAAACCTTCCGTAAGCATCTAGGAGGTAAATGGTTTATTGACCTTAAAAATAAAAAGAATGCCTATTATTCTATGCCTGTATTGACTGATCCATCCTATAGAGGAGAAGTTTATATAGCACCAATGACTTTTGCAACGGCTTGTATCAGTAGAAAAGATGGTCAGTATATTAGCAGAATATTGAAAAATAATCTCGAAGATCAAGTGAAATAGATAGTAATCAGATGTTTAAAACGTTAAAATAGAATAATGAAGGTATAAATGAAATTAGAACTAGAAACTAAAAATGAAGAATGGGTAGAAGTCTTTAAAGGTTTGATTCCTGTAGATAACTATAGGTTAAAGGTCTTGTTGACAAATTTGTCAGATGGTCAAGAAATTAGGCTGATTGGAGAACAGAACCGTTTTAAATTATCATGTTTTTGTTATGATGAAGCACGATTTTTTAGCAGGGAATTGTATTTATCTGCAATTTTGGATAAAGAGATGTTTAAAAAATTTGAAAAAAATAATTTCCAAAATATCATTTATGAAGTCAAAAATAGTCAATTAGTGAATAAACTCGGATATACAGCCTATGGTAGTGCAGGAACGCTGTATTCACAACATTATATCATCATAACTCAAGATAGTGTAGTGGAGATTCTTGTGTCAGCGAATTCTGAGTTAAGTATCAGTCAATACTAGAAAATTTGCTAAATAAACATGTACACCGCTGTAGTACAATTATCAGAAAATAGAACTTGGAGAATTGATATGGAAAAATGGACGAAAATTAAACCGGGCTTTATTCCTTTTGGTGACTATGGTATCGAGATAAATATAGATGGGGATACTCTAATTGCCTACTTGGAAGATTCAGAAAAATTTAAATTTACCTTTACAAAAGTTTGGGCTTTCCGTTCAGTCTACGAAAGTTTAGAATTAATAGATAGTTACTGGGAGCAAGGATTAGCAAAGAACAGACCACTTTATCTGACCAACTATATCTATGAAGTCGAGAATGCAGAATTTGGTGACTTGGTCGCTTCTGCAAATATAGTTAATAAAAAGCTCCATCACTACAAATTAATGTCGACGCATTTTTTAGTGGATATTGTATCTGAAAATGATGTAAAAGTGGAGAAAGTGACTAGCTAGTTTTATGAAATAGTCTCATGTAAAGTGTATGAAATGGTTTACTTTTTTTCAGAAATAAGCTATACTAGTTAGAGTAAACTGTGATAAAATGGAGGTATTGTCTATGGTTGACAAGAGACTCATCGAAGAGATCAAAAACAATACCAATATTGTCGAAATCATAGGAGAAGTGATTTCCTTACAAAAATCTGGACGGAACTTTTTAGGGCTCTGTCCTTTTCATGGTGAAAAGACTCCTTCCTTTAACGTGGTCGAGGATAAGCAGTTTTACCACTGTTTTGGATGTGGTCGTTCTGGAGATGTTTTTAAGTTTATCGAGGAGTATCAGCAGGTAACCTTTGCGGATGCGGTGAGGATCTTAGCTGAGAGACTTGGGATTCAGATGGCAGCGCCTGTTCAAGGTTCTGTACAGCCTAGGTCGCCGCATCAAAATCTCTACGATATGCATGACAAGGCTGCACGGTTTTATCATGCCATCCTCATGACAACTAAGATGGGTGAGGAGGCTAGGAACTACCTCTATAAACGTGGCTTAACAGATGATGTTCTAAAGCATTTTATGATTGGTTTGGCTCCAGCAGAACGCTCGTATCTCTATCAACGTTTAGCTGATGATTATAGCGAAAATGACTTGCTGGATTCAGGTTTGTTTTATCTATCTGAAAGTAACCAATTTTTTGATACCTTTCATAATCGCATTATGTTCCCGCTCTCAAATGATCAAGGAAAGGTGATTGCCTTTTCTGGTCGAATTTGGCAAGAGACCGATTCTCAAACGGGAAAGTATAAAAATAGTCGAGCGACGGCAATTTTTAACAAAAGTTACGAATTATATCATTTGGAGAGGGTAAAAAAAGGCTCGGGCAAGGCTCCTGAAATCTACTTGATGGAAGGGTTTATGGATGTCATTGCGGCTTATCGTGCTGGTATTGAAAATGCAGTTGCTTCTATGGGTACCGCACTGACGAGTGAACATGTGGAGCATCTGAAACGCTTTACTAAAAAGGTTATCGTCACTTATGACGGAGATAAGGCTGGGCAAACTGCCACAGCGAAAGCCTTGGATGAGCTTAAAGATTTACCTGTCCAAGTCGTCCAGATTCCTGACGCAATGGATCCGGATGAATATTTGCAGAAAAACTCTCCTCAAGACTTGGCTTATCTATTAACCAATACACGCATTAGTCCTGTTGAGTTTTACATTCATCATTTCAGACCTGAAAATAGTGAAAATCTACAAGCCCAGATTGAATTTATAGAGAAAATTGCCCCCTTAATCGCCAAGGAACCCTCTATCACAGCTCAGAATTCCTACATCCACATTTTGACGGATCACTTGCCATCTTTTGACTATCAGCAAGTCGAACATATTGTCAATGAAAGTCGTGTCAGACAGAGAAAGGAGAAGGTCAAGGAGACCTATAGTCCGAGTCCTGTCACTATGTCTGTTACCAAGCAGCTGACAGCAGTGATGAGAGCGGAAGCTCATATCCTCTACCGAATGATGGAACATCCCTTGGTGCTTAATGACTATCACTTAAGAGAGGATTTTATCTTTGAAACTCCAGAGTTTCAAACCTTGTATGGACTATTGATTGATAATGGAAGTATCTCATCTGAGGATTTGGCTCATCAGACCAGAGAAGTGGAGAGTGCTTGGTATCAAGTCCTAGCCTTAGATTTGCCACCTGAGATGTCCCCTCACGAGTTAGCCGAAGTGGAAGAGTCTAGAAAAAGAGCTCTTTTGAATCAGGAAAATCTGCAAATTAAAAAGAAAGTTCAGGAAGCTAGCCATGTCGGTGATACAGACACCGCATTAGAAGAGCTAGAACGCTTAATTGCCCAAAAAAGAAGAATGGAGTAAGAATGGCAACAAAACAAAAAGAAGTAACAACCTTTGACGTCCAAGTAGCGGAATTTATTCGCAATCATAAAAAAACTGGTACAGCAACTGATGATGAAATCAATAACGCCCTCGTAATTCCCTTCACTTTAGATGTGGAAGGTATTGAGAATCTTTTGCAACGCATTCAAGATGCTGGTATCTCAATTACGGACAACGAAGGAAATCCAAGTGCGCGTGTTTTGAGCACTGAGGAAGAACCAGAGTTGACTGATGAAGATTTGATTGGTTCAACCTCTGCTAAGGTCAATGACCCTGTCCGTATGTATTTGAAAGAAATCGGAGTTGTGCCTCTGCTTACAAATGAAGAGGAAAAAGAGTTGGCCCTTGCTGTTGAAGCAGGTGATATCGAAGCTAAACAACGCCTTGCAGAAGCTAACCTTCGTTTGGTAGTATCTATTGCTAAACGTTATGTTGGACGTGGAATGCAGTTCCTTGACTTGATCCAAGAAGGAAACATGGGCTTGATGAAGGCCGTTGATAAATTTGACTACTCTAAAGGGTTCAAATTCTCAACTTATGCGACTTGGTGGATTCGTCAGGCTATTACTCGTGCCATTGCTGACCAAGCTCGTACCATCCGTATCCCAGTTCACATGGTGGAAACCATTAACAAGCTTGTTCGTGAACAACGTAATCTTCTTCAAGAGCTGGGACAAGATCCAACTCCTGAACAAATCGCTGAACGCATGGATATGACACCTGACAAGGTTCGTGAAATCCTCAAGATTGCCCAAGAGCCGGTTTCTCTTGAAACACCAATTGGTGAAGAGGATGACAGCCACCTTGGTGATTTTATCGAGGATGAAGTGATTGAAAATCCAGTGGACTATACAACTCGTATTGTTTTGCGTGAGCAGTTGGATGAAGTGTTAGACACATTGACTGACCGTGAAGAGAATGTCTTGCGTCTCCGTTTTGGTCTTGATGATGGGAAAATGCGTACCTTGGAGGATGTTGGTAAAGTCTTTAACGTAACGCGTGAACGTATCCGTCAGATTGAGGCCAAAGCTTTGAGAAAACTTCGCCAGCCTAGTCGAAGCAAACCACTTCGTGATTTCATTGAAGATTAAGTTAAGGGAGAGTGAAGATGGCTTACACAGAAGAACAGATTGAAAATATCAAAACACGTATTTTGACAGCACTAGAAGAAGTGATTGACCCAGAGTTGGGGATTGATATCGTCAATCTAGGTTTGATCTATGAGATTCGTTTTGATGGCGATACAGGTGAGACTGAAATTGATATGACCTTGACAACCATGGGTTGTCCCTTGGCAGATCTTTTAACCGACCAAATCTATGATGCTATGACGGATGTTCCAGAGGTTACTAACGTTGAAGTCAAATTAGTTTGGTATCCAGCTTGGACAGTTGAGAAAATGAGCCGTTACGCTCGTATCGCTTTAGGCATCAAGTGAGTAAATTATAAAAAGAGAAATAGTGTAGACGCCAGGAAATTCCCAGCTTTTATGCTATCTCTCTTTTTATTTGCTGATTTTATTTGAAGAAAATGGTATAATGGTTACTATGGAAAAAGAGAAATTGCGCATCAATATGCTAAGTTCAAGTGAAAAAGTGGCGGGCCAAGGTGTGTCTGGTGCTTACCGTGAACTGGTACAGCTTTTAAAACGAGATGCGAAAGACCAACTGATCGTAACAGAAAATCTTCCAATCGAAGCGGATGTTACTCATTTTCATACGATTGATTTTCCTTATTATCTCTCGACCTTTCAGAAAAAACGTTCTGGGCGTAAGATTGGCTATGTTCACTTCTTACCTGATACCTTGGAAGGTAGTTTGAAGATTCCATTCTTCTTAAAGGGGATTGTCAAACGCTATGTATTTTCTTTTTATGACCGTATGGAGCATCTGGTTGTGGTCAATCCTACCTTCATTGAAGATTTGGTGGCTGCTGGAATTCCACGTGAAAAAGTGACCTATATTCCTAACTTTGTCAACAAAGAAAAATGGCATCCGCTTCCTATAGAGCAAGTTGAACAACTTCGTAAAGATATGGGAATTGATGAGAATCAGTTTGTAGTCGTTGGTGCAGGTCAGGTTCAGAAGCGTAAAGGAATAGATGACTTTATCACTCTAGCTGAGGAATTACCGGATATCACTTTTATTTGGGCTGGTGGCTTCTCTTTTGGGGGAATAACCGATGGTTATGAGCGCTATAAAAAGATTATGGATAATCCTCCTGAAAATCTAATTTTCCCAGGGATTGTAGATCCAGAACGGATGAGAGAACTCTATGCCTTGGCTGATCTTTTCTTGCTTCCAAGTTATAACGAGCTCTTTCCAATGACTATTTTAGAAGCTGCGAGTTGTGAAGCACCCATTATGCTTCGTGATCTAGATCTTTACAAGGTCATTCTTGAAGGAAATTACAGACCAACAAGTGATGTAGAAGAGATGAAAGAGGCTATCTTGGAATATCGAGAGCATCCAGAAACACTAAAAGAATTAAAAGAAAAGGCTAAGGCCATTTCAAGAGAATATTCAGAAGAGCATCTTCTTGAAATCTGGCTAAAATTCTATCGGGAGCAAGCAGCTTTAGGAAAAAAATGAGGTAGTATATGCGAATTGGATTATTTACAGATACTTATTTCCCGCAGGTCTCGGGTGTTGCGACCAGTATTCGAACCTTAAAAACAGAACTTGAAAAGCAAGGACATGCCGTCTTTATCTTTACAACAACAGACAAGGACGTTAATCGTTATGAAGACTGGCAGATTATCCGTATCCCTAGTGTTCCTTTCTTTGCCTTTAAGGATCGTCGTTTCGCCTATCGTGGATTTACAAAAGCTCTTGAGATAGCAAAGCAATACAAGCTGGATATTATTCATACGCAGACTGAGTTTTCTCTTGGTTTATTAGGGATTTGGATAGCGCGTGAATTGAAAATTCCAGTCATTCATACCTATCATACCCAGTACGAAGATTATGTTCACTATATCGCTAAAGGGATGTTGATTCGTCCAGGTATGGTCAAGTATCTTGTGAGAGGCTTCCTTCATGATGTTGATGGAGTGATCTGTCCAAGTGAGATTGTGCGAGACCTTCTATCAGATTATAAGGTCAAAGTAGAAAAACGAGTGATTCCTACAGGGATTGAGCTAGCCAAGTTTGAACGACCTGAGATTGGACCAAAACATATCGCCGACTTACGGGTTAAACTAGGTATTAAGGAAGATGAAAAGATGCTTCTTAGCCTTTCACGTGTCTCTTACGAGAAGAATATTCAAGCCGTTCTGGCAGCATTTCCAGATGTTCTAAAAGAAGAGCAAAATGTTAAATTAGTCGTAGCTGGAGATGGTCCTTATCTGGAAAATCTCAAGGAGCAAGCATCAGATTTACGGATTCAAGATTCTGTTATCTTTACTGGTATGATTGCTCCAAGTGAGACCGCACTTTACTATAAGGCTGCTGACTTCTTTATCTCAGCTTCAACTAGTGAAACTCAAGGCTTGACCTATCTTGAAAGTCTTGCAAGTAAGACTCCGGTAATAGCTCATGGAAATCCCTATCTTGATAACCTCATCAATCATAAAATGTTTGGAACGCTTTATTATGAAGAGAGAGATCTAGCAGGGGCTATTTTAGAAGCTTTAATTGCAACTCCAAAGATGGATGAGAAACTTTTGGCTGAAAAATTGTATGAAATTTCAGCTGAGAATTTTGCTAAGAGAGTGCATGAATTCTATCTAGATGTTACTATTTCAAATAATTTTGAAAAAGAATTGACTGCAGATGAACCTGTTACGAAACGCATTTTAAAGACAGTATTCTATATACCACAACAAGCAGTGTCTATGCCGGTCAAGGGTTCAAGACGTATGTTGAAAGCTTCTAGAAAACAGTTGAGTCATTTAAGAAAATATTTGAACGATTAATCGAATCAAAGAAAGGAAATAAAAAAATGAAAAAGAAATTTATGAGAAGTGGTAGAGATCAAAAAATCGGTGGTGTATGCGCTGGTTTAGCTAATTATTTTGATATTGACCCTACAATTGTACGTGTGATTTGGGGAGTTCTAGCTTTCTGTTATGGTGCTGGACTTATTGCTTACTTGATCTTGTGGGCAATCGCTCCTGTATCAGATGAATTTTAAGATTAGAGTATTATAGTAAAGGAGAAAAAATGGCATTTGGTGATAATGGGAAACGTAAAAAAACTTTCTTTGAAAAACTAACAATGTTTGTCGTGTTAATCATGTTATTTGTAACCCTAGCAGGTATCTTTGCTACAGCCATTGGTGTATTTAGCAGATTTTAAAATGCTAGATTTTCTAGCAAGTAGTAATAGTTGGTGACTGGGATTTCCCAGCCCTTTTTAGAGTGAGAAAAGAATATGAGTATGTTTTTAGATACAGCCAAGATCAAGGTCAAGGCTGGAAATGGTGGCGATGGGATGGTTGCCTTTCGCCGTGAAAAATACGTCCCTAATGGCGGTCCATGGGGAGGTGATGGAGGCCGTGGTGGTAACGTTGTCTTTGTTGTAGATGAAGGTTTACGTACCCTGATGGACTTCCGTTACAATCGTCATTTCAAAGCCCAATCGGGTGAAAAAGGGATGACCAAAGGAATGCATGGTAGAGGAGCAGAGGACTTGATTGTTCGAGTGCCTCAGGGTACAACTGTACGTGATGCAGAAACTGGAAAAGTTATCACTGACTTGATTGAGCACGGCCAAGAGTTTATCGTTGCTCACGGTGGTCGAGGTGGCCGTGGAAATATACGTTTTGCAACACCCAAAAATCCTGCTCCTGAGATTTCTGAGAATGGAGAACCTGGTCAGGAGCGCGAGTTACAGTTAGAACTTAAAATTCTTGCTGATGTTGGTTTGGTTGGATTCCCTTCAGTTGGAAAATCAACTTTGCTCAGCGTAATTACCTCTGCAAAACCTAAAATTGGTGCCTACCACTTTACCACGATTGTACCAAATCTTGGTATGGTCCGTACTCAATCAGGTGAGTCCTTTGCAGTGGCAGACCTCCCTGGATTGATTGAAGGTGCTAGTCAAGGCGTGGGCTTGGGAACTCAGTTTCTTCGCCATATTGAGCGTACTCGCGTTATCCTTCACATCATCGATATGTCAGCCAGTGAAGGTCGCGATCCTTACGAAGATTATCTAGCTATTAACAAAGAGTTGGAATCTTACAATCTTCGTCTCATGGAACGTCCCCAAATCATTGTTGCTAATAAGATGGATATGCCAGAGAGTCAGGAAAACCTTGAAGAATTCAAGAAAAAATTGGCAACTAACTTTGATGAGTTCGAGGAATTACCAGCGATTTTCCCAATCTCAGGTTTGACCAAGCAAGGTCTTGCACCTTTATTAGATGCAACGGCAGAACTTCTTGATAAGACCCCAGAATTCCTTCTTTATGATGAGTCAGAAATGGAAGAAGAAGTTTATTATGGCTTTGATGAAGAAGAAAAACCATTTGAAATTAGTCGTGATGATGATGCAACTTGGGTACTTTCAGGTGAAAAACTCATCAAACTCTTTAACATGACTAACTTTGACCGCGATGAGTCTGTTATGAAATTTGCTCGTCAGTTGCGTGG
Source organism: Streptococcus sp. HMSC074B11 (assembly GCF_001808705.1). Taxonomy (GTDB): domain Bacteria; phylum Bacillota; class Bacilli; order Lactobacillales; family Streptococcaceae; genus Streptococcus. The sequence continues at coordinate 49,025 of NZ_KV794270.1, read as the reverse complement.
TATGGGAGTTGATGAAGCTCTTCGTGCTCGTGGTGCCAAGGATGGAGATTTAGTTCGTATCGGTAAGTTTGAGTTTGAATTTGTAGACTAGGAGATAGCGATGGGAGATAAACCGATATCTTTCCGAGATGCTGATGGAAATTTTGTTTCTGCAGCAGATGTCTGGAATGAGAAGAAGTTAGAAGAACTGTTTAATCGCCTCAATCCAAATCGTGCTTTGAGACTAGCAAGAACTAAAAAGCAAGCTGAAAATAACAAATCATAAAATAAACCCGTGATGATTATCATCACGGGTTTTCTGGTTTACTGACTACTTTTGGAATGGAATTTCAAGACTAGACTGTGCAAGGTCGACAGTCAAGTGATAGTCTGTATTGTCACGTACAGTAATCTCAAAGTCAGTAGTATAAAGAACGAGTCGGATTGTATCGTCTTTTTCTAGTTTGTAAATTGTTGGTTGGAGTTCAAATTGGAATTCCATCCATTCATCTGGCTTGACTTCTTCAATTTTCAATAAATCATGACGATTTTGAAGATTGAGATAGCCTTTGGTGATAACACGCTGTGCATTTGGGCTAAATGGTAGTTCGCAAAGGTTTTCCAGCATATGGTAACGGCCATTATCAATAGTACGAGCAGCCAAAACTCCTGGATATGGTTGTAGGTATTTCTTTTGACCAAGTTCGAGAAGTTGGGCAGATAGTAAGCCTTTGTTTGTACTTGATTTGAGACGGAGGTTTAGTTTAACACGCCCATTGAGATGAAGTTCTTCTGTCACTGGCAGGTCAATCGTAACTTGATTGACTTTCCCTTGATAGAGTTCATTGTTAAAGGTTTGATAGGTTTTTCCAAAACGTTCAAAGTCTGAGTCTTGATAGTGGTTTTGAATGACAGCTTCTTCAGTACCTAATGTGAAAGTTTTTTGGTCAGTTTGATTTCCGAAATCATCTAATGTCATCCATGTTTGAGGAGCTGTATTATCTTGCCAAACGACTCTTGGAAGTCGGTAATCAGTTTCATGCCCCAATAATTTCTGCGTCAAAAGAGCATTCATGGATTCACGGAAATCAATAGACTGCCAATTGTTCATATATACATGGGCACCGTTATGATAAAAGAGATGTTTCTTAATATTGCTTGGAAGAGCATTGAACATTTTATAGACATGTAGTGGTTTGACATTCCAGTCTTGTGAACCGTGAGTAAAGACAACTTCAGCCTTAACCTTAGAAGCGTTAAGGAGGTAGTTTCTGTCATGCCAAAATTGGTTATAATCCCCAGTTTTACGGTCTAGATTTTTCTTCAGTTCTTCTATAGAATCTTTATGAGCCTCGTTTCCACGAATATAGTCACCAGCTAAGAGATTACGAGAATAAGTTAATTCATCTAATGAATCGAAGTCCTCCCCTGGATAGCCACCAGGGCTTGTTACCAGACCATTTTCTCGGTAATAGTTGTACCAAGAAGAAATACCGGCTTCAGCAATGATGACCTCTAAACCATCAACTCCTGTAGTAGCAAGACCATTAGACATTGTTCCTAGATAAGAAAGACCAGTAGTTGCTACCTTACCATTGGACCAGTCAGCCTTGACTTGACGTTTACGATTATGGTCTGTAAAGGCGCGACAACGGCCATTGAGCCAATCAATGACATTTTTATAGGCTTCAACTTGTCGGTAGTCACCATTAGTCATCTGACCTTGAGAATCCTTTGTACCAAGACCAGATACGTAGATATTTGCAAATCCTCTTGGAAGGAAGTAGTCGTTAAGTGTGTAGCTGCTATTGATATGAGTGAGTTTTTCTTCAGCTTCTAGAACGAGGTCTGCTTGGCCAACAGGCTCAATAAAACTAATCCTTGGCTCTTCTAAGCTAATCTCGTGTGGTTCTTTGACTTCTAGTTCAGCTTCCATTTTGTAAAGTGCCTTATCACTAGCTTTATCATTGGTTCCTTGATGGTAAGGACTTGCAGTCATGACTGCTGGAATTTTGCCATTGTAAGTCGGACGGATGATGCTAACCTTGACTAAATCAGGTAGACCATCATTATCAGAATCAATACGAGTTTCTACATAAACAACTTCACGAATAACATTGTTAGTTGAGAAAGTAGCCAAACTCTTTCCATTGAAGTAGTGGTAATCATTGTCCTCAGGGATAAGACCATCACTAACTAGCTGATCAATCAAGGTATTTCCCTTTTTAGTGCGCGTGTTAAGGAGTTGATAGAGATTGTCAATCAAATCTCCGTATACAATAGGAAATGCCGTTTCTTTATGAAAAGCTAGACCATCTTCAAAGTCTATTAAGTAGTTGAAACCAAGTAACTGAAAGGCAACAGTATAGAAAATTTCTGAAGTTAATTCACGATCAGAATTGAAGAAAGTGAGTAGATCAGTTTCTTTGTCAACCGCTAAAGTTGAGAGGGGATAATCCGTATTTTTGTAATTGAAAAAATAAGTTCTAACAAAAGCTTCAAACTGTTCTTTATCAGAATTTGATTGATCAAGCTTGAACCCAAGGTTGGATAATTCCTGTAAAGCTTCTTGCTGGCTTACAGGATAGTAACTGAATTGATTAAAACGCATAGATGCCTCCTTTGAAGAATCATTAAATTTATTATATCAAAAAAGAAGGGAAAATGATAGAATCAGCTGGTTTGGAAAGATTAAATTGCTAGTATTCTAACAGAGTTTAAGAGAGTGTTTTAACAAGCCCTATCTTGATTTTTTGAGTATCCTAAAAGGTTATGCTATACTAGAAATATGTTAGATTTGGAGAAATATGGTGTGACCATGTGGGAAGAGGACAAGATTTTCTCTTTCCGTCAAAAATTATTAGCCTGGTATGACGAAAACAAGCGTGATTTACCCTGGAGACGAAGCAAGAATCCTTATCATATCTGGGTATCTGAAATTATGTTGCAGCAGACTCGTGTTGATACCGTCATTCCCTATTATGAACGATTTTTAGAATGGTTTCCAACCGTAGAAAGCTTAGCAAATGCCCCTGAGGAACGCTTACTAAAAGCCTGGGAAGGACTTGGCTATTATTCTCGTGTCCGCAATATGCAAATAGCCGCTCAGCAGATTATGAGTGAATTTGAAGGCAAGTTTCCGTCAACTTATGAGGATATTTCGAGCTTAAAAGGGATTGGTCCTTATACAGCTGGTGCAATTTCTAGTATTGCCTTTAACCTTCCACAGCCTGCAGTAGATGGCAATGTCATGCGTGTTTTGGCACGTTTGTTTGAAGTCAATCATGATATTGGAAATCCTAGCAATCGAAAAATATTTCAAGCGATGATGGAAGTTCTAATAGATCCTGATCGTCCAGGTGATTTCAATCAGGCTTTGATGGATTTAGGTTCAGATATTGAGGCTCCTGTTAATCCAAGACCTGAGGAGAGTCCTGTTAAGGAGTTCAGTGCTGCTTACCAACATGGGACCATGGATTGCTATCCCATTAAGGCTCCAAAGAAAAAGCCAATCCCTATTTTTCTAAAGGCTCTTGTGGTGCAAAATAGTCAGGGGCAGTTCCTATTAGAGAAGAATGAGAGTGAAAAACTCTTGGCAGGATTTTGGCATTTTCCCTTGATTGAAGTTGATGAATTTTCAGACCAGACTCAGGACTTGGACCTTTTTAGTCAAGTAGCGGAATCAATTTTACAGCTTGGACCATCTCCACAGGAGAGTTTTGAACAAGACTATGATTTAGAAGTTGATTGGCAAGATCTACGTTTTGAAGAGGTCAAGCATGTTTTTAGCCATCGTAAATGGCATATCCAGATAATTGCAGGGCGAGTTGCTGAGTCGCAGGAATACGCTGATAGAGAAGTCCTTTGGTTACGTCCAGAAGAATTTAGCAATTATCCCCTAGCCAAACCTCAGCAAAAGATCTGGCAAGCCTACTTGAAAAGAAGCTGCTAGTATCGGTCTTTCGTGTCTTCTTTACATTTTTTTGGTATAATGAGATAAGGAAAAAGGTGACTAAATGAAAAAAATACTAATTGTAGATGATGAAAAACCCATCTCAGATATTATAAAATTTAATATGACCAAGGAAGGTTATGAAGTTGTAACTGCTTTTAATGGTCGTGAAGCTCTTGAACAATTTGAAGCTGAGCAACCAGATATTATTATCTTGGATTTGATGCTTCCAGAGATTGATGGACTTGAGGTCGCAAAAACTATTCGTAAGACAAGTAGTGTTCCAATTATCATGCTTTCAGCAAAGGATAGCGAGTTTGATAAGGTTATCGGACTAGAACTTGGAGCGGATGACTATGTGACTAAGCCATTTTCAAATCGTGAACTACAGGCCCGTGTTAAAGCTCTTCTCCGTCGTACAGATCTTGTTTCAGTCGATAACCAAGAACCTGAAACGAAATTACAAAGTCTGCAGATTGGAGATTTGGAGATTTTACCAGATGCCTACGTGGCTAAGAAATATGGTGAGGAGTTAGACCTAACCCACCGTGAATTCGAACTCTTACACCATTTAGCTTCTCATCTTGGTCAAGTTATTACCCGAGAACATCTTCTTGAAACTGTTTGGGGATATGACTATTTTGGAGATGTCCGTACAGTTGATGTAACCATTAGGCGTTTGCGCGAGAAAATTGAAGATACACCAAGTAGACCTGAATACATCCTAACTCGTCGTGGAGTGGGATATTACATGAGAAATAATGATTGAAGTAATTAAACAAACAATTTTGACGAGTGACTTTATCTTTATCCTCATCCTAATTGGCTTTATTATGCTAGTGACTTTTCTTCTGCTTGAGAGCCGTCGCGATAATATTCGCCTTAGACAATTAAACCAGAAGGTTAAGGATTTGATTGCTGGTGATTATTCTCAGGTTTTGGATATGCAGGGAAGTTCAGAGATTACCAATATCACAAACAATCTTAATGATTTGTCAGAAGTAATCCGTTTGACTCAGGAAAATCTGGAACAAGAGAGTAAAAGGTTGCATAGTATCTTGTCCTACATGACAGACGGGGTACTTGCGACCAATCGTCGTGGCCAGATCACCATGATCAATGACATGGCTAAGAGACAACTTGGAGTTGAAAGGGATGATGCTCTTAATCAAAATATCTTAGAGTTACTCAAAATTGAAGAAGAGTATGAGCTGAGAGATCTCATTACCCAAAGTCCTGAATTGATGATTTATTCCCAAAATGTGAATGGCGAGTATATCAGCTTGCGCGTGCGTTTTGCCTTGATTCGTAGAGAGTCCGGCTTTATCTCTGGTTTAGTAGCAGTCCTACATGATACGACTGAACAAGAGAAAGAAGAGCGTGAGAGAAGGCTTTTCGTTTCGAACGTTAGTCATGAGTTGCGTACACCTTTGACAAGTGTAAAATCTTATCTTGAGGCCTTGGACGAAGGAGCCCTGACAGAACCAGTTGCCCCTGATTTTATCAAGGTTTCTCTGGATGAAACCAACCGTATGATGCGGATGGTGACGGACCTCTTGCACCTCTCACGGATTGACAATGAGACCAGTCACTTGGATGTTGAGTTGATTAACTTTACTGCCTTTATCACTTTTATTCTCAATCGTTTTGATAAGATGAGAAGTCAGGATGATGAGAAGAAATACGAGTTGGTGAGAGATTATCCGATTAACTCCGTCTGGATTGAGATTGATACAGATAAGATGACTCAGGTGATAGATAATATCCTAAATAACGCCATCAAATATTCACCAGATGGTGGAAAAATCACTGTAAGCATGAAGACTACAGATGATCAGATGATTTTGTCTATTTCTGACCAAGGTTTAGGAATTCCAAAGCAAGATTTGCCGAAGATTTTTGACCGTTTCTATCGAGTAGACAGAGCAAGAAGTCGTGCCCAAGGTGGAACAGGACTGGGATTGGCTATCGCCAAGGAAATCATCAAGCAACATAAGGGCTTTATTTGGGCCAAGAGTGAATATGGCAAGGGCTCTACTTTTACCATCGTACTTCCATACGATAAAGATGCCGTGAAAGAAGAGATTTGGGAGGATGAACTAGAAGACTAGAATGAGTGATATCGGTTTTAAATACAGTATTTTAGCATCGGGTTCCAGTGGAAATTCATTTTACTTGGAAACGCCAAAAAAGAAAATTTTAGTAGATGCGGGACTATCAGGCAAAAAAATTACAAGCCTCTTGAGTGAAATCAATCGTAAACCAGAGGATTTGGATGCTATCTTAATAACCCATGAGCATTCAGATCATATCCACGGTGTGGGCGTCCTTGCTCGTAAGTACGGCATGGATCTTTATGCCAATGAGAAAACTTGGCAGGCTATGGAAAATAGTAAGTATCTCGGTAAGGTTGACTCGTCACAAAAGCATATCTTTGAAATGGGGAAAACTAAAACATTTGGAGATATCGACATTGAGAGTTTTGGAGTTAGCCATGATGCAGTTGCTCCCCAATTCTATCGTTTTATGAAGGATGACAAGAGCTTTGTTATGCTGACGGATACAGGCTATGTTAGTGACCGTATGGCTGGCATTGTCGAGAATGCAGATGGCTATCTGATCGAGTCAAATCATGATGTGGAAATTCTGCGAGCAGGATCCTACGCATGGCGACTCAAACAACGCATCCTGTCTGACCTTGGCCACCTCTCAAATGAAGATGGAGCAGACGCCATGATTCGCACACTAGGTAATCGTACCAAGAAGATTTACCTAGGCCATTTGTCTAAGGAGAATAATATCAAGGAGCTAGCCCACATGACCATGGTCAATCAGTTAGCTCAGGCAGATCTGGGAGTAGGAGTAGACTTTCAAGTTTACGATACTTCACCAGACACCGCAACCCCATTGACTGATATATAAAAAAAGAAGGCCTATGCCTTCTTTTTTATAGACTATCTTACAACCCAGCAAATTCTTTGATTTCTTGAGCTGACATTGAAGAGTCGCAACGGACATTGATTTGTCCATTTTTAACATGAACGAATCCTGGTACAGTTGGGATTTCGTAGCGTGAGCGGAAGTCTTGTAAAGCTTCAAGTTGGCTTGGTTCTTCACTGTTGATGAAGTAGATGTGTGCTTTAGTTTCAGCTACAACACCAGCCAATGTACCAGCAAATTTACGACAGTAAGGACAAGTTTTGCGGCCGATAAAGAAAGTTGCTGTTTCTTGATTGTCGAGCGCTTCTTGAGCACGCGCAACTGTTGTCACTTCAAGATCTTTGATATTTTCTAAAAATTGTTCCATGAGAATACCTCGTTTTTTTGATAAAACTAGTATGCCATAAAAATGCTAAAATTGCTCAGTTTTGATACGGAAATAGATGGTGGGACAGAAATCAGTAGACTAAGTCTGATTTTCTAGTCCTATATTCCTGTGTCTTTAAAGATATAGAAACTGAAGTTTTGCTCAAAAGAGCTAAAAGAAGACATAAATTACAGTCAGCTTTTACTTCATCATCAAAAATAAAGGTCAGGATTTTTCCCGACCTTTAGATAGTTGCTTTATTTTACAAAAGCATTGATTTCAGCTTCGATGTTAGCAATCTTAGCTTGTGAATCTTCGTTGCTTTCACCAACAACTGCAATGTAGAACTTGATTTTTGGTTCTGTACCTGAAGGACGAACTGCGATCCAAGAACCATCAGCAAGTGTGTATTTCAAGACATCACTTGGAGGAGTAGTCAAGGCTGTTACAGTACCATCAGCGGCAGTAGAAGTTTGTGCTTTGAAGTCTTCTACGACAGTGATTTCTGTTGCGTTCCATTCTTTTGGACCATTTTCACGGAATTTAGCCATGATCGCTTTAATTTGCTCAGCACCGTCAACACCAGAAAGAGTAACAGAGATTGTCTTTTCAGCATAGTAGCCGTATTCTTTATAGATTTCTTCGATACCGTCAGCAAGGGTCAAACCGCGTGAACGGTAGTAGGCAGCAAGTTCAGCAACGACAAGAACGGCTTGGATAGCATCTTTATCACGTACAAATGGTTTAATCAAGTAACCGAAGCTTTCTTCAAATCCCATCATGTAAGTGTGATTGTGTTTTTCTTCGAATTCTTGGATTTTTTCAGCGATAAATTTGAAACCTGTCAAAACGTTGAACATGGTTGCGCCGTAGCTTTCAGCAATCTTCGTTACCAAGTCAGTTGATACGATAGATTTACATAGGGCTGCATTTTCAGGAAGAGTTCCAGCGTTTTTGTGGGCTTCCAAGATGTATTTTGCCATGATAGCACCGATTTGGTTACCTGAAAGGTTGAGGTAGCTACCATCTTTTTGAAGAACTTCAACACCAACACGGTCAGCGTCAGGGTCAGTTGCTACAAGAACATCTGCACCAACTTGACGACCAAGCTCTTCAGCAAGGGCAAAGGCTGCTTGGCTTTCTGGGTTTGGAGATTTAACAGTTGAGAAGTCAGGGTCAGCAGTTGCTTGTGCTTCAACGACTTGAACAGAGTCAAATCCTGCTTGGGCAAGAGCACGACGAGCCAACATTTCACCAGTACCATGAAGTGGTGTGTAAACAATCTTCATGTCTTTACCGAATTCTTCAATCAAGGCTGGGTTGATGTTCACATCTTTGACTTCTTTGAGGTATTCTACATCGACAGCTTCGCCGATAACTTCAATCAAGCCAGAAGCTTTTTCAGCTTCCACATCAGCAACTTCTACCGCAAATGGGTTTTCGATTGCACGGATATAAGTAGTCAAAGCGTCTGCGTCGTGTGGAGGCATTTGTCCACCGTCTTCACCGTAAACCTTATAACCATTAAATGGAGCAGGGTTGTGGCTAGCAGTAATCATGATACCTGCAAAGCAGTTGAGATGACGAACGGCAAATGAAAGTTCTGGAGTTGGACGAAGACTTTCAAAAACATAAGATTTAATACCGTGTTTAGCAAGAACTGCTGCAGATTCAAAGGCAAATTCTGGAGAGAAGTGACGGCTATCATAAGCGATGGCTACACCACGTTCTTTTTCGTTTCCACCTTTTGACTCAATCAAACGAGCCAAACCTTCAGTTGCTTGACGGACAACGTAGATGTTAATGCGGTTAGTACCAGCACCAATCAATCCACGCATACCTGCAGTACCAAACTCAAGATTGGTATAGAATGCGTCTTCTTTAGTTTTCTCGTCCATGTTTTCCAAATCTTGACGAAGGTAGTCTGGAAGTTCTGCGAAATCAACCCATTTTTGGTAGTTTTCTTGGTAAGACATAGGAAATCTCCTTTAATATATAATCTGATCGCCTTCATTATACCATGATTTGAAGTTTTAGTAAAACGTTAGCATGAGTTAAAATGTAAGAAATTTACTTTTATTTAGGTACTTCAAAATTTGATTATATTTTTAAGTTTATATTATTTTTTTACAAAATTCATTAGTCGTAGACAGAGGCAAAATATAAATTTGTAATGAATAAATGAATATTTTGTTAAAAAGCAAGTGTTAAGAATATTTCTGTTTATCACTTGATACATAAGGGAATTCTTTAATGTATCAAATGAATTTCTTTAAAAAAAGTAGAAAATATTACATAAATTTAAGATATTTTTAATAATTTCGGTTTCTATTTTGACTTTTATATTGTGTATGGTAGAATATAATAAATCATTAAAGGAGATTTTCTATTTATGAACAAAATTCTTAAGCATTCTGCTTTAGTTTTATCAGCATTAGCGCTAGTTGCTTGTGGATCAAACAAAAAAGCAAGCGATAACGGTACTGCATCAAACTCCAACTTTGAAGTTTCGGTTAAAGATGGAATGTATGTTTTGCCCAAAGATGAAGATTCCTCTTCTCATTACCTTGCTCTTCAAGTAGAAATTAAAAATAATCGTGATAAAAAGTTTAGTTTTACAAACAGAGATATCACACTCTACAATGAAAAAGATGAAAAGGTTGAACCAATCCAAGTTTATGAATCAGATAGTAAAACTAAATTTATGGACTATGGTGATAGCCTCTCTAAAGGTAAGAGTGTAGCTGGTTATGTTGTTTACGAAGTTGATAAGGATGCTAAATATGAGCTTCACTTTGCACCAAGCTTTTATGAAGATGTAAAAGAAAATGCAAAAGAGAATAATGACGTAGCTATCAAGGTTGATCCAAGTAAATATGAAGATCATATCGATGAAGCTAAAGAAGCAATGAAAAAATATGTTGATGCTGTTTTTCTTGATGGAGAAAATACTGGAGGAGCATCAAACGTAAGTTTCACTAATGATAAAACTCAAATTGTCGCACTCGAGGACAAAAAATCAGATAAGTCCGAAGACAAGAAATCTGAAGATAAAAAATCTGATGAAAAGAGTTCTTCTAACGAAAACGATGGTATCTCAAATGATGTGAAGACTGACAGAGAAGAATTCATTAAGAAATTTATCGAGTCATTTGGTAAAGGATTCTACAACTACAAACCATCTGATTCTGAACTTCGTACATTTGCAGAAGCCTATATCAAAGCCAATGCTAAAAGAGCAAAAGTTGATTATAAAGTAAAAACTTACCTACCTGATTATGCAGTTATTTATGTAAGACCTGAAACAATCGACTTAGATAATTTGAACGTTCATGAATTAAGCCGTAAATTCTATGAAGAAAATAAAGGAAAATATAGCAACTACTCAGAAGCTATGAAAGCTGGTGAGAAATACATTTTAGAGAATGCACCAAGTCAATTTGAGTCAACTCCTCTTGATACTAGTGATAATATGAAAAGAGAAGGGTATGAAATTAAAATGACTAAGAAAGATGGTAAATGGACTATCGATACATCTTCTAAGAACTATGATTTAAAAGATATGGCTCGCACATTCCGTGGAGGTATCGGTTACTAATATAAAAAGTTCGGGTGAAAAGCTCGAACTTTTTTAGTTAGAATTGTTAAAAATGAAAAAAGATAGTAAAATAGTTACATGATTATTTTACAAGCTAATAAAATTGAACGTTCTTTTGCAGGAGAGGTTCTTTTTGATAATATAAACCTACAAGTAGATGAAAGAGACCGAATTGCCCTCGTTGGAAAAAATGGTGCAGGAAAGTCTACATTACTCAAGATATTGGTTGGAGAAGAGGAGCCAACCACTGGTGAAATCAATAAGAAAAAAGATATTTCCCTCTCTTATCTAGCACAGGATAGTCGCTTTGAGTCTGAAAATACAATTTACGATGAAATGCTACATGTATTTGATGACTTGCGTTGTACTGAAAGACAACTTCGACAGATGGAGTTGGAGATGGGGGAAAAAACTGGGGCAGAATTAGACAAACTTATGTCTGTCTATGATCGCCTATCAGAAAATTTCCGTCAGGCTGGAGGATTTACCTATGAAGCCGATATTCGCTCTATCTTAAATGGATTCAAGTTTGACGAGTCCATGTGGCAGATGCGAATCGCTGAGCTTTCCGGTGGTCAAAATACCCGTTTAGCCCTTGCCAAAATGCTCCTTGAAAAGCCTAATCTCTTGGTCTTGGACGAGCCGACTAACCACCTAGATATTGAAACGATTGCCTGGTTAGAAAACTATTTGGTCAACTACAGTGGTGCCTTGATTATCGTCAGCCATGACCGTTATTTCCTCGATAAGGTTGCAACCATAACACTTGACTTAACTAAGCATTCTTTGGACAGATATGTAGGAAACTACTCAAGTTTTGTGGAGCAGAAGGAGCAAAAACTCGCGACTGAAGCTAAGAACTATGAAAAACAACAGAAGGAAATCGCTGCCTTAGAAGACTTTGTTAACCGAAATCTTGTTCGAGCATCGACAACTAAACGTGCTCAATCTCGACGCAAGCAACTGGAGAAAATGGAGCGCTTGGACAAGCCTGAAGCTGGCAAGGAATCAGCTAATATGACCTTCCATTCTGATAGAGTATCTGGTAATGTTGTTTTGACAGTTGAAAATGCTGCCATTGGCTATGATGGTGAAATTTTATCAGAACCCATCAACCTCGACCTTCGTAAGATGAACGCTATTGCCATTGTTGGTCCTAATGGTATTGGTAAGTCAACCTTTATTAAATCCATTGTGGACCAAATTCCCTTTATCAAGGGTAAAAAGCGCTTTGGTGCCAATGTTGAGGTTGGTTACTATGACCAGACTCAGAGCAAACTGACACCGAGCAATACAGTCTTAGACGAACTCTGGAATGATTTCAAATTGACACCTGAACTTGAAATCCGTAATCGCCTAGGTGCCTTCCTTTTTTCTGGTGACGATGTTAAGAAATCTGTTGGAATGCTCTCAGGTGGTGAGCGAGCTCGTTTGCTTCTTGCTAAACTGTCTATGGAAAACAACAACTTCTTGATTCTGGATGAGCCGACCAACCACTTGGACATTGATAGCAAAGAAGTTCTGGAAAATGCATTGATCGACTTTGATGGAACTCTTCTCTTTGTCAGCCACGACCGTTATTTCATCAACCGTGTTGCCACTCATGTGCTGGAATTATCTGAGAATGGATCAACACTTTATCTTGGTGATTATGACTATTATGTTGATAAAAAAGTAGAGCTAGCAGCTAGCCAAGCAGAAGAAGCGGCAGCTGTTGACCAAGAAAAAGAAGTTTCTCCAGTTAATGACTACCATGCCCAAAAAGAGAGTCAAAAACAACTGCGTAAATTGATGAGACAAATCGAAAGTCTTGAGACAGAAATAGAAGAATTGGAAACGCAAGCCCAAGCTATCTCTGAACAAATGCATACCACCAATGATGCAGATGAACTCATGCAATTACAAGCAGAACTTGATGAGATCACCCAGCGTCAGGAAGAAGCTATGTTAGAGTGGGAAGAATTATCGGAGCAGGTGTAAAGATGGAACATCTTGGAAAAGTCTTTCGTGAATTTCGAATCAGTAAAAATTACTCTCTAAAAGAAGCTGCAGGAGAGGCCTGTTCGACCTCTCAATTATCCCGCTTTGAATTGGGGGAGTCGGATCTGGTTGCATCTCGTTTCTTTGAAATATTAGATAATATTCATGTGACGATTGAGAATTTTATGGATAAGACTAGAAATTTTCAACATCATGAGCATGTCGGCTTGATGGCTCAGATTATTCCACTTTACTACTCAAATGATATTGCAGGTTTTCAAAAGCTTCAAGAAGAACAACTTGAAAAGGCTAAGAGTTCAACAAATCCCCTCTATTTTGAGCTGAACTGGATTTTGTTACAAGGTCTGATTTGTCAAAGAGATGCTAGCTTCACTATGAAGCAAGGTGATCTGGATAAGGTGGCAGATTATCTTTTCCAAACAGATGAATGGACCATGTATGAGTTGATCCTCTTTGGCAATCTCTATAGCTTTTATGATGTGAAATATGTTACTCGCCTTGGTAGAGAAGTGATGGAGAGGGAGGATTTCTACAAAGAAATTGGACGCCATCGAAAACTGGTCTTGATTTTAGCTCTTAATTGTTACCAGCATTGTTTAGAACATCTTGCTTTTGAAAATGCCAACTACTTTGAAGCTTATATAGAGAAGATCATAGGTAAGAGCATCAAACTCTATGAGCGTAATGTTTTCCACTTTCTTAAGGGATTTGCTCTTTATCAGAAGGGGCAAAAAGAAGAAGGTTGTAAACAAATGCAGGAAGCCATGCATATTTTTGATGTGCTAGGTCTTCCGGAGCAGGTAGCTTACTATCAGGAACATTACGATAAATTTGTAAAAGATTAATTTCCCAAATATGGGAAAAATGAGAAACTCCTTCAAGTTTTGATACAATAGTTTCAAAATTTGAGAGGAGTTTTTATGAATCGATATGCAGTACAGTTGATTAGTCGTGGAGCTATTAACAAACTAGGAAATATGCTCTATGATTATGGAAATAGTGTTTGGTTGGCATCGATGGGAACGATTGGGCAAACCGTTCTAGGGATTTATCAGATTTCTGAACTCGTTACATCCATTCTAGTCAATCCTTTTGGTGGAGTGATTTCAGATCGTTTTTCCCGTCGCAAGATTTTGATGACGACCGACTTGGTTTGTGGAATTCTTTGTCTGGCTATTTCTTTTATAAGGAACGACAGCTGGATGATTGGAGCATTGATCTTTGCTAATATTGTTCAAGCGATTGCCTTTGCATTTTCTCGCACTGCTAATAAAGCTATTATAACGGAGGTTGTAGAGAAAGACGAGATAGTGACCTATAACTCTCGTTTGGAGTTAGTTTTGCAGGTTATTGGTGTTAGTTCTCCTGTGCTTTCTTTCCTTGTTTTACAATTTGCAAGTCTTCACATGACGCTCTTACTAGATGCACTGACTTTTTTCATTGCTTTTGCTCTAGTTGCTTTACTTCCAAAAGAAGAACCAAAGGTTCAAGAGCAGAAGAGTTTCACTGGGAAAGATATTTTTGCGGATATCAAAGATGGCTTGCACTATATCAGGCATCAAAAAGAAATTTTCTTTCTCTTGTTAGTGGCTTCCAGTGTGAATTTCTTTTTTGCAGCTTTTGAGTTTTTGCTCCCTTTTTCAAATAAACTCTATGGTGTAGAAGGAGCCTATGCGACTATCTTAACCATGGGTGCAATTGGCTCAATCATCGGAGCACTGATAGCAAATAAATTTAAATCGAGCATGAATACACTTTTATTCTTATTGATTTTAACAGGAGTAGGAGTTTTCATGATGGGCTTGCCACTACCTAATTTTCTCACTTTTTCAGGAAACCTAGTTTGTGAATTATTTATGACAATTTTTAATATTCACTTCTTTACTCAGGTACAAACCAAGGTTGATGGAGACTATCTTGGGAGGGTATTGAGTACCATTTTTACACTGGCAATTCTCTTTATGCCGATTGCGAAAGGTGTAATGACATTTTTACCAAGTGTGCAATTAGTTTCCTTTTTAATCATCGGACTCGGAGTTATTCTTCTTTCGTTGGTATCAATGATCTATATTCAAAGACAAGGGTAACACAGAAAAAAAGCAACGGTACCGTTGCTTTTTTTGTTTTCATCAATCCACCCTGAGGGAATCGAACCCCCATCTCAAGAACCGGAATCTTACGTGATATCCATTACACTAAGGGTGGAAACTTTAATTATTATATCAAAAAAGAGAGCTGAACTCAAGTTTTTTCTAAGCTCAGTAAAAGGAGAATAAAAAAAGATTCAGTATTGAACCGAATCCTCTATATTATTATTTTTTCTCAAGAAGAGCTTTGATTTCTTGAAGAACTTCCAACTCAGTTGGACCAGCAGGTGCCTCTTCAGCGACTTCTTCTTTTTTACGAAGATTTTGAGCTTTTTCCATTGCTTTAATCACAAAGAATAGAACAGTACCAACAACTAGGAAGTTGATAATAGCACTCAAGAATTTACCATATGTAACCCCATTCCATGCAAGCTCAGCGATGTTTTGTACTTTCGCAGCTTCCAAGGCTGGGTTCAATAGGAGTGGAGTGATGATATCATTAACAAATGAAGTAACGATAGCACCAAAAGCAGAAGCGATGATCACACCGACAGCAAGGTCTACAACATTACCGCGGAGCAAAAATTCTTTAAGATCTTTTAACATTTTCTTTTTCCTTTCGAAATTTTTACAATCTAAATTATAACTTAATCATCTGTTGAATGCAAGAAGTATGCTTATTGTTTTTTAAAAACAAAAACTTTACTGAAGATGTAATTGAGGACTATGATAGTAACTTGTGCAAAAATAGTCTCAATTGTATTGATAGTATTGAGATTATCACCTACAAACTGACCGATAATATTGGGGAAACTCGTCACAAAAATAAAGGTCAGAAGTAGGTCTAAGAGGAAGGTTACGAATCTTGCAGTCGTAAACTTTATCAGACGCTTGAACCAATTTTTTCGTTTCTGTTTAAAAACAATGGTATCGTTGGTGAAAAAAGCAAACAAAATTCCAGTTATATTTCCCAGAGCAGTCGCCCATAATTCTTGTTGGAAAAAGTAAAAAATAGTGATACGAACAATGATAGAAACAAGTGTAGTTGCAACTCCAAAAAATAAGTAGGAGAGGATTTCATTGTCGAAAAATTTTTTTATGGATATTTTCATAAAAACAGTATAGCATAAAGGACATAAATGTGCTATACTTGTAAGGTTGGCTTGCTCAACCCTTGGTGCTTAGCTTCTTTCACCAAGCATATTTTACGCGGGTTAATCGCTAAAGGAGAAAACATGAAAAAACTAACTATCCGTGATATGGCAGATATTGCCATTGTCGCAGCAATTTATGTGGTTTTGACAATCACACCACCCCTTAATGCTATCAGTTACGGTGCTTATCAGTTCCGTATTTCTGAAATGATGAATTTCCTTGCCTTATACAATCCTAAGTACATTATCGGTGTTACTCTTGGATGTATGATTGCAAATTTCTTCAGTTTTGGAATCATCGATGTCGCAGTTGGTGGAGGCTCTACGCTTGTCTTCCTAAGTTTAGGAGTATGGTTGTTTAGCAAATATAGTAAAGATTATCTTTTTAATGGATTGATCCGAAAAGATCATTTCTTCTTTTCAATTCTTTTTTCGATTTCAATGATCACCATTGCTGCTGAATTGAACATCGTAGCAGAAGCACCTTTCTTCTTTACTTGGTTTACAACTGCTATCGGAGAATTCGCTTCACTCATTGTTGGTGCTATTCTTATCGGAAAAATCGGTAAACGTCTTGATTTGACCAGATAAAGATATCACATCAAATATTATTAAAAAGGGCTGAACTTTGTTCAGTCTTTTTCCTTGTCCACCAACCTAGAAGCTCAAAAAAAGTGGTATAATAAAGAAAAAAGGGATTATTTTAATATGTATAGTTATCGTATTTCAGTTTTTGAAGTCCTTTGGAAAAATCAGGTCATTAGATTTTTGTTAATTTTTTTAGCACTATTTTATTTCTATCTTTTTTTCCAAAGAGTTAAGACATCCTTAAAAAGTGGTGGGAGTATGTTGGATCCTTTTCATATTGCAAAGGGAAGATTATACATTCACACGATTATTCTTTTTAGAAAAAGGATTGTTCCTCTAGCTGAAATTAGACAGATTGATATTGATTACATTCGAGGGAGAAGAATGAATGGGGACAGGTATCATCTGTATTTTACAAGGAAAGATGGAAAATCTTTTACTTTTCATTTTGGGAAAAGCAAAAGAAACGAGGAGTTAGTGAAAAATCTTGCCAATGTGGCCAAGAAGTGCCATATTAAAATCTATTATTATTAAGAGTCGATTGCTAAAATTGAATTGTTGTCACTTGTGACAATTGTCAAAGCCAGGAGAGTAGCTAATATGAATCAACTACAAGTAATAAGAGAAGATAAACAACTAAGATTTTTATTGATGCAAGAATGCGATATTCTCTTTTATGACCAGTTGAAAGAGGTTGAATTTTCTCAGAACAATGAAGTTTATTCTCTTTCGCCCATAGCCTTTGCTAAAGACGGTAGTGGGGGAGAATATGTAATTCTTGAGGATGAGAGTATCGGCTTTATAGGGAGTGAAGGCCAAGTTGGGAGAGTGGCAGAAAGCCTTGATGACCTGCTTACCTTCTTACTTCATGCTGATTCTATCTCAGACTTTTCCTGTCGTTTGCTCTATCAAAACAAGGATTTATTGGTAAAATTCAGTCAGGGATTTATCGACAAAGCACGAGAAAATTATCAGTCAAAAGGTGAAGATTGGGATAAAGTGAGAACTGGACTTGCACAAAAGTTGGGACTCGAATTTCACCCTGAGAAACTGCAAGAGTTAGCCCTAAAATTTTATCAATCAGCGATAAGAACTCCACTATTTACTTGTAAATATGGTCATGGTGAGAATGAATATATTTGTGATTCTGTTTTGTCAGATATTGTGGGCTTGTGGCTTTCAGAGCTGGTTGGGTTGACTGCAGAAGAAATTGAATCTTTTGCTGCTAGTAAAAACATTCAAATGTAAAGGACAAAAATTTATTTCCACTTAAAATATTTTATATTATAATATTAACAATGATATTTTAAGGGGTTTATATGAGTTCGTCAGAATTTATTTCAAAGATTGATTATTATTGCCATAAGAAAGAAAGTTTATTTGACCAAAGTAAGTTTAAATATGCCATTCGCTCGATGTTTGCCGGTGCTTTCTTAACCTTTAGTACAGCCGCTGGTGCCATAGGTGCTGATCTACTCAATAGCATCGTTCCAAGTGCTGGATATTTCCTATTTCCCTTTGTATTTGCATGGGGACTTGCTTATATCGTTTTCTTGAATGCAGAGTTGGTTACCTCAAATATGATGTACTTGACAGCTGGAACATTTTTGAAGAAGATTGATTGGAAAAAAGCCTTTATCATTTTACTTTATTGTGCTTTTTTCAACTTAGTTGGCGCTCTGTTAGCAGGTTGGTGCTTTGCTAATTCATCGGCTTTCTCACACCTGACACACGACAGTTATCTTTCAAAGATTGTAGCCAAGAAGCTGGCACGACCTAGTGAGTTGGTCTTGTTGGAAGGGATTTTGGCAAATATGTTCGTAAATATTGCCATTCTATATTCAATTTTGGTTAAGGATAGCAATGCCAAGCTCTGGATTATCTTGTCAGCTATTTCTATGTTTGTCTTCTTATCTAACGAGCATATTGCAGCCAACTTTTCATCTTTTAGCATTATCAAATTCAGCATTGTAGCTGATCAGATTGCTAACTTTGATATTCCAAATATCCTACGTCATTGGAGTGTTACCTTCATTGCTAACTTGATTGGTGGAGGATTCCTGATAGGTTTACCATACGCTTATCTTAATAGAAATGAAGAGACCTATGTTGATTAGGACAAGCTTTTGAAAATAAAATGAATATTAATAATTGAGGAGGTCGGGACTAAAAATCCAGACCTCGATTTTTTTGTCCAAAGAACCTTTTGATAAAAACGTTATTTTCACTGTCTATAAATTCAAACATATTATTAGTACATGGACTTTAGCTGAAAACTAAAGAGACTCTTTTGTAAATTCAGTATAAAACAAAACGAAAACATATATTAAATATATAGAGTAGAGAATTTGAAAATAAAGAGTTGAAAACATTAAAGATGCTGATACAAAGCAAATGGAAACGATTGCTAAAAGTGATAAAAATTTTGTAAATAGAATTAAGAAAGCCTTCCCATAATTTCGATTTTATGTTATAATATTCACAAATAAAAGTTTTAGGAGTTTATATGGTTTCTTCAGAATTTATCTCAAAAATTGAGTTTGCTTGTAAGAAAAAGGAAAGTCTTTACAGTCAAAGTAAATTCAAGTATGCTATTCGTTCAATGTTTGCTGGTGCATTCTTAACATTTAGTACAGCAGCTGGTGCAGTTGGAGCTGACTTGATTAATAAGATTGCTCCAGGTAGTGGACGTTTCCTCTTCCCATTTGTTTTCGCTTGGGGATTGGCTTACACTGTCTTCTTGAATGCTGAATTGGTAACATCTAACATGATGTTCTTGACAGCTGGTAGCTTTTTGAAAAAGATTAGCTGGAGAAAAACAGCTGAAATCCTTTTATATTGTACACTCTTTAATTTGATCGGTGCTCTTATAGCAGGATGGGGCTTTGCCCATTCAGCGGCTTATGCAAACCTAACACATGATAGCTTTATTTCTGGAGTTGTGGAAATGAAGTTGGGCCGTTCAAATGAACTAGTCTTGCTTGAAGCTATCTTGGCTAATGTCTTTGTAAATATCGCAATTCTTTCATTTGTTTTAGTAAAAGATGGTGGTGCTAAACTTTGGTTGGTTCTTTCAGCAATTTACATGTTTGTATTCTTAACAAACGAGCACATTGCCGCAAACTTTGCATCATTTGCTATCGTGAAATTCAGTGTTGCTGCTGATTCAATTGCAAACTTCGGTATTGGAAATATTCTTCGTCACTGGGGTGTAACCTTTATTGGTAACTTTATTGGTGGTGGTCTACTGATGGGATTACCTTACGCCTTCTTAAATAAAAACGAAGATACATACGTAGATTAAAAGTTGGATTCATTCCAACTTTTTCTTTTTGTTTATCCATGCTATAATGAATGTAGAATAGATAAATATAGAGGAATAACATGAACGAGATTAAATGTCCCAATTGTGGCGAAGTATTTACAGTCAATGAAAGCCAATATGCAGAACTACTTTCTCAAGTTCGCACTGCAGAGTTTGATAAGGAATTGCATGAACGAATCAAGCAAGAATTGACTTTAGTAGAGCAAAAAGCTTTAAATGAACAACAGGCAAAACTGGCTCAAAAAGACCAAGAAATTGCCCAGCTTCAAAGTCAAATTAACAACTTTGATACAGAAAAAGAATTGGCTAAGAAAGAGGTAGAGCAAAGTGCTAGTCAAAGCTTGCTAGAGAAAGAAAAAGAAGTCCAAGCTCTCGAAAATCAATTGGCTACCTTGCGCTTGGAGCATGAAAATCAACTACAAAAGACTCTATCTGACTTAGAGAAAGAACGCGATCAGGTTAAAAATCAGCTCCTCTTACAAGAAAAAGAAAACGAGCTTTCTCTTGCTTCGGTGAAACAAAATTATGAAGCGCAGCTCAAGGCAGCTAGTGAGCAGGTTGAATTTTACAAGAATTTCAAGGCGCAACAATCAACCAAGGCAATCGGTGAAAGTTTGGAACACTATGCAGAAAGTGAGTTTAACAAGGTTCGAAGCTTTGCCTTTCCAAATGCCTACTTTGAAAAAGACAACAAGGTTTCAGCACGTGGTTCTAAGGGCGATTTTATCTTCCGTGATTTTGATGAAAATGGACTAGAATTCATTTCCATCATGTTTGAGATGAAAAATGAAGCAGACGGGACAGAGAAGAAACATAAGAATGCGGATTTTTACAAAGAGTTGGATAAGGACCGCCGTGAGAAAAACTGTGAGTATGCAGTTTTGGTAAGTATGCTTGAGGCTGATAACGACTACTTCAATACAGGGATTGTCGATGTCAGCCACGAGTATGAGAAGATGTATGTCATTCGTCCCCAGTTCTTTATCCATTTGATTGGACTCTTGCGCAATGCTGCACTGAATTCTCTCAAATACAAGCAGGAATTGGCTTTGGTTCGCGAGCAAAATATTGACATTACGCATTTCGAGGAAGACTTGGATGCCTTTAAGGTAGCCTTTGCAAAGAACTATAATTCAGCTTCTGTTAACTTTGGTAAGGCCATTGACGAAATTGACAAGGCTATCAAACGGATGGAAGAAGTCAAGAAATTCCTAACAACATCAGAAAACCAACTCCGCTTGGCTAATAACAAATTGGATGATGTTTCTGTCAAAAAATTGACTCGGAAGAATCCGACTATGAAAGCGAAATTTGAAGCACTTGAGAGGGAGTGAGGAAATAAGTTATGGAAGATGATCTTAATTATGAAAATTTGATAGATGATGTAACCGAGGCTATAAAAAAGTTTAATTTAGTAATTTTTATTGGCGCAGGAGTTTCAATTGCTCAAGGTTATCCTAATTGGAACAATTATATTGAACATCTTATTAAGTATTGGCAAGGACAAGTTTTATCGGTAAGTGGTGAAAAAAGGCTTGGAAGAGAACATCACGTAGTTTTTGATTTAATTAGCAAATCTAGTATTAGTAATAAACGTAAAGTGGATCTAGTAAACTATGAATTAAAAAAAGTTTTTGGTGAAGATTTTGAAAAGCGACGACTAGATTTTGAAAAAGGATATTTTAAAAATTTATTACCATATTCAATAGTTAATCAAACAGTAGAAGCTTTAGCAAGTTTGAATGCAATATTTATTACTTCTAACTACGACTATGAAATTGAAAATCATATTAAACGTTTAAAGAATTCTGTAGTTACTATTAATGATCTCAATGAATTTACTAAGAACAAGAATGGGAAGCTACAATTTGGTGATGTTCTACATATCCATGGAACACCAGATTGTGATGTAAAGTATTTTGTAAGTTCATCCGCAGATTATTCAAAAACCTATTTAAAAAATAGGAAAAATTTTGAAAATTTAGTAACATGGTTTAAAGAGACAAAACCTACTGTTTTATTTATTGGAGCAGGTCTTGAAGAAGATGAAATTTTATCTTTACTTTGTAAAGATAGTAAGAACTATGCCTTGATGAAGTCAGAGAACACAGGTAATCAGAGAGTTGATGAACATTATAGAGGTGTTGTTGAAGGAGTTTTTAGCTCAGAGAATCATACTCAGATTATTTGGTACGGAGATGAATTTGAGAAATTACCTCTTTTTGTAAAAAAATTAGTTGCTGATATTAATGAAAAATTGGGTACACATGATTTTTATAATCAGTGGAACAATCTTTTGAATCCTTCTATAAATCAAGAAGAGTATAATAAAAATCTAGATAGTATTTCTAATGATTTTAAGTATCTATCATCTGTTTTAGATAAGGTTATTGAAAATGATAATGATCAACTAGATCAGCTAATGTTAACGGCTCTGCTTCAGGGTAATACTCTAAAAGTAGTTAAAAAAAGTTTTGTTCTTCCATTCTGGAAGTTTATTGTTAAGAATATTGAAAAGTTAAGTGATAATGAGTGGGATGTGATTTATAAAATAATTTATGAAGGCTCTCAAAATTACTTTATAGATGATGTATTCTTTGTCTATAATTATGCGATAGATAATAAAATTTCTAGTTTTACAAATAATAATAAGCTTAATGAACTGAGAGAAATTATATCCAAAGATGGATATATCGTTAACTCTAACTTTAATAAAGATAAAACTCTTTTGGGTTACTGGCTAGTAAGTGCTTTTGAACAGCAAAATCGTGATTTATATATAGAGGAAGATAGTGAAGTAGAAGTTAACTTAAATTACGAATGTGTTAACAAATTAATGTCCATACTAAATAATCCAGAATTTTTAAGTTATAATTACTACTCTATAGAGTATCAATTAAAAGAGTATGATGTTGTTAAATTTCTTTATGAGCTTGTAAAGTCCAAAAAATTATTTATTGAAGAGGAAGAGTTTTTAGAAAGTGATTCTGAAGACTTAATAAGTACTATATTAATTCAAAAATTGCTTGTTCAATTGGATAATGAAATTAATTTGGATTTAGAATTTATCAAGAGGTTAATTGATAAAATTGATTTTTCAAATATTCACTTTGGAGAGGAATTAAACACTTTTATCAAAGAACACAGAAGTATTATTAGAGAAAAAAATATTGAAATACCAAAAAAAACTTATAGAAATTGGATATCTTCACTAGAAGGAGGTTTTGTTTCACAATTTTCATATATAACTCAAGAAAATCTTGTAGAGTACGATGAATCTAGAGTATTAGAGATATTAGTCAACGCCGAAAAGGAACAAAGAGGTTCTTCATTTTTGGAAGAAAAGACGATAAATGAAACGGAAAATTTCTTGATTACTGTTTTAAAAGAATCAAATGAAATATCTAATAAAGTTTCTGATTTATTGAAAAATCGTATAGATGACTTATATCCAAAATATAAGAGATTATATGTAAAAATTATCAGTTTTCCTGAAATAGAAGAAAATTTGAGAAAGATTGTTAGAGAAAAATATTTAAAAAGATTTAACAAAGAAAGTTTTGATTCTAACGATCGGAAATTCTTTGAATATCATATAAAACAACAAAATACGGATATAGATATTTTTGAAAAATTACTTAGTATCAATGTGAATGAACTCTCAACACCAAAAGGTGATAATAAACAATTAGATATACTTCATTTTATAAATAGTGAAATGGGATCATATTTTCAATGTTTAATATCATTATTTATAAATCATTCAAGTTATAGAGATGTAATTATTCAAATAATAAATTCAGTAACAGATACCGATTATAGGGAGTTTGCTCAAGGTATTTTATTAAATGAATACAATCCAAACAGAATCAATGTAACTTACAACACCTTTTTAGGATTTGCGTATTATCATTCTACAATTACTATCGAAGCTGCGGATGTTTTCACAGATGTAGTAAGGGATATTCTAAACAAAAAAATTGAGGACAATCAAATTCTTGATAAAGTTTATCTAGTTGCTTTAGAGAGGGTAGATCCAACTATTGAATCATTTTCTTTATCAAAGAATAACTATAGTCAAATGATAAACATCATTTTTACAGAAGACTATGAATTTAGATATTTTAAAGAATGGTTGGGAGCATTATTCAAATTTGACTCAAGTGCAAATTATTTAGTGACAATTTTTTATTTATTATATAATGAAAATCTTAAAAAAAATAGGTTTGCTTTATTTATAGAGGGATTAAGTGATTACATAACAACTTATAACCAGAAATTATCTTTACGAGGGATGAATTATAAATTGAATCATGAAGAACTTAACAATTTTGATTTGTTGAAAAAAATGTTTCTGAAATTAATGGAGACCGATAAAATAGAGAATGATATTTTTTATTTAGACGGCATCAAAAGTATACTCCCATTATTATCTTTAGATGAAAGACGAAATGTATTACAACATATTCAAAAACAGAACAATTGTCCTCCTCCAGAGATTGAGGAATTACAAAGAATTATAGTTAATTAAAATTTGTAAAAAAGAGAATAAAAGGTAGACGATGCCTCAGTAAAAATTGACTCGGAAGAATCCAACCATGAAAGCTAAGTTTGAAGCATTGAAGGGGGAGTAGAAAGCAACACATGAACGGTATTATCAACTTAAAAAAGGAAGCGGGGATGACCTCGCATGATGCGGTTTTTAAACTGCGAAAGATTTTAGGAACTAAGAAGATTGGTCACGGTGGGACCTTGGATCCTGATGTGGTGGGTGTTTTACCCATTGCTGTAGGGAAGGCGACTCGTATGGTGGAGTTTATGCAGGACGAAGGTAAGGTCTATGAGGGTGAAATTACTCTGGGATATTCTACAACAACCGAGGATGCTAGTGGTGAGGTGGTTGCTGAGACCCCTGTTTTGTCTCCACTGGATGATAAGCTTGTCGATGAAGCCATTGCTAGTCTGACTGGATCTATTATTCAGATTCCCCCAATGTATTCCGCTGTCAAGGTCAATGGGCGCAAGCTCTATGAGTATGCGCGTGCTGGTCAGGAAGTCGAACGTCCAGAACGTCAGGTGACGATTTATAGTTTCGAACGAACAAGTACCATTTCCTATGAAAATAATCTGGCTCGATTTAGTTTCCGTGTAAAATGTAGCAAAGGGACTTATATCCGTACCTTGTCAGTTGACTTGGGAGAAAAACTTGGCTATGCAGCTCATATGTCTCATTTAACACGAACAAGCGCTGCGGACTTGCAGTTAGATAATGCTTTGACCTTGAATGAAATTGAGGAAAAGGTTCAAGCTGGTGAGTTAGACTTTCTTCATCCCTTAGAGATTGGTACAGGCGACTTAGTTAAGGTTTATTTGACCCCAGAACAGGCAGAAGAAGTGCGTTTTGGTCGCTTTATTGAATTGGAACAAACTGAGAAGGAATTGGCTGGTTTTGAAGGTGATAAGTTATTAGCCATTTTAGAGAAACGGGATACTCTTTATAAACCAAGAAAGGTTTTCAATTGATTAGAGCTGGTGGTAAAATTGCAAACGGATGTTTAGTTTAAAAAAGCTGAAAGACAATTTAGTTTAGAAGAGAAATTGTTTTGAAAAAGGGTTGAAAACACGGTGATATTTGACAGTTTTGCTTGCTTATGATAATATTTAAATAAAGAAAAGCTAGAAAACTTTCAGAGGATATTATGAGTATTGAGATGACTGTTAGTGAGATTGCTGAGGTCTTGGGCTTGTCTCGCCAAGCAATCAATAACCGTGTCAAGGAATTACCTGAAGAAGATACGACTAAAAATGATAAAGGAGTTACTGTGGTAACTCGCAGTGGCTTGATTAAGCTTGAAGAAATCTACAAAAAAACTATTTTTGAAGATGAACCTGTTAGTGATGATGTGAAGCAACGGGAGTTAATGGAGATTCTTGTTGATGAAAAGAACGCTGAAATCATCCGTCTTTATGAGCAGTTAAAGGCTAAAGACAAACAGTTAGCTGAAAAAGATGAACAGATGCGTGTCAAAGACCGTCAAATCGCAGAAAAAGATAAGCAATTGGATCAACAACAACAGTTAACCCTACAAGCCATGAAGGACCAAGAAAACCTTCAGTTGGAGTTGGATCAGGCTAAGCAAGAAGTACAAGCAACGAAGAAAGGCTTCTTTGCCCGCTTATTTGGAGGATAAGAAAAAACTGCTTGGTTTCTAGGTATAACCAAGTAGTTTCTTTTTACACATACAGTAAGGAATGGATAAGATGGAAAAATTAAGAGATTATATTTCATTTGATTTGGAATTTAACAAACATCAAGACAAAACCCACTTGATTCAGGTATCTGCAGTCCGTTTTAAAGATGGTGAAGAAGTAGGAGCATTTGACTCATATGTTCATACGGATGTACCATTGAAAAGTTTTATAAACGGCTTAACGGGTATAACGTCTAAAACCTTGAAAGATGCACCGATGGTGGAGGAAGTTCTTAAGAATTTTCAAGACTTTGTTGGTGAATTATCCCTTGTTGGATACAATGCAGCCAAGAGTGATTTACCAATCTTACTAGAGTATGGATTGGATTATAGTCGTCAATATCTAGTCGATCTCTATGATGAAGCTTTTGAGCGACGGAGTTCGGATCTTCACGGCATTGCAAATCTAAAGTTACAGACTGTTGCTGAATTTCTAGGATTCAAGGGGCAGTCTCATAATAGTTTAGAGGATGCGCGAATGACTGCGCGTGTTTATGAAGCTTTTCTAGAATCTGATGAAAGCAGAATTTTACTGGACTCCAAGAGTAGCCTGAACTCTAATCCTTTTGGTGGACTAGATTTGTCACAGTTTTTTGATTAGGAGGTTTTATGAAACCTGAAAAACCTAAAAAATTGGGTTTTAAAAAGATTTACTTAAATCTGGATAAAATCCTCTTTCTATTCTTTCTAATCTTCATGCTAGTAGATTATATTTGGTTGCCACTGAACTCATTGATAGCAGGTTTTTTACTAAGTCAGACGGGCTATTTGTTTATTTCCTATAACAATGTTTTTGAAATTTTAAAACATGCGCCTTTAGTCAGCCTTGGGTTTTTAATCTTAATAGCCATTAACCTTTTAGTAGCCTATTTTCAACTAAGTCTCCTCTTTATTGGGGCTCGACACCTTCTCTATCACGAAAAACGAACCTTGATTGAGTATAGTCGCAAGGTCTTTCGTGAAAGTATAGCCTTTATGAAACGTCTGACTCTTTCCAAGGCCTTGTTTATCTTCGTTTATATTGCTATGATTTTTCCGTTTATCAGGAAGATTTTTAAAATTTATTATTTTAATAAAATAGTGATACCTGAGTTTATTCAGACCTACATGGAAGACAAATACTGGATGTGGTGGATTGGTTTTATCATTTTGTCAATCCTCTTCCTATACGTTTCTGTTAAGTTGGTTTTTGTTCTACCAAAAATCTTTTTTGAAAAAATGACGGTTAAGGAAGCAGTGCTTTACAGTTTAGAAAAAACCAGAAATCATTTTTGGTTTTACGCTTGGCATCTCTTTCTAATCCTTGTCAAAACGAATCTTTTCTTTTACTTACCTTTAATTCCTCTATTGATGATCCAGTCTTTAGCAGATGGTCTCACACACCGAGAATCATTGATTCTAGCTATTTCAAACTATATTTTGATTAAAAATATCCACTATATGTCTTTAACCTACTTCTTGGTTAAGTTTACCTCCTTTTTAACTGGTGAGGAGTTGGATATTATGCCAAGACGGAAAAAAGACCATATTATGAGATGGGGTGTAATGGGATGCGCAAGTATCTTCTTTGCGATTGAAGGCTATATTTATCTCGAAGCACCCGTAGTCAATCCTCCACTTGTCATCTCTCACAGAGGAGTTTCTAATGGGAATGGTGTCCAAAATACAGTTGAATCCTTAGAAAAAACAGCTCAGTTAAAACCAGATTTAGTTGAGATGGATGTGCAAGAAACAAAGGATGGTCAGTTTGTCATGATGCATGATGCTAACCTAAAAAGTTTAGCGGGATTAAATGTAACACCACAAGACTTAACTTTAGATGAGTTGAAGCAATTAGATATTTATGAAAATGGTTATCAGACTAAAATATCTAGCTTTGATGATTATATAAATCGTGCCAATGACCTTCATCAGAAATTGCTGATCGAAATAAAAACGAGTCGAAAAGATAGTGCTCAAATGATGGATCATTTTCTAGATCAATATGGAGCAAAAATTAAAGTCTATGGGCATCAGATGCAATCTTTGGATTATCATGTTATTGAAAAAGTTACCCAGTATGATAAAGAGATTCCAGTCTATTTCATACTGCCCTATAATTCCGTTTTTCCAAGAACAAATGCTACAGGTTATACCATGGAATATTCTACTTTAGATGAATATTTTGTAACCAAGCTTTGGAATACAAAACAAAAACTCTATGTTTGGACAATCAATGGTTCGGAATCCTTTGATAAGTCCCTACGTTTGGGAGTTGATGGTATGATAACAGATGATTTGGAAAAAATTAAAGAAGAGCTTGAGATCGCTCAGGAAGATCCTGAATATACGGACTTGCTTCTCAAGAAAGCAACAGAAATATTTACTTTCTAGGTAAGACAAAAGAGGCTGAATTGAACATCAGCCTCTTTTTATGCTATTAGAATGGTAATTTACCAGCAAAAGCCCCTAGTTTCTTTTTAGTTGCTTCATCAATTTGCTCAAGAGCAGCATTGACTGCTTGAACAGTCATATCTGACAGAGTTTCAATATCTTCTGGGTCAACAACTGCTGGATTGAAGTCAATCTTAATGACTTTCTTGTCCCCTGTTAGTGTAGCAGTTACAAGGTTTTGGGCAGAAGTTCCAACAAATTCTGTAGCAGCAAGTTCAGCTTGACTTTGCTCCATTTGTTTTTGAAGTTTTTGAGCTTGACGCATCATGTTTTGCATATTCATCATGGTGGTATATAGCTTCCTTTTCTTTTATTTTCCCTATTATTTTAACAATTTTAACTAGAAAAGTCTATTCTAATTTTAAAGGAGTAAACATTAAATTTTCTGACAATTTATTGAATAATTAGAAAAACTATGATATAATTTATTAAAAAATGGGATTCCCATGATTTAATAGGAGCGTTATATGAAAAAACTTGGTTTTATCCTTTTATCTTCGGCATTGTTGTTATCTGCTTGTGCAGTTCGTTTTGAACAATCGTCAACTACAAGTGATTCATCTCAGGTTGCAAAATTGTCAGAAGATAACCAAAAACTATTGGATAAGGCAACTAGTGACTACAAAACATTTGTAGAAGAACAGATTGATAAACTTTTAACGGATACAGAAGGTTTTGTTCAACTTTTGAAGGATGGTAAGTTAGAAGAAGCTAAAAAAGCCTACCCTTTAATTCGTATGTCTTATGAACGTTCAGAGCCGATTGCAGAGAGCTTCGGTGAATCCGATGTGAAGATTGACTTTCGTTTGGCAGATTATCTAGATGAAAATAAGACTGAAGAAGGTTGGTCTGGTTTCCACCGTATCGAGCGCATTCTTTGGGAAGAAAATACAACTAAAGGAACTGAGTCTTATGGTGACCAACTGGTAAATGACATCAAGGAATTGAAGGCTAAGATCGCAACTGTAGATGTTGATTACAAGATTATGCTAACTGGAGCTGTCGACCTTCTAAATGAAGTAGCGACAAGTAAGATTACTGGTGAAGAGGAGATTTATTCTCATACAGATTTGTATGATTTCCGTGCCAATATCCAAGGTGCTGAGAAGATTTTCCAACTCTTTAAACCTTTGCTTGAAAAATCAGATGCGGCCTTGGTCAAGGAGTTAGAGGAAGATTTCAAATCTGTCAATAGTTTGTTAGACAAACACATGACGGACAAGGAACACTATAAGCTCTATACAGACTTAACGAAAGAGGATACCAAGGAATTGTCTGAAGCAGTCACAAAACTTGGTGAACCATTATCACAAATGGGTAAATTTCTTGGTGGAGAATAAGTAATATGACAAACAAAGGCGAAAAATTTTTTGAACGAAAAATGGATCGTCGAGAATTTCTAAAAAAAGCAGGTATTGGAGGTGCTGGTCTCGCACTTGGTCTTTCAGGTGCTTCTGCTTTTTTCGCACCTAAGCTTGATGGTCAGGAGAAAATCTCGTACGGGGATGAAAAGATAGACTTCTATGGCAAACACCAAGCTGGCATTACAACTGTCATGCAGAAAAACATTTATTTTGTGGTTTTAGATTTGCATACAACTGACAAAGAGAAAATCATCCAGTTATTTAAAGATTGGACGGATTATAGTGCCAAACTTGTAGAAGGAGAATTGGTTAAAAAAGATGGTAACAATAACCTTCTGCCTCCAAGTGATACTGGAGAAACAGTTGGGCTTAATCCTTATCGTTTGACCCTGACCTTTGGAGTTTCGGCTAGTTTCCTAGAAAAGATGAAACTAGAGAACAAACGTCCAACACTCTTTAGAGATTTGCCTCCTTTTCCAAAGGAACAGTTACGAGAAAAGTACACGGGTGGAGATATTGTCATTCAAGCTTGTGCTGATGACGAGCAAGTTGCCTTTCATGCTGTTCGTAACCTTATTCGTAAGGGTAGAAATGCCGTTACTCTCCGTTGGAGTCAATCAGGTTTTGCAGCTATCGGTAATCGTATGGAAACTCCTCGTAATCTCTTTGGTTTTAAAGACGGAACTGCTAATGTTACCACTGAGAAAGAATTTGATCAGGTTGTGTGGGCAGATAGTAAGGATTGGATGGAAAATGGTTCCTATATGGCAGTTCGTCGCATCCAGATGTTTCTAGATACTTGGGACCGAACCAATCTGGAGGAGCAAGAAAATACCTTTGGGCGCTATAAGGAAAGTGGAGCTCCTTTTGGTAAGAAAAACGAATTTGATGAGGTGGACTTGAGTCTTCTTCCTGACGATTCTCATGTACGCTTAGCAAAAGAAGTGGATAAACCTCTCCTGCGTCGCTCTTATTCTTATTCTGATGGCATAGATGAAAAGACTGGTCAGTTTGACACTGGTTTACTCTTTATTTCTTTTCAAAAGGATCCAGATAGCTTTGTTAAAGTTCAGACCAATCTAGGTGCTACGGATAAAATGAATGAGTACGTTACCCATATAGGCAGTGGTCTTTTTGCCTGCTTTGGTGGAGTAGAGAAGGGAGGTTACATTGGGCAGAAATTATTGGAACCTTAAAAGTATTATCCTCCTATGTGTTTGTTTCTTCCTGTTGATTTTTCCGGTAGGAGCTAAGGAAAATTTGAGTCCCTACTTTGTCAAAATAACTGATGCAACTAAAGCTGTTAAAGAAGGTAAACAAGATCAGGCAAGAAAACTAATCGATGAAATGACCAAAGATTTCGAGAAAGTCGAGAATTCTGACTCTGAAGCAGGACGTCAAGTTCAAGAAAAGTTAGCCTTAACTGGTGATATTACTGAAGACCAGCTAACTCAGATTTCTTTAGCCATTTTGACATTTGAGAAAGAGCAAAATCCAGTCGACCTAGATGCAGAAAAAGAGAAACTTGTTTCACGATTAGAACCTCGTTTTGAAGCCTTAGACAAGGCAATCGCTTCTCAAGATCTGGAAGCAGTAAGAGAAGCCTATAAAAAAATGAATTCAACCTGGACCATCAATGAAGCAGTGGTTCGCGACCATAGTACAGCTCATTATGGGCAAGTGGAAACAGCAATTTCCTTTTTGCGTAGTAGCATTGAGACTGAACCAACTAACTTTGATACTATTCAGGCATCGTTTGATGATTTGAAAAAAGCCATTACTAACTTTGTTGAAGGTACAGAAGTTGCGACGACATCTTCGAATCTGACCCTAAAGGATGGAATTGATCTTTTAAAAAAGGCCTTGGCTCAATTTCAAGCTGGTCAAGATAGCGAAGCAGCTGCAACCATGAAGGAGTTTATTACTATTTGGCCAACTATCGAGGGTTCTGTAAGTACAACCAATCCTTCGCTTTATACCAAGGTTGAAAGTGAAAGTCCTGTCATCATGGTTAAGGGAAAGGAAAGGGAATATCAAGAAAAGCTTTCTAGCTTGATTGCAGAGCTATCTCAAATTGATACTAGCGCTTCCTATAATGCATTTGACGCCATGCTCATCTTGCTCCGAGAAGGTATAGAAGCCCTCTTGATTGTCATGGCGCTTGTGACAACTTTGAAAGCTGCCAAGATGAGAAAGGGCCTCAAGTGGGTCTATGGTGGTGCGTTTGCGGGTATCGTAGCCAGTCTTTTAATTGCCTATATCCTACAGATTGCCTTTCCAGCAGTCACCTCAGGAACTAACCGTGAAATCATCGAAGGTGCAGTCGGGATTTTTGCGGTTATCATGATGATTTTAATCGGTATTTGGCTACATAGCAAATCTTCTGTTAAAAAATGGAATGCTTTTATGGAATCACAAATGCAAACTGTCACGAAAACAGGATCTTTCCTTTCTATGTTCGCTTTAAGTTTTCTAGCCGTATTCCGTGAAGGTGCTGAGACGATTTTATTCTATGTGGGGATTCTGCCAAGGATTTCTAGTTTTGATTTTGTCCTAGGAATTTCTCTAGCCCTCTCAGTTTTAGTCATGATTGCCTTTGTGATGAACAAGGCTAGTCAATTTTTCCTACCTCACAAGGTTTTCTTTATCCTGACTTGGATGATTTATGCCTTAGCCTTTAAGATGACGGGAGTCAGTATCCATGCCTTACAGTTGACAAATATGATTCCAAACCATCTGATCTCAGGAATACCAAGTATTGATATATTGGGAATTTACCCTAGTTGGGAAGGGTTAGCAGGTCAGACTCTCTTTATCCTCGTAGTTTTTCTAATTACCATTAGACAGGATGAAAAATGATGGATCAAAAGGAATTGACAATTATTGAACATTTGGTAGAATTTAGAAAGAGATTGCTAGCAGTAGTTGTTTGCTTCTTTCTGGTTTTCTGCATTTCACTATTATTTGCCGATCAGGTTTATCAGTATATCACACAAGGCTTTAGTCAGAAGTTGATCGTCTTGGGGCCGAATGATATTTTATGGATTTATCTTCGTTTGGCAAGTTTGATGGCCTTTAGCCTTACCTTGCCCTTTACCGTTTATCAAGTCTGGAGTTTCGTCCGACCAGCCCTTAAAACTGAAGAAGCAGGGGCGATTTTTGCTTATATCCCTGCAACTTTCCTTTGTTTTATCTTGGGGTTAGCTTTTGGCTTTTATTTTGTCACACCAGCTATACTTCAGGTCTTACTGGGACTAGGTGAAAACTTATTTGAAACGCAGTTAACGGCACAAAATTATCTAGCTTTTGTCTTTCAAACTACTGTACCACTAGCATTTATCTTTGAATTGCCAGTTATCATTGCTTTCTCAACCTCAATTGGTTTGATTGGGCCTGGCCTACTCATTGCTTATAGACGTTATGCATACTTCATTTTATTGGTATTGGCTGTTATATTGACACCTGCTGATTTTATTAGCGATTTAGCGATGACTGTTCCTTTAATCTTATTGTATGAGGTTAGTATCGCTATTAGTAAATGGATTATTAAGAGAAAAAGGAAAGGAGAAAAAAATGGGAATCTTACGTGATATTGGTGCGCCAGGCTTAATAGTCATTGTCCTTGGAGCATTGTTGATTTTTGGACCAAAACGCTTACCAGAGCTAGGCGAATCAGTAGGAAAAATGCTTGCCGAGTTTAAGAAGGCCGTTAAGGGCATCGGTGAGCAAGAAGAAAAATAAACGAAAAATGATTGAATAGAGTTGAGAATTGTTAGTTTGGAATTATCTCTGGCTACAATCTCAACTTTTTTATTTAGTTTAAGGTTTTTTTAAGTTTTCTATAATATTCTGAAGAACTCTATATTTGTTGAAAATAGAGTTGAGATTTTTTTATCATTCTAGTTACTTTCCCTGAAAGGTATGCCTAGGCTCTTTCTGACTAGAGAATTCTAGTATTTATTTCGATAAAGGGCTAGGTTGTGATATAATGGTAAAGAATGAGTTTTTTAGAACAGACTAAAGGAGTATTAAAATGATCTACGCTGGAATTTTAGCAGGTGGAACTGGCACGCGCATGGGGATTAGTAATTTACCCAAACAATTTCTTGAGTTGGGAGATCGCCCAATCTTGATTCATACTATCGAAAAATTTGTCTTGGAACCAACTATTGAAAAGATTGTAGTTGGAGTTCATGGTGACTGGGTTACACACGCAGAAGATTTAGTTGAAAAATTCCTACCACTCCACAAGGATCGTATTATCATCACCAAAGGTGGTGCGGATCGTAATTCTAGTATTGAAAAAATTATTGAAGCTATTGATGCTTACCGTCCACTGACCGCAGATGATATTGTGGTGACGCATGATTCTGTTCGTCCTTTTATCACACTTCGAATGATTCAAGATAACATTGCTCTTGCACAAAATCATGATGCTGTCGATACAGTGGTTGAAGCGGTGGATACCATCGTTGAAAGTACCAATGGTCAGTTCATTACAGATATTCCAAACCGAGCCCATCTCTATCAAGGACAAACTCCCCAAACCTTCCGTTGTAAAGACTTTATTGATTTGTATGGTTCTTTATCAGCAGAAGAAAAAGAAATTTTGACAGATGCATGTAAAATCTTTGTCATTAAGGGTAAAGATGTTGCCTTGGCAAAAGGTGAATACTCAAATCTAAAAATCACAACAGTTACAGACTTGAAGATTGCTAAAAGCATGATTGAGAAAGACTAAAAACATGATTAATCAAATTTATCAACTGACAAAACCAAAGTTTATCAATATCAAATATCAAGAAGAGAAGATTGATCAAGAGAATCATATCCTTATTCGACCAAACTTTATGGCGGTTTGTCATGCGGATCAACGTTACTATCAAGGAAAACGTGATCCCAAAATATTATCTAAAAAGCTTCCAATGGCTATGATTCATGAATCTTGTGGTACAGTCATTTCTGATCCCACAGGGACCTACAAAGTTGGCCAGAAGGTTGTCATGATTCCCAATCAACCACCTATGCAGAGTGACGAGGAATTTTATGAAAACTACATGACTGGAACATATTTCTTGTCTAGTGGTCATGATGGTTTTATGCGAGAATTTGTTTCTCTACCTAAGGATCGTGTGGTAGCTTATGAGGACGTCGAAGACACAGTTGCTGCCATTACTGAATTTGTCAGTGTGGGGATGCACGCTATGAATCGTTTCTTGACAGTTTCTCACAGCAGACGTCAGCGTATTGCAGTTATTGGAGATGGTAGTCTAGCTTTTGTCATGGCTAATATTATCAACTATACCTTGCCTGAAGCTGAGATTATTGTTATTGGTCGTCACTGGGAAAAATTAGAACTCTTCTCTTTTGCTAAGGAGCTTTACATTACGGATAGTATTCCAGAAGATCTTAGTTTTGACCATGGTTTTGAATGCTGTGGTGGTGATGGATGCGGACCTGCAATTAATGATCTCATTCGTTACATCAAACCACAAGGAACTATTTTGATGATGGGTGTTAGTGAGTACAAGGTAAATATCAATACTCGAGATTCATTGGAAAAAGGTTTGTTACTGGTAGGTTCTTCACGTTCAGGACGTGTTGACTTTGAAAAAGCTATCCAAATGATGGAGATTAAGAGATTTGCCAATCGTTTGAAAAATATCATTTATTTAGAAGAACCAGTCAGAGAAATCAAAGATATTCACCGAGTTTTTGCAACTGACTTAAATACCGCATTTAAGACAGTCTTTAAGTGGGAAGTCTAATGGAGGAAGATTGTGGAAAAAATCATTAAGGAAAAACTTACCTCTTTACTATCAACTGATGAGGATATTCTGAGTGTTAAACAATTAGGTGGTATGACCAATCAAAACTACCTGGTTAAAACAACCTCAAATCAGTATATCGTTAAGTTTTTCGGAAAAGGTACAGATAAATTAATCGACCGCCAGAATGAGAAGTTCAATCTTGAATTGTTGAAAGATTTGAAATTAGATGTAGAAAATTATCTTTTCGATATTGAAGCAGGAATTAAGGTTAATCAATACATTGAAAATGCTGAGACACTTGATTCAGCTACCATTAAAACCAAATTTGAAAAGATTGCACCAATTCTACAAACCATTCACGCTTCTGGTAAAGAATTAAAAGGAGAGTTTGCTCCTTTTGAGGAAATCAAAAAATATGAAACCTTGATTCAAGGGGAGATTTCCTATCCAAACTATGAAGTTGTCAGAAAGTCTGTATTTTCTTTGAAAGATCAACTTGAACAAATTGGAATTGATCAAAAATCATGTCATATTGATTTGGTTCCAGAAAACTTTATAGAAGGACCAGATGGTCACCTTTATCTCATTGATTGGGAATATTCTTCTATGAATGACCCTATGTGGGATCTGGCAGCTCTCTTCCTAGAATCAGAGTTTACTAGTGAAGAGGAAGAAGACTTTTTAAGTCATTATGAGAGTGACAAGACTCCAGTTTCGAGGGAGAAAATTCGTATCTACAAAATCTTGCAAGATATTATTTGGAGCCTATGGACCATTTACAAAGAAGAAAATGGTGCAGATTTTGGAGATTATGGAATCTCTCGCTACAATAGAGCTGTAAAAGAATTAGAGTCTGAAGGAGATTTAGATGAAAACTAAAAATGGAGTTTCTTTTGGTCTACTTTCAGGTGTCTTCTGGGGATTAGGCTTAACGATTAGCGCCTATATCTTTTCAATCTTTACAGAGCTTTCGCCTTTTGTAGTAGCAGCAGCGCACGACTTTCTTAGTATTTTTATCTTGCTAGGATATCTTCTAGTTAAAGAAGGGAAAGTACGTTTTTCAATCTTCTTGAACATTCGAAACGTCAGTGTCATCATTGGAGCGCTATTAGCTGGACCTATTGGCATGCAAGCCAATCTCTATGCGGTCAAGTATATCGGTAGTTCTTTGGCATCATCGGTTTCAGCTATCTATCCTGCAGTTTCTGTCCTTCTTGCCTTCTTTATTCTTAAGCATAAGGTTTCGAAGAATACAGTATTTGGAATTTTATTAATCATTGCAGGAATTATTGCTCAGACCTACAAGGTTGAACAAGTTAATTCCTTCTATATCGGAATACTCTGTGCCTTGATTTGTGCGCTTGCTTGGGGAAGTGAAAGTGTTCTGAGCTCATTCGCTATGGAAAGTGAACTCAGTGAACTCGAAGCACTCTTGATACGACAAGTCACATCTTTCTTGTCCTATCTTGTCATTGTTCTCTTCTCGCACCATTCATTTGCGGAAGTGGCAAATGGTCAATTGTTAGGTCTTTTGATTATCTTTGCAGCATCAAATATGATTTCTTATCTTGCCTATTATATGGCTATTAATCGATTGCAGCCGGCAAAAGCTACTGGTCTTAATGTGAGTTATGTAGTATGGACTGTTTTGTTTGCAGCGATTTTCTTGGGTTCGCCTCTTAATTTACTGACCATTATTACTTCCCTTATCGTAATGGCTGGTGTTTATATTATTATTAAAGAATAAAGGAGAAAATGCGTGAAAGCGATTATTTTAGCAGCCGGATTGGGAACTCGTTTGAGACCCATGACAGAAAATACTCCCAAAGCCTTGGTTAAAGTCAATCAAAAACCATTGGTTGAATATCAAATTGAATTTTTGAAAGAACGTGGAATTGATGACATTATCATCGTTGTCGGTTATTTAAAAGAACAATTCGACTATCTTAAAGAAAAGTACGGGGTTCGTTTGGTCTTCAACGATAAGTATGCTGATTACAATAATTTTTACTCACTTTACTTGGTAAAAGAAGAGTTGGCTAATAGCTACGTTATCGATGCGGATAACTATCTTTTCAAAAATATGTTCCGTAATGATATCGAGCGTTCAACATATTTCAGTGTTTATCGTGAAGACTGTGACAATGAATGGTTCCTAGTTTACGGAGAAGATTACAAAGTTCAAGATATCATCGTTGATAGTAAGAATGGTCGCATCCTGAGTGGAGTTTCATTCTGGGATGCTCCAACAGCTGAAAAGATTGTTGGATTTATCGATGAGGCTTATGCAAGCGGTGAATTTGTAGATCTCTACTGGGATAACATGGTCAAAGATAACATCAAAGAACTAGATGTTTACGTAGAGGAATTGGAAGAAAATTCTATCTACGAAATCGACAGTGTCAAAGATTATCAAAAATTGGAGAAGATTCTCTCTTCACAAAAATAGGTAAACTAAAATACGTCAGACACCTTACCTATTTTTGCTTGACTTTTTAGGGTTGATACAGTATACTAGTAAAAATTTAACCTTTAAGGGAAGTCCAGAGAGGCTCACAAGGTGTCAGATAGAAAATAGATTACACAAACTTCGAATAAACACAGTTTATTTGATTCTTTTCTGTAAGTATCTTACTGAAACCTTGCGATTGCAAGGTTTTTCTTTTTCTGAACCCCTTAAAATTTAAGGAGGAAACGGTATGAATCCAAATTGTAAAAAACGCATGGGTGCTATTCGCTTGGAAACCATGAAAGTAGTGTCTCAAAAGGAAATCGCACCAGCAATCTTTGAACTAGTACTTCAAGGAGAAATGGTTGAAGCTATGAAAGCTGGACAATTTCTACATTTGCGTGTACCTGATGATGCCCATCTCTTGCGTCGTCCGATTTCAATATCGTCTATAGATAAGGCTAATAAACAATGCCATCTTATTTATCGTATCGAAGGTTCTGGTACGGCAATTTTTTCAACCTTAAAAACAGGTGATAGCTTAGATGTTATGGGACCTCAAGGAAATGGCTTTGACTTATCTGATTTAGATAAGCAGAGTCATGTTCTCCTAGTCGGTGGAGGAATTGGTGTACCTCCTTTACTTGAAGTAGCTAAACAATTAGATGAACGTGGTGTAGATGTCACAACAGTTCTAGGATTTGCTACTAAAGATGCAGTTATTTTGGAAGATGAATTATCCCAATATAGCAAAGTCTTTGTAACGACTGATGATGGTTCTTATAGAACCCAAGGAAATGTATCAGTAGTGATAAAGGAATTTGATAACGAATTCGATGCAATTTACTCATGCGGAGCACCTGGTATGATGAAATACATCAATCAAACATTTTACGACCATCCAAGAGCTTATCTATCACTAGAATCCCGCATGGCCTGTGGTATGGGAGCTTGCTACGCTTGCGTCTTGAAAGTACCTGATAGTGAAACAGTTAGTCAACGTGTGTGTGAAGATGGCCCTGTATTTAAAACAGGCACAGTAGTTTTATAAGGAGAGTGTCATGACTGCAAATCGATTACAAGTTTCTCTACCAGGTTTAGAATTAAAGAATCCTATCATTCCTGCTTCAGGCTGTTTTGGCTTTGGTCAAGAATATGCCAAATACTATGATTTAGACCTTTTAGGCTCTATCATGATTAAGGCTACTACACTTGAACCTAGGTTTGGAAATCCAACTCCACGAGTGGCAGAAACACCAGCAGGTATGTTAAACGCCATTGGTTTACAAAATCCTGGTTTAGAAGTCGTTCTCTCTGAAAAATTACCTTGGTTGCAAAGAGAGTATCCCAATCTCCCTATAATCGCAAACGTTGCTGGCTTTTCAAAACAAGAATACGCTGCCGTATCTCATGGAATTTCTAAGGCAACTAACGTGAAAGCTATTGAGCTCAATATCTCTTGTCCTAACGTTGATCATGGGAATCATGGACTTTTAATTGGACAAGATCCTGAGTTGGCCTATGATGTGGTGAAGGCTGCCGTAGAAGCATCAGAAGTGCCCGTTTACGTCAAATTGACTCCAAGTGTTACTGACATCGTAACCATTGCTAAGGCTGCAGAAGATGCTGGAGCTAGTGGACTCACCATGATCAATACCCTTGTAGGGATGCGTTTTGATCTCAAAACTAGAAAGCCGATTATTGCAAATGGGACAGGTGGCATGTCTGGACCTGCAGTATTTCCTGTAGCCCTAAAACTAATCCGGCAAGTAGCTCAAACAACTAAGATTCCAATCATTGGTATGGGAGGAGTGGATTCAGCTGAAGCTGCCTTAGAAATGTATCTGGCTGGTGCATCAGCTATCGGAGTCGGTACAGCAAACTTTACCAATCCATATGCTTGTCCAGATATTATCGAAAATCTACCAAAAGTCATGGACAAATATGGTATTGATAGTCTAGAGCAACTCCGTAAAGAAGTCAAAGAAGGTTTACTTTAAGTTTTATATGCTGAATTCAGTCTAAATTGTTTTGAAAGCGCCATTTTTTTGGTATAATAAATACTATGATTATTACAGTACCTATTAAAACAGAAAAAGATATTGCAACACCAGGACCAAACGTCCTTGTACTTGGTTATTTTGATGGAGTTCACCTCGGCCATCAAAAATTATTTGATATAGCTTCTAACATTGCTGCTGAAAAGCGCCAGGGAGTAGCTCTAGTAACTTTTAACGAATCACCAAAGCTAACTCTGAATCAATACTCACCTGAACACTTATTGCATATTTTGAATGCTAGTGAACGTGAACGTAGACTGAAGCGAGCTGGAGTTGAGAGCTTGTATTTGATGGATTTCACTAGTCGAGTAGCAAATATGACTGCCAAAGAATTCATTGATACCTATGTCAAGGAAGCAAAGGCAGATACGATTGTAGTTGGTTTTGACTATACTCTTGGTTCAGATAGAAAAACAGCTGAGGATTTAAAAGAACTTTTCCATGGTGAAGTGGTTATTGTTCCACCAGTTGAGGACGAAAAGGGGAAA
Source organism: Streptococcus sp. HMSC074B11 (assembly GCF_001808705.1). Lineage (GTDB taxonomy): Bacteria > Bacillota > Bacilli > Lactobacillales > Streptococcaceae > Streptococcus. Next base: position 8,218 of record NZ_KV794270.1, on the reverse strand, counting down.
ATTAGTTCAACGCGCATTCGCCAAGCCATTCTAGAAGGAGATGTAAAAGAAGCAGGTAAACTTTTGGGATTCCCTTTACCAACGAGAGGTGTAGTGGTTCACGGAAATGCTCGAGGTCGAACTATTGGCTTCCCGACAGCTAATCTAGTCAACTTGGATCGGACATATATGCCAGCTGATGGTGTTTATGCCGTTGACGTTGAAATTCAAAGAAAAGTCTATCGTGGTATGGCGAGTCTAGGTAAAAATGAAACCTTTGATGGCGAAGAAGAGCGTTTTGAAGTTCATATCTTTGATTTTTCTGACGATATCTATGGGGAAACTGTCATTGTTTCCTGGTTGGACCGTATCCGTGATATGGTAAAATTTGATAGCGTTGATCAATTGGTTAAGCAACTTAAGCAAGATGAACAGATGGCAAGAAAATAGAATTTGAAATAATAGTAGAGTTTGGGATTTTCTCAAACTCTTTTTTTGAAATATCATATATATTTTTTGATAAGCGCTTTCTTTCCCAATTTAATAGTATTTGTGTTTGAGATGATTATTGAAATTTATAGGAATTTTTGCTTTAATTTAATCATCAAACTAAAGGAGATTATGATGTTTAAAGAAAAAAGAAATAAAGGCTTTATTTCTGGGCTTATTCTTTCACTAGTTTTCTTTGCTTTTTCTGCAGGAACTGTCTTCATGTGGAATCATCATCAACATCCAATGGATCCATTTTCAGACGACACACGGTCAGGTAAAGAAGTTACTATGACTGTCTATGATATCTATCCAGAAGTGGTAGGTGAAGTTGAAGGCGGTAGTGTAGTTTATCTTGTCCAATATAGTAAGGACGGAGATGGAAAATATGCAGTGATTGAAGCTAGCGAGAATGATGCCACAATTAAGAGTATCATGGATCAGGCTACGGCTGGAACTCTTTACGATCATCCAGCAACCATAATTGGAACGCAACTACAACCACTTGCAACCAAAAAAAATAAGTCAAGAAATAATCGTATTGTCGATTTATCGGGCTTTTTAAAGTCTATCCTTGAACCATCATCAGTTGTTTATCAAAATATGAATAGCAATCTTTATTTAAGTACGACTGAACATGCCAATGATGGCTGGATATTCATCATTGGGGTGATTTTCTTTGGAGGAACAGGAGTATTTTTAGTAGTGAGTGCCTTTCTTATTCGAAAAAAAACGATTGCTTCTCTGGAAGAAATTTATCAAGCCTATCCTGAATTGCAAGGAAATGTTGAAAATATGGCTGGTTTAGCAGAATTTTATGATGAAAATCTAAAAGTAATTCTTTATAAAAACCATCTCATCACTTACTATAAAGGAACGCAAGCTTTAGACCTAAGAGATGTAGACCATCTTTATCTTGTAGAAACGAAGATTAATAAGTCTTTGTTTTCGAAAAAAATTTATCAATTTTGTTATATCCGTAAGAATGGCAAGAAAAAACAAGATATGGTTTTGAAATCAACAAAAACAGTTCGAGAGCAACTGGAAGAACTTTGGGATTTAATCTCAGATAAATTTCCAGATATTCATATAGGAATTTAATAGCAAGCATCGAATTTTCGATGCTTTTTTAATATTTATGCTAGTCTTATTTTAATTTTTTAAAATTTTGAAGATAATTCTTTAATCTAGCGAGTAGGGGTTTGTTTTGTTATAAAATTTAGGAATCTTCAGTACACTTGCAAAAACATGTAACTATCATTTGAAATTTTCATAGAAATTCTATAATTTCTATTAATTATGTATAGTTGGAAACAACAATAGAAAGCATATTTTTGATAATTTAAATTGTTCAAATTGTTCAAATTGTTAATAGGATATCATCTCGTAAAAATAGTTTCATATTCTTTATGAAAATTAAATAAAATGACTAAATAAATAACGTTTTCTTTCTAATTTTTATCTGAAATCAATAGAAAAAATAGTTAAGAAATGGTAGAATAAAAGTTAACATCAATTTTTAAGATTGATAGAAAAACGGAAGGTGTATACATGTTTTTTAAAAGAAATGAAGGTCAATTTAGAGAAACAGATCGTGTTACAAGATTTAAGTTAATCAAGTCTGGTAAACACTGGTTACGTGCCTCTACATCCCTTTTTGGTTTATTTAAAGTCATTCGTGGCGGAGTGGATACAGCTCAAGTATCAACAGAGATTGTTGAGGAGTGTTCTTCTACACCATTGACAGGAATCGATGTCCTTAAGGGGATAGTAGCGGCTGGTTCGGTTATCGGAGGAGGAGCTATCGTTCAGACGCAGGTTTATGCTAATGAACAAACAGCAGTAGAAAAAGTAATTGATACAGATAGCACGCTCGTCAATACGGACAAAGTTGTTCTAGGGACAGTTGGGAAAGAAAATCAAGAAACTCCAGCTTCAGATGTGACTTCTCAGTCTATTAGTGAGAGTGTTTCAGTCTCTGAAAGTCAATCCCTATCAGAGTCCTTGTCTTCATCAGTGTCTGCAAGTACATCTGCGTCAGAGTCAGCTTCAATATCTGTCTCTACGTCAACTTCAGCATCTACCTCAGCTTCAACTTCAACCAGTACCTCTGAGTCACTTACAAGATCAGAAAGCCTCTCAGAAACGAGTTCTACTAGTTCTGTAGTTACAAGCTCAACAAGTAAGAGTGCTACTGATGAAACTTCGAAGGTTGAGGAAGTAGTGGCGGATAAAGATAGTGCTACAATTACCTATAAGTCAACTCCAGCTAACTTGAATACTACTTCAGTAAGCGCAGGTGTTTCTGATAAAGTCAATGGCAATTCTGCTGATATGTTGACAACTGTTGCAACAGGGGTTGTAACTGCGACTGAAACTGACAAAAAACGTGCAGAGCAAGAGAAAAAACTTAAGAGTCTTTCAGATGAGATAGGAACCTATCTCGGTCGTTTGGGAAATCGTGAGGGTGCTGAAACTGCGCTTCTAAAAGGAAATGCTACGATTGAAGCGATTCAAAATGCTTTGACAGATCCTAACGCTGATCTCAACACCCTTATCTCTGAAGCTACTAGAACACGTAATACTGTGGTCAACACAGTTCTTCGTGCTAGTTCTGGGGCGCGTGACTACCGTAATGGTCAAGCTTTGACTTCTTCAAATGACTTGCGGATCCCTTATAATACAAATGCTTCTTTAGGAAATGCGACTTACAACCCAAGAGCTAAGTTGGTTGTAACCAATAAAAATCAAGCAAACTACTTTAAAACATCAGGAACTGCAAATCTGAGTGGTGGTACAGTAACCTTGACACAAAATATAGGTGGGCAGGCTGGTTCCTATACATTGAAAACTAAGATAGATATGACTGAGAGCTTCACCCTAACAGGTAAGATCAATCTTGGAAATGCATATGAAGGGTTTAAACCAGGACATGCAGGTGGTGATGGAATTGCGGCGGTGTTTTCAACTGCTGAACCTGGTGTTATCGGAAATGCAGGAACGGGAAATAATGGTTCTGGTGGGTCTCTCGGTATGGGAGGAAATAATCTAAAAGGTTCCTTTGGTTTTAAACTGGATACTTGGCATAATACCAGCCGTCCTCAATCGATTGATAAAGTGTCTGCCGATCCAGGGTCTGTGGGAGGAGGCGGTGCCTTCGGTGGTTTTATCTATAATTACAATGGTTCTAATGCTGCAGCTCAAGGGAGTGTATACCCTGTAATCAGAACCTTTAGTAAACTGAATCAAAACCCAACAGATAACTCTCTGAAAGACTATACGGTAACCTATGATGGTAGAACCAAAGAAATGACAGTTACCTACAATGGTCAAACTTGGTATATGGACTTGAGACTTGATAGAATTGCTCTTTCTAGTGACCAAAATGTGCAAGGACGGCCGGATACCAATAACCTTAAGAATGAGAATAAAAACAGAACCTTATTATCGAATGCTGGTAATCCTGAAGAGCTAGCCTTGGCTATTTTTGCTTCGACTGGTTCTGGAACTAACTTACAACAGTTCAGACTAGAAAGATTTGAATACTCTGCTCGTGGTGCTTATGTCACAGTTAATTTCATCGATGCAGATACTGGAGAGGAAATACCTGGTAAGGATGAGGTACTCATCCAAGAACTTCCGGGAACTACGGTCGATCTTAGCCAATATCTGAACATTGACGGTTACCAATTGAAAGCAACAAACGTTGCTACTGCCCGAGGATTTGTATCAGGAAATAAAGTCAGAGTTCTTGAAGGAAATCAAGGTATTACCTATGCCTTCCATAAAATCAAACAAAATGAACTTTATAATGCTACAACTAAAGTTCCAACTGTCTACGCTGTTCAAGGGGAAACTACTGCAGATCTTGCTAATGTCAATAACTTTCTGACTATCAATCCAGTTGATAGTTCAACATCAGCTGTAACTGGACATAGGATTTCTTGGCTAACGCCAATCTCTACTAGTGCAACTGGGGCTCAAACAGCTCAAGCGCGTGTGACTTACTCTGATAACTCAACCTCGGATGTAACTATCAACTATACTGTTTATCCAAAAGTTGAAACCAAGACATACAATGGTGTGACAGGTAAGTTCTATGCCTTTAAGTCAAACCTACCTGGTGATAGAGTTACAGGAAATGGCTGGGCCAACAACATCGGTGGTACGATTGAACAGTATACAAATCTAGGAGACTCAGCATTAGCTGGAACAAAATGGTCCTATAAGTATAAAATCAATAACCAAGGGGCTGAGATCGTTACTCCTGTTGGTACGCAACGTTTTAAAGAAGTGTGGAATACTACTGATTCAGATGCCAAGAGCCATAGTACGACCTATACTGTCGTGGCTACCTATCCAAATGGACGTTATGGTGCTGTATCTTCTAGCAACCCAGCCTTGACAAGTGAGACTAGTTTTGACTATACAGTAGTTGATCCAGTGGTTAAGCAAGACTATGTGACTACTGCGGGTGATAAGGCTCCACTAGCTGATATCATTGCTAATCCTGGAAATACACTGAAGAATTCAACTACTAATGTTACTTTCCCTTCTGGTACAACCTATAGTTGGGATCAAACTCCTGATGATGCTACAGTAGCAAATCCAGGATTTTACACTAGAAATGTGAGAATTACACTTCCACAAGGTTCATACAGTGGAGCTTTGGGAAACAACAGACCAGTTCCTGTAATTATCAAGGTCAATCCTCAAGCACCACAAATCGCAGATAATCAGGTTACTAACACAGGTGGTCTTCCAAATAAAGGAATTACAGTCACCAATGTGACGCCGGGTGCTCTTGTTACCCTGACATTAAACGGACATACATTCCCTAAGACAGCGGGGAATAATGACACAAGCGTAACTTTTACTGCGACAGATTTAAAGGCTGCCTATGATGGAAACAACGGTCTCCTGCCAACGGGTGACGTAACGGTTAAACAAAGCAAGACTTTCACAAATCCTAGCACAAACGTAAATGAGACATTAGAATCAACTACAATCACTAAGACGATCACTAAGGAAACTGTGGCGCCAGAAGTTAACTTTGAGCTTTACATAAAGAATAACAAGACAAACTCATGGGAAAAACAAACCATTAAGGATAATGTCCGCCAAGGCATCCGTGGTTATGAAGTCTTTGCAGGAGATGAGATTAAAGTTGTTTTAACTGCTAAAGATAATAGTGGTAAGATTAAAACTCTGAAATTAAACGATGGTACTTCAGATATCAGTCGTATCTTCCAAGATGGCTACTCATCAGATGATACTGCCTCAGGTATTAAGGACACGATTACTACCGCTTCAACCACAAATCCGAAAGTTCTAGAGTACACGGCTACTTATGGTGAAAATGTCCAATATAAAGATGGGAATAAATGGACTCGTGGGACTAATGCTACGGATTTATCCGATAATACGGGTAGAGTAGCAGCAGTAGTAGCACAAGGGAAACTGAACGAAAAATTCCCAGGAGCTCAACCTGATAATGCGATCCCTGTTGTTAATCCAACTGCGTTGACAAATGATGAACGTACTAAGATTCTTGCTGCAGTGAAAATAGCAAACCCTCAGGCGGCAAACCGCATTAGTGATTATAGTATTGCTACCGATGGTACTGTAACGATTACCTACAAAGATGGCACAACGAATACTGTTGCGCCAAAAGTGAAGTATGGAGTTGAGAAAGTAGCGGATACTTTCTATGCGGTTAGCAATGAAACTTTAGCAAACCTCACCCCAGCAAACTTTGTACGTGCAGTTGGAGCTCAACCTCTTCCTACAGGAACTACGGTCAGCTGGAAGAAGGCACCGACATTTGAAGCTGGAGACCATAATGGCAGCGGTGCAGCTGTATTGACTGTCACTCATCCAGATGGTTCTACAACGGATCTATCCTATAACTACAAAGTTTATCCAAAAGTTGAAACCAAAACTCACAATGGTGTTACAGGTAAGTTCTATGCCTTCAAGTCAGATCTCCCTGGTGATAAAGTTACTGGAGGAGAATGGGCGAATAATATTGGTGGAACAATCCAACAGTATACAAATCTAGGCGAACGAGGATTATCAGGGATAGCAAAATGGTCTTATAAGTATAGAGTTAATAACCAAGGAGCTGAGATAGTTACTCCTGTTGGTACGCAACTTTTCCATGATGTATGGAATACGACGGGCTCAGATGCCAAGAGTCACAGTACAACCTATACAGTCATTGCTTCTTATCCTAATGGTCGTTTTGGTACGGTATCTTCTAGTAATCCAGCCTTGACAAGTGAGACAAGTTTTGATTACACAGTTGTTGATCCAGTTGCGAAACAAGAATATGTGACCACTGTAGGTAATAAGACACCATTAGCTGATATTATTGCGAATCCAGGAGAGGCACTTAAAAATTCGAATACAAGTGTATCCTTCCCGACAGGAACTACCTTTAGTTGGGTTCAGGCTCCTGATGATGCTATGGTTGCAAACGCAGGAGTTTACACGCGAAAGGTGAAAGTCACTCTTCCACAAGGATCCTACAATGGAGATGCTAATAGTAGAACAGTAGACGTGACTATTAAGGTCAATCCGCAAGCGCCAGCTATCTCAGTTGATTCTACT
>NZ_KV794270.1:0-1038 GCF_001808705.1 Streptococcus sp. HMSC074B11 | reverse complement strand
TCTTGTAACCTTGACTCTAGCTGGACATACGTTCGAGAAGAGAGCTAAGGACAACGAAACAAGTGTTACCTTTGAACCTACTGAGCTGCAAAAAGCTTACGATGGCAACAATGGTCTTCTTCCGAAAGGTGATGTAACAGCTAAATCTACAGTTGCTGGTCTCGATTCAGAAGTAACGACAAGTACGATTACTCTTGAACGTGTGAAACCAACAATCACCTATACTGTAACAGTAAATGGTCAGGAACCTAAGAAAGATAGCAATGGTCGCTATTTGTTCTATGCTGGAGATAATATCCAGATTACTTATACAGGTAAAGATAATAGTGGTAAATTGAAAACTTTGAAGGTTTCTGGTAATCGAAAAGATTTGACGGACTTCTTTGAAAACAGACCTGAATGGGGAACTGGTCCTATTACCAATATTATTAATACTTTAACCAATGATGACCAGACAACCTTTACCATCAATGCGATTTCTAATCAAAATCTTGCTTGGAAATCAGGAAATCACTGGGGACGTTGGCTCTATGCTACAGATCCGAGTGATAATGAAGTTGGTGTGGGAGAAATTGTTGTTCAACAAGATCAGTTGCAGAACTTGTTTAATAAACCTGCGATTGATGTGACTGAGGTCAAGGATAAAAATCATTTATCAGAATCTGATAAGGAAAAAGTTCGCGAATAGATTAGAAAAGCTCATGATAAGGTTGTTCCAAACGGTCGAAATCGTATTTCAAGCATTGATGTAAGTGACAGTGGTGTTGCAACAATTTACTATAAGGATAATGCCAAAGTGGCATCTGGTAGTCAGCCGTATGCACCAACTGTTTATAATCAAAACGAGACTGTTACGGATAACAAATATCGTTCTGAGTCCGCTTCAACTAGTGCTTCTGAGTCAGCGAGCACAAGTGCTATGACAAGTGCAAGTACATCAGCATCAACAAGTGCTATGACGAGTGCAAGTACATCAGCCTCAACCTCAGCCTCAACAAGCGCAAGTACGTCAGCATCAACAAGTGCATCGACATCAGC
>NZ_KV794269.1 GCF_001808705.1 Streptococcus sp. HMSC074B11 | reverse complement strand
ACGATGAAAAGATTGCTGATGCAGGTTCTGCAGAATACGCTAAAGTAAAACCACATAAGGTTATCGGTGCTATGAAGGTCTTCTCCGATCCACGTTTCAACATCGATGTCTTGAAAGTAGAAGTTCCAGTTAACGTGAAATACGTTGAAGGGTTTGGCGATGGCGAAATCGTTCATACACGTGAAGAAGCAGCTGCTTTCTTCAAAGCGCAAGACGAAGCAACTAACCTTCCATACATCTACTTGAGTGCAGGTGTATCAGCTAAGCTCTTCCAAGAAACACTTGTCTTTGCCCATGAATCAGGCGCAGACTTCAATGGTGTTCTTTGTGGACGTGCAACATGGGCTGGATCTGTTGAAGCTTACATCAAAGATGGAGAAGCAGCAGCTCGCGAATGGCTTCGTACAACTGGATTTGAAAACATTGATGAACTCAATAAAGTACTTCAAACAACAGCTACTTCATGGACTGAACGTGTAGAAGCATAGATCAGAAATAGAAGAAACGACTTTTGTTAATAAAATATCTATGGTTTTTTGACAAAGGTGTTTGTAAATCATACAATAAAACCATAGAGAGTGAATGCGCTTCTATGGTTTGTTTGCTTAATTGAAATAGAAAAAGGAGAGAAGGATGAAAGCATACACAGAACGTGTATTTGGGAAAGTTGATGGCAAGGATGTCCTCGCTTACCGTTTTGAAACGGAAGCAGGCTATCAACTGGAAATTATGACCTATGGAGCGACAATTTTACGTTATGTAACTCCAGATAAGACTGGCAATTTTGCCAATGTTATCCTAGGTTTTGACGATTTCGAAAGCTATGTGGGAAATAGCCCTAAACATGGAGCGAGTGTAGGTCCAGTTGCAGGTCGTATCGCAGGTGCGACATTCGAATTGAACGGGAAAACCTATGAACTCGAAGTCAATAACGCAAGCAACTGTAATCACAGTGGCTCAACAGGTTGGGATTCTAGTTTGTTTGAGCTAGTCGAGGTGAGCGACCATGGTTTGACTCTTTACACAGAAAGAACAGACGGGACAGGAGGTTTCCCTGGAAACCTTAAAATTTGGATTAACTACCACTTGGAAGAAAGTGGTGCTTATGAAGTTAGCTACAAGGTGACGACGGACCAGGATACCTTGGTCAATCCGACCAACCATAGCTACTTTAACTTGTCTGGCGATTTCACTCAGACGGTTGATCGCCATGTCTTCCAATTGAACACTGAGGGTATCTATCCAATCGCTCCTGATGGTGTCCCAGCTAAAACTCCAGATGCTAATCGTGATGTGGTCAAACATATCTATAATGGTGCCTTGTTGAAGGATATCTTTGCAGAAGAAGATGAGCAAATCCAACTCGTATCTGGTTTGGACCATCCATTTGCGCTTCCTGCAGGACATGACAATGCTGGATTCCTCTATGACCAAGGTTCAGGTCGCTTCTTGCTCTTCAAGACAGAGGCTCCTTGCTTTGTGGTCTATACAGCAAACTTTGTGGACGAGAGTGTCATCATCGCTGGTCATCCAATGATTCAGCACAATGGAATTGCTCTGGAAGCGCAAGCTTTGCCAGATGCTATTCATAGCGACCTTAAAGATCAAGTCATCCTCAAAGCAGGTGAAACTTTCACCAGCAAAACTCGTTACGAGCTTGTCGTGAAATAACAAAAATTCTCTGAAGTCATAGGATTTCAGAGAATTTTTCCTTATTCCTCATCTGGTGTGAGAATCATCGGAATGATGATTGGTTCACGTTCAGTATTTTCGTAAAGGAATGGTCGAATGGCATTTACGATAGCGCCATTGACAGACTGGACGCTGGCATCTTTGTTTTTCAATGCGATACGAATAGCATTGAAAAGGATGCGTTGGCTTTGACGGATCAAGTCACCAGATTCGCGCATGTAGACAAATCCACGGCTGAGAATATCTGGTCCAGATAGGATCATCTGAGACTTGAAGTCAACAGTTGCGACAGCCAGTACAACACCATCTTCAGATAGATCGCGACGATCTTTAAGCACAGCTGCACCAATTTCGCCGATACGATTTCCATCGACGTAGATATCCTGAGCATTGAAATGACCTGCGATACGGGCAGAGTTTGCAGTGAGGGCAAGCACATCACCATTACTCATGATAAAGATATTGTCCTTCTCTACGCCAGTATCTACGGCAAGTCCAGCGTGGACTTTCTGCATGCGATATTCACCGTGAACAGGCATGAAGTATTTTGGCTTGATGAGGCGGAGCATGAGTTTTTGCTCTTGCTGACCACCATGTCCAGATGTATGGATGTTGTTAATCTTACCATGGATGACTTCAACACCAGCTTCAGAAATGATGTTAATCAGCTTGTTAACGCTAGTGGTGTTTCCTGGGATTGGACTAGATGAGAAGATAACGGTATCGCCAGGTTGGAGTTGCACTTGACGGTGAGTTCCGTTAGCGATACGAGAGAGGGCTGCCATAGGCTCGCCCTGACTACCTGTACAGAGGATCAGAATCTCACCCGCAGGGTAGTCTTTGATTTCATTTGGTTCGATGAAGGTTCCCTTAGGTGCCTTGATGTAGCCAAGTTCAATCCCGTTGACAATGGCTTTCTCCATAGAGCGCCCAAAGACAGCGATTTTACGACCAGTCTTAACAGCAGCTTCCGTTGCTTGTTGGAGACGGAAGATATTTGAGGCGAAGGATGCAAAGATGATACGTCCCTCGATACCTTGGATAATCTTCATGATCGACTGGCCGACAACCTTTTCAGAGTTTGTAAAGGTTGGCACTTCAGCATTGGTCGAGTCAGAGAGCAAACAAAGTACTCCATCTTCACCTAGGGCTGCCATGCGGTGCAAGTCTGCAGGTTCACCAACTGGTGTAAAGTCAAACTTGAAGTCTCCCGTACAGACGATTTTCCCTTGAGGTGTGTGGATGACAATTCCCAATGGCTCTGGAATCGAGTGGGTTGTTCTAAAGAAAGTTGCTTTAAGGTTTTTAAAGGTCAACTCCGTGTTGTGGTTGATTTCGTGAAGTGTAGCATTGCGCAAAAGTCCATGCTCTTCGAGTTTTCCACGGATTAAGGCAAGGGCCAGTGGACCAGCATAGATAGGGATGTTTGCTTGCTTGAGCAAGAAAGGAATCCCTCCGATATGGTCCTCGTGTCCGTGTGTAATCAAGAGAGCCTTGACGCGGTCGATATTTTCTACAATGTAGGAGTAATCAGGGATAACGTAGTCGATACCAAGCAGGTCATCCTCAGGGAATTTAATTCCTGCATCAACGATGATAATTTCGTCTTGATATTCGATTCCGTATGTATTTTTACCGATTTCTCCTAGACCGCCAATAGCAAAAACGCCAACTTCTTCTGGTTTAAGAGTGTAGGCCATATTAGAACTCCGTAATTTCGAATGCGCCAGTTTCTTTTTCGTAGTCTAGCAATTTGTCAGACAAGAGTTCGATATACTCGATGTTGTACTCTGGACGATTTTCTTCGACAAGTTGGCGAGCAGCGATACGTCCTTCAAGTTCTGAACTAGCATCGATGTCTAAGTATAGTGAGCGTGTTGTTTCACGACGTGGGCTGCGGTCTTTTGTTTCTTGATAAAAAACTTTGTAAATCATATGTTTCCTTTCTGCTTTCAGGTCAGCTATATTCAAAAATGCTCAGTTTGAAGCTGGTTTGATTCCAGTTCATTTTTTGTCTTTATTGACCTTGATTCGTTACAATTATCTCAATTATAACATAAAAAGGGGAATTAGTAAAAGCAGGAAACATGGAAGTAAGGAGCTTGAAATGGGTTTCATTTTGCCTTGTATAAGTATTTGAAGACTTCAGATACAAGTGCTATAATAAAGTTAGAAAAGAGGTTTTTCTTGATTAAGGAGGACTAGCTATGCTTGATTTTGTGTTTCACCCATTTGGATGGAAATTCTACATACTGCTACAACTGCTTGGGCTCCTTTTGAGGCTATCTGCTCCTTTTCGTTAGATGATGATTTTGAAATATTTGCCTTTAGAATTGGAGAAAGGAGGTTCTCTATGTTTCAACTAGCTATCGCGATTCGTCTCTTAGTATTTGCTATTTTTGTTGCCTGTGTTTACGGTGGCAATCTACTATTTGTTCGGCTAGAACATAGGAAAACAGCTTTACACTGGAAAATTCTCTTTGTTACACTGTATTCCATTTTCCTCCTTCTTGTAACCTATGTGGTCTGGCTTGTATTTTACTTTGGTTTGAATGCTTAGCTTCAGTTGTTTATTTATATCTGCTGATTGAACGAATGCCTATCTTTAAAATAGGTTATAAAAAATAGCGAACTCAGCTACACAAAAAATCCACCCCAATTATTAAGATAGGGTGGATTTTTCAAATTCGGTGTCCAATTTTCCCTCAAACAGAGATTATATTTTCAGGACCTATCCCTATTTTTACAGTTGTGATTGTTCTGTTCAAAAATAGAGTTGAAGCATAAAAATAAAACAATACAAACAGATAAATCAATTGGCAATGGTATAGTCGTAATGTTTAAATCGTTGAGAATACTGATCAAACTGTAAGAAATGAAGAAAATAAAATTCATCCTTCTAAAAATGTGTCTTTTATCTAGCATGACTTATCCAAACTTTTTACGGAGATCTTTTCCAATGGTGTAACCTGCCATAAATAAAGCTATACCAACACCTACACCAAAACCACCCTTGATTTCTTGCAATTCTTTATTAGAAATTTCACGATATTTGTCTAAATCTTTAATCATACTAACCTCCTAAAAAATAACCAGCTGCCAAGCCAGAGCCTACAAGTGCTGTTCCGCCAGCAATAGCTTTCCAAGATACTGCTACTCCAAAGACAACCAAGGGAGCGAGACCACCATCAATATCTGATAATTCATTTTCAGATAGCGATACAAATTGATTGTCAATATTTTCGAAATTTGTCATTGAACTTTCCTCCTTTTTTCTTGTTCACTTTTATATTCGGAAATAAAGGTAAAAAGTTGCAATGTTTTTGAAAATTTCTTTTCACTGTGATTTTTGATACAAAACAAAGAAAATTCCCATGTGCCTTCTTTTGTAGTATAATAGTAAACAGACAAAAAGATAGGAATGTGTTATGAAAGTATTAGCATTTGATACGTCCAGCAAGGCTCTTTCTCTTGCTATTTTAGAGGACAAGCAGCTTCTTGCCGAGACGACAATCAATATCAAAAAGAATCACAGTATTACTCTTATGCCAGCCATCGATTTTTTGATGGCTAGTCTAGATTTGACGCCCAAAGATTTGGATCGAATCGTTGTAGCAGAGGGGCCAGGTAGCTACACAGGTTTGCGAATTGCGGTAGCAACTGCCAAAACCTTGGCTCATACTCTGAACATCGAGTTAGTGGGCATGTCAAGTCTTTTAGCTCTGGTGCCGAGCCAACAGGAAGGTTTGGTTGTTCCTTTGATGGATGCGCGACGTAACAATGTTTATGCAGGATTTTATGAAGATGCCCAACCTGTCTTTCCAGAGGCTCATCTATCCTTTGCAGAAGTTTTGGAGCAAGTCAAAGATGCTGAACGGGTAACCTTTGTCGGTGAAGTGGGAGCCTTTGTGGAGCAGATTCAAGAACAACTGCCACAAGCCAACTACCAAGAAACTTTGCCAAATGCAGCTAATCTGGCTCTATGGGCTTGGGACAAGGAAGCAGACTCCTTACACGACTTTGTGCCGAATTACCTCAAGCGTGTCGAGGCTGAGGAAAACTGGCTCAAGAATCACACTGAGTCTGGCGAGTCTTACATTAAACGCCTATGATAGAAATCAAACGAATCCAACAGCAACCTGACTTGGCTCAATCCATCTATGCTGTCATGGTAGATGTATACCCAGTCAGTCCTTGGACTCTGGAACAAATCCAAGCAGACCTGTCTCAAGACCAGACCTGGTATGCTTTAGCCTACGATGGGATAGAAGTGATAGGTTTTCTAGCTGTTCAGGAAAATATCTTTGAAGCAGAAGTCTTGCAAATTGCTGTCAAAAAAGCCTATCAAGGTCAGGGAATCGCGTCAGCCTTGTTTGCAACATTGCCGACAGACAAGGAGATTTTCCTCGAAGTTAGGAAGTCAAATCATCGAGCGCAAGCATTTTACAAGAAAGAAAAGATGGCGGTCATCGCTGAGCGCAAGGCCTACTACCATGACCCAGTCGAGGACGCCATCATCATGAAGAGAGAAATAGATGAAGGATAGATATATTTTAGTATTTGAGACATCCTGTGATGAGACTAGTGTTGCCGTCTTGAAAAACGATGACGAGCTCTTATCCAATGTCATTGCTAGTCAAATTGAGAGTCACAAACGTTTTGGTGGCGTAGTGCCAGAAGTAGCCAGTCGTCACCACGTCGAGGTCATTACAGCCTGTATCGAGGAGGCGCTGGCAGAAGCAGGGATTACAGAAGAAGATGTAACAGCTGTTGCGGTTACTTATGGACCAGGCTTGGTCGGAGCCTTGCTTGTTGGTTTGTCAGCTGCCAAGGCCTTTGCTTGGGCACATGGACTTCCGCTTATCCCCGTGAACCACATGGCTGGCCACCTTATGGCGGCTCAAAGTGTGGAGCCTTTGGAATTCCCCTTACTAGCTCTATTAGTCAGTGGTGGACACACAGAGTTGGTCTATGTTTCTGAGGCTGGTGATTATAAGATTGTTGGTGAAACTCGTGATGATGCGGTTGGTGAAGCCTATGACAAGGTCGGTCGTGTCATGGGCTTGACCTATCCAGCAGGTCGGGAGATTGACGAGTTGGCTCATCAAGGTCAGGATGTGTATGACTTCCCTCGTGCCATGATTAAGGAAGACAATCTGGAGTTTTCATTCTCAGGTTTGAAGTCTGCCTTTATCAATCTTCACCACAATGCTGAGCAAAAGGGAGAAAGCTTGTCCAAGGAAGACCTGTCAGCTTCCTTCCAAGCAGCAGTCATGGATATTCTCATGGCTAAAACCAAGAAAGCCTTAGAAAAATACCCTGTTAAAACCCTGGTTGTGGCTGGTGGTGTAGCTGCAAATAAAGGTCTTAGAGAACGTCTAGCAGCCGAAATTACCGATGTCAAAGTTATCATTCCACCTCTGCGACTTTGCGGAGACAATGCGGGAATGATTGCTTATGCTAGCGTTAGCGAGTGGAACAAAGAAAACTTTGCAGGCTTGGAGTTAAATGCCAAACCTAGCCTCGCTTTTGATACTATAGAATGAAAAGTCAGCTTGAAGCTGGCTTTTTTGCTAAAATATTTTATAATATGTTAAAAAAGTAAAAATTTTTTACGAATAGAATAGTAAAGAGTATCTTAAAAAGGGAGTTTGCTCATGATTGAAAAACAGGAATTAGGAGAATTTTACAAGGAATTGCGACTGGCGAGAAAGCTTAAGCAGTCAGATGTGGCTTGTGCTGGACTAACAGCCTCTCAGCTATCCAAGTTCGAACTGGGGCAGTCCATGCTGTCTGCGGATAAGTTGATCCTAGCTATCCAAGGGATAAATATGACCTTCGATGAGTTTGGGCACAAGCTCAACAACTACCAAGAATCTCCACATATGCGATTTGGTAGAAGGATTGTGGATCGCTTTGCCCATCAAGATATAGCTGGCTTAGAGCAATTGTTGAAAGAAATTGAGCAAGAACAGATGGCGCAGACCTATCGTCGTTTGAACTCTATTGTGATTAAAGATGCTATCCATTCACTGGATAAAAGCTACCCACTAGCAGAGGAGGATAGTGAGTTTTTAACCACCTATCTCTATGCTATCGAGTCTTGGACCTGGTTTGAACTCTATATCTTTTGCAATACCATGCCTTTCTTGAGCAATCAAGATTTGATCTTTTTATCCACCTCTTTACTCGAAAAATCCAAGGAATTTAAAGAATTGGCACACAATAGACTGTATATGAAAAGTTGCTTTCTAAATATCATCTCAGAGCTCATGGAGCGTAAGCTTTTCTCCTACATCCCAATATTTGAAGCCGAGTTGGAGAGCATACTTCGCCCGTACGATGTTTTTGAGAAATTACTGTGGCAGTTTTTAAAGAAAATGAGTGTTTTCCTTCAGACCAAGGGAAGCAATCAAAAAGAGATTGAACACTTTATCCAATCTCTGAAAATATTAGAAAATCCACAATTAACAGCTCTTTTTGAACTACGCTTACAGCAATACAAAGCACTTATCGATTAGTTAGAAATCGCAAATGTGAAATTCCTATCAGAAAAAATGTCAAATATGCGATTTTTTAAAATATAGAATTTTTCGTGTTATACTGTCTTCATTCCATAGTATAGGAGAAAATAGAATGAAAAAAATCATCTCACGCTACTACTTTTTTATAGCCATTCTACTTGTCATTGCTTACCAGTACTTCAGTGGTCTGGTTTTAAACAATGATTTTACTGCTGGTCTATCTAAATTTGGCTATTATTTTTCGGATATGATGTTGAACTTTCTTGTGGTTCTGCTTGTTTTTATTTTTATGGTAGGGGCAGGAAAATGGCAACAAATCAACAGTAGAAAATTTAAATGGTCCTATCTTTTTTATTCCTTTTTAGCTTTTCTTGCTTTATTTATTTGGAATTTCGTTACATTTTTCCTATTCCCACCTACCCAAAATGGACTTGCTTACCAACTCGCTGTTCCGACTTTTACAGGCGCTACGGCATTTTTGATGTATGTTTTCTATCCTGTGATTGCAGGTCCCATTTTTGAAGAGATGATTTATCGTGGATTGGTGATGACCGCTTTGGAAAAAGGGAAAAAATGGGGACTGGATGTGCTTGGTTCTGCTGCTTTATTTGGAATCTTGCATATCAGTAATTATGGTTGGGTCTTGACAGACTTTTTCGTATATATGGGCGGCGGTATTATATTTGCGGTCTTGTTTAGAGTGACAAAGTCTATTTATTGGCCTATTGGACTGCATATAGTCTATAACGGTATCGGGCATATACTTCCTTTGCTGTTTTAGAGGATTTTGAGAATCATAAATCAAGGGATGAGTCCTCATCGTGGTGCTTTTGCTTGGGCTGTAGATCCATCAGTTGAGTTGTTTAAGCGTAGTAGAAGATAGAATACTATAGGAGTTGATTAAATGAAGAAAATGAAAGAAATGAAATTTCACCTAGCAACTGGCTTGTTGCTTTTGATCTATTACCTCATTTTTAATGTCATACCAGACTTAGATTTTACTGTAGCTTTGTCTGATGAGATCTACTATGTGTTTCAGGTTTTATTAGTACTTATCCTGGGAACTGTATCTACAATTATTTTTGTCAAAAGTGAACATTGGAAAGAGTATGGTCGTTTCCAGTTTCGTTGGTCTTACCTAGGTGTTTTCTTTCTTTCTTTTTTCTTATTATTTGTGTGGGCAAATCTAGCAACTCGTATCTTTCCTCGTACGCAAAATGGAAGTACAGTAGTGGAAGTAGCCACCAGTTTGACAGGAATTAGCTATTTTATTACGCGGATAGTTTATACTTGCATTATCGCACCTGTAGCAGAAGAAATCGTGTGTCGTGGTTTTTTGATGACAAGCTTGTCTAAATTTAAAAACTACTATATTGATGTTCTTGTTTCTGCTGCCATATTTGGCGCTATGCATGTTTTACAGCATGGTTGGATAACGACAGATTTCATACTCTACTTTGTAATGGGCTTGATATTTTGCATGATGTTTCGCTATACACGCTCTATTTATTGGGCCATAGCTTTACATGCTTCATGGAATACCTTCTTGCTTATTGTTAGTTTATTGGTGTTTGGATTTTAGAAGGTTAATATATGAAAAAGATCATCTCACGCTACTACTTTTTTGTAGCCATTCTACTTATCATTGCGGACCAGTTCCTCATCCGTCTGCTTTTACACAGTGACTTGGCTGCTGATCTATCTGATTTTGCATTTTATCTATCGAGGCTAATGTTGCATTTTCTTGTGGTTCTGCTTATTTTTATTGTTATGGTTTGGTCAGGGAAATGGCAACAAATCAATAGCAGAAAATTTAAAGTGTCCTATCTTTTCTATTCCTTTTTAGCTCTTCTAGCTTTTTTTGTTTGGAATTTTATTAAATTTTTCCTATTCCCACCTACCCAAAATGCAATTTCTTATCAACTAGATCTTCCTACTTTTACAGGAGCTACTGCATTTTTGATGTATTTTTTCTATCCTGTGATTGCAGGTCCCATTTTTGAAGAGATGATTTATCGTGGATTGGTGATGACCGCTTTGGAAAAAGGGAAAAAATGGGGACTGGATGTGCTCGGTTCGGCTACTTTATTTGGAATTCTGCATATCAGTAGTCATGGTTGGGTCTTGACAGACTTTTTCGTATATATGGGTAGTGGTCTAATAATGGCAGTCTTTTTTAGAGTGACAAAGTCTATTTATTGGCCTATTGGATTGCATATAGTTAATAATGCCATTGCTCAAATTCTACCTTTGTTATTTTAGAGGATTTTAAGAATCTTAAATCAAGGGAAAAGTCCTAATCGTGATGCTTTTGATTGGATAAAAGGATTTGGGTAAGTTTAGCTGGAAGATGGGATAACTAAAAATTTAAAGGATCAGCGATGAAAAGGAAAGAAACGAAATTTTACTTGACAACTGTTTTGATCATAGCCACCTATTACTTGATTTTTAATTTTGTAGCAAGGTTAGAATTTGTTGACCAATTATCAGATTTTGGATTTTATGGCTTGCAAATTTTATTGATAGTTCTTGAGGGGATTGCTGCTACAGTGGTTCTTGTGAAGAGTCAAGGTTGGAAAGAATGCGGTCGTTTCCAGTTCCGTTGGGCTTATCTGAGTGTCTTCTTTCTTTTCTTTATACTGATGTTTGTGTGGGTAAATATAACGACTCTGATTTTTCCTAGCACGCAAAATGGGAGCGAAATGATGAAAGAAGCTGCTAATTTGACAGGAATTAGTTACTTTTTAATGCGCATTCTCTATGGCAGTTTCATTGCTCCTATCGTTGAAGAGTTGGTTTTTCGTGGGCTTCTAATGACGGCGTTGTCCAAATTTAAAAAGTATTATGTTGATGTCGTCGTTTCCTCCACACTCTTTAGTCTTATCCATGTTTTACAGTATGGCTGGGTGTTAACAGACTTCATCGTTTATGCAGGTGCAGGTCTGCTACTCTCTATGCTATTTCGTTATACTCATTCAGTGTATTGGTCAATGGCTCTTCATATCTTGTGGAATACATTTTTAATCATTGCCAGTTTATTGGTATTTGGCTACTAAATCTAAAATAGTTTATAAGTTTCATCGTAAGACTGGCCTCCCAGTATTTTTCTGTTCTTGTCAATCAGCAGACTTTGTTCTATTTTACGAATATGTTATAATAATGTTTGCTGTGACTGTTTGAAAAGCAGTTGCTGAAGGAATGATTAGTGAGGAATTTATGAAAGAAAAAGGATTTTGGGAAGGTGTGCAGGCAGCCATGCCAACGGCTCTGGGGTATGTCAGCATCGGTCTTGCCTGTGGCATTATCGGTGCGCCCTACGTAACACCTGTCGAGATGGGTTTGATGAGTCTCTTTGTTTATGCTGGGAGCGCCCAGTTTGCTATGATAGCTTTGATTGCAGTTCAAGCTCCAGTAGCTGCTATTGCCATGACGGTCTTTTTGATTAATTTGCGCCTCTTTTTGCTGAGTTTGCATGCGTCGACCTATTTTCGCCATACCAGTCTTTGGCAAAACATCGGTATGTCTAGCCTCTTGACTGATGAGACCTATGGCGTTTTGATGGGCGAGTTGGTGCATACGGATAAGGTTAACCCTATGTGGATGCACGGGAACAACCTTAACAGCTATCTAGCTTGGTTTATCGGAACTGTTGTCGGAACTGCTCTAGGTGGACTTCTACCAAATCCAGAAATTTTTGGCTTAGATTTTGCCCTAGTGGGGATGTTTATTGGGATTTTTACTTCCCAGTTTCAGATTATGCAAAAACGGATTCCTTTGCGCAATCTCTTCATAATTTTAGCGGTTGTAGCTGTATCTTTCTTTTTGCTCTTGACGGTGGTGTCTCAGTCATTAGCTGTCTTGTTTGCGACCTTGCTAGGTTGTACCATGGGGGTGGTCTTGGATGGTCAGTAAGTATATTTTAATGGCAATCGTCTTTTCTGGTTTGGTGACTTGGATTCCAAGAATGATTCCATTCATCTTAGCCAAGTACAAGGGTTTGCCACCTATTGTCGAGCGTTTTTTAAAATTTCTACCAGTTTCTATTATCTTTGCATTGATTCTTTCAAGTGTTGTGACAGGAAAAGTTGGAAGCCTTCCGCAGATAAAGTGGTTAGACTTTTTAGCAGTCTTTCCAACGGCTTTTGTAGCCTTTCGCTATCGCAATCTGGTAGGGACTGTTCTCTTTGGGGTGGTCTTGATAGCAGTCCTACGTTTGGTCTTTTAATCAGCCATAAAGAAAACCTATCACAAATATAGAAATCATATAATAGCGTAATTCCTTTTTTTCTGTTAAGATAAGATTGTATTCTATTTTGGAGGAAATATCATGAAAAAAATCGTTAAATATTCATCACTTGCTGCCCTAGGGCTTGTAGCCGCAGGTGTATTGGCAGCTTGCTCAGGTGGTGAAAAGAAAGAGGCGGCATCTGGTGAAGCAACATCTGATAAGAAAGAAATCGTCGTAGCAACTAACGCGTCACCAAAACCATTTAACTATGAAGAAAACGGTGAGTTGACTGGTTTTGAGATTGAGGTTGTTCGCGCTATCTTTAAAGACTCTGACAAGTATACTGTCAAGTTTGAAAAGACAGAATGGTCAGGTATCTTTGCAGGTCTTGACGCAGATCGTTACCAAATGGCAGTTAACAACATCAGCTACACTAAAGAACGTGCAGAAAAGTACCTTTACGCAGCACCAACTGCTAAAAATCCTAACGTTCTCGTAGTTAAGAAAGATGATGACAGTATCAAGTCGCTTGATGATATCGGTGGAAAATCTACTGAAGTCGTTCAAGGAACAACATCAGCTAAACAATTGGAAGAATACAACAAACAACACGCAGATAACCCAACTGTCCTTAACTACACAAAAGCTGACTTCCAACAAATCATGGGACGTTTGAGCGACGGACAATTCGACTACAAGATTTTTGATAAAATCGGTGTAGAAACAGTTATCAAAAACCAAGGTTTGGATAACTTGAAAGTCATCGAACTTCCAAGCGACCAACAACCTTACGTTTACCCACTTCTTGCAAAAGGTCAAGATGAATTGAAATCATTTGTTGACAAACGCATCCAAGAACTATACAAAGACGGAACTCTTGAAAAATTATCTCAACAATTCTTTGGTGGTTCTTACCTTCCAGCAGAAGCTGATATTAAATAAGTTTGTAAATCATCCATTCTCTCGTAGGTGGATGATTTTGTAATTATGCGACTTTCAGTCCGTCTCGCTCCG
>NZ_KV794268.1 GCF_001808705.1 Streptococcus sp. HMSC074B11 | reverse complement strand
ATATCCTGGAATTGAATTGCCTTCTTTATCTACAAATGTAGTAACCGGTGTTACTGTTGGTGTATATGTTGCAGAAGCTTTTGTTCCGTTCATATCTTCACGAACAACTGTAACAGATGGAGCTGTTCCAGTAAATGATTTCTCAGGTACGAGGGTTACTGTTCCATCTGCTGCTACTGTGTATGTACCAACACCTGAAATAGTCTTAGTTGTTGAACCATCGTCAAATGTTGCTGGAACGTCATTATTCATTGGAACACGGCTATCGCCTTCCTTGAATGTTGGTTTACCAGACTGTTCTTTACCTTTTGGTCCAATAGTTGTAGCTGGTTCACCTGTTGGAGTTACTGGTGTCACAGTTGGGGTGTAAGTTGCAGAAGCTTTGGTT
>NZ_KV794267.1 GCF_001808705.1 Streptococcus sp. HMSC074B11 | reverse complement strand
TCAGAGGAAAAGATTGTAGCAGATGAGAAAAGTATCCAGGAGGCCATAAATGACTAAAAGGGTAAAGCTAAGTAAATGGGCCGAGACAGCTTTTCAAAATGATTGGGAACTGTGGCGTACTAGGACAAATGAAGGAATGGTTGTTTTAGGAAAATTATCAGATGGAACGTTTACCCTACATCGTTTTAATGATGAGGGAGGACAACTAACGCATATTTCGCATGATGAAGCTCTTTGGCTAACATTGGATTTGGCACCTGAAAAGTTAGGCTGTATTTAAGGAGGTAGTATGTATCAAATTTTAAATGCCATTGCGCATGGCGTGGTTGGAACTGTCTTGATTGCGATCTGGTTCGTACCGCTAGCGTTCTTAATGTTACTAAAAAGTGTTTGGCCGAAAAGTAAGGTTTCATTTATTTGGAAAGGATATAAGAAGCATGAGAAGAACTAAATCATCTACTTTGAAGCAGAAAAGAGCTAACAAACATTTAAGAGGTATAAAAGATTACACGCTATCGAGTGAACAAAAAAGTTTCGACGATGTATCAACTTTTGATATGTTGTTTGCAACAAATGTGAAGTATCGAGTTTTTGCAATTTTAGGAGATGTATCTGGTTTTATTTCGCTAGTTTTAGTATCAGTAAATCTCTTTTTAGGATTTAATGCGTATGTAATTGTAAATTTAGTTAATACGAGTTCAACTTTTCTTAAATTAGTAGGAGTAAAAGAAGTTTCTTTTATGACAGTCTTTGAATCATTTTATTTTGGACGTGTCGAGTTAATGAGAGATATGTTTGCAACTATTTTTGTAGCTATTATAGTTTTTTCTTTATCATTATTTATAATTTGGGCTACTGAAAAAAAGACAGATATAAACTCTTTAACAAATCAGTATTATGAAAAAATCAGGAAGGAGAAATAAAATGTCTACTTTAATTGAAATATTCAAGCGCTGGATTGAAAAAATAAAATCCAGCCCAATTTTGAAACCATTTATTAAGATTAAAGTTTGGTTTCAAGAGAATATTATTAAGAGAAAACTAGTTATTTTCTCAATGTTGTTTGTGACCTGGTTGACCCTTTTGATGGGAGCAATTTTCTCGCCACAAAGACAAACTTATACTTCAGAACAACTCAAAACAAAGCAGGTTTTTGCGAATGGCAGTGGTGAGATGAAAC
>NZ_KV794266.1 GCF_001808705.1 Streptococcus sp. HMSC074B11 | reverse complement strand
CAGACTCTTCTCAACAAAAGTTTCAACAGAGCATGAGTCAAATGCAATACATGAACCAACAGATGCAACAAGCAGGACAGCGTATGCAGGGAGGACGTCATATCACAGGTGCTGAGAGTGAAGAAGATGATAATTAATGTTGACGTTTTTTTGAAAAAATGGCAAACTACTAACATTGTATTTGTTTGTTAGATTTAATAGTTCGTACCTGTACATTTAGAGGCAGTATGACAAGTAAGAGTTTATCTGAAAAGATAGGCTC
>NZ_KV794265.1 GCF_001808705.1 Streptococcus sp. HMSC074B11 | reverse complement strand
TGGTAAGGTTATCGAAGGCGATAAGAATGTCACTTATGTCTACAAGTTGAAAGAAAAACCAAAAGGTGAAGTTGTTATCACTTATGTGGATGAAAATGGTAAAGAGATTCAAAAACCTCGTCAAGACACTCCAAACTCACCATATGACACACCATATGACACTACTGAGGAAGGTGAAAAACCTAACTTCATCAAGGCAGAAGATGGTAAGACCTATAAGATCGTACCGAAGGGTGATTATCCTGTAGGTAAGGTTGATGAGAATGGACACCTTGAAAAGTCTGACCCAGTTACAGGTAAGGTTACTAAACCAAAA
>NZ_KV794264.1 GCF_001808705.1 Streptococcus sp. HMSC074B11 | reverse complement strand
TAATCGTAGATATAAATGTAAGGCAGTCTGCGGGTTTTTAAAATTATCCAATATCAAGCTCAAATAGAGATAGTTGTTGTGTTTGTTTAAAGCCATCTTTAACCCTTTCTATCACTCTCTGAGTGAACTCTATACTTTCTTCAAAGAAAGCAGCAATATTGGCCATATAAGCCTCCTGACGTTCTTTCTTCACCTTGATAAGGGAAAGCAAGATTGCTTTGATAGAGGCTAATCTGATGCCTCCTCCACGGCCGTGTTTGACTGTGAAGAAGATCTTTTGTTCTG
>NZ_KV794263.1 GCF_001808705.1 Streptococcus sp. HMSC074B11 | reverse complement strand
AACCATCGAAACAGCCTATAAAAACATTGAAAAGTTGAAGGCTAAATTGGAGTCTTTGGACAAGAAAAAAGAAGCTGTTAAAGATGGAACATTTGAATTTTCAAACCCTATTGAAACTGTAGAAATGAATTAAAGTGAGGTAAAATAAAATGAAAAATTTAATTAAAATGGTAAAAGAAACTGATAAATTGGGATATAAATTATCTGCAATTTGTGGAGTGAATTGGCTTATTAGACAAGCCTTTAAATGGCAATATTTATTTTTTGTAATGGTTGCAGGCGCTGTTCTGATTAAAAAAATTTCAGCAACACTTGAAATTAGTCCAAATTATTTAGGATTTTTGATGGTTATTTTTATCTTAGCCGTTCCTTTTTCAAAATTGCGTTTTGGTGTTGAGAGATTTATTTTTTCATTTTTTGAAAGTGTTGTGTTTGGCTTTATTTTTTCAATCGCAGTGGATTTTCCATTTCAAGAAAACGAGTCATCGTTCTGGCTTTTAGCCACAATCTTTAGTATCGGTATTTATTATTTCATGAAGTGGTTTCAAGCAAAACTTTTTCAGCGTTATCTGTTCAAAAATATCTTAAATAAGGACTACCTTGGAATCCGAAAATTAAAAGATAAGTTACCTCCTAAAATCAATCTTTTTACAGATGCTGACGAAGGTGATGCAAACCAACGAATGATTACGATTAATCAGCGAGCAGTGAAAAAGGATTATCAAGATATTGTAGAATTAAGTTTTTTGAATAGGGAAAAACAGACAGGAATTTCCTATTACAGAAAATCATGGAATGGTTCTGAAGCTCCTCTTGAAAAAAAATTTGTAGATATTGATGAATTTTATCATCCAGTATTTAGCGTCTTCCCGTTTGGAAAAAAACATGATTTTTATTTCAGGTTGATTCAATTTGATGTAAGTAAAAAGAGTGCGTTTTCTATGAAAGGCGAGTTTATGTTTACCAACAAATAGCAGTCAAAAATCTCCTTAATTTTTGAATTAAGGGGATTTATTTTTTATGATTGTCCCTTTAAAAAATAATTTGAGATTTTCGGTTACAATTGGATTAATTAAATAAAAAGGAGAAGTAATCATGGCTAAAAATGATTTAACAAAAATTGATAATCAACTAGAAGAGGCAAAGAAAAGAGTTGCCCTTTTAGAAAAGGAACGTAAAGATGCAGAAGAGAATCTTCAAAAACAAATTGGTAAAATCTATGTTCAAATTCAATTGAAGAAAGATAAAAATCAGTCGTATGAATCAATTTTAGAAGAGTTAAAAATGGAATTAAACCTCATCAAAGAAGAGGAAAAAGAACAACGTTTAGCAGCGAAGAAAAATCGTGAAGAAGGTTCTCTTCCAGCTGAAAATCAGTCTTAATTTTTGAGTTTTGAATTTCTAAATAAAGTCAAAAATGGTGTATGTAAAAGTATGTAAAGAATAAAAACAGTGTAAGTATAACACCTATAAAGTGTGTAAAGGTAAGTATAGCATGTGTGTGTAAGTAGGCGAAGCCGAGAAAATTACCGGTACTGGAAACGTTGATACTATCAACATATCACGGTACGTGATATCAGTTTCCCTTATGCTCTTTTCTACCACAACACACCTAAAAAGGACCTTAGTCCCTCTGTGTGTGTTAGTGTGTTGAAAAACCGCAAAAATAGAACCGTAACGGTTCGTGATGTTGCGAGGTTGAAGTTTTCTTTTTTGCTTCTTTTTGCTTTTGCTTCGACAAAAGAAAAAAGAAGGGCGCTGTTTTTTAGAAAGGAAAATTTAAAATAATGGCAAATATAAAACAAAATCGAATTGAGATTAGAGGGCTTACTGATGATGAAATTAATTATCTAAAATCTCTTGCTAAGAAAAATAAAGCCAACTCATTTAACGATTTTCTGCTCTCAATTTGTCGTGAAAAAATTGAGTACGGAAAATTTAATCGTGCTCAAGATTTGTATGTTGCTCATTTAGAAAATATGAAATTAGCTTCTGACCATATTCTGGAACAAATGAAAAAACAGACAAGGATACTATCAGAATTTGAAGAAAAAATGGATCGCTATGGCGATCATATTTCACGTTGGTTAGAGTATGAAGGGGAGGTGGAAAGTGATGACTAAAAATTTTTTAATTAGAAATGTTCCTGATGATATGTTTGAACAACTTCAGGCCATTTCAAAAAAATATAACTATCCAAGTTTTAATGAGTTTATGTTATCGCAAGTTCAAAATATCGTAATGAATGATGGATTGAATTTGTATGATAATCAATTTGCGAAAACATTGTCCGATATCAAAAACCAACAAAGTCAGATTTTAGAATTGATGTTGAAGAATGACATTTCTCTTTCAGCTTTAAATGTTAAACAAGATATTGTAAATGAACTAACGACAAATTGGTTACATTTTATGGATGATGCATCTGCACTTGAAGCTGAGCGACGGTCAGGTGGTGTTTGAAAATGAAGAAGAATAAATCTCTGTTCCTCATTCTAATTTTTCTTGCGATCTTT
Organism: Streptococcus sp. HMSC074B11; assembly: GCF_001808705.1. Taxonomy (GTDB): domain Bacteria; phylum Bacillota; class Bacilli; order Lactobacillales; family Streptococcaceae; genus Streptococcus. The sequence continues at coordinate 21,245 of NZ_KV794263.1, read as the reverse complement.
ATCGTACAACCTAACAATTTTAATGCTATCAAATCTGGATTGACACAAAATGATATTCCGACTCAATTGAACATAGCCGATTCAGCTGAAGAAAAAAATTCCAACTCAAATTTGAATCTTACTCTGAAAAATGATGATTTGAAATCGAAGGAGTATGATGGAAAAAATCAAGTGATTGTCGTCAATGAAAAATCACAATTTACAAAAGACGAATTGAGTTTAGAAAATGGTAGCTGGGAAAAATATTCTGATCTAGATTTTTTAAATCGTGTAGGAGTTGCTGAAGCGATGTTGGGAAAAGATTTGATGCCAATTGAAGATAGAGAATCTATTTCGTCTATCACACCAACAGGATGGAAAAATAAAAAAATAATTTTCAACGGGAAAGAAGATTATTTATATAATCGTTCTCACTTAATCGGTTTTCAATTAAGTGGAGAGAATGCGAATGCTAAAAATTTATTTACAGGTACACGTGCTTTAAATGCAAATTTTGAAGATGAACAATCATCAATGGTTTACTATGAAAATAAAATTGCTAACTACATAAAAAATACGAACCACCATGTTCGCTATCGAGTAACTCCTATATTTAGAAATGTGGAATTAGTTGCTAGAGGAGTTCGTATGGAAGCACAGAGTATTGAAGATGATAAGATTTCATTTGATGTATATATCTTTAATATTCAACCAGGATATAAAATCAATTATTTGACAGGATCATCTTAGAAAAATTGAGGAGGGAAAAATGAATCCAAGACTTAGCTTATACTTTAGCGAAGAAACACATGAAAAATTTAAGGAAGTAAAATCTTACTTGAAAGAATCGTCTGCTTTGCAGAAACAGTATCGAAATAATTCAGCAACGCTTGTCACTTTGATTGAAGTTTTTTATAAACTCTTTATTGAATTAGGAGAAGGAAAAAATTTTTATGAGCGACTGACTCAGCTGGAAAAAAATTTGGGAGGTAGCTTTGATTCTGGAAATGACAACAAGGCAATTCATCGTCAACTTGATCAAATTCTCTATTTAACACTAACCAATTTTCATGCTATTACGAAAGATGATTTTGATGTTCAAGATTTGGAATCTATTCATTCACGACTGGATCCTACACAGCATGAATTAATGGCAAGAATCAACGATGTCATTCAAGAAGATGTTGCACGTGGTCAAACAATCAAACATTCTCATTGAGGTACAGTAAATGGTAGATGTTGTTGAGATCTATTTAGAAACAGGAGATTTTCATGAAGCGGTGAGACAGTCAGGGTTGCCTACTCATATAGCTCATTTGAAATTGATTAAGAGTGGCTGTCTGAAAATTCAAGATAAAATTCAGTATGGTTCTAGGACAGCTAAGCTTGGGGGACTGGCCGAGGAGCTTTTTCAAAAGTATGTTCCAGATGCAACGGATGCGAATAAGTATTTCAAGAAAAATAATCCAGTATATGATTTTTGGCTAGATGGTTTAACGATTGATGTAAAATACAGCTCATTGTATAAAAGGAAAAACGGGAACTCCCATCACTGGCAATTGAGAACAAAAGGTAATCAAGATTTTATTGTCGCCTTTTTAGAACGAGAAAGTGGTTCAGAGTTAGAAAAACCAAATATCTTATTGATTCCCATGCAATTTATTGAAGAGCAAAAAGAATTACATATTTCTCAATCAGGACGGTGGATCAATGATTTTCAAGTTGAACCTGAAGAATTACAACCGTTATTAAAAGACTATGCTCTTTTAAGAAAAAATGGACTATTTTAATTCAAAGAGAGGAAAATAATGAACGTATCTTCTAGTCCAAGTATTACCTTCATGCTGCAATACACTGAAGCAAATAGTGGGTTTGTAGACTACACCAATAGAGACGAAGCTGTTGAGGTTGATAATGAATTAAATTTAGAAACACACAGACAAAATATTGAGTCTCTAACTGAAGATGAACTACAAAAAATCCAAGCTGAGGTTCCAGAAACAAAACTTAATTTCCAGGAATACATCGATTATATGAATCGTTCTTATGCTACTGAAAATCAAAATGAAGAGATGACAGCGATTTTTACAAAAGAGGCCAATTACTTACAGCGTAGCAAAGTAACTGAATTGAAAAGTAAGTTAGAACAGGCTTATCAAAATGGCTCTCTTCTATGGCAGGGTGTTATCTCTTTTGATAATGATTTTTTGGCCAAGGAGGGATTATATGATCTGGAAACTGGGAAAGTTGATCAGCAAGCTATCAAGTCGGTCATACGTGAAGCATTGCCAAGATTGATTGAAAAAGAAGGATTATCCGACTCATCATTTTGGTGGGCTAACATTCACTTGAACACGGATAATATTCATGTGCATTTTGGTTTATCTGAAGTTGAATCTGCAAGAGATAAATTTTTCTATCGGCCACGTGGACGAATGGAATATAGAGGTAACTTTTCTCAGAAAACCATTGAACGTTTTAAAAGTGATGTTTTTCATGGTCTGTTGAATGAACAGATTAGAGGAATGATTGTTCGACGAGAACAAATCTTGGCCAATATCAGAAGTGAGTTGATCAATTCTGTGTTTAGAGATCAGAAGGTTCGTTCTTCGGCTGAAAAAAATTTTTTGGAGCAGGCTTACAACCATTTGCCAATGGATAAAAAATGGCGTTATGGATCAAATGCAAGAGATTTTGCAGTCAGTAAATTCTTCATCGACCGCTATCTGGATTCCTATTTAGAAAATGATGGGAAAGAGCTCTATCAAGAATTTCTGAAAGAAACGAAGGACTTCCTAGAAACCTATAGAGGAGCTTATTCAGCTGAAAAAAAATCAACCTACGAAAAGATTCGGAAAGTTGATGGTCGTTTTGAGAAAACACAACAGGAGGCTGCAGGCTATCATCTGCAGCAATTAATTGCGAGTCGAGAGAAGGAGTTGAGAGAACGACTAGCAAATAAAATCTTGCACCTATTTCGTGAGAATGCTCCTGAAATAGCTGATGTTCGACTGGAAAAAAATTTGGCCAATTTCTCAGTAAAGAATCAACAAATGATTTTAGAACAGGATCCCAATGCAAGTGTTATCAAAACACTAGATGCCTGGAAAAAACTGGGTTATGAGTTGAAAGATGGGGCAAAACCTATTGAAATTACAAAACCAGTCTATGCTGCTTATGATAAACACGGAACAGGTTTGGGACGTCCTGAATATGTTACGGAATTAGTTTATGATGTGAGTCAGATGAAAGAAGATTTACTACAGAAGCAACTTAGTTTAAGGGACTTATCACTATTTTCTTCAGTTGATTTGAAAGATCTTGTAGAAGCGGCCAAAAAGAAAAGCGATCGATCATTGAAAGAACGCCAGGAGTTAGGAACATTTCGCTATGCATTAAAATTGAGTTTATTGGAGGAAAAACAGAGTAGTTTATTAGTTCGTAAAACTCTTTTTGATCAAATACAACCACTTGAAACGGATAAGCCATTTGTTGAATTAAAAAAGAAGGAGATTCTTCAAAGACTGCAGCTGACTGAATTGCAGTTGACTCCAAATTATAAACTGAGTGAAGCAGACCAATCTCTAAAACAATCTCTTGCTAACCAGTTTGAAGATAGTGTTTCATTTTCTATAGAAAAGGCTGACTCATTAACAATTCAAGCACCTATTAAACGTTTGAAGGAGGAATTAGCTACAATTCAACCTCTTCAAGATGAAGGAGTTTTGACCATCCTAAAGGGCCATCCTGTTACGAAAGATAGCTACATAGAAGAGTTACAGACACATATCTCCATTTTTCAGCTGAAGCATCAGATTTACAGTCGAAACAAGGAAATTTCACAAACGACTGATCAAACTACTATTCAAAAATTAAAACAGGAGAATGCGAAAGGATTTTCTGAACTCAAATCACTCTATCAAAAAATATTGCCAGAGGAAGAAAGCAATCAGAAAAGTCAGTTAGCTCAAGCTGTTTCACATAAAATGCAAGAAAGGAAGAACCTGCAAAGAAAAAACGTCCAACAATCCCAAGGTAAAGCAATCATCAATACAGATTTCATGAGAAATTTGACCAATTCTCTTCAAAGGGCTCAACGTGCAAATAAAAAAGCCCTCATGGAACGTGAGAGAAGCGATGAGAGGCAAGAACTTGAGGAGAAGGGGCACAGTATATAAATGGAGGTGTTTGGAGTTAAATAAAAACCGTGATTTTTCACGGTTTTTTACAATTCATTATCTGCTTTCATTTCTGCCAAAGCCGAAGTAGTCAAGACTTTTTCTGCGAGATCTCCCTGCTCAATCTCCTCAGCAGTATAGTAGTAGTCAATGATAGGGCATTTTTCTAGCAATTCAATATAGTCTCCTCTCACAATATAGAGATATTTGTCTGCCGATCCTTCCTCTATGTCTGCCTCTAGTTCTTCTATCAGTTCGCTATAATCGTAACTGAAACGGTAATTGCCTGCGTCTATCCAAGACTGGACTCTCATGGCTACTTCAAGACTTAGCTTGTTAAAGTCTTTTTTACCATTTCTCAAGAGAGAGATAGAGCTCTCTTGTATGCCTATTTCTTTTGATAAACGATATGCTGAGACAGCCTTATTCATCAAGACTGCCTCAACTTGTGATGTGTTTATTTTCATTGTGTTACCTCAAATTCTTGGTAATATGCTTGACTATCACATCCACGAATTGCGCTCTCAATTTCTTTATCTGTCAAGTTTCTTAAAACTTTATCCCATTCAAAATTCTCAAGTTCTACTAGAGCGTCATCTGCTGTTTCCCCGTAGTTTAAACGTTCCTCTAATTCTGAAACCTCTTGAGATACATAACCAAGTTCATGAAATAATTGAGAGTCGCTGTCGATATAATCTCCAATATACCCTTTGTCAACCAATTTCTCTAATAATTCAAAATAGCTATCAGCTTCTACTGTCTTGTTCCAACGTCCATCTGTACTTTTACCTGTCCACTTAATCATTTTATTTTACCATGAGAGCTTTTCGCTTTCCCTTTCTTTTTTATTTGCTTTCTTGTGCTTTCTTTAAATCTTCGATAGCCTTAGTGACTTCATCCCATGTGGCATCCCAATTCGCATCTTCATCAGTGAAGTCAAATTCGATGTCTAGTTCTTCGAGGATGCCCTCGTAAAAACTGCTTTCAAAGTCATCCCAAAAAGATGAGTTCTCTACTAACTCATATTTTTCCAGAAGTGTCGGTTCTCTGAAACCTTCAGGCCATTCCTTCCCTTCTGTCCCTACAACTTTTAATTCTAAAAGCGGTTTATCCGCGTCTTCGATATAATAACGCATCATTTTGTTTTACCGTGAGAACTTTGTTCTCCCTTTCTTTATCTTGGTTATAGTATATCATAATACTTTACGAACGTCAAGCATTTTTATAGAAATAATTGCTTTTTTTTATTTCTGAAACTAGTTTCAAACTGAAAATTTGTTCAAGTCGAACCCTCTTTTGTTTAAATTGTTTGCTTATGGATATGCCTCTTTTTTGAAATTATATTGTCCCTTTAACTGTGATTTTTCGATTATTACATAGAATAGAAGGATAAAAATAGAAAGGAAAAGAAAAATGAAGCTATTGTTTCCAGATGTTGCAGTTGAAGACTTTGATTTCTCAGCCGAATGGTTAATTACGGCAATGAATGCTGATAGCAAGCAAGTGCATTTTGAGGGTCAAGGAAGAAATTCTGATTTAGAAATGGTTCTAGATTTTAAGGAAAATTCTGAGCTATTTGAATCTTTTTCAGTAGGGGAATTGGTTCACTTAGATCCAGAAACGTTTCTACAAGCAGAGAAAGAGCCGTATAAACCACAGTATGAAGGATTTTAAGGAGATTTTATATGACAGAACAAGAATCAAGACGTGGGAAAACTCGTAGAGAACGTGTTGAATTTGCACGTTCTAGAGATATTTTGGATGTTGCAAACGAGCTCCAGATGGAGCTGGTTCGATCTGGACGAGACTATCGATGGAAAGAACATGATAGCCTAGTTATATCGCCTGATAAGAATTTATGGAAATGGTTCTCCAGAAATACAGGAGGAGATGCGATTTCTTTAGTTGAAACGATAAAGGAAGTGGATTTTAACCAATCTGTAGATTTTTTAAATGATGGAAATTTTAAAGAGTTTCAAATGGTTGAAAGAGCTCAAGAAGATTTTAAATACTATCTTGAGAAATACGAGCAGCCGTTTTCAGCTGGAAGAGATTATCTACGGAATCAACGTGGGCTATCAGATGAAACGATTGATTATTTTTTGAAACAGGGTGTTTTAGCCCAAGCTAACGCCAAACTAGACTACTTTGCGGAAGGCAATGATGGATTTACAACAAATGCGATTGAGCCAGTTATTGTCTTCAAGTCCCTTTCTTCTTCAGGTGAAGTTGTTGGAGCCTCTTTACAAGGAATTCAAGAGAATTGGGAGAAGTGGCCAAAACATGGATATGCTAAAGTGATTATGAAAAACTCCGATCCTATGACAGGTATTCATGTTGATATTGGCAGTCCAAAACGATTGATTTTTACTGAGAGTCCAATTGATTTAATGTCCTACTATGAATTGCACAAAGATAGTCTTCAGGACGTCAGATTAGTTTCTATGGATGGTTTGAAAGAATCAACTATAGGCCGTCATCTATCTCAAATTCAAGCTGAAATATCAGGAAAACCGCTAAAATGGACACCTGAACAATTAGCGGACGGACTTCAAGTAGCTATTGATCATCACTTTTTTGAAGATGGGAAAAATGCGGATTTGATTACTCTAGCTTTAGATAATGATGAAGCAGGTAGAACATTCATTCAAGAATTGGAGGCAAAAGGAGCTGTTATCAATTCAGATCTACCAGAACTAAAACCAGGACAAGATAAAACGGACTGGAATGATGTTCTAAAGAATCAACAGGAAGAAAAGCCTGACAACAGTCGTCTTGCCCAGGCACGTCGAAAATTGGAACGACTAAGGGGTGAACAAGACGAGGCTATTTCAAGGGCTTATTCTCACCAAGCGCTAACAAATGGGCAACCCATGAATGATAAGCGAGGAGGTGCTAGCTTTAAACGTAAGCAAGAACAAATAGAAGATCAAGTCTTCTCAAAGATGGATGAGATTAGGCAACAGGAAGAGCGAGTAGAGCGCCTGGAGCACCAACAACATTTGAAAGAAATGGGGTTGAATCGTCAGGGAAGTGGTCTGGAGATGAGTGTTCAAAATATACCTAGAATCCGTGAAGAACTTGAGAAGGCTGAACGAGGGGAAAGTCATTATACTAAGGAAACCATTAAACGTTATCGAGAAGAACTGAAGCGTCTGGAAGGTATATCTGAACAGATGTCTTCTGTGACAATCCAGCCGAGCACCCAATCTTTAATTGATGATGGCAGTGTCAATCAGTGGGCTAAACAACCTAATCTTTACTTTGTAAAAGGTCTTAGACGAGTAGCAGTGGAACTCACTGAAGAAGGAACGTTTGTTCCATCTACTAAGTATCGTCCTAGAACCGACGAAGAAAAAGCGGTTCTTGATAACTTGTTAAATAGACAAAATGATGTGGATCTTCCAGGGATTTCTTCAGTCGAACCAGAACAAAAAGAGGAATCAATCACAGGACAAACAGAAGGTGAACAAGGGGTTTTGTTTGAAAACTTTGCTGATGTTACTCCATCTTCAGATCATGCAATGGAACCAGAACTACAAGTTGTTTTTGATTTCTCGGAGAATTCAAAATTATCTAAACAGTATTCTTCAGGAGAGGTTATTCCTTATAATGACTTTATAGCCAAACTCTATGAAGAGAATGACTGGCAACTTATCATTCCAGATTCAGGGTATGATAAGACTTATTTTGCTTTGCAAGATGAGTCAGGAAATTCTTTAATATCGTCTATTCGTTATGATATTGGTAGTGAACGTGAAGATCTTTCTGAACAATTGAATCAGGATTTGCCTGCACCTTATTTGGAGTTAGCTCAAAAAGCAGATCACGACTATCGTGCTCAAGTATCTTATGATACTTTTAAAGCTAATCAAGAAAGATTATCTGAAGCGGTTCAAAGTCAAATTCAAGCTGGAGCTCTGCGGATTACACTTTCAGATGAAGCCTATTTCTATACCTTGGTCAACTATACTGGATGGAGTCATCCGATGCAGCAGTTGAAACCAAAAGCACTTGAGAATTTGAAAGAATATCGGACTTTCTTTGAGTCTATCAATGATACTAATATTGATCGTTTTAAAGAAAAAGGTACACCTGAACAAAATCAGATGTACGATATTTTGAAGAGTATTCAAAAAGAATTAGGTCGTTCAAATACGTCTACAGTATTTTCAGAAGAAGTCGCTATCAGTGCCTATAATCTCAATCGTCAGTTAGATAGCTTGACAGCTGAAAACTGGGGTAAGAGCATCGTGGATCCACTTGGAGCCTTGGGCCGTGATACATGGAACATTATCAGTTATCCAGCTAATGAGATTGTGACTGGGAATATTGATTATTATTACCAGCTAGTCCCATACCACTTACTAGACTATCTTAACGGTAAAACTGGAACGGTCGAAATATCTCCAGAAACCTATGACCATATTCTCCAGCAGTTGAGAAATGAAGAGGTTATTATTACTCCTGAAGCGGCTGAAGAAGTCGCTGTATCATCAGAACAGACCATTTCTTCAGATGAAGAAACAGAAAAGCCTCTTGAGGTTCATCAAGGGCAGGATGTTTCAGAGCAACAAAAAAACGAGAGGATGTATCAACGCAAGGGTTATTTACAGCCCGAAGCTGAAGGTAGCACCTCACCCGTACTTGAAACAAGTACCTTTGAACGCTCTGTTACCAGTCGTCCTACTGTATCCTCTCAGTATCTAAATTTTAACATAAAAGATGGCTTTAAGTCAAGAAAAACAAAGTATGAAAAGTCTATTGACGCTTATAATTTGGGCAAATTAAATAGAAGAGGAGTAGATGTTCAAGAAGCGGCTCAATTCTATTTAAACGAGTTGGCAAATAGTACCGTCCATTACTTTACATCAGATGGTAGTTTAGTACAGGTAAACTTTTTAGAAGAGAATTTTCTGCATCTAACTGGTCTAAAAATTATTGGTGATGCTGCAACACCTGAGAAAGTATTGCATGATTTTGCTAATGGTGGGGAACTTAGTTACGATGATATTCGTTTAAAAAATACAGAATCTCCATTTGATAAAATTAAAGTTCTTCCTGATTTAGAGACTGTTTTACAGACAGATTCATTTTATTTTGATGATCTACAAGATATTCCTAGATATCAAGGACGTTTTGATAGTCTAATCAAGTCAGACGATAGTGATTTGATGCTTTTATTCCGTGCGAATACCGAGGATGGAATAGTTCCTGTATCGGTATTTAAAGCAAGACAAGTTTTGAAGGTAGAGCTACAAGAAGCTAGAAAAAATGAAATTTTAGGTATTTTTCGAGAGAGAGGTGGCTTGATAGAACAGATTGACATAAATAAAAACTATGTAAAAGACGACGGTGAGGAGATGCTTTCTATTTTAAAGAATAAACAATATGAAGAATCTCATGATATAGATGATCGATTAATGAATGTTTCCTCTGATCAGAACGTCATATCCGAAATTACTGAACAAGAATTTAGTCCAGAAAAAGCACTCCCAACAGATACTTTTTCAGCGGAACTTTTCACTAAAGTATTAGATTCTGCATATAGTGTAGGAGATCCTAGAAAGTTAGGTTTACAAGTTCCTGAAGAATCTAAAGGAGCTTGGGAACGTTACTATAAACTTTCTGATAATCATGAAGGAAACTTTAGCGCTGTGGTAGATGCTGCTGACCAGTTGGGTCTTGTTGATAAAAATTCTAATTTCTATCAAGAATGGAATCAGGATCGAATTTTTAGTGAAACCTACCATGTACGTCTCCAGTGGTCAGAAACGTGGCCAGATGGTCCTCAGATTCCGTTTAAAGAAACAGAGCTTGTAGACTACCAAATATTTGCTGAAACACTGTATAAGGAAAATAAGGCCTTCTATGAGCGTCATCATGGTAGTGTAGCAGAGGTAAACGCAACAGGGAATCAAGAAGCTTACATTCCATTCACTAAGGTAAAATTTGATGTCTATGTTCCAGGTGGTGAAGTGATTAAAGAGGGAATTCGATATGATGTTGGAGATGAGACTAAACCAATTTCACAAATGCTAGGATTAGGATATCGTCGACTCAACGGTCAATCTGTACTAGCATTGATGGATGAAGAAATTCTTTCTCAGCTGGAAAATAGAGAGGTGAATAAGGAAATTTCCCAGGAAGCAAATGAATCGTCTCGATTGATGGGAGAGGGAGAAGGTCAAAACCTTGATACAAGAGAAACGGAAGCTTTTCAATCTTCTAAGCAAGAAACTAAAAATAATTTTCTTCAGCGTGTAGAGGATATTCTAAAAGAGGAACCTATTTCAGAATTGGAAACTCCTGAAGTAAACCCAAGTAGTATTGATTATGCTACTTTAACGCCTCATGAATTGAGTGAGGTTGCTTTTCAAAAAGTGAGAGAGTACACAGAAACACCAGAACGGTTAGAAGAGTATCTGAATTTTATGAGTAAGTTTCCAGAACTTTCACCTAGAAATGTAGCGTTGATTCAGGAACAGTGGCCAGGAGCGAATGCAGTCGCAACCTATAATCAATGGCAATCTATGGGGGAAGCTCTTGGGATTACTTCAGATCAGGTATTTGAAACTAGAAATACCTATACCAATAAAAAAACAGGTCGAACAAGAGAAGTTGTCCATAACAATCTTTCGGTTAAGACAGGAGAAAAATCACATATTACCTTGTTTAGACCTATGATGGTTGAAATGATTCCTGTATTGGATGAAAATGGGAATCAGGTAAAAAATGGGAAAGGCAATCCAAAATATAAAAGACTTTCTGAAGCGACACCTGAAGAAAAAGCTTTAAAGAAGCAAGGAAAATTAAAATCTCGCTTCTTCCAGGAAAGAGATTCAAAAACAGGCTTAGCTAAATTTGCTACGTACAAAGTCTTTGAGTTGTCTCAGACAACCTTGAAGCCTGAATTTTATCCAAAAGCGATGCCAAATCGTCACTATGATTTTAATATGGATCATATTCGTACGAAAGAGGTGCTTGAAGGACTTTCAGACTATGCTAAGAATATTGGGGTAACAATCTATCAAGACGATGCAAAAGAGTTGAAGAGTGCGAAGGGAGCTTTTTATCCAGATGAACAAAAAATACTTTTGAATAGAGATAATACTCCTGGGGAAGTCGTTGCAACAACCATTCACGAGTTAGCGCATGCTAGTCTGCATAATCCTAAATTTGCTAACTCGTATAAGAAAGATGTCTCAAAAGATCGTAGAGAACTTGAAGCTGAGATGACAAGTTATCTCGTTTCTAAGCATTTTGGGTTAGATACCTCGGAGAAAGCTATTCGCTATATGGCACTTTGGACTGATAATTTAACATCTCTTGATGATCAAGAATTAGCGCAATCTATGAAAAGAATTCATGGAACAGTGTCTAAGATTGTAAAAAGTGTTGAACAACATACGAGACCTTACCAGTTAAACAGACAGGTGGTACAAAATCAAAATTTTATCCAAAGCCCAAAGAAGGGGCTTAAAGTCTAGTCTAGAAAGAGCGCTCTTTAAGAGCCTCTTTTTTGTATATAAAGTTATATAACTTTTTGTGCTGTTTTTTGATATCAACTCACTGTATTATTTATCAATGTCCCTTTACAAAAGATTTTTTAATTATAGCTTACAATGACAGAAAATGAAGTAGAAGGAGAATGATATGGTTATAGTTGTTCTGGCTGAAAAAGAGAAACAGGCAGAAGCTTACGCTACAGCTTTGGGACAATTTAGTAAAAAGAAAGGTGTCTATCTCATTAGGCAGTCGCCCTATTTCCCAGTTGAAGTACATGTGGTGGCTGCTGAAGGGCACCTATTTGAATACAGCGAACCAGACAACTGGTCACTTGATAAATTACCTCTTACAAATGTTTCATTTAAGCAACATCTGAAAGAGGACAAGGATTCGAGAGAAAAATTTAAGAGAATCTATGATGAAGTGGTAGTAGCGGATCAAGTGATTATTGGAACGGATGCTGATAGAGAAGGAGAGCGAATTGCGTATTCTATTTTATCGCATATACCAGGAGGGAAGGAGAAAATTTGGAAACGTCTTTGGGCAAGCTCCATGACAAAGAAAGCTCTTCAAAAAGCTTTTCAGGAATTGAAGGAACCTTCAGAAACCTATAATTACTATTTGGAAGCTGAAGCACGTGCACAAAGTGATTGGTTGGTAGGAATGAACCTATCACCTCTTGCAACACTTGATCTTCAAGCAAGAGGACAACTCTCTCGAGCAAAAGGTAGCCATCTATCGGTTGGCCGAGTACAAACACCAGCGGTCAGACTAGTTTGTGAGAATGATTTAGAGATTCGCAACTTTACTCCAGAAAAATATTGGAAGCTTCAGTTGGAGGATAAGAAAAATGGGGTATTCTTTACTACCAAAGATAAAACTAAAGATAGTGAGGCTATTTTAGCCTATTCAAGGGGATTATCAACTACCTCTGTTATTTCTTCAGTTGAGGTAGAAAATCATCAGAAATCCGCTCCACAACTATTTACCTTGTCTGCATTACAAAGTTTTGCAGCAAGTGCCTGGAAATTTGACTCAGATAAAACTGAGAGCATTGTTGAGGGACTGTACTTGGAAGGATTTCTCTCCTATCCACGACCAGACTCAGAATACATCAGTCATTTTGAATTTGATGATTTAAAAGAAAATCTATTTGCCTATCAAAAAGCTATTAATTGTCATTTTCAGCCAGCGTTTTTGGAGCCTAGAGAAGATTACGTCAATGATGAAAAAGTGTCTGGTACGAGCCACTCAGCCTTGATTCCGACCGAAAGAATTCCAAACCTTTCAAATCTAAAAACTGACCAACGGCTGATTTATGAAGCGGTGGTGAAGCAGGCAATCTTGATGTTTGCGGATGATTGTTATTATTCAACCAAAACAATTGAAGTAGAAAATAATGGTCTTGTTTTTAAAACAAAAGGTAGAACGCTTCATAAGTTAGGATGGGCTGAATGGAGTTCTCGAAAGGTACGAGGTTCTGTTGAAGTTCCTGATTATCAAGTGGGAGATAAAATTGATACGCAGGTTCAGATTGTAGGAGGTGAAACAAAACCACCTAAAAGACTAACTGAAAGCCAATTGATTGGCCAAGTGTTTCCTAAATATGGCCTAGGAACACAAGCCACTAGAGGAGAAATCATTAAAAAAATTCAAAGTAAGGGTTATGTTGTTAAAGATAAAAAAACAGGTCAACTAACTCCTACCAACAAGGCCTATCTACTTATCAATTATCTCTATGACAATGAATTCTCTGATCCAGAGACAACAGGAGGCTGGGAAATGTTTCTATCTCAGATTGGAGAAGGGACAATCAATCCACGAGAATTTGTGGATGCGATAAAAGATAAGCTCACTCTTCAAATCAAGGAAGTAAAAGAAAGAGGTGATTAAGTGTGACTACTGAAGAAAAGAAAAAAACACCCTATTTAGATCGTTATACAGATAATTTGACAGAAAAAGTTTCAAAAAAAGCAGAAGATTATCAGGTTTACGGACGTGATAAAGAAGTAGAAGCTGTTCAGACCACTCTTCTCAGACGAACTAAGAATAATCCCATTTTGGTAGGAGAAGCTGGAGTTGGAAAAACAGCTATTGTTGAAGGATTTGCTTTAGCCATTTTAAGAAACCAGGTATCTCCCAAATTAAAAAACTTGACCGTGCGCTCTCTGGAACTATCTAGTTTAATGTCAGATGAGGATGGAGGATTTATTGTTAAGTTTAAAAAAATTATTGAGGAGATGGTAGAAACCAAAGGAGAGAATCTTCTCTTTATTGATGAATTTCATACTATTGTTGGTGCTGGTGGTTCAGATAAGGGCGCTTTGGATGCTGGAAATATTATTAAACCAGTTTTGTCACGTGGTGAGATGCAATTGATTGGCGCAACTACATTGGATGAATTTCATGAATATATCGAAACGGATCGAGCGCTAGAGCGAAGGATGCAACCGATTATGGTTGATGAACCAACAACTACTCAAGCGGTTGAAATTCTTGAACAAGCTAAAGCTATTTACGAAAGTTTTCACCAGGTGTCTATTAGTTCTGATGCTGTAAAACAAGCTGTACTTTTATCTGTTCGTTACATACCAGATCAATTTTTACCTGATAAAGCCTTCGACTTAATAGACGAAGCAGCGACAATTTGTTCTACAAATGGATTAGGTCATGTTGGGAAGCAAGAAATTGCAGAGGTACTGAAAAATAAAACAGGTATTCCTGTCACGACGATTTTGAAAGGTGACAAGGAAAGATTAGATGGTTTAAAAGAAAAACTGTCACGACGTGTTAAAGGTCAAGATGAGGCTGTAGATGCTGTTGTGAATGCTATAACTGTTGCACAAGCTGGTTTACAGGATCAAAGAAAGCCCCTATCTTCCTTCATGTTTCTAGGAACTTCAGGAGTTGGAAAAACAGAGCTTGCCCTAGCATTGGCAGAGGGGATGTTTGATGATGAAGAGGCGATTATTCGTTTTGATATGTCTGAGTACAAGCAAAAAGGAGATATTACAAAGTTGATTGGTGATCATCAAACTAGGACAAAAGGTCAATTGACTGAGAAGGTTAAACAAAAACCTTATAGCGTTATTCTGATCGATGAGGTGGAGAAAGCACACTCAGAAGTTGTAGATTTATTTTTGCAGGTGCTTGATGCAGGACGTTTGACTGATTCAACTGGAAGGCAAGTGAGCTTTAAGAATACGATTGTCATTATTACTACGAATATTGGTTCTCAAAAAATTATTAAGCAGTACGAATTGAAAGGGAATTTTAAAAAGCTAACCGATAGGGATAAAATTCAGTTTGAAAAGAGCATGACGTTGGAGTTAGAAACTAGATTTCGACCAGAATTTCTCAATCGAATTGAATATAAATTGATTTTCAATATGCTAGACGAGGAAGTGAATAAAGAAATTATTGTCAAGCATCTATCAGAAATTGAAGAAAGAATGAAAAATCAAAAGTTGACTCTCTCTTATGAAGAAAGTTTGGTTACTTATTTATTAGATATAGGAACAAATATAAAAGATGGTGCTCGGCCACTTGAAAGAGTGATTAAGCATAAAGTACTTCCTTTAATTTCTAAAGAATTTCTTAATCTATCAGATTTCAACCAGGAATATCATTTTCATCTTTGGGTAGAAGGTGATGCGCCAGATGAGCATCACCGTGAAGATAAAAGAGAAATATTATTTGAAGTTGAGGCTAAAAATAAGTCATTTGGTGAAGTATTATTTTCATAAAGTTCACAATAAAAAAATGATTGTCCCTTTAAAAAATTTTTTTCAATTATCTATTACACTAATATTGTCAAAATAACAAAGGAGGATTTCTATGAAAAATTATTTGACAAGACAACTTCAGCAAGTAAAGACAAAATCACAAATGTTTTTATTGAGCCTTTCACTATTTCTAACAGGATCTACAGTTTATGCGGAAGATCCGTTCGCAAAGTCTGATACCTTAGCAAAAGAAGGAATAACTAAGGTTCAGGGAATCGGTGTTGTGTTATTTGGTTTAGCAGCGGTTGTAACCTCATTGATTTATGGTTTTGGTGGACGTGAGCTAAAAGCGGCGATGAAGAAACATTGGGTTGCGATTGCAGTTGCAATTATTGGTGTTGCAGCAGGCCCAAGTATTATTGAATGGTTCTTTAACTTTATTAAAAATTAAGGGGTGAAAATTATGACTTTTTCACTCTTTAATAAAAATAGATGTTCTATTACGGATGAGCTTTTCCTAGAGCTTACCTGGGACGATGGAAGAGGTCTAGAGGAAGATAGTGAACTGCTTGATATTATTGAGGGATTGGATCATCTTTCTAATTTTTCTCAGCCGATTTCAAAAAGTTTGCCCTATCTAACATTTCAACAAGCGGAGTTGTTATTTAAAGAGTTAAAACAGGCGTATGGTCGGTTTCAGCTGAAAAAAGTAGCAATTGCTCATATGGAAGGGAAAACTGTAGTGACAGAAGGAGAGGTTTATGCTAGTCCATTCCTCATTACTGAAGACTATGAAAATCTCTTGCTTCCCCTTATTCAAGCGATACTTACTCGCTCTGAATTTGCGAATTACAGCTATCAAGAAAAAAGGGAGTATTTTGAGAACCAGATTTATCCTGTATATAAACAAAGTTTGGGATTATCTGATTCTTCTCTACCCCTTTTCCCAGCTGAAGGTGAAACGTTGATTGGTTCTCAATCAAGTGGTTTGGCACTTGCTCCAAAAGCTAGAAAACAACCAGATATTGGGGATTCTGTACCTCATAAGCAGTCAACTTCCCTCAAGAAATTTTATCTATTTTTAGGTTTTTTAGGAGTGCTTACAATAGTAAACATTGTTTGTGTATTCTTTGCTTTCACCCAACTATCAAACCAGTCAGAAAAAGTAAATTTCTTATACCAGGAACAAAAAAATACTCAACTAATCATTTCAACGAAAAATGAAGTTGATGTATTTAGCCGCTATTTCTTACCTTCTTATTACTCAGGCAAAAAAGAAAACCTAGTGGATTTTCTTTCTGAAGGTGATGCAAAATTTACCCAACCAAAAGAAGGGATTTTGCAGTCCGTTATTTTAGAGAAGTTGAATTATGATTCAGAAACTCAAAAATACACGGTTTCCTATATCCTATCAGTCAAAAAAGGTGATAAATCATCTAGCGTTAGATTAACTTTTGATGTAAAAGCTTCTGATTCTTCAAAATATGGATTTGTTGTAGAAACAGAACCAAAAGAATCAAATTATCTTAAAAATTAGAAAAGGAAAAATTACAATGAACAAGAAACAAGTATTAGCAGCACTCGCACTATCAACAATTGCACTTTCACAAGCTGGTTATGTATCAGCAGACGATCTGGCACCAATTGACTCTTCAGCTCCAACAACAGAAGTAGTTACGCCAACAGCACCTAGCACTTCAACAGAAACAGAAGCTCCAGCAGTTCAGCCAACAGAGCCTTCAGTTACTCCAGTTGATCCAACAACTCCAGATACATCATCAACTACAGATAAACCGCAAGGTAAAGACAATGCTGAGAGTTTAAATGGCGTATCAACTGATAAACCAGTAACACCAGATACATCATCAACTACAGATAAACCGCAAGGTAAAGACAATGCTGAGAGTTTAGATGGCGTACCAACTGATAAACCAGTAACTCCAGATACATCATCAACTAAAGACAAACCACAAGGTAAGGATAACGCTGAAAGCCTTGACGGTGTACCTGCTGAAAAGCCAAAAACAACAGTCGAGGCAAACGAACAAGGGAAGTCTCAAATTGGAACTACTTCAACATCAACTGGACAGGTTGTCCATGATGTAATTAAAGAGCCTGTTGAAACGAATACAGGAGCTTCAATTGTCAGCACTCAAAACGGAAATATTGTTCTTTCAAATGGCTCTGTAGTTGCTCCTGAAGAGGTCGGAGGTACTGTCAATGAAGATAAGACTATCTCTGTTACAGACAAAGATGGTAAGCTCAAAACCCTTCCAAACACAGGAACGGCAGAAAGCATTCTGGGTACTATTGGGGCTATGTTGTTGACAGCAGTTGGTTACTTCTACAAGAAGAAAATGTTTTAAGGTGAAATTGAAAGGGAAACAATTAAATGACAGAAAAAACACAAGGACACGGATATTTCCGTAAGAAAAAATGGGCTAAAGGTTTAGTATCAGGAATTGCAGTTGCAGGTATTGTAGCCTTCTCTGCAGGTTCTGTATTGGCGGATGAAGCAGTCCAGCCTGAAAGTAGAAACGACAACAACGCTTACGCTACACAAGCTGGTAAAACAACAGGAAGCCAGTCTGTAGCGATTGATAATGGAGTAGTTACTAAGGCAGCTGGAAAAGCAAAAGAAGCAGGAGTGAATGTTTCTGAGACTCAATCAGTTGATAAGGGAACAGATACTACTACAACAAAACTGGAACAGTCTAAGTCTGAGATTAAACAAGACCAGGACAAGCAGGTCAAGGAGCTTGAAGCTACAACTGCAAAACAAGTTCAAAACAATGAAGCCTTCAAGGAAGCGCAGGAAGCTATTCACGCTAACAATAAATTTGTGGCTGGTGAAAAAGCCAAACATGAAGGGGCAACAACTGTCACTGTAACGAATGACGGTTCGACAGCTACTGATGGAACAGCATCTAAAAACAAGGAAGCTGTTATAACATCTAAGAAAGTCTTATCAGAGAACAAGAAAGCAGTAGCAGATTACTTGGTTGAAAAAGATACCTATGATACTACTGTTAAACAAGCTACTACTTTAAACAAAGCGGTAGAAAGTGCATCTGAACAGCTGGAGAAAGAAAAAGTTGATGTTAAAGTCGTTACACGTACTGTTTCTTCAGTCAAAGAAGTAGAGGAGCTACAAAAGAAAAATGAACAGGCTATTGCAGCTGCAAAAGGCAAAGTTGAGCTTAACAAAGCGATTATGGCTGCCTACACAGAGAAGAAGGATGCTAGTGAACAAGTCAATCAAGATGCTGATCGCAAATCAACCGAACTGAAAAATACCGGAGTGCTTCTAACCTCTAAAACAAAGGAAGTTTCTTCAGCTGATGAAGCGAAGCAAATTGGGAAACAAAACCAAGCAGCTTATGACAAAGCTAAGCAGACCCAAGCGGAATGGCAGAAGAAGTACGATGAGCTTCGAGCTAAGACAAGCACGGAAGGGTACACAAAAGAGGTTGTCTTACAGGCTCTCAGTCTTGCATCAGCTAATCCTGAAGCAACAGTGAAGTCATCTGCTTCAGGTTCAACAGTAGTAACGACAAGTTATATTGCTTCCTCAAGTGGTTCTTCAGGATATGGTCGTATTCTTGATTCTACCAAAGTTTTAAAATATAGTGATGTTGGCACTGGATGGAAAACAGAAGTTGACTACACAAATCTGAAAGGTTTGACTGTTTCAACTGCAGATGGTAAAAAGCATGATATTTCTCGTATCCATCGAAAATTCGAGATTCTTAATCAAGGGAAGACAGGCTTGAATGATGTATACGTTTTGAATGATCCAACAGAAGGCTTTGTAGTCGCTCGTAATGATGGTACTGGTGATACTTCGGATTACATGAAGTTTAGAGTGACTGACACTTATTACTACAATGTTGATGGTAAAGAAGTAGTGTTCACTGCTTCAGAAAAAACTCCAGCAAGTATAACTTATTCATCTCTTAACTATAACATAATTGGTTGGGAAGGTGCTGGAGCAGTTAATGGTAAAAATGTTGAGATTAACGGTTCAACTGTAACGTATCATAAAAACGATGGTTACAACTATGCTGATAACTATAATACAGAGGAAAATGTAGGGGTTACATGGGACACTTCTGACTCTTCTTATCAATATAAGGGAGCAGCACTCGGTGTCTTCACTGAGGGGACTGATTTCACTACTGATTTTGCTCAATGGGATGGCTCTGCAACACCAGCAGGACAGACATACTGGTTTGCTTTGAATACAAAGGTTGTAACTCCAGTTGTTGAAGTTCCAGCTACGGCAACTATCACAAAAACAACCGTGAAGCCAGGTAAGACTGAACCTGTATCAGCCGAATTGGTTAATACAAAGAATCCAGTCAAACCAACCTTGACTCTTAAAACTCTCTCTGAAACCAAAAATCAGAAATTATCTGCAAGCTATCACGGTTATAAATTGCAGTATAAGCCAGTTGTCAGCAAATCTGTAGCAGACACAGACAAGACCAATACAAACGGTCAAACAGTGGTTAAAAATGCTACTCAGCTTTATACATTGCATCATGATAATATCTATTCTAACCTTAAAAAGGGAGACAAGATTACCATCATTGATCCACTCGAAGCTGGTGCTGTTCCTGATGTAGCTGTCACAAAGGCAGCAACGGAGAAAGCAGGATGGGGCGTTGCCTATGATGCAGGAAAGAACACTTATACCTTTACTGCAACCTACGAAGGGAAACACTTAGAAGCTCCTGTGATTACCTGGAAACCAATCTATGACAAGGGCTTCTATGATAACACTTATAAAGTGTTAGTGAATAACTATGAAGTTTTCTCAAATACTGTTACGAACTACACTCCACGTCCACCAAAACCAGTCAAATCTGTGTTAGATCATTCTGGCAAGTATATCAATGGTGCTAAAACATTTGACCGCAACGTAACCTTCCGTTTGACAACAGATTACAGTCCATACACCAAAACTCTTGCTTCAGCGCAGGCACTTGGTAAGAAGTTTGGAATCCTGGATGATGTTCAAGACAAAGCCTTCACAGTTGACCACAGCAAAATCAAGATGACTGCTGCAGGACAAGATGTGAAAAAACTCTTCGAGATGTATCATGTGCTTTCAGATGCAGGACGTACGGATGCAATCAAGAATATCCTGAAGGAATTGAACTTGGCACCTAAAGGTGAATTTTATCTTTGGGTTGCGAAAAACTCTGCGAGCTTCTACAACAATTACGTGAAGCAAAATAAAAATGTGACGATTGATCTTCCAGCTAAACTATTAGTAAAAGAGGGAGAAATCGTTAAGAATCAATTTAAACAGATTGATTTTGGTAATAGCTATCAATCCAATCTTGTGACAGTTGAAGTGCCAGAGGTGAAACCAGATAAACATGCACTTGATAGAACTGGCAAGAAAGTCCTAGATGGCAAAGAAGTTCAGCTAGGTGATTTTGTTCAGTACCATCTTGACGGAGTAACTGTTCCAGAAAAACATGATACATTGTACCAATATGATGGTCTGGATAAACTTGATACGAAACATGACCGTTATACAGGTAATTGGAAAGGTATCATCAAGGGTACAGAATACACAGCAGAAAAAGAGCTTGTGTTACCTTATGACGTGACATTGAAAAATGGTAAGGTTATCAAAGCTGGCGATAAGATTGAAAAAGGTAGCTCTTATGCCTTTACCTTTGAGTTCAACCAAGGTACCAATTCAGAGTTCATCAAGAAACTTGTGACAGTTAAGTGGGATGCCAAAGGTGGTCAATGGTCTTACGTTATCAATCAAGATTTCTTAAACTCTCTAGGTGTTAAAGGTACCTTTGATGCAGACTTCTACATCGAAGTTGAG
>NZ_KV794262.1 GCF_001808705.1 Streptococcus sp. HMSC074B11 | reverse complement strand
TAAAGAAAATACATCTAGATATCAATGTTACCCTGATAGTAAAAGGTTATCCTACTTCAGAAAACAATAAAAGTATATAATAAAGTATGTAAAAAGTTATATAACAATAACCTTTATAAAAGAAGGCCTTTTTGTGCTACAATCAAGCATAAAATGCTTGCGTAGTATGTGAAAATGTGTTATAATTTACTTAAATTAATCGAATAAAAAAGACGAAAAGTGCGCAAACACTTCTCGCCTTACCGAGTAAGAACTCGTCCTTCTTACTCAGTCTTTAATTAATGATACCT
>NZ_KV794261.1 GCF_001808705.1 Streptococcus sp. HMSC074B11 | reverse complement strand
TGATACATAAATTCCCAGGAGAAGCGGACGTTCTTCTGAAGCCCTAACTTTTCATCTACTGGAACAACCCAATGATCTCCCTTTTTCCAACGTCTTCTTCTGAAAGTAAACTCACCAAATGTAAAAGCGACGGTTCGCTCCATTGAATGAATACAGGTATAGCCCTTTGCTTTCATGACTGGAATCATCTCCTCATCATACTTAGAAACAAAGTTATAAAATTCTTTTGCATTTTGAAACAGCAATTGATTTTTTAGTTCTCTCTCATCAAAGAAAGCCATTCAGAATCCTCCCTTATTAAAATTACGCTTATTTTAATAAATTTTGACCTGAATGTTCAAATAATCCTTTGTTCTGACAAAAAAAGAGCCTATCTTTTCAGATAAACTCTTACTT
>NZ_KV794260.1:182655-210375 GCF_001808705.1 Streptococcus sp. HMSC074B11 | reverse complement strand
GACTTCTACTACTGGTGCTGGTTCGTCACCCTTACTTGTAGTTGGAGCTGGTTTCTCTGGTTCTTCTGGAAGCTCTTGGTGGAAGGTCGTCATTTCGTAGAACTCTGGTTTGCCACCTTCCCAAACAACTTTGACATCCAACAATGGCGCTTTTTCTCTCACTGCAAATGTTTGGAAGCTTGAGGTAATTTCACCTAGTTCTGACCAAGCATCTGCTTTATCTTCTTTCAGAGTACGAGCAAGCACACGAGCTTTCACTCCTTGAGGAAGACTTGAAACAAGTCGGATATGGTTAGCGTCTGTTGGTTCTGACAAGTGGTAAACAAGCTCACCTTGTTCTTTCTCAGCCTTATAGCTTGTCAAGACTTTGCCATCTACGAGGTTCGTATAAAGGTTGCCTTGGCTTTCACCGCTGTTTCCTTCTACAGTTGGGTCATTGATTGGTTTCACGAATTCACCATCATTGATCACTAACTCAGTGAAGCCTACAAAACGAGCATCATAGTCTGCTGTAAATAGAACACGGAGATAGTTGGCTTTAACTGGGCTTGAAAGTTCACCCTCGATGTAGCGATTTCCTGGCATCTTAGAATCATGTGTCCATCCATCTGTCAAGGAATCATCACGTGTTTCATTAGCAAGGCCGTCACCAACTGTCACAACATCTGTCCAAGTCTTACCATCTTGACTGACTTGAATCTTACCATCACGGAGATAGTTTTGAGTGCCGTCTTGGATGTAAGCTCTAATCTTCTTGATGTCACGTTCGCTACCAAGTTTCAAGGTGATATGACCATCTTTACGAGCATAGTCAGAAAACTCTACGAAGTTATTGTAAACACCATCGAATAATTGATCCAAGTTCTTGATCTTACGAACGTCATTTCGACCGTATGTTGGGTGGATTCCCATTGATGTAGAATCAAGTGTTGTTGGTTGAACTTCTTTTGTCTGAACGAGTAGTGATGTCGCTGTCACTGCTTGTTCTTGGTCAGTCTTATTAATCAAACGAACATAACGTACCAAGGACTTATCTGTCACTTGATCAGCTGGATACCATTCTTGAGCATTTGGAGAGTATTCCAAGTTGAGGGATGGATTTTCAATACCAAGTGCTTGAATGCTTTCAGCTTGGTGCAGACGATCAAGTTTCATACCCAAGTAGCTATTAGCTGGAAGCTTAGTTCCGTTTGGAATTTGCAGGTCATAACGGCCTAGACTGTCATAAACTGGAGTTGACTTCAAGCTTTCAACGTTTGTATCAGTCAATTCGCTATTGCCTGCACGTGTTTCAACTGAGAAGTCAGCGATACGCCACCATAGGTTGATGTTCTTAGTATTGCGAACACGAACGTAGCGAGCTGAAATTGGAGTTTCAATTTCTTTTGTTTGTTCACCAGTCAAGCGATCCAACTCTTGCCATGAGCTACCATCTGCAGAATACTCAAGAACACCTTCCGCCAATTTATCTCCTGATCCTTGAACCAGACGAACCTTGGTCACAGGTTTGACTTCACCCAAGTCAAGTTGCACCCAACCATTTACTGGAGTTGTGTCTGTTCGATCAGCATTTGCAAGCATGGCTTCAGTATTATCACGACCATCTGTAATCTGTCCAACTGTTGTGTTGTACTTGTACATAAGATTTGGACTGATTGTCACAGTAGCTGTCTGTTTGTTACGAACAACTTCTACAGGACGGTTAACAGCAATTTCTCTTACCGCAAACCAAGTGTTCCCACGATCTGAAGTTGCAATCATGCGAACAGCTTTAGCGTTGATGTTGAGGTTTTCAAATTTGAGCAGTGGTTCATTACCAGTATAGCTTGGTTCTGAAAGTGTTACCCACTCATCATTTTCATTGAGGTACTCAACCTTAGCATTGTTAAAGGTATCACGAGGATTTGCTTGAGTTCCCATTGCAAAGGTCAAGTTTTGAACTGAAACAGCCTTATTAAATTTCAAGCCAATGTAGTCACCAGTTTGAATGCTATTTGGTGACTTGATAAGGGCATGTGTTCCTAAATCTCCGTCAGTCACTTCAGCAAGTCCACCTTCGACACCTGTACGGTTTGTGATAAAGGTACTAATGACTTGGTCAGGATGCAAGGCTTTTTGAACTTCTGTTGCAAGGATTTCACGAAGGCCAAGTAAGAATGGACGGATGTGTTGAACACCCAACTCAGCTCTTTCATCATGGTCTACATAGTGGAAGGTATAAGTTTGTGATTGTTCGTAGAGTTTCAAGCCCTTATAGTAACTATCCCAAAGTTTTGCAGAATCGTTCTTTTCGATAGCTTCTGTACCATCAAGAAGAGCACTCAAGGCGTCCATTTGGTCAATAGTATTATCCAACCAGTAGTGGATTTGAGCACGCATCTTTTCATCACCAGATGCTTTATAAAGTTGAGCTGCTGCTTTTAGTTTAGCAAATTCTGCACGCAAGCCTTCACGCTCTGCACCAACATCTTGACCAGCTTTCAACTTAGACATGAAGGTCGCCAATTTTGGTGCAAGTTCAACAGACTCTTCCAATTTCACAACACGACCATCCATGTTTTGGTTGATCATATGTTTACCAAGCTCACGGAAGGCAACAGATGTTTCACTGTCAGTAAATTTACCTGTTTCAACAAAGTTGAAGGCGATATCATTTACTTTCTTAGCTTCTTCTTCTGACTTCCATTGTTTCCATGCATATTGAGCTGCAGAGAAGAGGGCAATCTTAGAAGGTTCAGATTGTTGCATTGGGTTCAACATGATACCTGATAGGAGACTTGGGTCCACATTTGGATGAAGGAATTTCTCACCGCCACCCAAAATCAAGTGTTGTTTAGAGTTATCTGTAACAGGCCAGTTAATCCATAGAGAAACTGGGCGGTAGGTCTTACCTCCTGCAGTCAGATTATTCTTAAGGTTTGAAAGGAAGCTTTCAGATACTTCACCCCAAATCTTACCACCAGTAAGGGTCATAGAAGTTGAAGTTGGAAGATTTTCGTTGAGTGATTTCAACTCATCTTCACGACCATTACCCCAATACTGACCTGGGACAAAAATCATTTCCTTACGAAGACCAACATAAGTTGCTTGTTTTTCAGTCAACCAATCTGTCATGTCCTTCATCAAGCGGTTGTAACTATTGTAGCCACCAACTGGACTTGGAGCATCATCAGCCAAAATACCGAACTCACGAACACCGACATCCATCAATTGAGTGAATTTAGCCTTAATAGTTTCAAGATCTTTTTGGTAGTCAGCATCGTTCCCAAAACGGATACGGTTGTTCATGAATGGGTGGATGGTCCAAACATAACGAGTCTTGTTTTGGTTTCCGACACGCGCCAATTCACGAATTTCAGCTAGTTTTTCTTCTGGATAAAGTTCACGCCATTTCTTGTTGTGATATGGATCATCTTTTGGTGCAAAGAAGTATTGGGTCAACTTCAAGTCACCACCATAACGCATCAACTCAGCACGATCAGCATTGCTCCAAGGGTTACCATAGTATCCTTCGATAAAGCCACGGTTCTTAATTTCAGCATAGTCTTCAACTGTTACGTTACGCAAGACTGGAGCTTCACTTTCATTAAGCATGTGTTTGAGAGTTGTCAAACCGTAGAAGACAGCATCTGTATCTTTACCGACGATAGAGATTGTATTGTTCTTGATTGACAAGGCGTAGGCATCAATCTTATCAAAGAGTCCTTGAGAAATTCCAGACACTTCTTTTTCAGCCTGGGAATTTTGACCATGAACACCAAGGTAGATGTTGGTAGCACCTGCCACTGCTGATTGACTGCTTGTATATGAGATTTGATGATCTTGTAAAACACTCTTCAAGCGGTTACGAGTATAGATATCCAAATTATCCCCCATAACAAGATTAACTTGTTTATGGAGTTTTGTAACACCTTCATCGTAAGTTACTTTTTGTGGCGTTGGGAAGACCTTGTACTCTTTCTTAAGGTAATCTTGACTTTTCGATGCTGCAGCAACCGCCTCGTCACTTGTAGGTTTCGTAGCTACAAAGTTATCCGCAAGTTCAGTTGTACCATCGCTTACTTCTTCAACTTTAGGTTTTTCTGGAGTCACAGGTTTCTCTGGACTAACTGGCTCTTCTGCATTGGTAGTAGAAACTGGTTTCAGAAGTTGAATTTCTGCAGCACTACCAAATCCTGCAACACCTGCTAGAACTTTTAACTCTACCTTATCCGTTTCAACTGCATCAAAGTTCACTGTTTTCTCTTTGGCATTGTTTTCCCAAGTTCCTGAAGCAACTTTAACCATCTGACCATCTTTTTGAGCATATATTTCATAAGATGTCACGACACCATTACCACCACCTGGACGTGGAAGATAAGTCAAACCATTGACTTTTTCACTTGCTTTCAAGTTCATAGCAACTGTGAATGGTGCTTGATGTCCAGACCATTTTGAATGCCAGAAGGTATTTGGATCATTGTCGAAGGCTTTTTCTACTGGACCTTCTGCATTGGTACCTGGTAATTCTTGACTAGTTGCAGAAACTGTAAAATGATCATTTGGAATCAAACGTGGATTTACAAATGGTTCATTTGACAACTCAGCACTATGCAAGATTCCTTTGAAACCACCGATCGTTTCAAGTGGTAAGACTAAGCTATTATGAGCCAAACGTGGATTGGCTGGATTGGCAATCCGTTCAACCTTTTCACCATCTACATAAACTTCTGTAGATTGTGGTTTCGTTACAACAGAGATTTGATAACGTTTGTTCTTTTCAAGTTTCTTGTTGAATTGAATATGGAATTGTTCAAAAGTATAGGCAAGGTAGCCATCCTTATCTGCAAGATAAAGTTGATTATTGCCACTTGTTGAGAAGGTCTGTTCACCGTCACCAGTTACAGTAACATCCATTTTCAAGACATGACTTGGTCCTGCGTCACCAACTAGACCTTCGATTGTACTGTCTTTATCGAAATTCAATCCTTTTTCACTTGTCTTCACTTTCTTAGCAAGGTAATCTTTAACAGTATCAGGATTTATCTTAAACAAATCTTCTTCAGTTACGGTCTTATCTGGATTAGATTGAGGTGCATAAACACTTGCTGGTTGAATACGTTCTGCATAGGTCTTTGCTGCACGATCTGAACCCCAGGTGCGTTCTGCAGTAGACTGCATACTCTTGAAGAAACGTTTAAAGATATCGTAAGAAGTAAGTCCAGTTTCATGGAGGTCAATGTTATCATTCCAAACTGCATGACCACCACCAAGGATATTTGGATTAGAGGCTTCTAGGCGTGGTCCTCCACCTGTTGAGAAGTCATTTGGTGTCCAGCGGTTGTATTGAGTTTCATAGTTTGCATAATCCCCATAACCACCTTGACTGTTGCTTCCACTTGGAACACTATAGGTTGGAATATCTGTGATATTGATAATCTTAGCACCCTGAGCAATGGCCGCTGCTGGTCGTTGCCAACCAATACTCCAGATATCAACTTCTACATCTTTCCAATCAACAGGTGTAGTTCCTTGTTTGGCAGAGAGCGAACCCCAAATACGCGGTGTTAGACCTTTGCCTTTGATGTACTGGATCATATCATTGACATAGCGACGATAGCTTTCTGGACTTCCATAGTACTCATCTGTACCGATATGAACAGTAGAAACGCCATGAAGCGGTGCATCTTCACCATCGAGCAATTTATCATAGACTGATTTGACAAAAGCGAGCGTTTCTTCGTACTTGTTATCCAAGTCCAACATAGCTACACGTTCTACATTGTGTTTTCTCGCACTAAGTTGACCCTTGTACATCAAGTCTGGACGGACCTTAACAAATGAAAGGGCGTGACCTGGTGTGTCAATTTCAGGAACAAGGTTGATATGCAAAGCTTTAGCTAACTTGATAATTTCTTGCATCTCTTCCTTGGTGTAATGTTCTTTTGATGTTAATTTTTCACCATTTTCACCGACAACATCAGTTTCTACACGGAAGCCTGTCTTAGCATTTTTAAGAACATAGTCTAGTTCTTCTTGAGGAGTAAGATTTTTCCCTGCTAAATGATCCTTTAAGAAGATATAGTTATCATTCAAGTGCAACTGCAAGTCGTTCATCTTGTAGTAGGCCATGTTGAGCATGATATCTACAAGCGTATCATAAGGGATAAACTTACGACCTGTATCTAGCATAAAGCCACGGTGACTAAAGCTTGGGAAGTCACGGATTTCTCCATTTTGCAAATCATTTTCGCCCATTTGAAGAAGGGTACGTGTAGCATAAAATGCTCCTGCATTGGTCGCAGCTTCTACGGTGATAACTCCATCTTTAACAGTGATACCATAGCCTTCCTTGCCATAGCCCTTGTCTTCAACCTTTTTAAATTCGATCCGTTTTTGAGCTGTTTGATCACCTGTAGCGATTTCTAGCCCACGACTTTCAAGGTCAGTCTGATAGAATTTAGCTTCTTGACCAAATCCAGAATCGCCAACTGAAATCACGGTATCAGCTGTAATAGAAGTTTTGCCTTCAGTTCCATACCATTGTTGAACTGCTGGAGCAACTGCTGGTTTAGTGCCAACACCTTCGTCTGTATGCAAGCCTTTAATGACTACTTCAAATTCTTTTGTGAAAGTATGAGTATCCTTGACTTGTTGGACCATGACCTTAACAGTTTGATCTGTTAAGGGTTTATAGATTTTGTTATTTAGGTCAACAACACCCTGTTTGTTGCTACCAATCAAGCTGACTTGGCCTGGTAATTTAGGTAAAACAAGTGATTTCCCATCTTCAGCAACAGCTAATTCTGTCACTTGGCGAATATCTGTTGGTTTGCTAGCGTCTGGAATGTTTGAGTAGGCACGAATTTCTTGAATCCCAACATTTTTCCAGTTCATTGTACCAGCTTGATAATCCGTGATTTCAAGTTTAAGGTACTTGGCTTGGATAGCTTCTTTCAAGTCAATTTTTTCATCAAGAAGAGGATTCCCTGTTCTTTGATAGGCCAACTTCCATTCTTTAACTCCTGATCCATTCACATCATCCTGGCCAGCGTAATAGAGGTTCCATGATTTGATATTTGGATCATTTTGTTCACCACGAACGCGGCGGTCCCAATCAATCTCAACATGCTTAATCACTGTTGTCTTTTCAAGTGTAAATTCGATTGTTGGTTTCTCAACGTTTTGGTCAGTAGCCCAGCGAGTGTCAGGTTTTCCGTCAATTGCCTTTTCTGCTGTGTATTGTGTGTTGGCTTCATGGTTTGATGCTGTAGCAGTCGCCTTTTCTAAATGATTGACATCTGGTGTATCTACTACATCTTTAGTCACAGGACTTGCAGCTGGTTTCGCCTCAGAAGCTACTTCCTCTTTTGGATTTGTAGCTGGTTTTGAAGCCACTTCTTCCTTAGGAGCAGGAGTTTCAGTTGGTTTTGGAGTAGTTGTTTCAGCTGCAGTTGCTTCAGTTTCTGACGCTGCAGGTTGATCATCTACAGTTCCAGCACTCGCTTCTGCTTTTTCAATAGCTGCTGCTATATCTGCTGGCAGTTTATCCAGAGGCTGAGCTTGTGTTACCGTACCTTCTGTCTCTGCAGGTCCTTCTGTTTCAGCAGCTTGAACCATACCAGCTCCAAAGATACTGGCACCAATCATAACAGAAGCTGCGCCGATTGTAAATTTACGTATACTGTAATGACACCGTTTCTCAAAAAAATGTTTTCCCATTTTTTCCTATTTCCTTTCATACGCTCACGAGTGGTAAGCGCTCTCATTTCCCTTTAGAAAAAGAGAGGACCTAGAGGGTCCTCTCTGGGTTTTCTTTTTCTCCACGACAATGAATGTGGAGTCTAAGCTCTCTTTTAATGAAAACTTTTTTAAATTTTAATCTTCTTTTCTTTTTGCAAGAAATAGAGCAGACATTGCTAGACTGAGACTGGCAAGGAAGAAGATATGCTCTGACTTGCTAGTACCAGTTTCTGGAAGTTTATCCTTCGCTTCTTGTTTAGCTGCTACTTCCTTCATTTCTGGTTTAGCAGTATCAACTGATTTCTGATCAAGTTTTTGTACTGCAGCATCCTGTAGTTTATGATCCAGTTTCTCTGTTGATGGAGTCTGTACTCGACTTCCAGGTTCCTCAGTTAATGGAGTTTGTGGTTTATGCCCTGGCTCTCCTACTGATGGCGTTTGTGGTTTAGAAACTTGTTTATAAACTACTGCAAAATGTCCTAGCTGACTAGTTGTAAACTCAACTGTACCTTGACCATTTGTAAAGCTTACTGCCTCACCTGATGCAGTGTAATATACTCCAGCTACTTCACCAGAAACTGGAAGTCGAACGAGCACTACACCCTTCGCTTGAACCTCATGCTTATCTTTATCAACTAAATGAAGAGCATAAGCATCAAATTTCACACCTTGTAGACTTTGGTCTGTTACTTTTTGAACTTTAAGATTAAGATCTGTAGCCAAATCTCTTGCTAGTCCTGCAACTACAACTCCTGTAGTCTTATCTGACAAGACACGAACACCTTCAGTTGGTTTGTCTACAGTAGGTGCGGCTTGATCACCTGCTGTTCCAATCGCACCTGTATACTCTGGTACTTCATGGACAGCGGCTTCAGCTCCATTTACACCTCCAGTAAATTCTGGAACTTCGTGGATAGCTACTTCATTTCCTGCGGTTCCCTCAACTTCATTGTATTCTGGTACTTCATGAACAGCGGCTTCAGCTGCGTTCACACCTCCAGTAAACTCTGGAACTTCATGGATTGCGGCTTCAACACCATTTACACCACCTGTGAATTCTGGAAGGTCAACAACTGGTGCTGCTTCATCACCCTTGCTTGAAGTTGGAGTTTCAGGTTTAGGTTCTGGAGTTGGTTCTGGATCTGGAGTTGGAGTAGGTGTTTGGTCTTTCAATTGGTCGAGATAATCTGCAAAGTACTCAAGCATTCTATTTGTCAAGAGATGATTATCTGTTGCAAATTTCATGCTGGCAACAACACTTGCTACTTCCTCTTGATTACTCTTATCAGTCAATTTTTGAGCTTTTGCCAAGGCTGCTTCATATGCACTTGTGTCAAGACCTGCTTCAGCAACTTGAGGACGAGCAAAGATCAATTCTGCAGCTGATTGATATTGGTTTTCTGTATCACCGTAGGTTCTTGTTCCAGTTAGAACAATCTTCTTAGCCTTGATAGTCTTACCAAAGTCAATATCTTTTGGTTTATTATTGTTAGCCCAATTGCTTGCATTGAAGGTATGTTCCTTACCTGTTTCATCCGTTACTACAAGAGTAACATCTCTCAAGTTACCATTTGAACCTGAACCACGTGGAACATAACGGAAGCCTGTGATTTCAGTTGGTTCCTTCAAGACCATGGTTGCTGGTTTGCCAACATCTCCTCCGCTCCATGATGTATGCCATAGACTTGACACGTTGCCATCAAAGGCATTTTCAAGACCTTCACCAGCCTGAGCAGGAGCCGAAAGACTTGCAAAGTCATCTGCTACAAGAGCTGTTTTCTTCATCACTAAAGCATCTTTAAGAGCATTGACCTTAGCAATTTCAGACTTAGCTTCTTCTACACTGATATCATCATCTGCTTGACTGAGGTTGAAGACAGCTTCTTTCAAAGCATCCATTGTTTCTTTAGTGTAGTTAGTCATAGCAACAGTTGGAAGATAGTTCTTGACAGCATTTTCTGTCATCATCTTACCAGTCAAGACAATTTCTTCGATTTGAAGTCTGTCCATGATGAAGTCATTGTACCCACGGAAGTTAGCATTACCACCTGAGTCTCCGCGAGTGTTACTTGCATTGCCTGTAGAGTAGATACCTACCCATGTATCGCCAGTTTCTGCACCTGTTACGAGGAAGGTTGCACGTTTCGCTTTCTTAGAATCTGTCCAAGTATTTGCCAATTCATGCATTTCCAAATTACTTGCTTGTCCAGATTGGAATTCTCCCTTACCGACTACAAAGGCGTAAGTACTGTCAGATCCAGCTTCATAGTCAAATGTAATACGGTAGGTCTTGCCTGCTTCAAAGCGGAAGTTTTGTGGAATTGTTTGGTAAACCAAGTTACGACGACTTACGAGACCATTTGTCTTGAGTGACCAATTTCCTTCGATAACGTCATCAACTTTCTTGCCGTTCCAATCACGTTGAGTGTATGGACCATGTTTTTCAGACAAGTGAGTACGGTTATCTTCAACACCCTCGATACCACCGATAACAAATGGGAAGATACCTTGACCAACATTTTCAAAGTCTTGTTTGAAGACGCCTGTTGCAGTATCGTGACCGTCCCCGTACATATTTGATTCATTTTCAAAGGTACGAATTTCATCAAAGTAAGTTGCTTCATCGCCTGCTTCACGACTCAAGGTCAAGGTTACATTTGATACATCTGAACCTGTTGTGAAGAAAGCATACATGTTTTGGAAATAACTTGTGTTATCAACTGTTGCATTGCTTCGACGAGTATTGTGAGCATAGGCTTTTACATAGTTGAGGGCGAGTGACTTGTTGGTGTAGTTGGTTACTTCTTTTTCACCAGTATTAACGGTAATACTTGCTTTAGCATTACTACGGTTGTCTACACCGACATAGACTGCATATTTAGTATTTGGCTTCAAGCCAGTCAATTTTTGAGTGAGACTAACTTTTTCTTTGTTGCCTTGGATGCGGAGCATTTGGTTTGCACCTTGAGACTTCACGATTTCAGCCTTAGAAGCATCTCCCGAAATCTTCCAATGATCCAAAGATTCACTGTTAAATCCTTGGTCATAGATATGCATTCCTTCACTCCATGACATTTCAGGATTTGTTTGTTTAGAACGATAGAGAACATATGGCTGATTTGCAGTGAGGTCAAGGGTAATCTTACCATCTTTCACGGCAACTTCTTTTTCCTCAGTTTTACCTTGGTCAGTTAGCTTATAAAGGTAAACCTTACCATTTGCCCAGTCGCTAGGAAGTGTCCAAGTTGTTGCACCTGCTTCAGTATTGAAGTAGTACATTTTTTCCTTGTCACTTTCAAGCTTATTACCATTTGCATCCCAGTTCCAAGGTGTCAAGTAGGCTGAACCATCTTGAATCACACGATCGTTAAGCGTAACAATTCGTTCACGATATTGTGGACTGTTGACATCATTAGATTTACGAGTTACAACAACCTTGTTATTTGCAGCATCAACCAATTCGACTTTCATTTCTGGAGTCCATTTATAGGTACTACCATTGTCAGTCATGGTTACTGGTTTGCCATCTTCCCATTTGCTGACTGTGAAGTGTTGGAAGTACTTAGTCATAACGTCATGAGCAAACAAGTTTGTTACATAACCGTTATAGTCACTTCGTCCTTGCCATCCTTCAAAGTCCTTCATGCTATAACCGCCTAGAAGTGGGTAGTCAGCTGCACCACCATAACTTCTGTAGTCACCAACCCAAGAATCTTTTTGGTGGTTACGGATAAAGCGAGTGATGGCACTGTTAATACCTTTATTTGTATAGCCACCGTAGGTCAAGTCAGCTGCCCAGTGTTGGAAGGTAGAATCATATTCACCACCATGGCCCCACTCAATAGCAAAACGCCAACCCTGTTTGTTAATTTCTTTCGCAATAACGTGAGTTGCCCAGGCACCGTTGTCACCTGATTGACCATTACCCCATACGTCGACATAGATGAAGTCTAGACCTTCGCCCAATTCCTTCTTCAACTCTTCCCAACGAGCTAGACGCCCATGAGCGAGGTCATAACCAGCATCAATGTTGATACCTTGGTCAAGCCAGTTCCAACCGTAGCTATAGCTACCATCTGCATTTTTACGAAGAATATCTTCATTAAAGTATTTAGACTCAGGATAGGTTTCTGAAGCATTAACGTGGATACCAAGGTGGGCACCATATTTCTTAGCTTTCTCAATAAGAGTCTTAAAGTCTTCAACACCACCGATACGTTTACCGATGTCCGCGTAGTTCAAGTGACCAGAGTCATGTCCTTCACTTCCGTATCCCTTAAGAAGTACACCTTGACCAAGACCATCGGTGTGGAGGTTGATCTTCTTGATACCATCCAAGGTCATGAGGAATGGGTTTTGCGCTTGTGAACCAAAGTTCATAGCGATACGGTAAGCTGTAATGTCTTTAACTTTTTCCCAACCTTGAGGGTTGTTCATGATGCTACGGTAAGCGATGGCACCATCTTGCCAGTCAACCTTATGGTCAGCATTGGCATCTTCAGTGATGACAACTTTTGCACTTGGAAGTTCTTGAGTGTATGCTGGGAAGACAACTCCATTGTGGGCTTTTTCCCATTGCCATTCAGAGCTATGAATTTCCACGTAGTTTGCATTGCCAATCGTATTCTTATAAGCTGTCAAACGTGTCCAGTCGTAAGAACCACCACCATAGCTATTTTGCGAGTTACTCCATACACCTGCAGCGAGTTTATCTGTTGAAACAAATCCGTACATATAGCCTTTGGCTAATTCTTTCATTGGATTTGTTACTTCGATATGGTCATCACCACTGACGTGAGTGTTGTTTGACATGGTTGCCCCATCAAACTTAGCTCCTGCTTGGTCGCTAGAAACAGATACCAAGGCATTTCCTAGGAAGCTGATGGAAGAAAGTAATTTACGTTCGTCATCAATCTTTTGTCCTGGTGTCACTTGGTTATGGTTGACAATCTTAGTCACATCAAAGTGAAGTTGGTTGTCCACTACTTGCAAACGAACAGTCATATCTGCATTGATGAGATTTTTCTCATCACGGAGTTTCATTTCATACTCGGCAGTCGTTGCGTTGACCTTTTTATAGGTAACCTCAGGAGTCACAGCGTGCTTGTTAATCACCACTTGATTAATTGGTTGCACTTGACCTGGAAGTTTGTTGCCATTAAGGACATATTCTTTAATACGTGGGAAGGCTTGGTCAATGACTGCTTTCAATACTGTAGATTCGATAGTGTCGTACTTGACATTGCTATCATCTACTGTGTCGCCCTTTTCTTTTTCAGCGGCTTCTTGATTGTTTTTCACACCTTCTTGGTCATCAGTTTTGACATTGACAATTGTTCGTTCGCTACTGTTATAAGTTCCAGCTTTAAGAACAATTTTCTTCTCATCTTTGAGTTTGTCATTTACTGCAGATGGCAAGGTCACTGTGTCAAAGAGTTTGACATCATTGTTAGTTGCATTGAGTTGTCCATCTGATTTAAGGCTGACCGTCAAGTGGTTAACAGAACCATTTACTGGAGCTGCAACACGTCCACCTTGGTACCAAAGTCCACTTCCATTTGACTTGTATTCCCAGAACCATCCGCCTTGGTCATAACCTACAAAAACGTTGTTATCAGTGTCTTTGAATTTCATGAAGACACCAAAGCGAGATTTACCTGTTTCAGATTCTTCTTTAAAGGTCAAATCAACGGTAGCATTCCCATTAGCATCGACTGTCAAACCATCTTTTTCAAACAAGGCTGGTTTCTTACCATTGTCATTTTGAGCAGTTGAAGCTAGTTGGTTGTAACGAACTCCATTTTCTTCACGGACCGTTACAGTTCCCTGCTGGTCTTTATTCTCAACCGTTTTCCATTCTGGAGTCACTTCTTTTGATTCAGCCGGTTTAGTTTCTGCTGGTTTATTTTCTGCTGGTTTGTTCTCAGCTGGTTTTTCTTCTTTCGGCTTATCTTCTTTTGGTTTCTCGTCCTTGTCCTCAATTTGTTTATCAAGTGCATCTAGACCTGCTGGTTTTGTTGTTTCAATGCCCTTGATATAGTTTTGAATCCATTCAAGCTGAGCTGGTGAGAAGAGAATCCCTCCACTGCGGCTTCCAACAACACCATTTTGGTGGATACCAATCAATTTTCCATTTTCATCGAAAATTCCTCCACCACTTGCACCAGGCTCACTTCCTTGATAACTGATCCCACGAACACCCTCACCGTGATTATTGATGTCTTCAACTGTAGTATTTAAGATTGGAGACAGTTTTCCAGTTGGATAACCAAATACATGGACCTTATCTCCTACCTTAGTTGTCGCAGGCTTATCAGTCACTTCAACAGGCGCATTTGCGAGAGGTGTACGAAGCTTAACGATTGCCAGGTCATTTTTATACCCTTTGAGGAATCCTTCACGATCCCAGTGTTTCACATCATTTTTACTGAATTTAACGTCTGGTGCCCCTTGATAAGAAATTGTGTAAACATCTTCATCACTTTCAACATTATCAGCTACCTTACGATTATTGCCATCCGGAACATCTTTGATAAAGTTATGAGAAACAGACAAAACGAGATTTTCCCCGATAACGATACCACTACCGAGCCCAGCAGGGCTTTTAATTTCGACAGTCGCACCGTAGTTTAATTCTCCATTTTTTGTTTTAGCAACATCTTCTGGGACTAAGCTTTTATCTTCTTTTTCTAGTTCTTCTTTTGAAGCAGTGCGGCCATTTTCTTCAGCCTTATCAAGTTTTCCACGTAGTTCCTCAGGAAGAGTATCTGAAGCTGCTGAGCTTGTTGCAGTTTCTTTTTCTTTTGCCAGCAATTCTTCTTCAGTCTTTGGTCCTTCAGTTACTTCAGGAGAGCCTTGATCTTCACCTGGTTTTGGTGCTTCAAAGTCATGCCCATCATCCTCTTTAGCATTGGCAAGAGCTGCCGCCAAATCAGCTGGCATATTCGCTGTTGAACCTGTTTGTGCAGAATCTGCGAGAACAGTGCTAGTTCCAAAGAAAGCTGCACCAATCATAACAGAAGCAACCCCTAGTGAAAATTTTCGAATACTATATTTGCAACGTTTTTCAAATAATCTTTTATCCATCGGTTTTTTTGTTCCTTTCAGTTTACCAAGTAAGCGTTTGCATTTTATTTTAAAAAAATATCCTCCTCAATTTTTAAACTCTACTGGATAAACATATAATTTTTTCTATACCAATTTAATATATCAAAAACAGTTTAAAAAATCAATACTTTAACAGGTAAAACTAGTAAAAGTAAAATCCGATTATTTGCTAAGTCTGAAACGATTTTCAGATAGTCTTATTTCTAAAGAAATCGCTATAAAAAAGGAAACTTCATCGTAAAAGTTAGACCATTTTTGACTAACTTTTCAATAAAGTTTCCATGCATTTTTATACTATTTTTACGTTTTTTATTGTTGTAAAACCTTTCGTGGCTTCGTTCCTTCTGCTGGACCAATAACCCCAGCCATCTCTAATTCTTCCATCAAGCGAGTTGCTCGGTTAAAACCAACCGATAGACGGCGTTGAATCATGGATGCGCTCGCTTTTTGAGTTTCAATGACCAGAGCCTTAGCTTCTTCAAATAGCGGATCTCCACCTTCATCTCCTGTACCAGACTCACCTTCTGTCTCAGAAACCTCTCCGGGATCAAAGCTTTCATCATAATCAGCATCTGCTTGAGCCTTGATAAAGCTAACAATACGTTCCACATCATCATCAGAGATAAAGGAACCTTGCAAGCGTACAGGGTGATTTTCATCGATTGGTTTGAAGAGCATATCCCCTCGACCAAGCAATTTTTCCGCACCATTTTCATCCAAAATCGTACGTGAATCCGTTCCTGAAGAAACAGCAAAGGCTACACGAGACGGTACATTGGCCTTAATCAGACCAGAAATAACATCCACTGAAGGACGTTGGGTTGCAAGAATCATGTGAATACCAGCTGCACGCGCCTTTTGTCCGAGTCGGATAATGGCATCTTCTACTTCTTTGCTGGCCACCATCATAAGGTCAGCTAACTCGTCCACAATCACGACAATTAAAGGAAGAGGTACTTGTTTGTACTCAGATTGAGCGTTGAATTCCTCCACCTTAGCATTGAAACCAGCAATATTACGAACCCCAATTTTAGCAAAGAGTTCATAACGGTTTTCCATCTCATCTACGACTTTTTGAAGGGCCTTGCTGGCCTTACGAGGGTTCGTCACAACTGGAATCAAGAGGTGAGGAATATCATTATAGACTGACAACTCAACCATCTTCGGATCCACCATCATAAACTTGACTTGATCTGGTCGAGCCTTCATGAGAATACTTGCAATAATACCATTGACTGCAACAGATTTACCAGAACCTGTCGATCCAGCCACAAGTAAGTGAGGCATTTTAGCAAGGTCGAAACTACGAGCTGTTCCGTTAACTGCTTTCCCAAGAGGAATTTCTAGGAGATTTTCAGGTTTAGTTTGCGATTGTTCCCAGAGTTCCCGGAAAGATACGGTCGCAATTTCAGAGTTAGGCACTTCAATCCCGACCAAGGATTTCCCTGGAATTGGAGCTTCGATACGGACATCTTTCGCAGCCAAGGCCAGAGCCAAGTCATCTGCTAGATTGGAAATGCGATTGACACGAACACCAACTGCTGGCTTGACTTCGTACTTGGTAACTGATGGACCGATTTCAGCACGTTCAACCGTTACCTTGATACCAAAACTCGCAAAGGTTTCTTCCAAAATTTTGATATTCTCGCGAACGATTTTCTTTTCCTTGGACTGATCTTTTGGTTTATCAGGTGCAAAGAGTTGCAAGCTTGGGAGTTTGTACTCTAAGGCTCTTTTAGCATAAAAATCTACCTCAACATCCTCATCCTCTAAGAACTCATCCTCTTCTGGAATGTCAACTTCGCTAGGAACTTCATAGTCTGCTTGAGGGAGAATAATTTCAGGTTCTACCCATTCTTCCTCTGGAAGGGGTGGTAAATCATCAAAGTGAACAGGGGAAGCTTCTAAAATCTCGCCAGTTTCCATATCAACAGGAGGTATATCCAATAAGGCTTGCTCTGCTTGTTCTTTTTCTAGTCTTTCCTGCTCCTCTATCTCCTTACGCGCTTTTTCTTCTTCCCGTTTGATGAAGCGTTCTTGTTTCTTCAGCTCACGTCGCTCCATCCAAAGCGAAAAACGTGCTCCAAGAAAATCAGCAACGTCATAGACAGACCAGGGACTGACTAGAAGAGCACCGATCAAGATTAAGATGGCTCCGATAAAGTAAGTACCAATATTTGAAAAAAGAAAGGCGACTGGAATATAAAGGGCAACACCTAGCAGCCCTCCTCCAGCAAAGCTAGTCACACGAAAACCTGTCAAATCTGTCAAAACTTGGGCTAAAGTTCCCTTAAAGACAGCCTGCTCTAAGCCATATTTCCATACAAGATAAGCTTCAAAAATTAGCAATAAGCCTGAAAAAATGCAAAGAAAACCTGAGATCAGACCTTCTTGCTTCCGAATCCATTTGAAGAAAAAAAGATAGACTAGAACGACAAAAATGACCAGATAGGCCAGACTTCCTACTAATAGACGAATGAGATTATAGAGGGTGAGACCCACTGCTCCTAATCTCAGAGCAGCGAACATTAAGTAAAAAGCTATGACTAAGGAAATTAACATCCGTTGGATAGCTTGCTTTCTTTCTAATTCAACTTTTGACGGTCTCCGTCTTGTTTTACTTGTATTTTTGTTTGCCATGCTTCTATTATACCATATTTCAGAAACATCTAGAGAAATCAAAAAATGACTGCATCTACTAGACACAATCATCTTTCGTTGATATTTCTGAATTTTCTATTCTATATGATTTTTCAACAACCTTGTCTCACTACTTCTTCAAAAATCTAATTGCTGATTTTCTTGCCTTCTCAATCTTTTCGATTTCCAAATTATCTACAGCAGATGTAGGTATCCATTTTTTCCCAAATAAAACTTGAGCTGCTTCTATCATCAGAGCACAAGCCCGAAAGTCCTTTTCTTCTGCAATTGCTTCACAATACAAATCCTTCGTTTTCTCCATCAAGACTTCTTTTTCAACTTGATGAAAAGATAATTGCATCAAACTACTGGCAGACCAAGCACGACAAAGTGCATCTTGGTCAGTCAAGAGATGTTGCCCTAAGATTTCTATCTCACTTATTGAACCAATCCAACCTAGGGCAATGATTAGCTTTCTACGATTCGAAGCTTCTGAACTAGATAAAAAAGAGATTAGAACAGGAAGTACTTGCTTGCAAGAAGACGCATAAAAATCTCTATGTCTTGTTTTGGAGAGGATCTTCGCTAGAAGATATACAATCAAAACGCGTTGACTCTCCGCTTCCTTCTGATTGAGAATTTCCAAAAGATAATCGATTCCCTCCTGCCCATGCTGGTCAAAACTCGCTTCAAAATTTAGGTCAGTTTCTTCCTCCCAATCTTTGCAAATGAGCTCAAAATGAAAGGCAATTTCTGGACTCCTACCTAAATCAGCGATAAAATGAATTCGTTTAGAATCAGGAAAATTCTCCTCCAGCAAGCTGGCATAGGTCTCTTGTAACTCTTCTTTTGCAAGATTTTGGTGAGAGATCTTTGCTTTCTTTAGTTTGTCGATTCCTTCTTTTCTAGAATCACTCATGACACTTATCTCCTCTAAGGTATTTGTAGAACTTTAGCATTCTATCATTTGGATGAAGAAAAATTCTCTAATATTTACTTCTATTATATCACTTTAAAGATCGGTCTCCCTAACTTCATTATCAAAAAAATGACTGTCCACTTTCGTGTTCAGTCATTTGAATCTATTTGTAATTATTTTTCTAATGGTTTACGAAGGTAACCGTAAACTACACCACTGACAATTGCTCCTACCAAGACAAAGACAAGGTAAAGAAGAGCATTTGAAGTAAGGGCGATAACGAAGATTCCTCCGTGAGGAGCCATGAGCTTGATATTTGCAAGACCAACGAGTCCACCTGCTACCGCTGAACCAAGGATAAAACTTGGGATAGCACGAGCTGGGTCTGCTGCACCAAATGGAATCGCTCCTTCAGTGATGAATGACAAGCCCATAACGATGTTCGTCAAACCAGAGTTACGTTCTTCTTTGGTAAATTTATTCTTGAAGAGAAGTGTTGCCACAAAGATTGCAAGTGGTGGAACCATTCCTCCAGCCATAACGGCTGCCATGGCTACTGAACCACCTGTTGCCACTGTTGCTGCAAGAGTACCAGTACCAAAGACGTAGGCTGCTTTATTGACAGGTCCACCCATATCGACAGCCATCATTCCTCCAAGAACGACTCCAAGAAGGACAGCTGATCCACCTTCAAGGCCACCAAGGAAGTTGTTCATACCAGTGTTGATTGCGGCCATTGGGATATTAACAGCTAGCATGACAAAGCCTGTCAAGATTGTTCCAAAAAGTGGCAAGAGAAGGATTGATTTTGCACCTTCAAGTGAACGAGGAACCTTCACGTATTTCTTAACCAAGAGTACCAAGGCACCTGCGATAAATCCACCAACAAGGGCTCCAAGGAAACCTGATGATACACCTGCAAGAGCTGAAGTTGCTTCACCACCTTGAGCGTAAGGGATTTTACCAAAGGCAAAACCTTCTTTGGCGATAGCACCAGCTACGAAACCTGCTACCAAACCTGGTTTTTCAGCGATTGAGTAAGCAACATATCCTGCAAATACTGGAAGCATCAAACCAAAGGCTGCGCCACCGATTTTCATGAACATAGAAGCAAGTTCATGGTAAGATCCAAGATTTCCGAGGCTATCATTTGGCACACCCATAGCACCATCAATCAAGAAGGCAAGGGCAATCATGATACCACCACCGATAACGAATGGCAACATTTGAGATACACCACTCATCAAGTGTTTGTAGAAGGCACCACCTATACTTTGTTTTTCATTAGATGCTGTTGAAGCTTGCGCTCCATTAGCAGCATGGTAAACTTCAGCATTTCCAGAAAGAGCAAGGTTGATCAATTCTTCAGTTTTACGAATACCGTCTGCTACTGGACGATTTACCAATGGTTTGCCATCGAAACGATCCATTTCAACTGCTTTATCTGCAGCAATAATTACAGCTTTAGCCTTGCGGATATCTTCTGCTGTCAATTGGTTACCAACACCGCTGGCACCATTAGTTTCAACCTTAATACCAACACCCATTTCAGCAGCTACTTTTTGGAGAGCTTCTTGGGCCATATAAGTGTGGGCGATACCTGTTGTACAAGCAGTTACAGCAACGATAAAGTCATCAGAACTATTTGCAGGTGCTTGAACTGGCTCTTGAGCTTTTTCTGAAGCTTGGTCAAAGAGTTCAATGACTTGGTCAGCTGATGTTACTTGACGAAGTTTGTCAGCAAAGCCGTCTTTCATCAAGTATTGAGATAATTCTGCCAAGGCAGCCAAGTGGGTATCATTAGCACCTTCTGGAGCCGCAATCATAAAGAAGAGATCAGTTGGTTGCCCGTCTAAACTTTCGTAGTCAACACCCTTGTTCGACTTAGCAAAGAGAACAGTAGCTTCCTTTACAGCAGCATTTTTGCTGTGAGGCATTGCGATACCGTCGCCCAAGCCTGTAGAAGTCAAAGCTTCACGCGCTAAAATTCCTTCTTTAAAGGTTTCAAAATCTGTCACATATCCGTGTTCAACCAAGCTACGAATCATTTCTTCGATAGCTGCTGTTTTTTCAGTTGCTTGCAAATCTAACAACATCACATCTTTTCTCAATAAATCTTGAATTTTCATCTTTTTTCTACCTCAACTTTTTCATAAGTTTCTTTAATAAATGCTGCAGTTGCTAATCATCTGAAAATGTAGTTGCTGTTCCACAAGCCACTCCCCATTTGAAGGCTTCTACTGCGTCTTTTGATTTGACAAACTCACCAGTAAATCCAGCAACCATCGAGTCACCAGCGCCCACTGAGTTTTTCACGGTTCCCTTAATCGGTTTAGCAAAGTATGCTCCATCTGATGTTACCAGAAGGGCACCATCACCAGCCATAGAGATAATAACGTTTTGAGCACCTTTAGCCAGCAATTCTCGAGCGTATTTCTCTATTTCATCAAGGCTTTCAAGCTTGACTCCAAAGATAGCTCCCAGTTCATGATTATTTGGTTTCACCAAAAGTGGTTGATAATCCAAACTATCAATCAAGGTTTGACCTTCAAAGTCACAGACTACTTGCGCGCCTGTCTGACGAGTCAAGGCAATCAAATCCTTATAAATGACATTGCCTAAGTTTTTAGCACTTGATCCAGCAAATACTACTGTATCTTCTGCTGTCAGACTTGAAAGAATGGCTTTTAACTCTTCAAGTTGATCGGGCTCAACATTAGGACCTGTCCCATTGATTTCGGTTTCTTGGTCTGCTTTTATCTTGACGTTGATACGCGTATCTTCTGTCACTTGGACAAATCGGGTTTCAATTTGCTCTTCAGCCAAAGTATCAGTGATAAATTTACCTGTAAAGCCACCGATGAAGCCTGTCGCTGTATTTGGAATATCCAAACGCTTCAAGACACGGCTAACATTGATACCTTTACCACCAGCAAACTTATCATCACTATCCATACGATTGACACTACCAACTTCCACTTTGTCCAAACGGACAATGTAGTCTATAGATGGATTGAGTGTGACTGTATAAATCATACTTCTATTACCTCCGTTTTCTCTTTGATAGCTGACAAGAGCTCGTGACCCTTGCTTGTAATGACAATAGCACGTTTTATAGGAGCTACCTTAGCAAAACAAGACTGACCAATCTTGGATGAATCTGCCAAGACATAGGTTTGTTTGGCATTTTCTAAGATAGCTCGCTTAACCGCTCCTTCCTCCATATCCGGAGTTGTATAATAACCCTCGTCTACCCCGTTCATTCCGATAAAGGCACGATCAAAGTGTAATTGGTTAATTTGGTTAAGAGCCACCCCTCCGATACTGGCATCCGTTGTCATCTTTACGCCACCACCAATAATGACTGTCGGGATTTGCTTATCCACTAATTGTACCGCATGGTGAATGGAGTTGGTTACTACAGTAATGTCTTTTCGCTCCAATTCCATAATGAGAAAGGCTGTCGT
Source organism: Streptococcus sp. HMSC074B11 (assembly GCF_001808705.1). GTDB lineage: Bacteria > Bacillota > Bacilli > Lactobacillales > Streptococcaceae > Streptococcus. The sequence goes on along the minus strand of NZ_KV794260.1, from coordinate 188,520 downwards.
ACTTCCTGCATCCACAAAGATAACATCTTTTTCTTTGATGAGGGAAGCTGCTTTTTGCGCAATCCACTTTTTCTCTTGAAGGTTTTTGACAGATTTTTCTTGAATGGTTTCTTCTTCTTGCAAGGAGTGAGGCAACTCTGCTCCTCCATGCACTCGGCGAAGTTTATTTTCAGACTCCAATTCATCTAAATCGCGTCTAACTGTTGATTCTGAAGTATCTAGCAAGCCTACTAATTTCTCTAAAGTAACGACTTTATGTTTACCCAGCTCCTCTAAAATCAACTTTTTTCTCTCAGTTTTTAGCACTTACTCACCTCCTGTTAACGATTACAATAATCATTCTATCACAAAAAATAGCAAAGTCAAGCACTTTTTATCATTTACTTTCATTTTCTATCATTTTGCCAATTATTTGAATTTTATTTGCAAGATACTTGCCTTTATGATAAACTATTTTAGTAAGTATTGGAAGATTACTCAAGAGGCTTAAGAGGCCGTGTTGGAAACGCGGTAGGCGTGTGAAAGCGTGCGTGGGTTCGAATCCCATGTCTTCCGTTGCTATAGTGTAGCTGCATCATCATGCAGCTTTTTATAATGGAATTTTCATCTAAGATGAGAATTCCAAAAAATCACCCAAGATTCAACTCTTGGGTGATTTTTTTCTTCAATTTTAATCATCAAAATGATATTTTTTCTACTTCATCTCAGATGCTCTTAAAAAATATCAAATAGCAATTTCACATTGAGAACAGTTAAGATAATGGAAACAATATAACCAAGGATAGTATTCCACTTGGCATTGGTAAATTCTCCCATCAGTGATTTCTTAGAAGTTAGATAAATCAAAGGAAAGATTGAAAATGGAAGAGCGATTGAAAGAAAGACCTGTGAATAAACCAATAACTGATCCAAGGTTTTTTCTTGATGACCAAACAGAACTGCTACTATCATGACAGGGAGCAAGGCAAAGAGACGAGTCGCCAAACGAATAAACCATTGTGGCAATCTCATATGCAAGAAACCTTCCATAACGATTTGTCCAGTCAAAGTACCCGTGATAGTCGAATTCTGACCACTGGCTAATAGGGCCAAGGCAAACAAGGTTGATAAGGTTGAGCTAGCTATAGCTCCCGCAATGGTTGAATCCTGTAAGGCATTATACATTTGAGAGAAAGCAGAAATCTCAGATGCATGTCCGAAAAAGAGAGCCGCCCCTAATATCAAAAGAAGGGAGTTAACCACAAAGGCCAAGGATAACTGGAGATTTGAATCCCAAGTCATAAAGCGCACGGCTTTTCGAACGTCATTCTTGTCCTTGTGATTGACTTTCCGAGTCTGAGACAAGGAAGAATGCAAATAGAGGTTATGGGGCATAACAGTCGCACCCACAATCCCCAGCGCCAAAGTTAATTGACTTTCATGCCCAGGCATAGGACTTTCAAATAAAGTTGCATTTGGTAGATAACCTTCAACGATTCCTTGGAAGCTTGGATGTGACAAAGCTACTAGATAGGTAAAGATTGCTAGAATCGTTAAAATCAGCGTTGTCACGATAGCTTCAATCTTCTTAAAGCCAAATTTCATCAGAAGCAATAAGAGAAAAACATCCAACACGGTCAAGAGAATTGCTATCATAATCGGAATCTTAAAGAGAAGATTGAGAGCAATCGCTGAACCTAGAACTTCTGCCAGATCTGTCGCCATCAAGGCTAATTCTAAAATCACCCATAGACTATAACGAAGCCATTTAGGTGAATGATGAGCCGTTGCTTGAGCCAGGTCCATCTGGGTTACAATACCAAGCTTTCCTGCCATCTGCTGAAGTTGCATGGCAATGAGAGATGAAACCAAGATAACAAACAAGAGACTATACTTATAGGAAGCACCACCGACTACACTGGTAATCCAGTTTCCTGGATCCATATAACCAACTGCGACAAGAGCACCCGGACCTAAAAAGGCCTTTAAATTTTGCCAGAAATGATTGTTATTTGGAGTATCGATAGATTGATTAATCTCAGAGAGTGACACTTTTTTATGAGAAGACATAGATACTTACCTCTTTCTAAACCTACTTTTTCATTATTTTCTATTAGAGAAAAATAAGATTGACTTTAAACTATTAAAACAATGAAAACTATATGAAAAACATTTAGTTTTTTCATTATTTTTCTTAAGGCACCTTAATATTTTTCTTAAGGCACCTTAATTATAACACAAAAAATGAAAACTATATGAAAAACATTTAGTTTTTTCATTATTTTTCTTAAGGCACCTTAATTATAAAAAATATGATAAAAACTTAAGAAAATTCAACAAAATTTTAGGGAAAGTCAGAATAAGTCTACTCATTAACGATAATGATAAATCTATTGATAAACTTTGACATTTAATGGTGAACTGTAACTATTATTTCTAACTCGATTTCTCTATAAAAGAGGAAAAACCAGCGTCTTTTGACGCTGGATAAAAGCTACTTAGATCATTTAACAAGAAACTAAATGGCTTCTGTAACGAAGCTACGGCTTTCAAGTACCTTAAGCATAGCATCCGCTGTATCCAAAGCTGTAAAGAGAGGAACTCCGTGTTCAATAGCTGAACGGCGGATTTGTTCACCATCTTCATCAGCAGTTCGCTTAGTACCAACTGTGTTGATGATAGCTTGGATTTTCCCTTTACGAACATAGCTTGGGATATCATGTTCATCATCACCAATCTTACCAACGAGTTGAGCCTTCAAGCCATGACTTTCAAAGAAAGCTGCTGTTCCTTGAGTCGCAAGGATACCATAACCAATATTTTGGAAACGACGAGCCAAATCCAAAGCTTCTTCCTTGGCATCATCAGCGATAGTAAAGACAACATTTCCAAAGGTTGGCAAGTGAAGATAAGAAGCTTCAAAGGCCTTGTAGAGAGCTTTTTCAAGAGTCGTATCAGAACCCATAACCTCCCCTGTTGACTTCATTTCAGGACCAAGCAAACTATCTACTTTCGCTAGCTTGGTAAATGAGAAGACTGGTGCTTTAATATGAACACGACTACTTTCTGGGTAAAGTCCATCTTGGTAACCAAGTTCTTCAAGACTTTGACCAAGAATTAACTTAGTTGCAACCTGAGCCATCGGGATATTGGTTACTTTTGATAGGAATGGAACAGTACGGCTGGCACGTGGATTGACCTCAATAACGTAGACTTTCTCATCCTTGATGACAAACTGAATGTTCATCATACCAAGACAGTTAAGGCCGATTGCTAGGCGTTTTGTGTAGTCTGCAATCGTTTCTTGCACTTTTTGAGACAAGGTTTGTGGAGGGTAAACAGCCATGGAGTCACCTGAGTGGACACCAGCACGTTCGATATGTTCCATAATACCTGGGATGAGGACATTTCGTCCGTCTGAGATGGCATCAACTTCACATTCTTGTCCAACGATATAAGAGTCGACAAGAACTGGATGGTCTGGACTTGCTTTAACGGCTGTACGCATGTAAGAACGAAGGTCTTCTTCGTTTTCTACAATTTCCATGGCACGTCCACCCAAGACATAAGAAGGACGAACGAGGACTGGGAAACCAATCTTACGAGCTGCAAGCACTGCTTCTTCTTCGTTTGTTGCAGTCTGTCCAGGAGGTTGTGGAATATCCAAGTCTTTGAGGGCTTGCTCAAAGAGGTCACGGTCTTCGGCACGGTCTAGGTCAGCAACCTGCGTACCAAGGATAGTTACACCAGCTTTTGCCAATGGTTCAGCAAGGTTGATAGCTGTTTGTCCACCAAATTGAACGATAACACCTTTTGGTTGCTCTAAGTCGATAACATTCATGACATCTTCAAATGTCAATGGCTCAAAGTAAAGTTTATCCGATACAGAGAAGTCGGTTGAAACGGTCTCTGGGTTTGAGTTCATGATGATGGCTTCGTAGCCAGCAGCTTGAATCGCCTTAACAGAGTGAACTGTTGCGTAGTCAAACTCAACCCCTTGACCAATACGGATTGGACCTGAACCTAGGACTAGTACAGATTCCTTTTTAGACTTGATGGATTCATTTTCCCAACCATAAGTTGAATAGAAATATGGAGTTTCTGATTCAAATTCTGCCGCACAAGTATCAACCATCTTGTAAACTGGGACAATCTTGTTTTCCAAACGTAGTTGGCGAACTTGATCAGCTGTAGTATTCCAGAGTTCAGCAATCTTACGGTCTGAAAAACCATTCAATTTTGCAGTTTTCAAAACTTCAAGATCTTGTGGATATGAGCCTAATTCTTGCTCAATTTCAAAGATATGCAAGAGTTTATCCAGATAAAAGATATCGATTTTTGTAAGTTCAGCAATTTCTTCTGGTGTGTAACCACGGCGAATGGCTTCTGATACATAGAAGAGACGGTCATCCTGTGCTTTGACAACTTTTTCAATCAAGGCATCATCTGAAACATCTGCAAGTTCAGGCATTTCATTGTGATGCACCCCAATTTCAAGTGAACGACAAGCTTTAAGAAGTGACTCTTCGATGTTACGACCGATGGCCATAACTTCTCCAGTCGCCTTCATCTGAGTACCAAGACGGCGCTCACCCTTTTCAAACTTGTCAAATGGGAAGCGTGGAATCTTGGCAACAACGTAGTCAAGGGCTGGTTCAAACATGGCATAAGTTGAACCTGTTACTGGGTTAATGACCTCATCCAAGGTCAAACCGACAGCAATCTTAGCAGCCAATTTAGCGATTGGGTAACCTGTCGCCTTAGAAGCAAGGGCTGACGAACGCGATACACGAGGATTTACTTCGATAACATAGTACTTAAAGCTGTGAGGATCGAGAGCCAACTGAACGTTACATCCACCTTCAATCTTGAGAGCGCGGATAATGCTCAAGCTGGCGTCACGAAGCATTTGGTTTTCATAGTCTGACATAGTTTGCGCTGGGGCAAATACGATGGAATCCCCTGTATGAATCCCGACTGGGTCAAAGTTTTCCATGTTACATACAACAAGGGCATTGTCAGCTGAGTCACGCATGACTTCGTACTCGATTTCCTTGAAACCTGCAATGGAACGCTCAATCAAACATTGAGTAACAGGTGATAGCTTCAACCCATTTTCAGCGATTTCACGCAATTCTTCCTCGTTGGCACACATACCACCACCAGTACCACCTAGGGTAAAGGCTGGACGGACAATCACTGGGTAGCCAATTGTCGCTGCAAAGGCAACGGCTTCTTCCACAGTGTTAACAATTTCAGATTCTGGAATCGGTTGATTCAATTCTTCCATCAATTGTTTAAAGAGATCGCGGTCTTCAGCTTGGTCGATGGCAGACAATTTAGTCCCGAGAAGTTCTACTCCCAATTCATCAAGAATGCCATTTTTAGACAATTCCATGGCCATGTTAAGCCCTGTTTGCCCACCAAGTGTTGGAAGCAAGGCATCTGGACGTTCTTTACGGAGAATACGAGTCACAAACTCAAGTGTAATCGGTTCGATATAAACCTTGTCTGCAATTTCCTTATCAGTCATGATAGTTGCAGGGTTTGAGTTTACTAAGACAACCTCATACCCTTCCTCTTTCAAAGACAAGCAAGCCTGAGTCCCAGCATAGTCAAACTCAGCAGCCTGACCAATAATAATCGGACCAGAACCAATCACCATAATTTTTTGAATATCAGTACGTTTAGGCATTTATAAGATATTAAGGGCGTCAAGCGGACAAAGATAAAATAGGAGTTATGACGAAGAACTGTCAGTTCTAGGAATAACTATCTTTTTAGCACCGTCCGTAGCCCGTATTCAGTTCAGCAAATACGGCTCACCCTTCTCCTTTCTATTCGTCGCCTCACAGGGCGACATTAAATAAATTCTCCGACGATTTT
>NZ_KV794260.1:57860-182555 GCF_001808705.1 Streptococcus sp. HMSC074B11 | reverse complement strand
GCGACTAAAAGAAACGACCTGCCTTTCTATCCGTCGCCTCACAGGGCGACATTAAATAAGATATTAAGGACGATTAGAAAGCGATTGAATTTTAGGAAACCAAGGAAGGATTGACAATCCGAGTTGGGTTCTCTAAATTCTGAGCTTTCCGTCCGTGTTCAATTCCATAAATTCTCCGACGATTTCACACTCGTCTTTAGTTTGTTTGTTTGAAGGCTTCCATCATCTCGATGAACTCGTCAAATAGATAACTTGCATCGTGCGGACCTGGTGCAGCATCTGGGTGGAATTGCACAGAGAAACCTGGTTGGTATCTGTGACGTACACCTTCAACTGACTTGTCATTGATTTCTTCATGAGTAATCATCAAATGGTCTGGAAAATCTTCACGGCTCACTGCATATCCATGGTTTTGACTCGTGAAGTCCACGCGCCCTGTCGCAATTTCGCGTACAGCGTGGTTAAATCCACGGTGACCAAACTTCATCTTATAGGTCTTGGCACCATTTGCCATCGCAAAGAGCTGGTGCCCCATACAAATACCAAAGATTGGAATTTTTCCGAGGATACCACGAATCATATCGAGTGCTTCTGGTACATCTTCTGGATTTCCCGGTCCATTTGACAACATAACTCCGTCTGGATTTAGGTGGAGGATTTCCTCTGCTGTTGTAGTATAAGGAACGACCGTTACATTACAATCTCTCTTAGACAACTCTCTTAAGATTGAATGCTTAAGACCAAAGTCTACAAGTACCACGCTCAAACCTACTCCTGGAGCTGGGTAAGCAGTTTTTGTAGAAACCTGTTTGATATTATCAATTGGTAGAACAGTTGCTTGAAGCTGATCTGTGATGTGATCGATACTATCTCCCACATGTGTCAGAGTCGCTCTCATAGTCCCATGTTTGCGAATGATTTTTGTCAAAGCACGTGTATCAATACCTGAAATACCAGGGATTTTCTTAGACTTCAAAAATTCATCCAGTGTCATCTGGTTTCGCCAGTTGCTGGCTCTACGAGCTTCTTCAAATACTACTACACCTTTACAGGTTGGACTGATAGACTCGTAGTCATCACGGTTAATTCCATAATTTCCAACCAAGGGATAAGTAAAGGTTAGAATTTGCCCATTATAAGACTGATCCGTAATGGATTCTTGATAACCGGTCATCCCAGTATTAAAGACGATTTCACCAGTTACATCAATATCAGCCCCAAAGGCTTTACCTTCAAAAATTGTTCCATCTTCTAAAACTAGAAGTCGTTTAGTCATAAATTCACCTCTCGTGGATGCTCTCAGGCATCTTTTAACGTTTTGTGTCTTATTTTGCGTTTCTGTAAGTCAATACAGATTCTAAAATTGCCATTCTGACAAAGACACCATTGGTCATTTGTTGAACAATACGTGATTTTGGTGCTTCGACCAAGTGATCAGCAATTTCAACATCGCGATTTACAGGAGCAGGATGCATCAGAATAGCTTTATCTTTCAAGCGTTCATAACGTTCTTGAGTCAAACCATGCTGGGCATGATAGCCCTCTTTTGAAAAGACTGTTCCACTTGCATGACGCTCATGTTGAACACGGAGAAACATCATCACATCAACTTGGTCAATGATTTCATCAATGCTTACAAACTGTCCATAGTCTGCAAACTCTTGACTTCTCCATTCCTCAGGTCCAGCAAAGTAGAGTTCTGCTCCTAAGCGTTTTAAGATTTGCATATTGGATTTAGCCACACGCGAATGGTCAAGGTCACCAGCAATAGCTACCTTGAGTCCTTCGAAGTGTCCAAATTCTTCATAAATGGTCATCAAATCAAGCAAGCTTTGGCTTGGGTGTTGGCCCGAACCATCCCCACCATTGATAATCGAAGTCGTAATCGTCGGACTATCGATCAACTCTCTGTAGTAATCCACCTCTGGGTGTCGAATGACACAGGCATCTACTCCCAAGGCTGACAAGGTCAAAATTGTATCGTAGAGTGTTTCACCCTTGTTGACTGAACTTGTTTTCACATCGAAGTCCAGTAGCTGAAGGCCCAGTTTAATCTCTGCTACTTCAAAAGATTTATGGGTACGAGTCGAACTCTCAAAGAAGAGATTAGAGACGATGTGTTGGTCCTCATAAGACGCTTTTGCTCCATTTTTAAACTCAATTCCTCGTTTAATCAATTTCATAACCTGATCCACAGTGAGATCTTCCATGGATACCACATGTTTCAATGCTTGTTGATTTTCTGACATGGCTACTCCTTTAGCTATTAAGCTTCTTCAGTAATCAAAACTCTATCTTGACCATCAAGTTCTGTCATCTCAACGATGATTTCTTCAGAACGACTAGTTGGAATATTTTTCCCAACATAGTCTGGACGAATTGGCAATTCTCTATGCCCACGGTCAACCAGTACCGCAAGACTCACGCGCGCTGGGCGACCATGTCCGACAATGTTATCGATAGCAGCACGGATTGTACGACCTGTATAAAGTACGTCATCCACCAAAATGACTTCTCGATCTGTCACATCGACAGAAATCAATGAAGTATCTTCACCACTTTTGACATCATCGCGGAAAGGTTTTGTGTCTAATTCTACAACGGGAACAGAGATATTTTCCAATTGTTCCAAACGCTCTTGGATACGGTGAGCAATGAAGACACCTCGTGTTTTTATCCCAGCCAATACAATCTTGTTTAAATCTTTATTTCGCTCGATAATCTCGTAGGTAATCCGAGTAATCGCTCGCTTGACGGTCAATTCATCTACAACTTCTTTTGTCTTCATGACAAACCTCCAAAAAGAAAAGTCTCCTTTTTCAAGGAGACTTGAGAATGTACAACTAAGCGAGCCTTACTGTAAACAGTATAGACTTACCCTTCTACTTAATCGAGCTCCTTGCCTGCCTCACGGGACAGGTTTAAAGGAATATTTTATTGTCCTTACTATATCACAAAGCATACTTCAAAGCAAGTAAAAACATTCAATGCGAAGCCTTATAATGAACTAAAATCGTATAACTGTGGATAGTGATCACATTCTGGATTTTTCGGATGACAGATCGCACGACCAAAGTAAATCATAGCCTGATGGGCTGCCAACCACTCTTCTGGTGGCAAGACATCCATGACACGTTTTTCGACCTCAAGGGGCGTAGCTGATTTTTTTACAATATCGTGGTGTTTACAGATTCGCTCTACGTGAGTATCAACTGCAAAGGCCGGAATTCCGAAGCCTACGCTCAAAACTACGTTAGCTGTTTTTCGGCCAACTCCTGCCAAACTCTCTAATTCTTCCCTAGTCTGAGGGACTTGACCGTCAAAATCATCCAGTAGTTGCCGAGCACATTTTTTGAGGAATTTAGCCTTATTGCGATAAAGGCCTAGGCGAGAAATATACGAGGCAATCTCACTCTCACTTGCATCTGCCATGGTTTGTGGGGTTGGAAAAGCTGCAAAAAGGCCAGGGGTAGCCTTGTTGACTGCCGCATCTGTCGTCTGAGCAGACAGCATAACAGCAACCAGAAGTTCAAAATGATTACGAAAATCTAGACTTGGTTTCGCATCAGGAAAAAGAGCAATGATTTCCTCAATGACATGACGGGCACGTTTCTTGGATAAAACCATCTATTCGTCTCCGTCAAACAGTCCTTGCAAACCTGCAAAAGGACTATTTTCTTCTTTCTTGACTGCCTGTTGGGCTTGATACTCTTCCTCGGACATGATTTGCCAGTCATTTCCAGAAACAAATCCCTGACCAGCTTCTTCCTCAGCTGTTAGGACTTTGATAGGAATATTGAGCAAAATATTATCTGAGACACTTTCAGCCAGGTCAATTTCCCCATTTTCAATTGGTAAAACCAAGTCATCATCTAAAACTTCTTGGTCCAGTTGATTGGTAGCACCTTCCATAAAGACTTCCGTCACTGGATATGATTCATTCAATTCTACCGGCTCCATGCTACGGCTAGAGGCTAAGACGATTGTATAAGACAACTGATAATCTAGGAAAAACATAAGGTCTTCGTACTGAATTTTTCCTACAGCAACAATATCTTTTACATCTATAATTTCTTGATTACGGGCACGCAAGTCAGCTGCTAAGTCTAAAGTTTGCTCAAAGTGCAAACCTTCAGGCTGCTTACGAATTTCTTGAATATTTAATTTCATACTTCCTCCATAAAGATTTACTCACTTGATTATACCATGAAAAAAGTTCAAACAAGGTATCTAAACATTTTAAATATTTTTCACTATTTTTTGATATATTTACTATGACATTTTTTGTTTTTGGTGCTATACTATAGACATCAATACATGAGCAAAGGAGGACGCTCATATGGAAGACAAAGAACTAATCTTAGAAGCTTATCAACTCATTTCCGAGTTAAATAAAGCTTACCAAACTTGCAAACAAGGATTGCCTGATGATCTGCGCTTGCAGCAAAATATTGACGAGCTACTCAGACAACTTAAAAAGACAGAGAAACTAGATAACTCTATCTTAATTGATCTGGAGAAATTTTACCAACTTACCAGTCTCTTGATTGGACTTGGCACCCTTAAACTCAATGAAGAAGCTCGCACAGCTTGGCGAAACTATGACAAATTCCACTACGATCAAGTCAAACACGTTTTGACTCTCTATGGACCTGTTTTTGGTTTCTAGAAAGATTTGAATTTCTCATTTCTTTTGACAAAGTGTTCCAAAAGGTATAAAATAAACATAATAATTTTCGGAGGTAAGGGAGACATGAACAACTAAGTCTATCAAATAAAAAACCTTTATTTAGTAGATCTTGTTTCTGTCTCTTTTTGTGCGCTCTTTTTTCTGCTGCTTTTTCAGCCCTTTTAAAAGAGGATTTTTTGACATAGACGATTGGCTCTACTAGGTAAAGTAGAGCTTTTTGTTATGCAATATAGACATTCTAGAAAGGGCAACAAAATGATAAAAATCAATCATCTAACCATCACACAAAACAAAGATCTACGAGATCTTGTATCTGACCTAACCATGACTATCCAAGACGGGGAGAAGGTTGCTATTATTGGTGAAGAAGGAAATGGCAAATCAACCTTACTTCGAACTTTAATGGGAGAAAGATTAGCTGATTTCACTATCAGGGGAGAAATCCAGTCTGACCTTCAGTCCCTGGCCTACATTCCCCAACACCTCCCTGAAGAACTGAAGAAAAAATCTCTACAGGACTACTTCTTTTTAGAGTCTGCTGATTTGGACTTCAGCATTCTCTACCGTTTAGCTGATGAATTGCATTTTGATAGCAGTCGTTTTGCTAGTGACCAAGAAATTGGGAGTCTCTCGGGAGGCGAAGCTTTGAAAATTCAGCTCATCCATGAGTTAGCAAAACCTTTTGAGATTCTATTTTTAGATGAACCTTCAAATGACCTAGACCTTGAGACGGTTGATTGGCTAAAAGGTCAGATTCAGAAGATTCGGCAGACCGTTATTTTTATTTCTCATGATGAAGACTTTCTTTCTCATACGGCTGATACTATTGTCCACTTGCGACTGGTCAAGCATCGGAAAGAAGCAGAAACGCTAGTCGAGCATTTAGACTATGATCGCTATAGCGAGCAGAGAAAGGCTAATTTTGCCAGACAAAGTCAGCAAGCTGCTAACGACCAGAGAGCCTATGACAAAACCATGGAAAAACATCGCCGAGTTAAGCAAAATGTAGAAAATGCCTTGCGAAACACTAAAAATGATGTTGCTGGACGCCTATTGGCTAAAAAGATGAAAACTGTTCTCTCTCAAGAAAAACGCTACGAAAAAGCAGCTCAGTCCATGACCCAAAAGCCACTTGAAGAGGAACAAATCCAACTCTTCTTTTCAGATATAGAGCCATTAGCGGCTTCTAAAGTCTTACTTCGACTAGAAAATGAGACTTTATCCATTGGTGAGCGTGTTTTAGCTCAAGGGCTACAATTAACTATCCGTGGTCAAGAAAAAATCGGCATCATCGGGCCAAATGGTGTTGGAAAATCAACTCTGTTAGCCAAGTTGCAGCAACTACTAAGCGACAAAAGAGAGATTTCGCTTGGATTTATGCCACAAGATTACCAAGAAACATTGAATTTGGATCTATCTACAGTAGAATTTCTTAGCCAAACTGGACACAAAGAGGAATTACAGAAAATCCAATCTAACTTAGCTAGTCTCAACTTCAGCTATCCAGAGATGCACCACCATATCCACTCCTTATCTGGTGGTCAACAAGGTAAACTCCTTCTTTTGAATTTAGTGCTGCGAAAACCAAACTTTCTCCTTCTGGATGAACCCACACGAAATTTTTCTCCAACTTCTCAACCAGAAATCAGAAAACTCTTTGCCAATTATCCCGGTGGTCTGGTTACTGTTTCGCATGATCGACGTTTCTTAAAAGAAGTCTGTACGAATATCTATCGTTTGACAGAACATGGTTTGGAAGTCGTTGATTTACAAGATTTATAAATGTAAAAAATAGCAAGAGGCTGGGACAAAAGTCCTAGCCTCTCAATTGTCTTTGGATTGTCGAGCAAGACGCAGTGGTTGAGTGGGCTCTACTACGCTGATTTCATCAGCTTTTACAGCCCTACTCAACTGTGCGGAGTTGGGACGACGAAATCGAATTCTAACGAATTACCGATTTCTGTCCCACTCTCTCTTTCTACATATGTTGCAAACGTTCATAAGGGGTTAGGATAGAAGAGTTTTTCAGGAGGCTTGCTTTAGAAGGTTCTGCTACATACTCTACTAGCCAGCTCATTACTGACTATTATTTCGGTTGTATAAGATAAATAATTTTTTACCTCTGTTTAAAAATCAAAGCATTCTAATTTGTCGATTATATCAAATACATAAAGCAAAATGCAACTAGATTATTGAGGGCATGCAAGAGAATGGAATTCCAAAGATTGTCGGAAGTCTTATACCTTATACCAAATGCCAACCCCATACCTAAATAGGTGATAAAACTAGGAATCGTATCGGGTCCATGTAGATAAGCAAAGAGAACCGATGTGGCAACCAAGCCAATATATGTATTCTTAAATACCGTCCCTTGTAACATTCCTCGCATAAACATTTCTTCCGTAACGGGTGCCAAAATACAGAGATCTAGAAAGAGCACAGGCAATGAAAGTGATAAACTTTTCACCACTTGAGTTGTATCTGATTGAGTAGGTCCAAAAAAATTGACAAATATATAAAACAGGAAGAGCAAGGCGTAGGATAGAAGCCATTTCAGAATATCTTTTAGGCAGATTTTTCGAATGTGAAATAGGTCATACTTTCTTCCTACATAAAAAAATATTGCAAGCTCAACAAGTGTAAAAATGATTGAGAGGGCTAATGAATTTGTCCGCATGACTTTATCAGCTATACTCAAATGTATTGGAATGAAAATTAAAATCAAGAAAAAGGTCATCCAACGCTTATACATGATTCACCTCACTAGTATTTAATTACATATATTATACTACTTTTTTTGAGAGGACAAGTCACAAGTGAGGTTATAGATGCAAAAATCCAGAGGAAAAGCTCTGGATTCTTTTACATATGTTTCAAACGCTCAATCCGTTCTGAGATTGGCGGATGGGTATAGAAGAGTTTTTGTAACCCACCTCGTTTTTGAGGATCGTTGATGTAAAGTGCACTGCTAGCATCATCTACATGACGGCTCATGGGTTTACTATTGTCCAACTTACGTAGAGCATTAATCATCCCTTGAGGATTACGAGTCAACTCTACACTGGAAGCATCTGCTAAAAATTCTCGTTGACGAGAGATGGCTAGTTGTACCAAAGTTGCTGCTAGGGGAGCCAAAACAAGTGCTAGGAGGGAAACAACTAGCATAATAATTTCAAGTCCACCACTATCACGGTCATCACTTCTACGACCACGGCCTGCACCACCCCACCACATCATGCGTCCAGCCATACTTGATAAAAGCGTAATGGCACTGGCAAGGGCAACCGCGATAGTAGAAATACGAATATCATAGTTACGAATGTGACTGACTTCATGGCCTATAACCGCTTCTAACTCTTCACGATTCATAACCGCTAAGAGTCCTGAAGTTGCTGCTACAGCTGCATTTTGGGGATTTGAGCCTGTTGCAAAGGCATTCAAGCTAGCATCATCGATGATGAAGACACGTGGCATGGGGATTTGCGCCACCATAGCCATATCTTCCACAACATGATAGAGGGTTGGTGCCGTCTGCTCATTCACCTCACGCGCACCATTCATGCTCATAACTATCTCTGTTGATTGAAAAATCATGGACAAGGCATAGATAAAGCCGATAATCAGAGCGATAACTAAGCCACTAAGACCAGACCGCATAAAGAGGTAACCAACTGCATATCCAACCAAAGCCAAAAGTAAAAAGAATACTAGTAGTAAAATCCAAGTTCTTCGCTTATTACTCGCGATTTGATCATACAACATCCTAGTCACCTAAACCACTAAAATCGACTTTAGGTACTGCCTTTTCCTCTTCAGGAGTTTGAAGGAAATCAGCGACTTTAAAACCAAAAAGTCCTGCAACTAGATTACTTGGGAAAGTCTCCAATTTAACATTATAGTTACTAACAACACTATTGTAGAGTTGGCGAGAGTAAGAAATTTTATTTTCAGTATTGGTCAGCTCTTCTTGCAATTGTGCAAAGTTGACACTCGCTTTTAGGTCTGGATAATTTTCTGCAACGGCAAAAATACCTGAAACCTGGCGTGTAAGAGCATCACTAGCCTTCATAGCTTCTGCTGGTGAAGTTGCTGCGGCTACTTGATTACGAAGTTCTGCAACTTTTTCAAGCGTTGAACCTTCATACTTTGCATATCCCTTCACGGTCTCAATCAAGTTTGGCAAGAGATCGTTACGACGTTTCAACTGAACATCAATCTGACTCCATGCCTCCTTAGTTTGCATACGATTTTTAACTAAACCGTTATAACTAACAATTACGAAAATAACAATAAGAGCAAGAACTCCAAGAATAATCCAAGTCATCATATAATACCTTTCTTCTTTTAGATTAGTACCAGTATATCAAATTTCCATCTTTTTGTGGTAAAATAAGATGATACTAAAGAAGGAAACTACTATGAAACCAGAAACATTTTATCAACTGCTAGCTGAACAAAATATCCATCTTTCTGACCAGCAAAAAGTTCAATTTGAGCGTTATTTTGAACTCTTGGTTGAATGGAATGAAAAAATCAACCTGACTGCTATTACAGAAAAAGAAGAAGTCTATCTCAAACACTTCTATGATTCCATCGCTCCTATTACACAGGGATTGATTGAAAACCAGCCTATTAAACTCTTAGATATCGGTGCTGGAGCAGGATTTCCTAGCCTTCCTATGAAGATCCTCTTTCCTCATCTAGATGTAACCATTATTGACTCTCTCAATAAACGAATCAACTTTCTGAATCTATTAGCCCAAGAACTAGGTTTAGAAAATGTTCACTTCTATCATGGACGTGCCGAAGACTTCGCCCAAGATAAGAACTTCCGTGCTCAGTTTGATATTGTTACAGCTCGTGCTGTTGCCCGTATGCAGGTCTTGTCCGAGTTGACTATCCCCTACTTAAAAGTTGGTGGAAAATTGCTTGCACTCAAGGCTAGCAATGCACCTGAGGAATTAACTGAAGCTAAAAATGCCCTCAATCTTCTCTTTAGTAAGGTTGAAGAAAATCTCAGTTACACACTTCCTAACGGAGACCCTCGCTACATTACTATTGTTGAGAAGAAAAAGGAAACTCCAAACAAATATCCACGTAAGGCTGGCATGCCTAACAAACGTCCGCTTTAGAAAGATATAAAAGAATCTGCAAACTCATACCTCGCTCTCTCATTTCAAAGCTCGGGAAAAAATGATTTACAAAATCATTTTTTTCTGCTATACTATCCTAAGCAAAGGTTTTTAATGTCATCCCGTGAGGTGACGAAGGCGCAGATCTATATAAAACTCTTTAAAACTTGATGAAGAAAGCTTGTTTTAGAGAGGTCTTACTCTGGGAGCCTATTGCTATAAAATAATGGGCTCTTTTTTGATGCCCAAAAGTGAGGTTAATATGAAACAGGAATCAACTGTTGATTTGCTTTTAGACGTTGACCAACGTCCTTCAGCTGGAAAGGGAATTCTTCTTAGCTTCCAGCACGTATTCGCCATGTTTGGTGCTACTATCTTGGTGCCTTTAATCTTGGGAATGCCTGTATCTGTTGCCCTTTTTGCATCAGGTGTAGGAACACTCATTTACATGGTTTGTACTGGCTTTAAAGTTCCAGTTTATCTGGGGTCTTCTTTCGCCTTTATCACAGCTATGTCACTTGCCATGAAAGAAATGGGTGGCGATGTATCTGCCGCTCAAACTGGGGTTATTCTTACAGGTTTTGTCTATGTCCTTGTTGCTGCAAGTGTTCGCTTTGCAGGTACAAAGTGGATCGACAAACTCTTACCTCCAATCATTATCGGTCCTATGATCATCGTTATCGGTCTTGGACTTGCTAGTTCAGCTGTTACCAACGCTGGTCTTGTAGCGGACGGAAATTGGAAAAACGCTCTTGTAGCCGTTGTTACTTTCTTGATTGCTGCCTTTATCAATACAAAAGGAAAAGGCTTCCTACGAATCATCCCATTCCTATTTGCCATTATCGGTGGTTACCTCTTCGCTCTAGCTCTCGGTTTAGTTGATTTCACTCCTGTTCTTGAAGCAAACTGGTTTGAAATCCCTGGTTTCTACCTACCGTTCAATACAGGTGGTGCCTTCAAACAATACAACCTTTACTTCGGTCCTGAAACAATTGCCATCTTACCAATCGCAATCGTAACCATTTCAGAACATATCGGAGACCACACTGTTCTAGGTCAAATCTGTGGACGCCAATTCTTGAAAGAACCAGGTCTTCACCGTACTCTTCTTGGTGACGGTATCGCAACTTCTGTTTCTGCCTTCCTTGGTGGACCAGCCAATACAACTTACGGAGAAAATACAGGGGTTATCGGTATGACTCGTATCGCTTCTGTCTCAGTTATCCGTAATGCTGCCTTTATTGCGATTGCCCTTAGCTTCCTTGGTAAATTTACTGCTTTGATTTCAACAATTCCAAACGCTGTACTTGGTGGTATGTCTATCCTTCTTTACGGGGTTATCGCAAGTAACGGTTTGAAAGTCTTGATCAAAGAACGTGTTGACTTCGGACAAATGCGTAACCTTATCATCGCTAGTGCTATGTTGGTGCTTGGACTTGGTGGAGCAATCCTTAAACTTGGTCCAATTACCCTTTCAGGTACTGCCCTATCAGCTATGACAGGTATCATCCTAAACTTGATCTTGCCATACGAAAACAAAGACTAACCCATATAGAATCAACAAGAGGTCGGGACCAAAATCCCGACCTCAATTTTTATTCACAAGAAGACTTTGATACAGTGACTCATTGGACTGTTGTCAAAAAATTTGATTTCTCAATTTCCTGTCCTAAATTCCTAATTTCCCCAAGCAATTAAGAGATACAAGAGACTTGAACCAAACATATCTGCAGCAAGAGCATGCATGATAAAGAATGGGAGTAAATTCTTGACTACATACTTGTACAAGAAATAATAAAAGAGACCATAAACAAGGCCAATAACCAAGGTTCAGAGTAGGCCTTGATAGGTATGGAAAGAAATTCGTATAATTACAGAATATACTAGAACCAGCCACTGATGCTTTTCTTTTACTGAAGTCAGCAATCCCAAGAAGAAAAATTCTTCATAAAAACCATTTAGAAGAGCATAGCCAATGGCCATTGGCGTCAAAACCATAAATTTTCGAATGATTTCCATGGGATCAATAAAAGGGATCAACTGAGTAGTAAAATAATTGTACTTATCACTAAGGGTTGTTACAATATCACCAAATATCCCAACTACAGCAAAGATAAGGAGTACCCAAATTAAAACAGACCAGCTCCAGCGTATAGATCTTGTTTAAAATCATAATTTCGAATCAAGAGATAAAGGAAAGTAATCCCTAACATCATTAATTGAAAAGTAAAATTACTAGAATAAGCTGCCCCATCACTAGCTACATTTGTCCTAGTTTCAGCAAAGTTAGTAAGAGTTGAAGGTGATAAACTTGCCATAAATTGTTGGGTAGAACGAATGATAAACTCTCCAAACATTAAAACAGTCACGATAAAAATATCAAACCATTTTAAGGGGCTTAAAGACTTAGATGGATGTAAACACAAAAAAACAGTCCTTGTAAAAAGACTGTTCTAGTAAATTACACTGAGTGGTGTTTCTTTTCTAGCATTAAATCCTTTAATGAAATAATGGTTACAGCTAATAAAATCATGGCCATTCCAAGAAAGTCAATCGGATAGAAAATATCTCCCATAATCATGAAAGCGAAAAATACTGCTGAAATAGGCTCAATAGAGGCCAAGAGGCTAGACTTGACTGGGCCAATCATACTAGCTCCTTTAAGAAAGGATGTATAGGCAAAGACCGTTCCAATCAAGATGATGCCTAAAAAAGCTAGAATAATATCAAAAGACAAGGGAATACTAGCTCCAATAATCCCCGTAAAAGGTACTGCTAGTATACCTGAGATGGTCATTCCAACACCAATAACCAAAATGCTCCCCCATTTTTGAATCAATTTTATGGGTAAAATGATATAAAAAGCATAGGTCAGGGCTGAGAACAAGCCCCAGAAAAGACCCGCTGGTGTCATAGAAAGCTGATCCAACTGTCCATGAGTTGCGATGAGAAAGGTACCACCTATAGCTAAAAACATAGAGATGATTTCCGAAAGCGTCGGAGTCACCTTATCCTTGATACAAGTGTAAGCAAGAATTCCAACTGGACAGACATACTGGAGGACTGTCGCTGTCCCAGCATTTGTCTCCTGAATAGCCGATAGATATGCCAATTGATTCAGAAAAAGACCAAATAAAGAAAATAGCAAAAGAGAAATCAGACTTGATTTATCCTTCAGAAAGGCCATAAATTTATCCCTTGATTTAGTATAAGCCAGAAGAACCAAGAGTAATCCAGCAATTATCAAACGGATATTGGTCAGAACAAGAGCAGAAATCCCATGTGCCATCAAGTACTGACCACTGGTGCCAGACAAGCCCCAGGCAATACCTGCAATCACTGTAAAAAGAGTTCCTTTTAAAGCTTTTGACATACTTCCCCCTAGTCTCTATCTCGAATCAAGTCCATGACCTGATTACGATCTAATATCCACTGAGCACGCTCATCTTTTTCATAGGTTCGGTTAGATAGAAAAATTGCCGCCTCTTGCTTCTTACGATTCCACATGATAAAGGTCCCAGTATAGCCTGTATGGTCTAGCCAGTCACCTTCAAGATTCCAGGCCAATGAGCGTTCTTTATCACTCAAATCTGAAAAATTTTGACTTAAGGATGTGGCAAAATCATCCTGCAAATAATGCTCAAGGAAGATTTTTAAATCATGAACTGTTGAAAACAAACCTGCACTACCTGCATGTTTCCCAAGCAAACGAGCTTTGGGATCATGGACCACTCCTGCTTTCTGTCCACGAACCGTTGGAACAGCACTGCTAACTGGGCCAAACTGTGTTTCTTTCATCTTCCACGGATCCAAAACTTGCTCCTGTAAAATCTGGTCTAAATCTTTCTTGAAGTAACTTTCCAAGAGAAAACCCAGCAAGAGAAAGTGCACATCCGAGTAAAGAAAGGCTCTCTTCTCACGTCGATTCAAATGAAACATAGCTTTTCTTAGCTGGTCAGCTGAAAGCTGATCCCTATTTGGGATAAAAGGATCTAAATCCGTCCCATGCGTTAGGAGTTGTCGAAGAGTGATGTCTGGATAATCCACCTCTGGAAGATAGTCTCTTATGGAGTTATCTAGCTCAATCTTACCTTCCTTCCACAAGAAGATTAAGACACTTCCTACTCCAACAACCTTACTCACACTGGCCAAATCATAGACCAAACCCTCACGAGTCTGCTCGCCAATTTCTGGATTTGCTTCTCCTAGATACCAATCAGACCAAGCGCCATCCTGATAATATGCAAAAGAGGCACCAGGATAAATCCCTGCCTCAATTTGTTGCTTTATTTTTTGAATGATTTCTTGTTTCATACTTCTTCAAACCACAATTCGATGTTGTTGGTATCCTTACTTAGGAAAAACTTCTCAGTTTTTGGAATAAAGTAACCAGCTTCTTCGAAACGCTGACGCAATACAGCAAGATCCAGATTCTCTACTTGAAATTTCAACATGGACAAGTCCCAAGTTACATTATTTTCAACCAGCAAATCACTACCTTGAGCTTGATTAAAAGCTAGTCGGTTTTCGATCTCTTCTTTTTCAAGCAGACTAGCTGTCTTTTCTGGCAAGTTAATTTCCACAGAGATTTCAAAGGCTGTCAAATATCTCAGTTTCTCATCTTTTGAAAAAGTGACTTCTTCCTCAACTTTATTCAAATCTTTAATGTCATCTTCCGCATGGATAAGGACACAATCTCCTTCCGGAGAAAGAACCTCAAAAGCATAGCCCTTGTTTCCTTTATAGAGGCGAGGATGTTTTTCCATTCTAGCTAGTAAGGCTTCAATTTCAGATGCATTTTCTACTTTTAAAAGTAGTCTAGCTAATTTTTTAATCCCTTCAACCTTACGGCTTCTCATACTTGGTGATTCTTCTAAAACTAACTTTTCAATACCTGATTGGTCTCCTAGTGATAAGAAGGCTGACTCTTCAAGCAAGGGTTTCATCCCCAAAGTCTCAATATAAAATGATTCATTTAAATTTCTATTATTTACCTTTAGCGTCGGGATCATACGCTTTATTTGATTTACAATCATAAATTCCTCCAACACTTTTTATTTTATAGGATTTTATCTTTTTTTACAAGTTATTCAATAAAAAACTTTAACTATATTAACTCCTTAAATAAATCAACCCCTTCTGCTAGTAGAAGGGGGACTGGTTTGTTTTTACTAAAATACCTTATTTAGTCTTTCCAAACTAGTTCTGCTTGGAGACCATAATGATCGCTCACCTGTGGACTGTTTTTACCATCAAAGACGACGTGAAGATTTTCTACCTGCATATCCTTTGTCGTAAAGACATAATCAATTCGAAGTGGTTCGCTGTTCCCCTTCCAACCATCAATTTCAGGCGGAACGGTAAAGCTTCCACTTCTTTCTTTTGCAACTTCATATGCATCTTGTAAGACTAGTGGACTAGCTAGAATGGCTTGATAACCTTCCTGACCAGCAGGATTATTGAAATCACCTGCTAGTAAGAGTGACTTGTTCAATTCTTTCAGAACCGCTTCAAAGCGCGCCCATTCCTCTTGGAAGCCTTTATCCCACCAAGAGAGATGGACACTGGCAACTGCAAGCTCTTTGCCTTCAACTACTGTTTCTGCTAAAGCAACTCGACGAGTGTGATAGTCTGTTGGATCATCTACATCTGAAACCAAAATTTCACGCGCTTCAATTGGTGTTTTAGATAGGATTGCAACACCCTCATGGTAGCGATCATAACCGATGTGGTTGTAAGCCCAAGTCCAATAATAATTTTGACCATGCTCAGCCAACTTCTCTACCAAAAGTCGCACATAGTGGTCTTGATGAATCGGCTCAGCAGATGGTAATGGCTGATAAAGTGGGCCAGCTTCTACTTTCGCTGAAGTGATTTCTTGGTTGATTTCCTGAAAACAAATCAAATCATAGCTGTTTTCTACTATATCTTGAAGCAAAAGTTGGAACTTTTGTTCAGGATCTTTTTCCATCCAACTATGGGTATTGAGTGTTAAAAACTTCATGCTTTTCTCCTATAAACAAGAGGTTGGAAACAGCTTCCAACCTCCTACATATTACAATTCTACTTTTGAAACTGCTGTTTTAGCTGCAAGAGAACCTGTTTGTTCTAACTTAACTGATTTGATCGCATCACCATTTGTGAATACAACCACAGTTGTAGTTTCACGACCAGCTTCACGAATAGCACCCAAGTCTGCTGTGACAAGAAGATCACCAGCAGCAACCTGTTGTCCTTCAGTAACACGAACTGTAAATGGTTTTCCTTCAAGACTTACTGTGTCCAAACCAATGTGAACAAGTACTTCAAGTCCTGCTTCAGTCACAAGACCAAGAGCGTGTTTAGTTGGGAAGATACTTGATACAGTACCTGATACTGGAGATACAATGTTTCCGTTTGCTGGTTCCACTGCAAATCCGTCACCCATCATTTTTTGTGCGAATACAGGATCCTTCACTTGATCCAATTCAATCACTTGACCGTCAGCAACTGAGTAAACTTCTTCAGTTACACCTTTAAATTGAACTGTATTTTGTTGTGCTTCAGTCATTTGGCTTGGAAGAGTTTCAGGAATGATTTCACCTGAATCAAGGATATCTTGGATATCAGATTTCAATACGTCGGCTTTTGGACCGTAGATAGCTTGAACCCCTTGTCCTTTCATGACAAGTCCCATAGCTCCTTCTGCTTTCCATTGCTCTGCATTTCCTACTTTATCTGCATCTTTAACAGTAACACGAAGACGAGTCATACATGCGTCAACGTCAACGATGTTAGCACGTCCACCAAGAAGGTTGATGATGTTAACAGCTTGAGAAGCTTCTGCAACTTTTGACTCACCAGAAGCAGCAGATTCTGATGAACCTTCAGCAGTTTCGTAGTTTCCGTTACGTCCTGGAGTAGCATAGTTGAATTTTTGAATCATGAAGTTGGCGATAAAGTACATGATAACTGCAAATAGTGCTGTTACCCAGATAAAGTTAATGATATCCATACCAAGACCAGCATTGATAGCCAGTGGAGTACGAGTCAAGAATTCGATTGAACCAAATGAGTGCACACGAAGGTGAACAATATCAGCCATTGCAAAGGCAGCACCTTGAACCACAGCGTAGACAAGGTAAAGAGGTGTTGCAACGAACATGAACATATATTCAATCGGCTCAGTAACACCAGTCAAGAAAGTTGCAAGAGCTGTCGCAATCATCATTCCTTTGTATTGGTGTTTCTTGTCTGCTTCAACATTACGGTAAATCGCAGCAGCCACACCCATCAAAATACCAAATGAACCAATCATTTGTCCAACTTTGAAACGAGCTGGATGAACTGTATCGAGCAATGTTTGGTATTGGCTAGCATCAGTACCTTTAAGGTTAACAAGGTCTGTTACCCATGCAAGCCAAAGTGGATCTTGTCCAAATACTTGAGTGCCTTTTGCTGCACCAGTTAAAATATCATAAGTACCACCAAGAGCTGTATAGTTCATTGGGATAGTCAACATGTGGTGAAGTCCGAATGGCAAGAGCAAGCGTTCCAAAGTACCAAACAAGAATGGTGCAAGTACTGGTGCTGTTTCTTGTGAGTTAGCAATCCAGATACCGAAGTTGTTGATACCTGTTTGAACAAGTGGCCAGAAAGCTGAAAGAAGAATTGCAGCGATTGCTGAACGAAGAATAACTACAAACGGTACAAAACGTTTCCCGTTAAAGAATGAAAGTGCATCAGGAAGTTTACGGAAATTGTAGTATTTGTTAAAAGCAGTCGCTCCAACAAAACCTGAGATAATCCCTACAAATACACCCATGTTAAGGGCTGGCGCCTCAAGTACACTAATGAAGTAATCAGAAACTTTGATAGAGTTACCAAAGAGTGTTGATACCATTGCGTTAGGATCTTTCAACATATCACTGCTTACACTAAAGATTGTACCAGTGATACGGTTGATTAGGATGAAGGCAAGACCAGCAGCAAAAGCACCACCAGCGCGTTCTTTAGCCCAGCTTCCTCCAATAGCTAGGGCAAACAAAATATGAAGGTTACCGATAACTCCCCAACCGATTTGCTCAAGGATTCCTCCTGTAATCACTAGAGGGGCAAGGTTTGGGTCAATCATTGCAAGCGACTTACCGATTGAAATCATCAATCCAGCCGCTGGCATAACAGCGATAACCACCATTAGAGCCTTACCGAATTTCTGCCAAAATTCGAAAGACAAGACATTTTTGAATGTATCTTTCATCATTCAAATCTCCTTTATATTTATTCGGCAAACGTTTTACGAAAACGTTTGCACTTGTTTGTGACTTAATTATACCACTTTTTATTTTTTTGTAAAGTCTTTTTTAAAAGATTTTTTTTAGTTTTATCATTTCGATATCCCTCACTCATTTGCTAACTTTGAGTTTACTAGTGTTTTCTGATATAATATTAGCTATGAAATCCTATAATACCTTGAATGATTACTATCGAAACTTATTTGGAGAAAAAACTTTTAAAGTTCCTATTGATGCTGGCTTTGACTGTCCAAACCGTGATGGAACTGTAGCACATGGGGGCTGTACTTTTTGTACGGTTTCTGGTTCTGGAGATGCAATCGTTGCTCCTGATGCACCTATCAGCGAGCAATTTTATAAGGAAATTGACTTTATGCATCGTAAATGGCCTGAAGTTAAAAAATATTTGGTTTACTTCCAAAATTTTACCAATACCCATGAAAAACTGGAAGTGATTCGCGAACGCTATGAACAAGCTATCAACGAACCTGGGGTTGTCGGTATCAATATCGGTACTCGTCCAGACTGTCTACCCGATGAGACTATCGAATACTTGGCAGAATTATCAGAGCGAATGCATGTTACCGTAGAGTTAGGCTTACAAACAACATATGAAGCCACTTCTGAATTGATTAACCGTGCCCACTCCTATGAACTCTATGTGGAGACAGTTAAACGCTTAAGGAAATATCCCAAGATTGAAATTGTTGCCCATTTGATTAATGGCTTGCCAGGGGAAACTCATGACATGATGGTGGAAAATGTTCGTCGCTGTGTGACGGATAATGATATTCAAGGGATTAAACTTCACCTACTTCACCTCATGACCAATACTCGGATGCAACGTGATTATCATGAAGGTCGTTTGCAGCTCATGAGTCAGGATGAATATGTCAAGGTCATCTGTGATCAGCTAGAAATCATTCCCAAACATATAGTTATCCATCGGATTACGGGTGATGCGCCTAGAGATATGCTGATTGGTCCTATGTGGAGTCTCAATAAATGGGAAGTTCTAAATAGCATTGAGGCTGAAATGAGACGTCGAGGTAGTGTTCAAGGATGCAAGGCTGTAAAACAGGAGTTTATGAATGAAAAGACCACTTGAAATGGCGCATGATTTTCTTGCCCAAGTTATCACCCGAGAGGATATTGTAGTTGATGCGACCATGGGAAATGGTCATGATACCCTTTTTCTTGCCAAGTTGGCTAAACAAGTCTATGCTTTCGATATACAGGAACAAGCTCTAGAAAAGACTAGTCAACGTCTACAAGAGGCTGGTTTGTCCAATGTAGACTTAATCCTACAAGGTCATGAATCCGTAGATCAGTTTGTAACTGAGGTGAAAGCTGCCATCTTTAATCTTGGTTATCTTCCTTCAGCTGATAAAAGCATTATCACTCAACCTCAGACAACCCTTGAGGCACTAGAAAAACTCTGTCAGATGCTCATTAAGGGCGGACGGATAGCCATTATGATTTACTACGGGCATGAAGGCGGAGATATAGAGCGAGATGCTGTCTTAGATTTTGTCAGTCAGTTGCCACAACAAGAATATACCGCTATGATCTATCGTACCCTCAACCAAATCAACAATCCACCATTTTTAGTCATGATTGAAAAATTAGAAAGGTATCGACATGGATAAACAATACCTACGAGATAAAATAGAAGGACTTCGTCACAAATTTGTCGAATCAACCCAACATGAACGGGCAGTTGGTATGTTAGATGAAGCTCATATGAGCAAAAAGATGCTAAAAATCAAGAAGAAAATGATAACACTTGAAATGGAGCGTTGTCAGAAGAAAATCGAGCATAAGGACTGCTCGAAGATTGATCAAAAAATCCAAGAACAAAAAGAACTTTTTGAAGCTTGTCGAAAACAAAAATAAGGAGGTAGAAGATGGATTTACTTTTTTATCTCTTGATATTTTTACTTGTTCTCATTGTTTCTAGTACGACCAATAAACTTCTTCCCTTTTTACCCATGCCCCTGATTCAGATTTTGCTGGGTATCGGGATTGGTCTATGCTTACCGAATAACCAGTATCACTTAGACACTGAACTATTTCTAGCTTTAGTGATTGGTCCGCTCCTCTTTCGAGAAGCTCAAGAAGCAGACGTTACCTCCATCCTAAAACACTGGAGGATTGTCCTCTTCTTGATTTTCCCTGTTATCTTTGTTTCAACCTTAAGTATGGGAGGACTTGCCCATGTCCTTTGGGCTAGCTTACCATTAGCTGCTTGCCTAGCCGTAGGGGCTGCACTTGGTCCTACTGACCTAGTTGCTTTTGCTTCCCTTTCTGAACGCTTTACCTTTCCAAAACGAATTTCAAATATCTTAAAAGGGGAAGGCCTGTTAAATGACGCTTCTGGGCTAATTGCTTTTCGTGTAGCTCTCATCGCATGGACAACAGGGACTTTCTCACTTACCCAAGCTGGTACTTCATTAGCAATTTCCATCGTTGGAGGGTTTGCAGTCGGCTTTATAACAGCCTTAATCAATCGTTTCCTCCATACTTTTCTACTCAGTGTTCGAGCTACTGATATCGCCAGTGAACTCTTGCTGGAACTTAGTTTACCACTTTTAACATTCTTCATCGCTGAAGAGATTCATGTTTCTGGAATTATCGCAGTCGTTGTCGCTGGTATTTTAAAAGCCAGTCGTTTTAAAAAGATAAATCTTCTCGAAGCTCAAGTGGATACAGTGACTGAGACCGTTTGGCACACTGTTACCTTTATGCTCAATGGTTCTGTCTTTGTTCTGTTAGGAATGGAACTGGAAATGATTGCGGAGCCAATTCTGAAGAGTGCTTTTTATAACAATGTGCTCCTTCTCATCACTATCTTCCTCTTAACCTTCCTACTCTTTGCCATCCGCTTTCTCATGATTTACGGCTTTTACGCGTTTCGAATAAAGAAACTTAAAAAAAGCCTCCATAAGTATGTCAAAGATATGCTTCTCTTGACATTTTCTGGAGTTAAAGGAACGGTTTCTATTGCTACCATCCTCTTGATACCTTCTAATCTGGAGCAGGAATATCCGCTCCTTCTCTTCCTCGTAGCCGGTGTAACCCTGGTCAGTTTCCTTACTGGATTATTGGTCTTACCACACCTTTCTGAAGAGCAAGAACCATCTAAGGATCATCTCATGCACATCGCTATCCTAAACGATGTTGCCATAGAGTTAGAGAAAGATTTGGAACATACTAAAAACAAGGTTCCCCTCTATGCTGCTATCGATAATTATCACGGACGGATTGAAAATCTCATCCTCAGCCAAGAAAACAAAGAGATCCAAGAAGACTGGGAAGCTCTTAAACTCTTGATTCTCAGTATCGAGAACGATGGTTTGGAACAGGCCTATGAAGAAGGCAAAATCGGTGAAAGAGGTTATCGTGTTTATCAACGGTACTTGAAAAGCATGGAGAAAAATATTAAGCGAAACTTTGCTTCTCGCCTAACCTACTACTTCCTTGTTTCTATCCGGATTGTGCGTTTTCTCCTTCATGAATTGCTCACATTTGGAAAAGCCTTCCGTTCTTGGAGAGACAAGGGAAATCAAAGACTTCTTGCCATCGATTATGACCAAATTGCAGAGCTCTATCTAGCCAACACTGAAATCATCATCGAAAGTTTGGAAAACCTGAAAGGGATTTATAAGAGTTCCTTGATTAGCTTTATGCAGGAATCACGTCTCCGTGAAACCAGTCATATTACCAGTGGTGCCTTTGTGGAACGGGTTATCAATCGTATCAAACCCAATAATATCGACGAAATGTTAAGAGGCTACTATCTAGAGCGTAAGTCTATCTTTGAATACGAAAAACAAAAACTCATCTCAGCCCAGTATGCCAAAAAATTACGACAAAATGTAAACAACCTAGAAACCTATTCTCTAAAAGAAGCAGCCAACACACTACCTTATGATATGATGGAATTAGTTCGCAGAAATTAAGATTTAGGTTATTATTGTGGAGGATTATGCAATGAAAAAGTTGTGGAAACAACTAACCAATAGGCCTTTATTGAAAGCTTTTTTGCACTACTATCGTGTTTCAGATATTGAATTAACCAGTGTAGCTGTGGCCTATTATTGGTTGATTTCAATCTTCCCCTTACTTATGATAGCTGTCAATATCTTGCCTTATTTTCAAATTCCAGTCTCCAATTTCTTGATCACACTAAAGGAATTTTTACCAGATACGATCTATGATGTAGTAGCAAAGATTGCTCGAGAAGTATTGACTCAACCATCTGCTGGTCTCTTGAGCTTTGCAGTTATCTCAGCCCTTTGGACCTTCTCAAAATCCATGAATTTCCTCCAAAAATCTTTTAATAAAGCTTATGGAATCGCAAAAAATAGAGGGCTTATTTCCCATCAACTGATGAGTCTCCTGGTTAGTTTGGGATTACAGATTCTCTTTGCACTTGCTCTATTCCTAAGTATGTTTGGTCATATGTTATTGAATCTGTTAAAAAACTACTGGAAATCCGAAAGTTCTCTATTTGCATATTTACAGGATTTTACAGGACCGCTGATTTATGCCTTTCTTTTTGCGATCTTGATTATGCTCTATTATTTCCTTCCGAATGTGAAAGTCGGTCGTATTCGTTACGTCCTTCCTGGAAGTCTATTCGTACTTCTTACTCTCATATCTCTATTAACAATCTTTTCAGCTTATTTCAACAATTATGTTAACTATCTAGTCGACGTTCGATTTTTTAGTTCCATCATCGTTGTTGTCATGATGTTCTGGTTTATAATTATTGCCAAGATATTAATTATCGGTGCAGTGATCAATGCCAGTGTTCAAAGTCTAAAAGACCCGGACTTTAAAGCAAATCAATAATTTTTTATCGATTAATACTCAATGAAAATCAAAGAGCAAACTAGGAAGCGAGCCGCAGGTTGCTCAAAACACCGTTTTGAGGTTGTGGATAGAACTGACGAAGTCAGCTCAAAATACTATTTTGAGGTTGCAGATGGAAGCTGACGTGGTTTGAAGAGATTTTCGAGGAGTATAAACAAATCAATCCCCCAGTCATTTGATACTGGGGGATTTTTGAATTAGTTACTTTATTGTCCACTAGTGAGTGCTTGCAATTCTGTTTTTAGATACTGAGCCAAATGTTGGTGAGCAAAAATATTGGCATTTTTTTCTGCAGTAGGATTGTAGTTGGTGTTGGTATTTACATCATAGACATAAATATCTCCACTCTCTGATTGAACCCATTCAATCGCCGCAACTTCAATCTGAGCATTTTTCAAGAAATTCTCATAAGCTTCTCTTCGGCCATCTGGTAGAGGTTCTGTAATCTGGAATTTCTCAGACGTTTCTAGTTGTTCTGGTCTCTTGCCGATTTGACAACCATCTGCTGGACAAAGTTGGAAACCATCTGAAGAGTCGATTGAAACAGTGTAGAGGAACTTTTGATTGATAAACTCTGAACGACGGATACGTCCATCACTTGGTTTGATGTAGGCTTGTAGCAAGGTAATCCCGTCCACTGAAGGTTCAAAGAGGGGACTATTGACATAGGCTTCAAGTTCTTCTTCATTTTGGAAGAGTTGAACTCCTAAGCCTTTACCTGCTCGATTATGTTTGGTAATCAAAGGATAGATGTTCAATTTTCTTGCTGCTTCAATGATGTTCTCTTGCCCTAAAACTGCAACTGTCGCAGGCGTTTCAATACCAGACTCGTTTAACTTCAAATATTGTTTGATTTTACTAATTTCAAGGTTGATAGCACCGGTACCATTCACAACTTTGCGTCCGTGTGCTTCTAACCA
Organism: Streptococcus sp. HMSC074B11; assembly: GCF_001808705.1. GTDB lineage: Bacteria > Bacillota > Bacilli > Lactobacillales > Streptococcaceae > Streptococcus. The sequence continues at coordinate 158,662 of NZ_KV794260.1, read as the reverse complement.
AGTAATCACTTGCTCTGTAAATTCTGGCGCATAACGATGTCCTCTTGTGTGAGAAGAGGCAGACATACGATTGTAAAAGATACCTTGCGGCGGTTGGCTTTGCAAATCTAAAATCCCACTAGACAAATCCCATAGTTCATAAGGGACTTCTAATTCTTCCAACCATTTCACTAAATGTTGAGTCCATTCTAGATTCTCATGAATCACATAAACTTTTGCTTCACTCATTATTTATATCTCCTTAAGAAAAGCTGACTGATAATTGGCTTTCCTTTTCTTCCTCTAAAATATATCCTTCTGTTTTTTCGATAACGCTAACTGTTAAGATTTGTCCCAAAACATTGATCATGGTACGGCCGGCATTGACAAAGAAATCAACTGCAAAAATCAAGGCTACTCCTTCAACTGGCAATCCTAATTGAGGTGCTGCAGCTAATAGAACTACGATAGCTCCTGATGGTACGGTTGCTGCAGTTTTTCCAATCAAGGTCAAGAGTAAAACAGTAAACAAGAGACTTGATAAAGAGAATTGAATGCCGTAGGCGTGGGCGATAAAGATAGTCGCTACTGAGAAATAAACTGCTGCTCCTTCTAAGTTAAAAGTATATCCTAAAGGAACAACTAAATCAATCGTATGCTCGTCATGCCCCTGTTTTTTCAAATCTTTAAGAAGTGATGGCAAGACAACACTAGAACTACCCGTAACAAAGGCCAGTGTCAAGAGGCTCCAATTTTCACGAAAGGATGACAAATACGGAACTTTAAAGAAGACTGCAATCAAAGGGAAAATAAGAAGAACTAAAACAGCATAAGCCAAATAAGTTCCAATGACAAATTGACCAAGTCCAATCAGCTTGTCTACACCAGTAGTTGCAACATCTTTGGCGATAAATCCAAAAATTCCAATCGGTGATAGTTTGACAATCACTGTAACAATCTTGTAGATGGCTTCAATCCAGATTTGGAAACCTTGGATAATTTTCTGAGATTTCTCTGATTTAAGATTACCAATTCCGTAACCAAGAAAGATGGCAAAAACGATAATTGGCAATAGAGCGCCATCTGAAAGAGATTTAACGATATTTGATGGAATGAAACCAAGCAAAAATTCGCTGAACTTGACATTGTTAGCAATCCCATCAAGGTTTCCACCAGTTTGACCGATATTCACTCCTTGACCAAATCCTAAATAGTAACTAGCAAATACAAACAAAAGAGTAATGGCAGTTGTTACGGCAAAAAAGTAAACCAAACTCTTGGTCAAGATTTTTCCGAAAGATTTTTTTCCGATAACTCCAGCTACTGCAACAACGATGGTTGGGAAGATTAGCGGAATGATAACCATATTGATCAATTTAATAAAGGCTTGACCTAAAAATTGATAAAAGCCTGCAAATTGTGGCCAGATAAGGGCAGCGATAACACCCAAGACCAAAGCCACCAATAATTGAATACCTAGTGAGAGTTTTGACCATAAAGTAACTAATTTCATAAGAAACTCCTTTGTTTTATTTGCTACTCATTCTACTACGATTCTTCACTTCTGACTAATATATATTTTCTATGGTGAACATAAAAAAGATTTATATTGAGGACTCAAACTATCATTGTATCGAACACATGATTTATTCTGATCAAGCAGGAATTATAAAATCTGTTTCTTACCAATGATTTTTTGCTAAAACAGTGATAAATCAAGGAATTTACTTTTCTATTCTCTAAATTTTATGATACAATAATGGTATGATTTTAATGAAACTTGCTTCCATCTTGCTTTTGGTACTAACCTTAGCTCTGGCGATTATTTTAAGCAGACTCTTTAAGTTAAAAAAAAGGGGCATCAATGCTGCTGATTTAGCTTTTCCTTTTCTAATTTTTGAATACTATTTGATTACGGCTAAGATGTTCACACACAATCAACTTCCAGTATTGGGAACGGCCTTATCAATACTAGCAATTGTGTTAGTCTTTTTCTTCTTAAATAAAAAACGTAGTTTTTATTATCCAAAATTTATTAAATTCTTTTGGCGAGCTGGATTTTTACTAACACTGCTCATCTATATCATCATGATTGTTCAAATTTTCGTGATGAAATAGTCAACTATTACAATATAGCCCACCAACACCTCGATCTTGCTTTCTAGATATTCCTAAGAGGGGCTTTTCTAATGAGATTTTAAAAAAGATTATAAAAAATGTATAGGAGATTAATCAAGTGAAAAAAACGCTCTTGGCAAGCGCCATTACGCTTTCAGTTTTTGGTCTAACAACCAACCTTAGCTATGCTGAGGAAAACAAAGTACAGTCAACCCCAGTAGAAACAACACATAGTGAAACCTCTACTGACAAAGTAGAGAAAAATAGTCTTCCTGCCAAGGAAGCTGAACCTTCAACTGAAGCAAATGCCAATCAAACGACAAATCCAACTAAGAAAGAAGAAGACAAGGCACCAGAAGTTCAAAAAGAAGGTTGGGTATTAGAGGAAAATATCTGGCGCTTCTATGAAAATAATGCCCCTGTTCTTAACTGGAAAAAAATCCACGGAAAATGGTACTACTTCAACAAAGATGGCATCATGTTGAGCGATACTATTTTTGACGGATATATCCTTACTAGTAGCGGGGCCATGATCGATTCCGGTTGGAGTAAACTCCAAGAAAAATGGTATTACGCTAACGCTTATGGAAAAATTTCTCAACAAAAATGGGAAAAGATCGGTGGTGTCTGGTACTATTTTGATCAAGACGGTGTCATGCTCAGCAACACGATTTTTGACGACTATCTGTTTACTAATAGTGGTGCCATGGCTGAGAGTTCTTGGGTAAAACAAGATGGACAATGGTACTATGCCCCTGCTTCTGGTAAATTAATCAAAAATAAGTGGGACAAAATTAGTGGTACCTGGTACTATTTTAACAAAGACGCCACTATGGCAAACAACCAATGGCAAGGTAGCTACTACCTAAAAGGTAGCGGTGCTATGGCTGAAAAAGAATGGATTTTCGATAAAAACTATGATAGTTGGTTCTACTTGAAATCTGGTGGAACCTATGCAGAGCGTCAATGGATCGGATCCTACTACCTCAAGGCAGGTGGCTACATGGCTAAGAGCGAATGGATTGACGATGGTTACTATAAAGCTCGCTACTATGTAGATGAAAATGGAGTCTATGTTACAGGTACCTATAAAATTAATGGGAAAGACCAGCAATTTCAAAGTGATGGAAAATGGCTTGGAGAAGCTTCTACAAGCCACGGGTTTGAAAAGGGGAAATATAACAATATCATCTTCCTAGATCCAGGCCATGGTGGTAAAGATCCTGGAGCATCTTATTATAACATCACCGAAAAAGAACTGAACATGCAAGTTTACCAAAAGCTACGCAAGGAGCTTGAAGGACTCGGCTATACAGTTCTTTCTTCAAGAGACAGTGATGTCTTTGTAGACTATGTCACCGAACGTTCAAGAATGGTTAATAAGACTGACTCAGATATCTTTATTAGTATTCACTTCAATGCTAGTGGTAATCCAGCTTCAAACAGAGCTGGAATCCAGACTTATTCTTATGAAGAAGCTGCTGGTTATCCTTCTAAGATCAATCCTTACTGGCATAACCACCCTGACAGAATCAGTGAAAGCAATCGCCTCGCGGCAGATATCCACTCTTCACTATTAGCTGAAACTGGTGCTAAGGATGCAGGTCGTCTACGAAGTAGTTTTGCTGTCCTTCGAGAAACTAATAAACCAGCCGTTCTATTGGAATTGGGATATATTGACAATTTCAATGAGAATCAACAAGTCCGCAGTGATGCCTACCAAAACAGATTGGTTGCAGGTATTGTAAAAGGGATTCAAAAATATTACGCAGGTCAATAAAGAAAAAATCTCGAGAAAATCTCGAGATTTTTTTGTATTATTTTTCTTACTTATTGGCTTCAGGAAAAAGAAATCCAATTCCAACGCAAGCCAAGACTCCAGCACCGATAACCAAACCGCTTGAAAGTGGCAAGATATCAAGAATGGCATTGGCGATGATAAAGGCAATAATCAAGCTCATGAGACTGGCCTTGTAATCTTTTTTCACCAAATTCTCAAGGGTAAAAAATAGGAATAAACCTACTGGAAAGAGGGCCCAGATATTGACATCCAAACTTGGCCATCCAACAAAACCAAAATACAAAACTGCTACTGCAACGACTAAAAATCCGATACCTACTACTTTTTTCATGATACGACCTCATTTTCTATTTTGTTAGGAAGTTTTATCTCCCTTTAACAATTACAACTATAACAGAAATAAAAATCGCAAACAATAGCTTTTGTCTATGTGGCAGATATGATAGACTATGTGGTCAGAATTTTTCTAAAAAAGAAGCCATTGCTGGCTTCTTTTCATTCATTTTTCATTTTTCTTTAGACTCTAAAGCTGATTTGATGGCATCACGATCAGCTTTCAATTTCGCTAAATTCTTCTCTTCTGATTCTAATTGGCTCGTATCTGGTTTAACGCGATAGTAAACATTTTCTGGATGCATCAACATTCCTTCATATTGTTGTCCTGCAAAGAGTCTATCCTCAGTTTGATTGGAATTGTCTGTTATTTTACCATCACCACCAGGTTCCATGACAACACCACTTGGTACAACGACTACCACAAACCCTCCCGCCTGAGAACCTTTTGCCCAAGCACCAAGGGCTACTGTTTCTGGGTTGCGATCATTCTGACTTTTTGATACTTTCAATTCAACAATAGACTCATGCTTTTGATCATTGTATATCCAAGAAGATTGGACTTCCCCTGAATCATTAATGATATATTCATTACCAGACTGTGTCCGCCAAGTACCCTCTAAACTTGATAAATCATTATTTCTGAGGGCTTCAATATCTAATTTGAGAACAGAAGCTTCTTTTTTTAATTGACTAACATGCTGCTCCGCTTCTGAGATCTTGGTATCCAAATCAGCCAATTGCTCCTTTAGCTTTTGAATTTCCTCTTCCTTTACCTTATCCTTATCATCCTCTTTCCCCTGACTTTTTGTCGTCTCTTCAGTCTTAGATGAGGAAGAAGTTTGATTTGCTTCTTGCTTGAGATTAGGTGAATTTAAAAAGATGCTAGCAACAATGATTATAACTAGAGCTGTTATGGCAAGACCGATATACATTTTTATATTATTAATTATAGAAAGGGTTTCTGCCAATCTAGATGAAGTTCCTTTTCGAACGTGAGTCTTATCTACTTGTTTTATCCGTTCTTTCTTTTTCATGATACTCCTCCTCATTTTGATGAGTATTGATGATTCTAATAAACTAATATAATATTTATTTTATTGCTCTTTCTTATGCCGATTGCAGGGATCGAACCTGTGACCTTCGCGTTACGAATGCGGTGCTCTACCAACTGAGCTAAATCGGCGATTCCACTTATAGTATAGCACTATAAGAAAGGATGTCAAGGGATTCTTAACCCATCTTTTTAATCAAAATCTGACAAGGATTTTGAGGCCCCCAAAGTTGTGGAAAAATCTCTAATTTTTTAAAGCCAAGACTGCGATAAAAGACATTTGTTCGATCATAATCTTTATTAGAGCCTTCTGCTACTGTTTTCACTTGTAAATAATCAACGTTTTTGCGTGCTTCACTTTCTAAAGCAGCAAGCAATTGATTCCCAATCCCTCTACCTTGATGAGCTTTTTTTACACCGAGACAATCAATCTCAGCGCAATCTTCACTAGAATAGGACAAGCTTACAAAGCCAAGCAAATCACTCTCCTGAAAGGCGGCCCACACTTGCAAGTCCTTGGCTCCTTCGATGTAGGCTTGCGTGCTTTCTGGTATTCCAAACCATTCTGGCAAATCCTTTAAAACCTCAGCGACAACTGCCATTTTGGGCTCTTCATCCTTGACTTCTTTAATTACAAGCATCATAAGTTCCTTTCTTTATTTTACTCTTACTTTAGCTCTTACGAACCTGCACTTTCGTAGGCATCCAAGCCCCTGTCCCAGAGTTTCAAAGAAATGACAAAGAAGACAAGGGAAATCAGAATCAAACCACCAATGTTAAAGAGCCCGTCTTTGTCCTGCAAGAAATAGCTGGCAGGATAGTAGGCTGTAAAGGCGAAAGGTACGATAAAGCTAATCAACCAACGAAGAAGGGAATTGTAAATGGAAATCGGGTACTTAGCAAAGTCATTAAACATATAAAAAATGTAAATCATAGCGCCTGACTGCTTGGTCCAAAAAGCAATACTGGCTGTTGCAATTTTCAAGGAAGTATAAATCAAGGTCGCAAAAGGAATACAGACTAGGAAAAGCAGGAATTTGGGAAGAGTCCAAGCAATGCTAGTCGCCGTTGTCGCTAGTAAGATTCCACCGACTAAAAGTTCGCCCAAGGCATCAATCTGAAAGGTCTCAACGAGGATGTGAAAGAGAGGATTGATAGGACGAGTCAGATACTTGTCAAACTCGCCTTTTCGAACTAGTCGTTGACCTAAAGCCCAGAGATTGTCAAAAAAGAGATGATCTAATCCCTTTGGAATTAAGGAAAATCCATAGATAAAGGCAATTTCTTGAAAGGTCCAACCTTCTAGCGAGGGGATGTGTTGAAAGATGACATTGAGAAACAAGAGGTTCAGGCCTTGAGTGAGAAAGACTCCCAAGACACCAACCACAAAATCAACCTTGTATTCCATGATTTGTTTGATGTACTGTCTGATAAAAATCAGATGCATGCGTTGATATTTTTTCATACTAACCTCCCTGAATGGTGATAAATGACTGGACTCGTTTCCAAATCAACTGAGACAAGCCCACCATCACTATAAGCCAGAAAAACTGAAGCAAAAGTGCTTGAAGAATCTGACTGGCATCGTATTTCCCAACAATAATCATGACTGGAGTGTAAATCAAGGATGAAAAAGGCAAGAAGGATAAAATTTCTGAAACCACCTTTGGAAAAAAAGCCAAGGGAATCAGACTTCCAGACATAAAGGATACTAGTGAATCCTTAAATACTTGAGAACCCCATAAATTTTTAAACACAAAGGCTGAAAATCCAAAGCAGATATTAAAGAAAAAGTTAATCAGATAAGCCAGGGTTAAGCTAAAGAGATAAAGGATGGTTAATCCCAGTACTTCTACAACCCCTTGCCCAGACAAGATTTTCATCAAAACAATGACACTTAAAAATGGCAGTCCAACAGAGATAAAAATCAACCACTTGGAACCAAGCTCCATAAAGAGGTAAGAAGCCGCAAAATGCACTGGTCGCAACAAGCGCATGATAATGGAACCATCCTTGACCTCATCACCAATCATAAAGGAAGAATCCGACCTAGTCAGAAGATTAGTCACAAAACTCATGATGATGTAGAGGGTGATATCCGCCATACTGAAGCCCTGAATCAAAGGCTCCTGGGAGGAATCAAAGACAGCCTTCCATAGATAAAAAGCCACAAAAGCACCCATGACATCGCCAATCCGATAAAGTAGAAAGTTGACTCGATAGCTAATCAACTCCTGAATCCCTGCATTGATAAAGGGTTTATAACGTCTCCACAATTTGACCATCTTAGAGCTCCTTTCGGTAGAAGCGACGGATAATATCCTCAATATCCGTATCCACCATCTTCAAATCACGGACTTCAAAATCAGATAAGGTTTGCTTGATAATATCAGCTGATTGGTAGCGGGAACTATCAAATTCAATAGTCAGGTTATTTCCTTGTCTATCAATGGACATATCTGGCAGGCCTTCATAGTGAGAAAGGAGATGACTTTGACCTGGTAGCAGTTCAAAGGAGAGAGTCTTCATCTTACCAAAGGTCTCCTTGAGCTGGCTTACCGTTCCATCAAAAATCTCTTGCCCCTTATCAATCATAAAAATCCGATCACAAAGTTGCTCAATATCACTCAAATCATGAGTAGTCAAGAGAATAGTTGTCTCTTCCTCCTGATTGATCTGAGTAATGGCTCGACGAATGTTATCCTTGACCGAAACGTCCAAGCCAATGGTCGGCTCATCTAAAAAGAGAACCTTGGGATTGTGAAGCAAGGAAGCCGCAATATCCGCCCGCATCCGTTGACCCAGTGAAAGAGTCCGCACAGGATCCTTGATAAATTCCTTCAAATCCAAAACTTCATTCAAAAAGTCCATACGCTTATGGAAGAGCGAGTCTGGCACATCATAAATCTCTTTTAAAACCGTGTAGGTCTCTTGCAGGGCCAGATCCCACCATAGCTGGGTGCGTTGTCCGAAAACGACTCCAATATCCTTGACATAATCTTGGCGATTGTCCTGGGGAATCTTGCCGTTAATCCGACAAAAGCCAGATGTGGGTTTTAAAATCCCTGTCAGCATTTTGATGGTGGTTGACTTTCCAGCACCATTTGCCCCGATAAATCCTAAAATCTGCCCTTTTGGAACTTCAAAAGTCAAATCCTTGACCGCTTCAAAGGTCTGCTTTTCAGGATGAATAAAGGAGCGCAAGGCTCCCTTCAAGCCCGGTTCCTTAACAGTCTTCACAAAATTTTTCTGAAGATGTTCCACTTCTATCATTGCCATATCTATCTCCCTATCGTAAGAAACAACATTGTATTTTTGACTACAAATATTCTAAATCCTTACTTTCTACACTTTCTCATTATTATTACAGAAGGCTTTATACCAACCTATTATAGTCCAATAAAAAAAGGAATGCAAGCGTTTGCTTATAGATTATGAATTTAGAGATTTCTCTCTTATAATAATGCTTTTGAAACAGAAATTCTGGTTCAATAGTTTCCTTAAGATACACAAAAACCTGCCTTCTTTTTCAACATAAGGAAAGAAAGCCCTAATAACACCCTGTATACGTCTTAGAGAACAGTTGTCTCTATCAAGGATTACTGTTAGTCGGTCAATACTGATATAAATAGATTTTTCTAGTTCTGATAAATCTACTCGACTTTGATATTCTCGTAGTGCTTGAAGGTTATTTTTCATCTGTAACGCCTCCTTTCTATAATTGCTAAATGCGTAGGTCAATGTTACTATTGAGTTTTGCTGACGACACGTTACTTAGGGCTTTGCCTTAAGTGTATCTGTTTGCTGGCTGTTAGAAACGCCAGCTTTTTTAGAGATTGAGAGAACTACGTGCTTCGGGCGCATTGCCTTCGGCTTGGACCCTTGCTCTTGTCTCACAATCTCTAAACTAGGCGAATGGTAGGAGTAAGTATTGCCAATTTTTCTGACATTTACTGTGTAGAAGCCATAATATCCTTAGCTAGCCAAATTTCGCTTCTTATGGACTTTTTATTACCATTTTGGTATAATCATATTGGTTTTAAACGAAAGCCTCAGAATGCTTTGCAGAGCTTTCTGGGGTGTTTTTTCATATTCATAAGCGAACTAGTATTACCTACATTGTATATCTTTTAGTCATATAATCATAATACAACCATTTTGGTTATAGGCCAATAGAAAAGCGAAAGGAATTTTAAAATGTTGAAAGACAATATAAAAAAAGCCCGACTAGATGCAGGACTTACTCAATTAGAAGTTGCTGAAAAGTTAGGTGTGGCTCAAGCTCAATATGCTAGGTGGGAGAACGGGGGGAGAACGGGGGGAGAAATCCAAAGGATGATACAGTAGAGAAACTAGCTGAAATCTTAAATACTTCTTTTGAGATTCTTAAAGGACGAGATGATGGCCTTGAGGAGATAGTTAGTTTATTGAGAGAGCATGAATTAACAGAGGAAGATAAAAACCAAATTATTAGTCTTTTACAGGACTTCTTAATAAACAAGTCAAAATAATGCATTGGTTGGAGAATTAAAAGTGAATAACATCCGAGAACAAAAAAAGCAAGCTAAAGCATTTATTAAACGCTGGGAAAACCGTGGCAATGAAAGACAAGACAGTCAGTCATTTTGGCTTGACTTACTTCAATCTGTTTATGCGGTGTAGACAAATTTGAATTTGTTGAACTTAGCAAGGTATAAGTTTCTATGAGATGAAGCCTATAAAATTTGTACGGATACTGTAGGGTAAGAAAAGAAATATTCCTCTATACTAAAATAAACCAAAAGAAAGGGGAAATCAAAGTGAATATTATCAAGTCGTTTAACGATACGATTGATTATCTTGAAACAGTTCTTGATGATGAAATTGATGAAAAGAAAGTAACTCAGTTATCCGGATATTCGTATTCAATGTTCAGTCGCTTATTTTCTATTCTGACTGAAACAACGCTTTCAGAATATTTAAGAAGCAGAAGATTGACGGAAGCGGCCGTTATATTAAGAAATAAGGATGAAAAAATTATTGATGTTGCTTTCAAATTTGGATATGAGTCATCAGATTCATTTGGAACAGCTTTTAAAAATTTTCATGGATTTACTCCTTCTGAGGTAAGAAATGGAAAACCATTCAAATTAGTATCACGAGTGCAGTTAGCACTAAGTGTAAGAGGAGGAAGAAGCATGAACATTACAATTCAAAAGAAACAAGCATTTACAGTTGCAGGGGTAAATGAACAAAGCATCAATTCATCATTATGTCCAAGTGTCTGGGATAAGCTGTATGAAAAATATAGCCACGATGAACTTGCAAGTCTGGGAAACGGTCAAAGTGTTGGCGTTTGCCATGATGTGGAAAACCCAAGCACAATAAACTATATGGCTGGTTATATCGTTAATGATGTAGATAAAGCCACAAGTATGGGCTTAGATGTTTTGGAAGTGGAAGAAGCAGAGTATGCAGTTGTAGAATTAGTAGGAAGTGTTCCGGAGTGCATTCATAACGGGTGGAAATATGCAATGGAAGTATTCTTCCCTGAGCATGGCTATATTCATTCAGGAAAATCTGACTTTGAATATTACTATGAAGGTGATATGCACAGCAAAGACTACAAAATGGAACTTTGGATTCCGATAACTAAAGCTTAAAAACCATATTGAGATATAGCGTAAAGTAGGAGGAAATATTATGCCAAGACCAAGAACAAAAGAAGATTTAATGATTGCAGCGAAAGAAAACTATGGTAAGTTGAACGTATTAATTGCTAAGCTATCTGACGAAGAATTAAACACACCTCTTGACTTTTCAAGTGATGAAAAAAAGAAAGAGGCTCATTGGAAAAGAGACAAAAATTTAAGAGATATTTTGATTCATTTATATGAATGGCACCAACTTCTTTTGAATTGGGTAGATACAAATTTAAAGGGAGTGGCAAAACCTTTTATTCCAGCTCCATATAATTGGAAAACTTATGGAGATATGAATGTCGAGTTTTGGAAAAAACATCAAAATACTTCTCTTGAAGATGCAAAAGAAATGTTTCATAAATCTCATAAAGATATTTTAGAATTAGCTGAGAGATTTACAAACGAAGAATTGTTTTCAAAAGATGTCTATAAGTGGGTAGGAGGAAGTGTACTTGGTTCGTATTTTGTAAGCACTACTTCAAGTCATTATGATTGGGCGATGAAAAAATTAAAAGCACATCAAAAAAATTGTAAGAAAAAATAAGCAGATATGGAGATGATAGAATGCATTTTACGAAGGTAAAAGGAATATTATCTTCAAAAAATGGAATGAATTTATTCCGAGGCTGTACACATGGTTGTATTTATTGTGACTCAAGAAGTAAATGCTATCAGATAAACCATAGATTTGAAGATGTAGAAGTTAAAGAATGAATGAATATGGTATCTTTTTGGTAGCTAAACAGACAAAATATCTTGTTTTTTGCAAATAATACTTAAAAAGAATGTTGATTTATCAGCATTCTTTTTTGTTTCAAATCGATTCTCGGAATTATAGTGCAAATATCTACGGAAAACAAGTGTTAATTTATATCGAAAATTTTTATCCCTAAGAAAAGATAAAAAGGTGATGCTGCATCACCTCCCTCTACCAAGTTAAGTCTTCAATCATGCTTCTTACTTGTGAATCAAGGGTCTTATCCTTCTTCAGTTCTCCAACCAAAGTCTGAATCTGCCGGACTAGATTTGGATCATTGTCATTATAGCATCGATGAAGCATCCAGATGTTATGCACAGTTGGACTTTTTAGAACTGACTCCATCAATAATTCCTCATAGCCTTGATGATAAAATCGCTCCACGAAGTGAACCAACTCACCTGGAGCTCCAAAATCTACTTCTGGATGCTTGGAAATAAAGTCTAAAATGGGGGCAACCAAATCAAAGGATTGATCATAAAGCTCCATAGCATCCATAATTTCATCTGCCAACTCAAATTCTTGGTCTTCAGTAATTGCATCATGCAAAGCAACTAACATATCATCTTTAGTAAGCATCTGATTCTCCTTTTCAACTTTTCCATATCATTATTCGTTTTCGAACTTCTTCTTCACTCATCAAACCTTGTTCGTAAGTAGTTTTCCAACTCCTTTTGGGATAAATCACTAGGAAGTTCAAACACATACTCATATCCTTCATCACAAAAGGAAACCTTTAGATTGGACGGGAACCACTGACGAAGCCAGATGATATAGGAGGCATAATCTTGTAATCTATTTGTTGAATCAAAGTAATCAATCACAAAAACATTTTTCTTGCTACTTAAAGAACTTTCCAAGGTAAGCTGAGGACTTTGATAATCCCAAGAAAGCGAGTAAGCTTTTTCAGGATTCGTCCTTTCTCTGATCAAAATACCTGGGAATTTTTCTCTCAAAGCAGTACAAAAGGCTTGTAAATCTAGGAATATGGGGTCTTTACTCTCAATAAAGACAAAATCAGCAGTACTCATCAGTCTCTCTCCTTCTTTTTAAAACTGAAAACAGACCTTAACCATCAATGGCAAAATTCTCCAGACTCTCAAATGCCTGACCCTGATAGTCAAAAGAAAAGATATGAATATCATCAAAAGTTTGATCGCAGAAAGTAACGGTTTGTCTTTCTGGCTCGATGATGGGTTTACCCAATTTTTCAGTAGCTTCTTCATCTGTGAAATACCCATAAAATTCTTGTAAATGAGGCAGTATAAAAGCAAGAATACGAGTTCTATTTTTATGGTAATTAGCTGCAAGCAACTGAGCTTCTATCTCAAAATTTCCACTTGGTTTTTCTTCCCAAGCTACAAGAACATCATCTACTTCATGTAGGTAGGCTTGCAAGGACTGATCGAATATCATGGCTATTGTCCCTTCTATTCTATTTACAATAACAGAAAACAAAAATCACATAGATTGAGCTAAATGATTACCTAAAAGTATCTGGCATAATTCTTTTCACACTCTCATCTTTGTCAACTAGAAAGCAATCTGGAAAGGTCATCTGTTCCCATTTTTTATAATCAAAACTTGAATCAAAATGATTGATTAAAATTCCTAGCAAATTTCCATGAGAACTCAGTAAAATGGTTTTATCTGAATACCTTTCTTCCAAGTCCGCAAATAAATCTAAAATTCTATTTAATGCTTCTCGATTGGACTCGCCTCCAATGAGAGATTTATCTGGATTTTGCCATAAATATTGAATTGTTTTTTCAAACTCAGTATCTTCAATAAATCTTGAGGATAATTTTCTTTCACGTAAACGATTATCAAGTACTATCTTATCAAATTGAACGGGAGAACTATTTACTGTCTCAAAAGCTCGCTTATAAGGGCTTGAAATAAAGTAATCTATTTTACAAGCATTTAAAAACTCCAACTGTTCAAGAGAAGAAAATCCTTTTTCCGACAATGTTCTATTAAAATCATCACTCGAGAATCTTGAATGAGCATGTCTAAGTACAATATAAGTGTTCTTCATAAAATGTCACCTCTCAATTATTGGAATCAGTTCAAAATAACTTTCTAAATCACAGTTACTCTGTTAAAAATTCTTCAATTCGAGAAACAAGTTCATTATTTTGATAATGATAGAGGTCATGTGGCGCATCCATATAGATGACTTGAACATTAGACTGGTCACTAGCAAATGTCTCTGCATAATGCTGCCATTCTGATTGGCTAAAGGTCGTGCCTTCACCGTTAGAAACCAGTAATAAGGTGGGAATTTTCGGATTGATGCTAGAGGGAGCTTTCTTGGCATTTTCCTTTGCCAAACGGGATTCATGAAGCATGGCTTGTGACATCAACTGCTTATATGCTAGTAATTTATATTGTTGTCGTTCAGTTTCAGTCAGAGATGGATTTTTTATATAAAAGGACTCAGGGAAATAGCGTAATAAACCAATCTTGCTAGTCCAATAGGCCACAGTAAGCAAGGCCTGATTATCCTTTAAGTCCTCATAACTTGCTGGTAATGCCCAATCCAGACCAACCAAGGCTTTCACTTCATCAGGATACTTTTCCTGCCAAGCCAGACTTTCAAGGCTAGCCATTGAATGAGACAGAATGATAAAAGGTCCTGATATATTTGCTTGTGATAGAGCTTGACGTGTCTCAGACAAAACTTCCATCACATCTCTGGATTGATTGCTATCCTCACTATAACCATAGCCAGCCCGCTCCACGATGACTACCTTATATTTTTTTGATAAGGAATCTGAAACATTCTTAAAGTCCAAGATTGGGGAAGCAATTCCAGCACCTGATAGAACTATTATTGTCTCTGGACCATCCCCCTCAACGTAAACATTGATTTTGTGCCCATTAACGAGAACAGTTTTACCCATAGGAGTTAGAGAGGCTTGTTCCTTTTCTAAGCTGATACGATGAAAGATAAATGTTGCTACTAAAAACAAGATAAGGAAAGTAAGAAGGACAAGGGCTGATTTTTTCAGTATTTTCATAGCATTATTGTACAAAAATTAGACTCTTTTAGCAACTTAAGGATGGTCCTTCTAGTCTATAATCTCTATAAATCCAACACAAAAAACCCACCTTCACAGGCGGGTTTCATTTTGTATGGTTCAGCTAGATTAAGCTTTACCTTCTGAACCGAATACGTCGATACGTTCTTCAACTGATGCTTGGATAGCTTTTACACCGTCAGCCAAGAATTTACGTGGGTCGAAGAGTTTCTTCTTGTCGTATTCTGCTTCGTTTGCTTCGTAGTCACGAGCAAATTTACGAGTTGCGTTAGCGAATGCGATTTGGCATTCAGTGTTAACGTTAACTTTAGCAACACCAAGTTTGATAGCTGCTTGGATTTGGTCATCAGGAATACCTGAACCACCGTGCAATACGATTGGGAATCCTGGTACAGCTTCAGTCAATTTTTGCAAGTGATCAAGGTGAAGACCTTTCCAGTTTTCTGGGTAAGGACCGTGGATGTTACCGATACCAGCTGCCAAGAAGTCGATACCAGTTGCAACCATTGCTTTAGCGTCTTCGATTGGAGCCAATTCACCATCACCGATGATTCCGTCTTCTTCACCACCGATAGTTCCAACTTCAGCTTCTACTGATACACCATTTGCGTGAGCAAATTCTACAACTTTACGAGCTTTTTCAAGGTTTTCTTCAACTGGAAGGTGTGAACCATCAAACATAACTGAAGTATAACCAACTTGAATACACTCAAGTGCATCTTCGTAGTGACCGTGGTCAAGGTGGATAGCTACTGGTACAGTGATACCCATTGATTCAACAAGGTTAGCGATCAAGTTGCGAGCAACTTTGTAACCACCCATGTATTTAGCAGCACCCATTGAAGTTTGGATCAAAACTGGAGCTTTTTTAGCTTCTGCTGCGCGCAAGATAGCTTGAGTCCACTCAAGGTTGTTTGTGTTAAATCCACCAACTGCATAACCGTTGTCACGAGCTGCTTGGACAAATTTTTCTGCTGAAACGATTGCCATTTTATCAGGCCTCCTGTATATTTTTATGGGACATCCCATTTACATTGTTCATTTTATCACTTTTTAGCAAAAAAAGCTAGTTTTTCCCGTAGTTTCGATTGAATTTCTTCTATTTTCAGATATGTAAACCTTTTCCCACTTGGTCTAATCCTTGTTCTCAGGCAAATTCATATAAAATACCAAGTGATCATCATGTCTTTCAAAGCGATAGTCAATTTCTTCGTTTTCCAATAAACTTTTGACGACGAAGAGTCCCAAACCAGCTCCCTTGCTTTGTCGACTAGAGGAAGTGAAGGATTGTTCAAATTTATCTTGTTCCTCAGATGTACAGGCGTTCTCAATAAAGACCCAACCATCTTTTTCTCCAATTTTCAGATAACCACCTTGAACAGAGTGTTTCACAGCATTACTGATAAGATTTGAAAGAATCAGCTTGAGTACAGAAGAATTTAGATAAGTTTGTTGGTTAGTCAGTTGATTGTCTACAGTGATTTCTCTCTCTTTGGCTAATAAGTCATAGTCCTGCAATAGGAGATTTGTCATCTCCAGAAGGTTGATTTCTTCCTTCTTATCTCGCAATTCCTGCACTGAAGAAAGGGATAGGATTTGCTGAACATGATGACTCAAATCATCTACGATACCCAAAGAAACTCCCAGGTAATAGTCACGGTCTTTGTAGCGTCCAATATTGGCTTGCATATTTTCCAGAAGGATTTTTAGACTAGCTAGAGGTGTTTTCAGTTCATGGGAAGCTCCTCGTAAAAACTCCACCTTCATCTTTTCTAACTGGAGTATGGCCTCGTTTTTCTCATGTAAGTCCTCAATAACCGTCAAAAGATGCTGATAGAGGCTATTGATTTGTTCCTTGAGATCCCCAATCTCATCCTTGGAATCCACGCGCAACCGTACTTGAGCATCCAAGTCCATCATCCGTCGAGTTACTCGTTTGATTTCCAATATCGGAGCTACGATTGTTCTCGCATAGATATAAGCAATCAGGAGTGAAATCAGAAAGGAAGCTAATAGTGTGTAGGGTAGAAATTGCAGGCTCATATCTTCTGCTTCTTTCTGCAAATCCATAGAAGCAATAAACTGTAAGGTCAAGGTCTGACCATCTTTAGATTGGACTTCTCTTTCCTCAATGACCAAAGAAGCCGTCTGTCGTTCTTTATCAATGGGAAGATTGTCCTTGACCTCCAACTTATCCTGGGTCATCTCTCCCTTGATGGCTCCCTTAATATCACTGCTTTTAGAATAAAGTTCAAGGACTTCCTGAATAGTTTGACTGTCCTTTCCTTGGAGAGTTTGAGCAATTTCTGTAGCCTTGAGCCCTATACTCTCCTGACGATGACTGAGATAGGTCGGAGGAAAGAGGAAATAGATGGCCAAATGCAAACAAATGACCAAGGTAGAAAATACCGAAAAGGTATAAATAAATATCTTTTTAAATAAACCTGAACGTCTCATTTTCTCTCCAATTTATAACCAACATTGCGCACGGTAAGAATACAATCTAGATCCAATTTTTTTCGTAATTCCTTGATATAGACATCGATAACACGGTCAAAAGGTACCTCATCTGTCAATTTCCATACAGCGTCGATAATCTGAGCTCTAGTCAAAGCACGACCTTCGTTTTTAACGAGATAGTCTAAAATTTCTAATTCTTTTGCATTCACTGCAACTTCTTGATCAGCCACTGTGGCACTATAACTGTCAAAATCGACCTTGGTATCCTTATAGGTAAAGCTACGACCTGCATCATAATAACGTTTAAAGATAGCATCCACTCGAACCTTCAACAAAGAAAGGGAAAAGGGCTTTTCCAGATATCCATCAGCTAGTGAGGCAAAGGCACTCATCTTATACTCTTCATCCTGAAAAGCTGTCAACATCAAGACCGGAACTTGGCTAGTCTTACGGATTTCTGACAATACTTCTAAACCATTGAGTTTCGGCATTTGAATATCTAAGAGAACCAGGGCAACTTGGTGATGAAAAAATTGTTCTAAGGCCTCAAGGCCATCTGCTGCCTGAATGGTTTCATAGCCACAATCCGTCAAATAGTCACTAATTCCCTCACGAATCATGTCTTCATCTTCTACAATTAGAATTTTCATATAAATCCTTTTCTATCAAAAATGCTACCTATATTATATCTCATTTGAGTGAGAATAGGTAGCAGGTTTTTTATTCACTATCTATCAAAAGTTCTTTTGGTTGTTTAAAGAGGAGATTGCTGGAAGCAAGTGCCATAACTAGTACCACTAGAACTAATCCAAGTACAAAAACGATAGCAAAGTCTGATGGTTGAATGGAAATATCGAGACTAGAAAGTGTTTTGCTAAAGCCGTCAACTTCTGCACCACCACCGAGATTGGAAGCTTGTGCAGCCTTACTTGCCTGCTTGGCCACATCTGATGTGACATTGGCAAGAACTGTATTCCCAATTGCTCGAGCAGTATAGTTGGCTAGGAAGTAAGCTGAAATTAGTGCTGGAATTGCAATCATAAGTGCTTCTGTGATAAATTGACCTAGAATACTTGCTTGTTTTAGACCAATTGAAAGGAGAATTCCAACCTCTTTACGACGGGCGTTAATCCATAGTGTCAATAAGAGAGCAAGTAGAAGAACAGAGAAGCTCAAGCTACCCCAGAAGAGAAGATTAGCCATCTTGTACATGCCTGAGATAGATTGTTCAAGGGCAGGATAGTTAGAGGAACTCTTAATCAAGCTATACATCTTCCAGTTGATACCGTTGATAGATCCTAATTCTTGCATGACACTATCTAGGTTCTTATCCCCAGCTACAAAGAAGGTAGCATCTCCATAAATAGCTGTATCTTCTGTATAACCATAGAGTTGGGCTGCTGTGTGAATATCTGTGATAGCTGTATTCTCATACAGTTCTTGTGAGTAGGTCACAGCAGATTTGTTGTGTCCATCAAAAAGTCCTTTGATAGTGACTTCTACTGTTTCCTTAGCTCCTTTCTCATTATCGGCATCGTAGATATTGGAGTTGAGTTTAACCTTATCTCCTACCTTCCATCCATGCTTTTCTGCCAAATCTTTATGCATGAGAATCTGGTACTTGTCGTCATTGGTTAAATGCTCACCTTCGACCAGTTTGTAAGAGCCTGATACAAATTTATCTTCCTTAGAAGAGTCATTGACACCTGTTATCATCAAACTACTACCAAAACGTTGAGCTCGATCAGCCGTTAGATTTTTCTTGGTTTCAGGCGTTTCGATCAGTTCATAGCCTGTCAAATCACCGATAGCATTGATCCGTTTGATGTAGGACTCAATAGCCTTATTCTCGGTAATTTTTTTGATGTCCTCACCCTTAATATTCCCAGCACCACGTGGAGTTCCTTGATTGACCCTGCGGTTGATTTGCATGGAGAAACTATTGGTGATATTTTTAAAGGTTTCTTGAGAAGCCTTGGCTGTCGCACCCTTGATAGACAAGCCGACCAAACTCAAACTAGCCATCAAGAGAATGATAAGAAAGATCACAATAGACTTAAAGAATTTTCTTGTGACGTAGGCAAATGCGTTGTGTAACATAAGATTCCTTTCTAGATTTACTTCGCTTATATGTTTTTATATTTCTTTATTTCCCTTAAATAGTGCGGACGGGAGCAACTTCATTTTAGAATTTCATCCCTAATTTTTGAGCCATCTGTCTCAAAAATCCCGTCCTAGATAATAACAAAGTTATTATCTAGGATACCACTATAGCGGGAAATAACTGTTTAAGAATCACTTCGTTTATAATTCCTTAATAGTTTACTAAAGCAATTCCAAAAGTTTAAGAAGTAGACTCTATTTTTCAGTCAGTTTCTTGTCCTTCAATTCAAGTGTAATATCTGACGCCTGTGCCACTTCCTTACTGTGGGTCACAACAATCACACACTTGCCTGTTTTCTCAGCAAGAGATTTGAGCAAATCGATAATATCTCCAGCAGTCTTAGGATCTAGGTTTCCTGTTGGTTCATCTGCTAAAATCACTGGTGCTTCCGATACAAGGCTACGAGCAATGGCAACCCGTTGTTGCTGTCCACCTGATAATTGGAGAACATTCCGCTTGATTTGACTTTCATCTAAACCAAGTTCAAGAAGGGTATCCTTGCTAGCTTTTTTATTAACCAAGCGGATATTTTCCAATGGAGAAAGATAATCAATCAAGTTATAGTTTTGGAAAACTAGCGAGATATGGTGCATGCGATGATAAGAATAACCTTGTTCACGAATATCCTTGCCTTCGAATAGGATAGCACCTTCGACTGGGCTATCTAGTCCTGCTAATAGAGATAAGAGTGTTGACTTCCCAGCTCCTGATTCTCCGATAATACTATAAAACTTGCCAGGTTCAAAATCGTAATTGATTTTATATAATACTGCTTCTGCAGTGTTCTTGTAACGATAAGTAAGATCTTGTAATTGTAGTAAAGTCATAATTTCTCCTTTATTAACTGATGGATGATAAAATTTCTTTCGGTGATTTTCTAAATAAAAATAGGAAACAAAGTGCAACTGACAAGCAGCTGATTATAAGTAGGAAAATATAAGATTCTCCAAATGATAGAAGACTTGTTGAAAAATTAGTCGCTTTTGCTAGCGTATCTTGTAGGGCAGCTTGGTCACCGCTTGCTAGTACAGTCTTCAAGAGATAGGAAGTAATGGCATTTCCAGCTACAAATGCCGGCAAAATAGATACCAATGAAACTATGATGACTTCTAGGCAGAATTGGCTAAAGATTGCTCCTTTTCCCTTACCTAGTGCCAATAAAATACCAACCTCGTAGACTCTCTCTCGTAACCAAAGTGACAAGACCAAGATCAGCGCTCCTACACCAGCAATCATAATGCCATAGAGGAAAATCTGTAGGAAGGTTTGGAAGGTCGAAACTGAATCCTTTATTTGTTCAAAAGCCTTATTTTCCTTTTCAACTTGATAACCTTTCGTTTCCAGAGATAACTTTTCAACCTCTTGAATGATACTATCCATATCTTTTGGATTTTCTAGATAGAAACGAGCGGCGCTAACTTGAGCTTCCTTATTTCCAAGAAGAGTTTGGCTACTTTCGTAGTCTGTATAGACCGTGTTTTCACTAAAGTCTGATGAGAGACCGGTAAATTTCTCTTGTTTTTGACCTGAGAAAATACCTACGATTTCATAGTCTAGCCTTTGTCCACTATTTCCTTCAACTTGAGCAGGATTTAAGCTAATCTTATCTCCTACTTTTAGATTGTTTTTATTTGCTAAATCTTCGTGGATTAAGATTTTTTTACTATCCCCTTTTTGGATATGTCTTCCTTCTTTAAGGGTAAAGGCAGAACTTGTAAAAGAAACGTCCTTGGAAGAATCTTTCAAAGCAATTAAACTGATGAGATTTTTTTCAGCCTCTGTCAAATCATCTCTTTGGATACTTTGTTCTCCAGTAACCACTTCTTTGTCAGTCAACTTAGCTATTGTCTCAAGCTCTGGGGAAATCTCCTCAAGACCTTTTATCTTTTTAAGCTCGTCTAGTTGAGACAGTTGAAAGGTCTGATCTGCTTCTATTCTTTTAATCGAAAAAGACGTATTCAATGAGCGATAGAGATTATTTTCTACTGTTTTGTTAGACTTCATGAGCGTCAGACAAGCCGATATTCCAGCCAATAAGACAAATAAAATCAGGAATAATATGAGACTTCTCAGTCGTTTTCTGCTGACGTAAGCCCAAGCTCTTTGAGTGGGATTCATATAGCACCTCCATATTTGTAAAACCATTATAATATTCAAATATGAAATGTTTATGAAATAAGAAAAATTTTTGAAATAAAATAAGCCAGTATTTCTACTGACTTTATATTTATAAATCCCCCAGATTAAAACAGAGAAAATGCAGCAACTAAACCAGACAGGATGTTAGCTAGTGCATGTATGATCCAACTTGTTAAAATGGATCCTCCAGCTTTCTTTTCATTAACAAAACCAAGATAAGCTGCTATTGCTCCAGTAAAAAATATAATGAAAAAAGTGACTTCTAAACTTACTACTGAAGTAAATAATACTCCATGAAGCAATCCAAAAGCGATAGCCTGTATCGTATTTGCAAAGACAAACGGCATGTGATTTGCCATTCGTTTCAGTAGAAATCCTCTAAATAGCAGTTCCTCTGGCAAAGATGTTTGCAAAATACTGTAAATTAGAATACTTGGTAAAGCCTTATAGCCCATACCAGAAAAAGCCGAAGTAGCCGTTTCTATACTACGTGTTAGAGGAAAGACAAACATATAAAAAATAGTAAATAAGAGAAACCCAACAATTATCCATGAGATCAGATCAGAATCTTTAACCCTTTTAATAGATTTTAAACCAATCCATTCTATAAATGGGACTTTCCCCCTCACAGTCAGAAACCACCAGATAGAAGGTAGTAAAATAATAAAGAGAATTTGAATAAAGGCACTTATGATTCGTTGAAGTTCATTAACCATCGTAATCCTCCTTTACATTTTTGAAATACCTATTTTAAATCAGGAAATACAAGTCTTTAACTATGAAAGCTTTCCCGATAATTACCGTTATAAACTAGGATAGATTAAACTTTTCTACACTACTCTCTCTATTTTTTTAAAACTAATTTCTTTTCCTTCTTTTTTATCTATATTGTAACACTTTTTAAAAGAAAACAAAAAACATACAAAAAACTATCTTGTATGTTTTTCACTATACCTATTTCAAAAAATAAAGAGCTAGCCGAAGCTAACTCTTTTCCTATGCGGAGAGAGGGACTTGAACCCTCACGACCTAAAGCGGTCACAGGATCCTTAGTCCTGCGCGTCTGCCAATTCCGCCATCCCCGCGTCGATTACTTTACTAGTATATCAACTTTCAATAACTTTGTCAACACTTTTTTCAGATTTTTTTCAGTTTTTTTGAATACATTATTCTTTGATTTCAACTAGATTTTCATCAAGGAGTTTCGCTCCTAATGTATTCTTAAAATGTCCAAGTGCAAACTGATGGTTTTCAGGCCAAATAGATGCGACTGCTGGCTTGACAACTTCTATCTGATACCCGAGATTATAGGCATCGATAGCCGTATGCAAGACACAGATATCTGTAAGAACACCTGTTAAGATAACTGTATCCACGCGACGCTCTCTCAGACGGATATCCAAATCTGTGCCAGAAAAAGCCGAATAGTGACGTTTGTCCATCCAGAAAACACGACTATCCTGGGCCTGTTCCTGATAAAATTCAGCTAACTTACCATATAGATTACGCCCGCTAGTCCCAATCAGATTATGAGGGGGAAATAGTTTACTTTCTGGATGAAATACATCATTTTCCTCATGAGCATCAATGGTAAAGAAAATATAATCTCCACGGTCAAATGCTAATCTAGTTACCTGATTGATTGCTTCTGATATTGCTTGAGCAGGAGCTCCTGCTGTCAATTTTCCATGATCCGCTACAAAATCTTCTGTATAGTCAATCGAAATTAAAGCCTTAGCCATTAATAGTCCCTCTTTTTCACTTCTTCAAAAATATCTGGGATTAAAACTTTTAGATAAGTTCCCTTCATACCCAATGAACGACTTTCAATAATCCCTGCTGATTCGAGCTTCCGAAGAGCATTGACAATCACTGAACGCGTAATACCGATACGGTCTGCAATGACTGAAGCAGTTAATTGTCCTTCATTGCCTTTCAATTCACCCAAAATAGCTGATACTGCTCGTAACTCAGAGTAAGAAAGGGTGTTGACTGCCATCGTTACGGCTGTACGACGACGGATATTTTTCTCGTCTTCTTCACGTTGGAAGTTCAAAAGCTGAATACCAACCACCGTACTAGCAATCTCAACAAGAATCAAATCCTCATCTTCGAATTTCTTATCATTACGCCAGATAATCAAAGATCCCAAACGAATCCCAGAAACATGGATTGGAGCAATGGTTGTCAAACCTTCTGCGAAATCTGCACGACTCTCAACTGGAAAGATGCTTAATTCGTGATCTACAGTCAGATTTGCTTCTGTATCGTAAATCATATTTGCACCTTGAATATAGTCCTCAGGAAAAATTTTTGATTGGAAAAATTGCTCTACACGATCATTATTAGTCTTGTAGCGCATAAAATATCCTAAAAGACGTCCCTTACTATTTAGGATACAAGCGTTGCAATCAATAATATCCGCTAATTGGCGTGTGATGGCATTATATGGAAGATCATCTTGTAATTTCTCCTCTGCACGCTTCAGGATAGACGTAATTTTTCTCGTTTTTTCTAATAAATGTGCCATTTTTCACCTCGTATTTAATCGCTTCCATTATATCATAAAATGACCATTATTTCAATAATTATCTGAAAATTGTTTATTGAATTGCAATTCATGACTGTTCGAAAATTTTTACTAGTTTTTTAAATTTTTTTATTGACAGGTCCCTAAATTTTTGATAATATAATATTACAAGATAACAAATATATAAATCTATTTTCTCGTATGAAACTTTTCTTGACTCTCGGTCTCCTTATATATAAAAGCGATCCACCTCAGTGAACCGCTTTTTTTATTATTTATCACCCTTGTTACGGATTACAAAACCAGTTTTCTTCTCGCTTGAAGTATTGCGTGGTTTTTTATTATCCTTACGGTAACGGTTTTCCTTCTCAAATCGGTCGTTTTTACGACTGCCTTTTTTGAAGTCATCTCGACGTTCACCACGTCGATTGTCGCGACGGCGATCTCGATCGCGACGGTCATCTCCACGACGACCTCCCTTACCTTTGCCACCAAAGCCACCACCAGATGGTTTAAATGGTAACGGTTTTTCACGTGCAATCTCAACCTCAGGAAGACTATCTGGGTCTTGAACAGTTAAGCTGAGGATATACATAGCCAATTCTTCAGGACTGAATTCTGAGGCTAATTGACGAGCATCCTTGCCAAACTTCTCAAAGTTGCCACGGATTGTCTCATCTGCAAAATCACGTTCAATTTTCTTAAGAGCCACTTGTTTTTTAGCTTGGAAAGCTTCTTCTGCACTTGCAGGTTTGAGACCTTTCATACGTTTCTTAGTCAAGTTCTCAATGATTTGGAGGTAACCCATTTCATTAGGTGAAACGAAGGTAATAGACTGACCTGACTTACCTGCACGCCCTGTACGGCCAATACGGTGAACATAACTCTCAGGGTCTTGAGGAATATCGTAGTTATAGACATGAGTCACACCTGAAATATCCAAACCACGAGCAGCCACGTCTGTTGCAACTAAGACATCAAGGTTGCCATTTTTAAAATCACGAAGGACACGAAGTCGTTTGTTTTGGTCCAAATCTCCATGAATCCCTTCTGCACGGAAACCACGGATTTTAAGCCCACGAGTCAACTCATCCACACGACGTTTAGTACGACCGAAGACGATTGACAACTCAGGTTGATCAACATCCATAAGACGAGTCATGGTATCAAATTTTTCTTGTTCCTTAACGCGGATATAGTACTGGTCTACCAGTTCTGTTGTTAATTCTTTAGCAGCAATTTTCACATGCTCAGGTTCTTTCATGAACTGAACACCAATACGTTTGATAGCATCTGGCATAGTTGCTGAAAAGAGCAAGGTTTGACGATTTTCTGGGACACGAGAGATGATGGCTTCGATGTCTTCGAGGAATCCCATGTTCAGCATTTCATCTGCTTCGTCTAAGATCAAGGTTTCAATATCCTGCAATTTCAAGGCCTTGCGTTTAATCAAGTCTAGGAGACGACCAGGCGTTCCAACTACGATATGCGCACCTGATTTAAGAGCCTTGATTTGTTTTTCAATGCTTGATCCACCATATACTGAGCGGACTTTGACTCCCTTGCTTCGACCAAAGCGGAAAAGCTCTTCTTGGCTTTGAACAGCCAGTTCACGAGTTGGGGCAATCACCAAAGCTTGGATAGTTGCTTCTTCTGTACGAATTTTTTCAAGGGTTGGTAAGCCAAAGGCTGCTGTTTTACCTGTACCAGTCTGTGCTTGACCGATAACATCTTTTCCTTCAAGAGCCAAAGGAATAGTTTGCTCTTGGATAGGACTTGCTTCTACAAATCCTGCTTTTTCAATTTCTGCCAATAAATCAGCAGAAAGGTTAAATTCATTAAATTTCACGTTATTCTTCTTTCTAAAGATGGTGCGAAGCCATCCTATAGCGCTTAGTTTATACTTTTCTTGTCATGACGTACTTTCACATCTTTTATGAAAGACCGTGTTGCTTCTTTTCCACAAAAGAAAAGTACTGCTTTCTTTGCAACCTATCTAGTATAACATAAGAGAGGGGCAAAAGATAGTCTAACCTCCCGATTAAATCATGTAAACGATTTTCTTTCGATTTGCTTCACTCAAAAAGTATTTGTTAGAGCATTCGGTTCCTGAAACTATTTTCCGTAGCAGATTTGTGCAAAAGTTTTTTTCTTGTGCTAGAATGAAAATCGAACAGGAGGAATAAAAATGTTAACATACGATTTAATTGTTATTGGATTTGGTAAGGCAGGTAAAACTCTGGCTGCTAAGCTGGCTTCTGCTGGTAAAAAAGTTGCCCTTATCGAACGTAGTAAGGCGATGTACGGCGGAACTTGTATCAATATCGGTTGTATCCCAACTAAAACCTTGCTAGTTGCTGCTGAGAAAGACTTGCCATTTGAAGAAGTCATTGCTACCAAAAACACTATCACTGGTCGCCTTAACGGTAAAAATTATGCTACGATCGCTGGTACTGGAGTTGATATCATTGATGCTGAAGCTCACTTTGTTTCTAATAAAGTCATCGAAATTCAAGCTGGTGACGAAAAACAAGAACTAACTGCTGAAACAATCGTCATCAACACTGGTGCTGTTTCAAACGTATTGCCTATTCCAGGACTATCTACTAGCAAGAATGTCTTTGATTCAACTGGTATCCAAAACTTGGAACAATTACCAGAAAAACTCGGAATCCTTGGTGGTGGAAATATCGGTCTTGAGTTTGCTGGGCTCTACAATAAACTTGGAAGCAAGGTAACAGTCTTGGATGCTCTAGATACTTTCCTACCTCGCGCAGAACCTTCCATTGCTGCTCTTGCTAAACAATACATGGAAGAGGACGGCATTGAACTGCTTCAAAATATCCATACTACTGAAATCAAAAACGATGGTGACCAAGTTCTTGTTGTGACTGAAAATGAAACCTATCGTTTCGATGCCCTTCTCTACGCAACAGGACGTAAACCAAATGTGGAACCTCTTCAACTTGAAAATACAGATATTGAACTAACTGAACGTGGTGCTATCAAGGTGGACAAACATTGTCAAACAAACGTTCCTGGTGTCTTTGCAGTTGGAGATGTCAACGGTGGACTTCAATTTACCTACATTTCACTAGATGACTTCCGTGTTGTTTACAGCTACCTTGCTGGTGATGGCAGTTACACACTTGAAGACCGTCTCAATGTTCCAAACACTATGTTTATCACACCAGCACTCTCACAAGTTGGTTTGACTGAAAGCCAAGCAGCTGATTTGAAACTTCCATATGCTGTTAAGGAAATTCCTGTCGCTGCTATGCCTCGTGGTCACGTAAACGGAGACCTTCGTGGAGCCTTTAAAGCTGTTGTCAATACTGAAACTAAAGAAATTCTCGGTGCAACTATCTTCTCTGAAGGATCACAAGAAATCATCAACATTATTACTGTTGCTATGGACAACAATATCCCATACACTTACTTCACAAAACAAATCTTCACTCACCCAACCTTGGCTGAGAACTTGAATGACTTATTTGCGATTTAAGTTGAAATTTCATCGCATCAAACAGCCCTCCTTGGGCTGTTTTTCTTTTTCTAAAATCTCAAATCTGTCTTTTTCAGCATTTATGATATAATAGAAACATGAAATTAAAAACTACTTTGGGCCTTCTTGCTGGGCGTTCTTCTCATTTTATTTTGAGTCGTCTTGGACGTGGAAGTACTCTCCCTGGAAAACTTGCCCTTCAACTTGATAAAGATATTTTACAACATTTAGCGAAGAACTACGAGATTGTTGTGGTTACTGGTACCAATGGAAAAACCTTGACGACCGCTCTCACTGTTGGTATCCTAAAGGAAATTTATGGTCAAGTTTTGACCAATCCAAGTGGTGCCAACATGATCACAGGGATTACAACTACCTTCTTGACTGCAAAATCTTCAAAAACTGGAAAAAATATAGCAGTACTTGAAATCGACGAAGCTAGTCTCTCACGTATCTGTGACTACATCCAGCCTAGCCTTTTCGTCATCACCAATATCTTCCGCGATCAGATGGACCGCTACGGTGAAATTTATACGACCTACAACATGATTTTGGACGCTATTCGAAAAGTTCCTACTGCTACTGTTCTTCTAAACGGTGATAGTCCGCTTTTCTACAAGCCTGCAATTTCAAATCCTGTTCAGTATTTTGGTTTTGATCTAGAAAAAGGTCCAGCAAAGCTTGCTCACTACAATACTGAAGGTATCCTCTGCCCTGAATGTCAAAGTATTTTGAAATATGAGCTAAATACATATGCCAACTTGGGAGCTTATATCTGTGATAATTGTGGATGCAAGCGTCCTGAGCTGGATTATCGTCTGACTGAACTGGTTGAATTGACCAACAATCGCTCTCGCTTTGTCATCGACGGTCAAGAATACGGTATTCAAATCGGCGGTCTCTACAACATCTACAATGCTCTGGCTGCGGTTGCTATTGCTCGCTTCCTCGGAGCTGAGCCACAACTTATCAAGCAAGGTTTTGACAAGAGCCGTGCTGTCTTTGGACGCCAAGAAACCTTCCATATCGGTGACAAGGAATGCACACTGGTTCTTATTAAAAATCCTGTTGGTGCTACCCAGGCCATCGAAATGATCAAGCTAGCTCCTTACCCATTTAGTCTATCTGTTCTCCTCAATGCTAACTATGCTGATGGGATTGATACCAGCTGGATTTGGGATGCTGACTTTGAGCAAATTACGGATATGGACATTCCTGAAATCAATGCAGGTGGAGTTCGTCATTCTGAAATTGCTCGTCGTCTACGTGTTACTGGCTATCCAGCTGACAAAATCACTGAAACAAGTAGCCTGGAACAAGTTCTCAAAACAATCGAAGCTCAAGACTGCAAGCATGCCTATATCCTTGCGACATATACGGCTATGCTGGAATTTCGAGAATTACTAGCCAATCGTCAGCTTGTTAGAAAGGAGATGAACTAATGGTTTATACTTCACTTTCCTCAAAAGACGGCAATTATCCTTACCAACTAAATATCGCCCACCTCTATGGGAATCTCATGAACACCTACGGGGATAATGGAAACATCCTCATGCTCAAGTATGTGGCTGAAAAGCTGGGTGCTCACGTAACAGTTGACATCGTTTCTCTCCATGATGATTTCGATGAACATCACTACGATATTGCCTTTTTCGGCGGTGGCCAAGACTTTGAACAAAGTATCATTGCTGGTGATTTGCCTGCTAAAAAAGAAAGTATCGACAACTTTATCCAAAATGATGGTGTCGTCCTTGCTATCTGTGGTGGCTTCCAGCTATTAGGCCAATACTATATTGAAGCTTCTGGAAGACGCATCGAAGGTCTTGGTGTCATGGGACACTATACCCTTAATCAAACTAACAACCGCTTCATCGGTGACATTAAAATTCATAATGAAGAGTTTGATGAAACCTACTATGGCTTTGAAAACCACCAAGGCCGCACCTTCCTCTCAGATGACCAAAAACCATTGGGGCAGGTCGTATACGGAAACGGAAATAATGAAGAGAAAATCGGTGAAGGCGTTCACTATAAAAATGTTTTTGGTTCTTATTTCCACGGGCCTATCTTATCTCGTAACGCCAACCTAGCCTATCGCTTGGTCACTACTGCTCTTAAGAAAAAATATGGTCAGGACATTGTTCTACCAACTTACGAGGATATCCTTAGCCAAGAAGTTGCTGAAGAATACAGCGATGTTAAAAGCAAGGCAGACTTCAATTAATATTTAGATTCCAACATGCTATTAGCTGTTGGAATTTTTTTAGTTTCTTTTCCCCTTCTCCCTTGCATTTTCTACTAATTTTTGCAAAAATAGAGGGGTAGAAAGAAGGTAACATATGTCTAAATTACAACAAATTGTAACATATCTCGAATCTGAAAAGTTAGACGTCGCAGTCGTATCTGACCCCGTCACTATCAATTACCTCACTGGCTTTTACAGTGATCCACACGAACGCCAAATGTTCCTCTTTGTCCTTGCAGACCAGGAACCACTTCTCTTTGTTCCAGCCCTTGAGGTTGAGCGTGCAACTAGCACTGTCTCTTTCCCAGTTGTTGGTTATGTGGACTCTGAAAATCCTTGGAAGAAAATTCAAAATGCTTTGCCACAACTTGATTTCAAACGTGTAGCAGTTGAGTTTGACAATCTCATCTTGACTAAATACCACGGTTTGAAAACTGTCTTTGAAACTGCTGAGTTTGATAACTTAACTCCATTGATCCAACGTATGCGCTTGATTAAATCAGCTGACGAAGTGCAAAAGATGATGGTTGCAGGTGTTTACGCCGACAAGTCTGTTAAAGTTGGTTTTGACAATATCTCTCTTGATAATACGGAAACTGATATCATTGCGCAAATCGACTTTGCTATGAAACGTGAAGGCTATGAAATGAGCTTTGATACCATGGTCTTGACTGGTGATAATGCTGCGAATCCACATGGTATTCCTGGAGCCAATAAGGTTGAAAACAATGCACTTCTCCTCTTTGACCTCGGTGTGATGGTCAATGGCTATGCATCAGATATGACTCGTACAGTCGCTGTTGGAAAACCTGACCAATTCAAGAAGGATATTTACAACTTGACTCTAGAAGCTCAACAAGCTGCCCTTGACTTTATCAAACCTGGTGTAACAGCTCATGAGGTTGACCGTGCGGCTCGTGAAGTAATCGAAAAAGCTGGCTACGGTGAGTACTTCAACCACCGTCTCGGTCATGGTATCGGTATGGATGTCCACGAATTCCCTTCAATCATGGAAGGAAACGACATGGTCATCGAAGAAGGCATGTGCTTCTCAGTTGAGCCTGGTATCTATATTCCTGGTAAAGTCGGTGTCCGTATCGAAGACTGCGGTGTTGTAACGAAGGATGGCTTCGACCTCTTTACAAGTACCAGCAAAGATTTACTTTATTTTGATTAAAAAGTATATTTTAAAAAAAGATGGAAAAGAATAACTTTTCCATCTTATTTTTTGATTTGATAATAAATTTTATCAGCGATATAACCTTTTCGTTCAACTGCATTAGGAATCATCTTCCAAAAAGTCATACCCGCCTTTTCCATCACACGACCAGAGGCGGGATTTAAACTTGCATAGCAAGCATCAACCTCTTCAAATCCAATCTCATCTAAACAGTATGATAAAATTGCCTTCAAGGTTTCTGTCATGAGTCCTCGTCCCCAGTAGTTCATTCCTAAGATATATCCAATCTCACAGCTAGATTTTTCTTCATCCATACTGACCAGACTAATATCTCCAATGACATAGTCTGGATTTTCTTTGAGACAAATGGCCCATTTGTAATAGTTAGGATTGTCATAGGATGCTACCCAATTGCCAATAGAGTTTCGAGTCTGTTCGACATTCAGGTGTGGATCCCAAGTCACATAAGTTAGATTTTCTGAGCGTGAAGCCCAATTATCAAACATGGCTTGAGCATCAGTTTCACAAAAGCGTCTCAATATCAACCGTTCGGTATGTAATGTCTTTGTACCTATGGATTTCATAATCGTAACTCGCTTTCTATTTGAATGTTCAAGCTAAAAAGGTCCACTGGACCTTCTTAGTTTTCTTATTTCTAGGATCAGGGTAAAAACACTTTACTCATAAACATTGAGAAAACAACAGTTTCCTCTAATTTTATGACGCAGTAGCTGTCTGGCTTGAAATGCACTTTAGCAAGCTTTTTCAAGCCTAGTCAGCCTTGCGGGGGTGAGACTACGAAATCGAACTCTTCGAGTTACCGACCTGCCTCGTTTCCCTATTTCTAGACTCGGGGTTCAAGGTCCACTGGACCTTCTTCTCTTTCTCATTTCTAGGTGAAAGGGTAAAAAGTCCCCCGGACTTTCCTCGCTTTTCTATTTTCAGGCTCAGGGTAAAAAGACTATACTCAGTAACAGATATAAAACAATTTTTTCATCTAGTTACTTGACGCAGTCGCTGTCTGGCTTGAAATGCACTTTAGCAAGTTTTTTCAAGCCTAGTCATCGTTGCGGGGGTGAGACGACGAAATCGAACTCTTCGAGTTACCGATTTCTGTCTCACTCCCAAAACGTATCAAACACTGTGATTGGTAAGTGGCGTTTGTGTTGGCCTTTGTACCACCATTTTTCAATGGTTGCTTGGGCTTCTTGGCTGACTTGCTTACCTTCGAGGTAATCATCAATTTCATTGTAAGTAACTCCTAAAGCTACTTCGTCTGCAATACCTGGTTTTTCTTCTTCCAAATCTGCTGTTGGGATTTTTTCATAGAGGGCTGGATCAGCTCCAAGTTCCTTCAAGAGTTGTTTCCCTTGGCGTTTATTGAGGCGATAAAGCGGGAGAATATCTGCACCACCGTCACCAAATTTGGTAAAGAAACCTGTGATATTTTCCGCAGCATGGTCAGTCCCGATAACTGCTCCACTATGAGCTCCTGCGAGTGCATATTGAGCAATCATACGACTACGAGCCTTGATATTCCCCTTGTTAAAATCTGAAACAGGACTGCCTGTTGCTTCCACTGCTGTTGTCATAGCATCAGCAGATTCCTTGATATTAACGACCAAGCTCACATCTGGTCGGATAAAAGCTAGGGCTTTTTGAGCATCTGCTTCATCAGCTTGCACTCCATAAGGCAGGCGTACAGCGATAAATTTATAACTGTTATCACCTGTTTCAGCTCGCATTTCTTCCATAGCTAGCTGAGCCAAGCGTCCTGCCAAGGTCGAATCCTGTCCTCCAGAAATTCCTAAGACAAATGTCTTTAAAAAAGGATGTTTTTTCAGGTATCTTTTTAAGAAATCAACAGAACGACGAATTTCCTCCTGTGGATCAATCACAGGCTTTACTCCTAATTGTTGAATAATACTTTCTTGTAAGGTCATTCTTCTTCTCCTTCACCTAGAGCTTCCTTACGCATCTTATCAATCAAGTCCATCTTATCTTGCCATACATCACGAGCCAAGTCGACAGGGTAATGTTGTGGGTTCAGGACACGTTTGTATTCGTCCCAGAGCTTGTCAAATTCCTTACGAGCATAGGCTTGAATTTCAGGTAAACTTGGTAAATCATAGACTAGCTTACCTTCCTTGAAAATGTCTACCAAGAGAGGAACAGCATCAAAATTACGGACAGTTTTCTTGATGTAAGTATAGGTTGGATGGAACATCTTGATTTCAGTCATACTAGCAACATCGACACCATCATAGGTAATGTAGTCACCTTCTGACTTGCCTTTTTCACGACTGGTGATGCGCCAAACTTGTTTCTTACCTGGTGTTGAAACCTTCTCTGCATTGTTTGAAAGTTTAATGGTATTGCGCATATGACCATTCTCATCTTCGATGGCAACAACCTTATATACTGCCCCAAGTGCTGGTTGGTCATAGGCTGTGATGAGCTTAGTTCCTACCCCCCAGACATCAATCTTAGCTTTTTGCATTTTGAGGTTAAGGATGGTATTTTCATCAAGGTCATTTGATGCGTAAATCTTAGCATCAGTAAATCCTGCCTCGTCCAGTTGTTGACGAACTTTTTTAGAAATATAGGCGATATCTCCAGAATCAATACGAACACCAAGGAAATTAATCTTGTCACCAAGTTCACGCGCAACCTGAATTGCTGCTGGAACACCGATCCGAAGAGTATCGTAGGTATCCACTAGGAAGACACAGTTTTTGTGAGTTGAGGCATAAGCCTTGAAAGCCTGATAGTCATTCCCATAGACTTGAACCAAGGCATGGGCGTGAGTCCCTAAAACCGGAATCCCAAAGAGTTTACCTGCACGTACATTACTAGTTCCATTGGCACCACCAATGACAGCAGCACGAGTTCCCCAGATAGCTGCATCCATCTCTTGCGCACGACGTGTACCGAACTCCATCAAAGGCTCATCTTCAATGACTGAACGAATACGAGCAGCCTTGGTCGCAATCAAGGTTTGAAAGTTGACGATATTTAAAAGTGCTGTTTCAACCAACTGACACTGAGCCAAAGGTCCCTCCACTTGAACGATCGGTTCATTAGCAAATACTAAGTCCCCTTCTTGAGCAGAACGTACAGTCAATTCCAACTTGAGATTACGGAGATATTCCAAGAAGGCGCCGTGATAACCAAGTGATTCCAAATAAGTTATATCGCTATCTGAGAAACGCAAGTTTTCAAGGTATTTCACAATTCGTTCCAAACCTGCAAATACAGCATAACCATTTTTAAACGGTTGTTGGCGGAAATAAACTTCAAAAACCGCTTTCTTATTATGAATCCCTTGGTCAAAGTAAACCTGCATCATGTTAATTTGATACAAATCCGTGTGCAATGTTAAACTGTCATCTGGGTACATATACTGTCCTTCTTCCTTATTTGTAAAAAGAAGAAAATAATTCTTCTTTTCTCATAAATTAGTACTATTATAACACATTTTATCGATATTGATAAAAAGCTAACAAGCTATTCTATGCTCTCGAACTCATCCATATCCTTCTCATACTTCTTCTGAGCCCATTCACCATAACTTTTCAAACCTAAGTTTCCAAGGAAGACCCAAGGAAGATAAAAGAGATAGGTAAAGCCCCAAGCAGAAATGTATTTAAGATGTAGAGGGTTGTGTTGATAAATTTCGATATTGAACTGGTAGTTTTGTAGCATCAAGGTAGCTGTAATCACTAGAGTTAATAACAGGCATCCTAAAATTGTAAAATGAAAACGACTATAGTAGGTCACACCTAGACTTCTAGCACGATTGATAAAGTAAAAATTCCCTATGATAATAATAGCGAGAATCATGCTAGGATTAAAAAGGCTTGGTGCTAACACTGATATGAAATAAGCTAGAAACAATAATCCGATAGAAATATGAAAACTCTCTGCACCAGCTTTATGAAGTTGTTGCTCTTCTCTTTCATCTAATAATTGATAATAATAAAATTTATTTTTCATCTTCTTCCTCCCAAACTTGCTGATTTCTGCGATTCAAGTATAGGATAACTCGGTCCATAGAATAACTCCCAACGAGATAGATGATAACTGCTAGAACCACTTTTAGGGAGTACTTCCAAGTCAATAGACTGACCAGCTCCTCGTGATTTCCTACGATATCAATCAATAAAATCACTATAGAAAATCCCAAAGCAGATAAAACTCTTTCTTTTCCAGTATTCTCTACAATATCCCGAATATCAATTCCTACATACATGCGGCGAATAATGGCATACAAACCAACTCCGATCAATAAAAGTAATTCTGGCAAATAGGACAGAAGTGTTAAATTGAAAATATAAACTTTGGCAAAAATTTCCAGTGCCAAAAATAGGTACATTCCCAAGAGAATTTCTCCTGAAATATTTCCATCCAATTTTTCCGTACGTTCATCTTTGATAACAAGTTTTTTTCTATTTTTCATCTTCTTCCTCCCAAAATAATTGATCTAAAGTTTTACCTAAGCATCTGCAAATGGACTGGCAAATGGAAAGACTAGGATTGTACTTTCCAGCTTCTATCAAGCCGATAGTCTGCCTAGTGACACCCACAGCTTCTGCCAAATCACCTTGTGTCATATCAAGCTCTACTCGAGCGAGTTTTAATTTTAAATTCTTAGCCACTTCTTACCTCCTTTTAGATTTTAAAAAGTTGCGCTTCTTTCTAAGTTCATTATATCATATATTTTACATTATGCAATATATATCTGTCGTTTTGTGCGATTTTTTTAACAAAAAATTCTACCACTTACATGATAGAGAGTTCTCTGTTTACAAATCTTTGTGATAATAGTGCCTTTGTCCAGTATACGGATAGTCTTTTAAGGTAAAGACTTCCTTGTAGCCCTGCTTTTGATAAAAGGCTGGCGCTTGAAATTGATAAGTATTCACAAAAGCAAAGCGACAGTTTCTCTTTTTAGCTTCACTCTCTGCTTGCTGCAATAGTTGGGAGCCGATTCCTTGTCCTCGCAAGTCTTCTTTCACAAATAAATACTCGATTTCTAGCCAATTCCCAAAGGTCTCTGCTACTAAACCAGCCAGGAGTTGACCATGTTCATCTTCGACATAAAGGTTTAGTGGCTCACTTTCAGAAGTTTCTCTTTTGGAACGATTATAGGAGCGAATCAAATCCCCTATCTCCTGTGCTTTCTGGGACTCTGTATTCTCCAATCTAATGTGCATCAAACCCTCCTCCAAGACACTTACGCCTTGATTATATTCCTATTTTAAAGAACTGTCAAACTAAAAAAACTCACCAACCTAAGTTGATGAGCTTCTGACTTATTTTCTAAACTTCCATTGGCTATAAATACCAAATGCAACAATCCAGATTGCTGAACCTCGAGCTCCCATTACAGTTGATTCTTGTAAAAAGAGGGTTCCAAATACAAAGATAAAGAAGAGCATTGTTAAAGGATTTAGCAAGCGATATTGAGGCATGAGATAGCCATCCGACATAAAGTCTTTAGACTTACGATATTTGAGATGGGCTACCATGATCAAGATGTAGATAGCGATATAAACACCTGATGAAGAAGCTGTAATCAAAGCAAAGGCATCTGATACGCCTGGAAGGACATTGATGAAGGCTGCAAAACCAATCAATACGGCAGAAGCAATGATAGCATTCTGAGGAACGTTGTGACGTGAGAGTGTATCTGCCTTAATAGCTTTCAAGAAACGATTTGGTGAATCATGGGCAATTTGGTACAAATGACGACCTGTTGAGTACAGGGTTGAATTCAAGGCTGATGCAGCTGAAGTCAAAACTACAAAGTTAATTAAAGCTGCCGCCCACTTAAGACCAACAAGTTCAAATACCGTTACAAATGGTGAATCTGCTGCAGAAAGCTCACGCCAAGGAATAATAGACATGATGGCTAAGAGAGCTCCACCATAGAAAAAGATAATTCGCAAGGGAATTTCCTTAACAGCCTTAGGCAAGACTTTTCTTGGATCCTTGGTTTCAGATGTAGTAACACCGATAAATTCAATCATCAAGTAAGCAAAGAAAACCATCTGGAAGGCCATGACAAAGTTCATAGCACCATTTGGGAAAAGTGAGAAGTGTTCACTGATATTGGCAAGACTTGCTGAACCATATGGAGTTTCAAAACCGGTCAAGACAAGAAAGACCCCTGTTGCAATCATGGCGAGAATGGCCACAATTTTGATCATAGCAAACCAAAATTCTACTTCACCAAAGATTTTAACAGCAATCAGATTGACCAATCCCAAAATTGTCAGAAATACAACCTGAATCAACCAAGATGGCCAGGATGGAAACCAAAACTGAACATAGTGAGCAATAGCCGTAATCTCGGCCATTCCGATAAAGACTACTGAGAGCCAGTATGACCAGACTGAGAAGTAACCCCAGCCCTGACCAAGATAACGGGTAATAAAGTTGATAAAGGTATGTTGCTCCGGATCTTGGTACAACATTTCCCCGATAGCACGCATCATAAGATACATAAAGCCACCTGTAATCATATAGACCAAGACGATTGACGGACCTGTCAAACTAATGGAACGTCCAGCTCCTAGAAAAAGTCCTGTTCCAATTGTTCCTGCAATCGCCATAACCTGAACATGGCGATTGGTTAACCCACGTTCCATTTTATTTTTCTTTTTGTGCTTATTTTCTGAATTCATATAGTCTCCTCTAGTTTTTAGAATTAAGAAAAGGAGTGATGGGAAGCGCTTTCCCTATATCTACTCCTTCTTTTCATTCCTACTAAACTGTTTTTTCTACTTTTAAGATTTTAACATCATAGCTTCCTACAGGTGTTTCAATCGTAGCAGTATCACCTGTTTTCTTACCAATCAAGGCTTGCCCAATTGGGCTTTCATTTGATACTTTACCTGCAAAGGCATCTGCACCCGCTGATCCCACGATGATATATACTTCTTCGTCGTCTTCACCAATTTCTTGGATAGTGACTGTTTTCCCGATAGCAACTTCATCTTGAGCAACTGCATCGCTATTAACAATCTCAGCATAACGGATTTTGGTTTCCAAGCTAGAGATTTGTCCTTCAACGAAGGCCTGCTCATCCTTAGCTGCTTCATACTCACTATTTTCTGACAAGTCACCGTATGAACGCGCAATCTTGATGCGTTCTACAACTTCTGGACGACGAACTAGTTTCAACTCTTCTAATTCTTTTTCGAGTTTTTCCTTTTCTTCAAGGGTCATTGGATATGTTTTTTCTGCCATTTTTCTCAACTTTCTTTTGATTAAATTTAAATTTCTTTAGGTAGTAAAGCAAAATTATGTGGTAAACCACATAATTTTACAATGAAGACAAAGTCTTTTAAAAGCTTTCCTTAAATGATTTTGGTCAGTATCGACCTTTTAAAATCTGTGCCTAAACCTAATGATTCTATCACTTCTAGACTAAGGTTCAAATAATTAGGTAGGATTTACTTTCGCAATTTCCGAACGCCTAAAACTTGTGAATTTCAGGCGTTTCTAATCATAGCGGAAAGACTGGTGTGACTTGCTTTGATCGTGAAAAGAAGAGATTATCTTCAACATTCACGGATGTAATAGCAAATCTTGTTCTAAGAGTTAGTTTGAACTACTTGATTGTGTCAATTTACTGTTAACATGCTCTGCAACGTTTCGATCATGTTCCTCTCGTGTCGTTGCAAAGTAAACCTTACCATCTTGTACATTGGCTACAAAGTAGAGATAGTCGCTCTTAGTTTGATTGATACTTGCTTCAATTGCATCTAGACTTGGACTGTCTACTGGGCCAGGCATTAAGCCAAGGTTTGTATAAACATTATAAGGTGAATTGATTGTTGTATCAATTGCTGCATCATCTGCCAAGCTAATATTTTGTCCTAGCTTACCTTCTGCATAGAGAATAGCAATGTTACTTTGGAGTGGCATACCAAGGTTCAAACGATTATAGAAAACTCCAGCGATCAGTTTGCGATCGTCAGTTTTCAATCCTTCTTTTTCCACAAGTGATGCAATGGTGAGGAGTTCATTCACTGTCAAATTCTTTTCTTTGATTGCAGTGTAATGTGCTGACAAGTTTTTGTCCATAGCTGCCACCATTTCATCAATCAAGCTTTCAATAGTTGTGCTTTCTTTGATAGCATAAGTTGCTGGGAATAGGTATCCTTCTAGACGATAACGAACACCACTTTCTTTAGTTGGTAGACTTTCGAGAAGGGTTGGGTACTTA
Organism: Streptococcus sp. HMSC074B11; assembly: GCF_001808705.1. Lineage (GTDB taxonomy): Bacteria > Bacillota > Bacilli > Lactobacillales > Streptococcaceae > Streptococcus. The sequence continues at coordinate 119,436 of NZ_KV794260.1, read as the reverse complement.
GCAACCAATTGAGAGATGAAGGTTTCATCTTGAACTTTTGCCAAGAAGGCATCAGCAGTCAAAGGTTCTTTAAAGTCTCCTTGAAGCTGACCAACTGTTTGTGCGATTTGATCAAGGGTATAACCTTCAGGGATTGTAAGATTTGCAAGTGCAACTTCTTGAGGTTGAGGCGTTCCACCCTTTTGCAATTCTTTGATGATATCATCTGTACTCATGCTCTTTTGTAAATTATAGTAACCAGATTTCAAATCATTGTAGTCTTTATACTTAGCATAAAGGCTAAAGATAAAACCGTGTTTTACCAATTCAGATTTTTCTAAGGTATCACCAATTTGCTGAAGATTGGCCCCTTCTGGAATCTGAACCGTAACATACTGTTTTGAATTTGCATCAACCGGTTGGAGTGCAGATTCGACATAACGGTAACCAAAGAATCCACCCACACCTAGTAAAATCAATAAAACAAATACTGTTACGAAAAATCCTTTCAAGCGTGATTTTTTCTTTTTCTTGATTGGTTTCACTGATTCTTTACGACTTCTTCTAGGAAGTTCAGTTCTAGTTTCAACTGGAGCAACTGGCTCTTGACTTGGAGTTTCTTTTGCAAGAACTGTTGGTTTCGGTTGAGGTTTAATATTCTTTCTAGCAGGACTTGGTTTAGCCTGATTCGTACGATAAGAAACTGGAATCCTTGCCGAAATAGCATTGAACTCTTTCTCTTCTTCCGCTGGTTGAGCAGGTTCAAGAGGCTTGACGGGTTCAACAGCTTCCGTTGATGGTAGAGGATCTGGAGCTACAACTGGCTCTGAAACTACAGCTGGCTCTGAAGATACAACTGGCTCTGAAGATACAACTGGTTCTGAAGCTACAGAAGTTTCAACTGAATCATCTTGTAAAACTGGACGTGGTGGAACTGCTGGAGCATTAGCAAGCAATTCATCCACTAAAGAAACAGAATTGGCCATCAAGTCTTCTACAGAAGGTTCTTCCGCTGCTTTTTCCGCTTCTGAACTATTACTTAAATTTGAAAACAAATCATCGTTGCTACTTTTAGTATTCGCGATGCCGTCTTCTCTTTTTAATCTTTCTAAATCTCTTAAAATTTGTTCTTTAAAACTTAACTTTTCTTCTTCTCGAGAATTTTCGCTCAAAGGTGTTACCTCCTTGTTGATAATCCATAATATTATATCTTAAAAACTAAAGAAAAGCAACCATAGATGCCTTTCTGATGCCTAATTCGTGTTTTCCCAGACCATATCATACCATTCTTCACCAGCAAAAGTCGACTTGGATTTTCCTTCATTCACAAAACCATGTTTTTCATAATAGCCAATGAGATAGTCATGACAGGTTAGATTGATTCCCTCACGCTCATGCTCAAGAGCGAGATCTTTTAAAGCCGTCAATAATTTTCGTCCGACACCTAAAGCTTGAGCTTTCTTAGCAATGGATAGACAAGTCACAGAGATATAGCCACCTTTTTGATAGCTATAATCTTTAATGTCTTCTGTAAAGGACTGGTCTTGTAAATATCGATGAGGGACTACTGGTCCCTCAATATAGCCTACTATTTCCCCCTCTTTTTCAGCTACTAAAAAACTGGTCTTAATTTCCTTCAGATGAGCTTCAAAAACAGGACGAGGAATGGCTTCTTCAATTGAAAAATTTTCTAGTTCAATTTCAAAGATACGATCTAAATCTGTCAATCTAGCTTGTCTAATAATCATAGTTCCTCCTGATAATAGGGATTCTGCCAACGCATGAGAAAGGCAACTTCACTGCTCCTTTCTCCATCTACGATCCCCTGTTCCACAAATCCATTCATTTCAAAGTAGGCCAGCAACTCATCCTCACAAAGCAGATAAATACCTGGTCTATTTTGCTGACGGGTAACTTCCTTCAAAGCTGCTAGCAACAAGGTTCCAAAGCCTTGCCCCTGAAAATCGGGATCGACAGCTAAATCTTCAAGGATGATTGAGTTCTCACTAATGAATTCCTCATCTCCGATCTCAAGCATCCATTTTCTTAAAGAGGGAATAGGAGGTGTCGTCGCAGTGATATAAGCAATCCCTTGATCATCCAGGCTAGCTAAGAGAAACGTACCCGCATGGTTGCGGATACGTTCTTCTATTATTTCTCTATTCAATACTTCTAGGGAGTTTGAAATACTTTCTTGTATCAAGCAAATCTGATTTATATCTGATTGCTGTGCTTCCCTGATTTTAATTGGAAATTCCATGATTTTCCTTACTGAACATTGCTTGTCAAATTAGACAAGAGACGTTCGAATGAATATTCATAAGTTTGGATATCGCCAGCTCCCATGAAAACATAGACAGCATTGTCATGGTCTAGGAGTGGAGAAACATTTTCAACTGTGATAACTTGATGTTTCTTGTTGATTTTATTGGCAAGGTCTTCTACCTTGACATCACCATGGTCCACCTCACGAGCAGATCCATAGATTTGTGCGAGGTAAACTGCATCAGCCTGATTCAAGGCCTGAGCAAAATCATCCAACAAGGCGATGGTACGAGTAAAGGTATGTGGTTGGAAGATAGCCACGATTTCCTTGCTTGGGTATTTTTGACGTGCAGCATCAAGAGTCGCAATGATCTCTGTTGGATGGTGAGCAAAGTCATCGATGATAACCGTATCATTAACAACCTTTTCTGTAAAGCGACGTTTCACTCCTCCAAAAGTCTTCAAGTGTTCACGCACTAAATTCAAATCAAAGCCAGCAGTATAAAGCAAACCAATCACTGCTGTGGCATTCATGATATTGTGGCGACCGAAAGTTGGAATGTGGAATTGGCCCAACTCTTGACCACGGAAGTGAACGGTAAAGGTTGAACCTGTTGTAGAACGAAGCAAGTCACTTGCTACAAAGTCATTACCTTCTGTTTCAAAACCATAGTAGTAAATCGGAGCATTAGCCGTAATCTTACGCAACTCAGCATCTTCACCATAGACAAACAAACCTTTGGTAATTTGTTTGGCATAATCATTGAAGGCGTTGAAGACATCTTCCAAGCTTGTGAAATAGTCAGGGTGGTCAAAATCAATGTTAGTGATGATAGAGTACTCTGGATGATATGGCATGAAATGGCGCTCATACTCGTCTGATTCAAAGACAAAATACTTGGCATTTTCAGAACCACGACCTGTACCATCTCCGATCAAGTAGCTTGTATCAGTGATGTGTGACAAGACGTGAGAAAGCATCCCAGTCGTTGAAGTCTTACCGTGTGCACCAGCAACTCCCATACTAATAAAGTCACGCATAAAGCTACCAAGAAACTCATGATAACGTTTGTAGCTGATACCATTTTGGTCAGCATAAGCAATTTCAACATTGTTATCTGGACGGAAGGCATTACCAGCGATAATTTCTAAGTCACCTTGAAGATTTTTTTCATCAAACGGTAAAATTGTAATCCCTGCTTGCTCTAGTCCACGTTGTGTAAAATAGTACTTTTCAACGTCAGAACCTTGCACCTTGTGCCCCATTTGATGTAACATCAAAGCCAAGGCACTCATACCTGATCCTTTGATTCCGATAAAATGATAGGTTTTTGCCATTTTCTTCCCCTCTATTCGCTCATTCTAGTCAAGTTAAGCTCTTGTGCCACTTGACGTTCTTGTTCTTTTTGTTTACTTTTTTTGTTATAAATTTGGCTTTTCTTTAAAAAGTCATAATTGTTTTTCTTGGAATGACTTGTTTCACCATCTGAAATTGGATGTTCCACTTGAGAAACTGTTTCTGCCAAAATATAGTGAGACTGACCTAACTTCTGACTATATTTCGCAAATTCTCCTGGATTTTCCTTTTGAAAAGGTGCTGTCGGTTGATTTGATGGACGCACATGGCTTGGTTTCGTTTGACGTCTCGTATGACTCACATCCTGAGTCAAATATCTAGCCGAGCGCTTCTTTTTCAAATCCGCGCGCGCTTCTTCACGCGCTAATTCAGCATAGGATTTTTCTTTTTTCTCAATCGGTTTTACAAGAGGCTTGGCTTCCTCTTGCTTTTTTTCTTCAGTGATTGGAGACCATTCCAAGTAGTTTTTATCTTGGTAATCACCTTTTATATTACTGATGAAATCAGACTCATCATAGAGATTCATAACTGGCATTTCTGTCAACATGACTTCATCATCTGCCACTATTGGAAATCGTTTTTGTGTCATATTTATTTCCTTTCAATACTCCATTATAGCGTAATGTCTTGATTTTTCAAGTATAGGCTCATGAAATCCCTAAAATTTCTCGTATTTCAGCTAGACTCAGACTGCCTCGAGACTCTGTTCCATCCAAGATTTCAGAAACAAGATTTTTCTTTTTCTCTTGTAATTCTTGAATCTTTTCTTCAATTGTGCCTCGAGTCACAAGCCGATAAACTTCAACAGCCTGCTCTTGCCCCATACGATGGGCGCGACCGATAGCCTGCGATTCAACTGCAGGATTCCACCATAAGTCTACTAAAATGACTGTATCGGCACCAGTGAGATTGAGACCGACCCCGCCAGCCTTTAGGGAAATTAAAAATACATCGCGCTCACCTTGGTTAAAAGCCTTGGTCATCTCTTGACGTTCTTGCGAAGGTGTTGAACCCGTAATTTTAAATGAAGTCAAACCTAAGTCAGGTAGCTCTTGCTCAATCCGATCCAGCATACCTCTAAATTGTGAGAAAATAAGTACACGATGCCCACCTTCAGCAATCTGAACCAGCAAATCTCGTAAACTATCCAGCTTTCCGCTCTCTCCTTGGTAGTCCTCCATAAAGAGCGCAGGCGTATCACAAATCTGACGCAGACGCATGAGTCCAGTCAAAATTTCGACGCGATTTCGTTGAAATTCCGAATCGCTTACCTGTCCCAAACGTTCCTGCATCTGTTGCAGTTGAGCAAGATAGATAGCTTTTTGTTGATCCTCCAGTTCATTCTTATAGACAACTTCAATCAAGTCAGGCAACTCTGTCAAAACCTCTTCTTTCTTACGTCTCATGACAAAGGGTTTGATAAATTGAGCCACTCTCTCAGTTGATAGTTTCATAAACTCCTTCTTAGCAGGTAAGAGGCCTGGTAAGACAATCTGAAAAATCGACCAGAGTTCTCCCAGATGGTTTTCAATCGGTGTTCCTGATAGTGCAAAGACAGATGGAACCACAAATCGTCGCAAACTTTGAGCAATCTTCGTTTGTGCATTTTTCATCACTTGAGCTTCATCTAGAAAAAGAAAATCAAAAGATAGGTTTCGATAAATCTCACTGTCCTGACGGAAAGTAGCATAGCTTGTAACATAAATCTGATGATTTTCTGCCAAAATTGACTCTCGATGAGATTTTAAGCCATGCACAACCGCTACATCCAAATCTGGAGCAAACTTTTGAAATTCATCAGCCCAGTTATAGATTAAGCCAGATGGTGCAAGGATTAGGACACTAGTATCTGCTTGAACCTGACTACTTAAAAAGGCAATAGTTTGCAAGGTTTTCCCAAGCCCCATATCGTCTGCTAAAATCCCACCAAAGCCATAATAGTGAAGCATCTGAAACCACTGAATTCCCTTTTTCTGATAATCCCTGAGATCTGCTTTGATATTCAGCACTTTCATCGGAAAATCTTCTGGATGCGTCAAATCATGGGCCAGATTGCGAAATTCTTCGGTGAAAGAAATTTGATCCTGGTCCTTAAATAGATGAGATAGGGTATAAGCTAGGGATTTACGAGCTCGAAAAGCTCCATCTTGTAGGTCCTCTATCCCTAATTCTTCTAAATCCTGACGGATACGCTTGGTCTGATCATCAAAATAGTAAACCTGGTTAGAGGACGAAATATAATAATCCTGCTTCTCAACTAGCGCTTTCATCGCTCGATCGATTTCTTCTTGATCTATATCTTGAAAATCAAATTGAATTTCTAATAGGCTTCCCTTGGATGAGATGTGAACTTGAGGCTTCTGAACCTGATAAAGGTCTTGCAAGCTTTCAGAAATCTTTAATTCTCCAAGTGCTGCAAAGGCTGGCAAAACTTCCTGGAAGAAGGCATGGACTGCATCAGCTTTCAAACTTTGACGCCATGAACGAAAATCTGCTTCAAATCCAGCTGATAGAGCTAGTTGAAAAATCTCTTTCTCTAGTTTAATATCGCTAGCAAATGGAAGACTCTCTAGTTCATTACGATTCCTTACTAGGCAAGTTTCATACTGAAACTGCATATCCAAACGAATAGAACCGTCCTCTTCTCCTTCCATGTAGAAAGAAGGACGGAAAGACTGAATTCGAAGCGCATCAGGGGCTTTTACCTCTCCTATGTCTTTAAACTGCGACAAGGTCGAAGCTAAAAGGTCTCGATCACTGGTATCAAATTGTAAAATCTTTCTACCACTTTTATCGATAGATACTTTTTTTAATTTTTCTATAAGTCTAGTTTGTTCTTTAGACAGAAGATAAAATGTACCTTTAGTAAACAGGACTTGTCCCTTATAAAACGAATTAAGCCCTACCTGTTGAACAATTTCCATCTCAAAATAGTTGGACTTTTCTTCAATTCGAAAGGTAAACAAACCTGCTTGACCATCAAAATCTTGAAATACAAGGTGGTGATAATTCGAAATCTGATGGTCAAATTGAAATGCATCTAAGCCCATCAGCAGACTAACACCCTGCTCAAAAAAAGACAGCGGGAAATAGAGATGACGACCTTGATTTTGGAAAAAAAGGGCATTTTCAGCCTCATCTTCTAGAATTCCTTGAAGGAAATTTAGAACAAATTGGCTACTTTCATCAAACTGACGAATATTCAAGGAAGTTTCATATAACTTCCCAATCATATAGGGTTTGCTAGTTTCTAACACCTTCAGAAAAAGGGGTATATCTCGGATTACATAGAATTTCTGTGTCTGAATAAGACCGACTCTCAAAGTCCAAATAATACGATTAGTCCCTGCTTCAACCTGCCCTTGAGCAGACAACTGATAGATTTCAGAAAGTTTCGGAATTTGAATGGATTCTAAAAACTTTCCTCCAAAAGTAACCTGAGTTTCAACTTCTTCTTTCTGTTCGTGCACATTTTCCAGATTTCCCAAGAGTTCCTGACCAATGTGATCATTTTTAAGGTAATGTTCTAGTGCTGCCAAATGCACACAAAACCCTCTTTTTGGGAAAAAATCACAAGCACAAAAAACCAAATCATCATCCAGGCTATAGCGAATTTCTTCATCTGCTACACGCGCATAGAGGCGATGGTCTTTCTCTTTGATAATTTCAATCTGACCAGTTTCGTAGAGTTGAGCTCCCTCCATTCGAAGCTTCCCTGGAATCAATTTAGCCATATTTTCCCCTTTACTTTATCTCTTAATTATACCACATTTCTTCTTACGAAAATAGCCTTCTAGGAGTACTTTTCTCCTAAAAGGCTGGCTTCTTAAAATTTAGCGAAAGTAGCAATGATTCGTTGACAAACTTCTTCCAAGACAGATGTCGGCATGGCTACATTTAAGCGAGCGTGGAGGGCTCCTTCTTCACCAAAGTCCAAGCCTCTGTTCAGGATAACCTTGGCTTCGTCTCTTAAGAGGCTTCTTAATTCTTCATCACTAATATCGTAGGCTGAAAAATCAAGCCAAACGAGATAGGTCCCTTGAGGTTTCATGACCTTGATTTTCGTTTCTTTTCCAAACACATCGACTACATAATTGATGTGTTTCTCAATCAGTTCTTTGAGTTCTGTTAACCAATCTTCACCAGAGCGATAGGCTGCTTCTGTTGCCAAATATCCCAACCCTGAGATTTCATGTTGATTATTAGCCAGCTGGCGTTTTTGGAAAGCAACTCTTAACTTAGGATTCTCGATGATAGCATAGGAATTCTTTGTTCCAGCAATGTTGAAGGTCTTGGTAGCGCTGCTTAAAATCAGTGAAAATTCTTTAAAATCTTCATTTACCGTATTGAATGACTGGTGCTTGTTTCCAAACAAGGCCAAATCTTGGTGAATCTCATCAGACACCAACAAAACTCCATGTTTTTGACAAAGTTGTCCAATCTTCTCTAAGACTTCCTTCTCCCAAACACGTCCACCAGGATTATGAGGGTTGCAGAGAACGTAAAGTTTCACATCCTCTTCAACAAAGTCTTTCTCTAATTGATCAAAGTCAATCTCAAAAAGTCCGTCTTTTTCTACTAGAGAGTTGGTGATTAGTCTACGATTATTGAGCTTAATACTGCGAGCAAAAGGAGGATATACTGGTGTGTTAATGAGCACTGCTTGGCCTTCCTTGGTAAAGGCTTGAATGGCTGTTGAAATGGCAGGTACTACTCCTTCGATGAAGACTAGGGCATCCTTATCAAAGCGATAACCGTGCTGTTTTTCCTCCCAGTTTTGAACGGCTTCAATCAATCCATCACTAGCATAGGTATAGCCATAAACTAATTGCTCCGCATAGTCATGGACAGTCTGACGAATCTCAGGTAACACTTCAAAGTCCATATCAGCAATCCAGGCTGGTAATACTTCTCGGTCAGTCTCTGCTTCTTTCCATTTATAGGTATGATGTCCAAAACGATTGGGCAAGGTCGTAAAATCATATCTTCCCATAGTTTTATCCTTCCAAGGCTTGACGCAAATCTTCAATCAAATCTCTAGCATCCTCAATACCAATAGACAAGCGCAAGAGGTCATCTGTCAGTCCATAAGAATGACGAACCTCTGCAGGAATGTCTGCATGGGTTTGAGTAGTTGGGTAGGTAATCAGACTTTCTACACCACCCAGACTCTCAGCAAAAGAAAATACTTTCAAAGTATTCAAAATATGAGGGATACGCTTCTCATCTGCTACTTTAAAGGAAATCATTCCCCCACGACCTGTATACAAGACTTCTTTGACAGCAGGTGATTGTTCTAGAAAGGCTACGATTTCTTGAGCATTGGCTGTTGAGCGCTCCATACGAAGTGACAAGGTTTTAAGACCACGAATCAATTGATAACTATCAAATGGTGACAAAACAGCCCCTGTTGTGTTGAGATTGTAAAAGAGTTTTTCATATAAATCAGCACTATCTGTCACGACTACACCAGCTAGAACATCATTATGTCCTGCAAGGTATTTTGTCGCTGAATGAAGGACGATATCTGCCCCGTCTTCAATTGGACGTTGATAGATAGGACTGTAGAAGGTATTGTCCACGACAACTTTAGCACCTTTTGCATGAGCTAATGTTGACAATTTTTCAATATCAAATTCCAACATCAAAGGGTTGGTTGGTGTTTCAATATAGAGTACATCCACATCCTTTTCTAGCTCAGCAATTAGCTCTTCTTCTGTGTTTGCATAAGTAAAGTGGAAACGTCCTTCCTGTTCCACTTGATTGAACCAGCGGAAAGAACCACCGTAAAGGTCACGGACAGCCAAAACCTTGCTTCCTACTGGAAAAACGCTAAAGGCTAACACAATCGCAGACATACCTGAACTAGTTGCTAGAGCATAGTTGGCTGATTCAATAGCTGCTAAGACTTCCTCTGCCTTGCTACGAGTTGGGTTTTTGGTACGGGTATAGTCAAATCCAGTTGATTGACCAAATTCTGGGTGCTGATAAGTCGTTGAAAAGTGAATAGGTGTAACCAAAGCACCTGTTGCCTCATCAGACTTGATCCCCGCTTGTGCTAAAATTGTGTTGATGTGAAATGATTTACTCATACAATACCTCCAAATCTATAGTAACTATTGTACCACTTATTTTGTATCCTTCGTTTTCTTGTTTTCAAGAGCTAGTTATAGTTTCAAACTATACAAAAACGATAGCTTCCTGAGAAACTATCGTTTTTCCTGTTGCACTGACTGATTATTTAACGTGTTTAGCTAATTCTTCTTGGGCTTTTTTGTTAGATTCTTCTTTTTCTTTTAGCCATTTTTCTTTAGCTTTTTCATACTCATCAGCCGTTACAGTCTTATCTTGCAACTTGAGATATTTGTATGATTCGACACCCTTATTTCCTGCTTGTGAGAATGGCGATGAGAATGGAACTGTCTTTCTCAAGGTCGGTGTTCCACCAAGAGAAACGTTTGGAATTGCAAGGGCGCTATCAACGAGCCAAGCTTGAACTTCAGCATATTTTTCATAACGTTTTGCTGGTTCTTGCTCCTTGTTCGCTTCTTCTAGCATTTGAGTGTAAGTATCGAGTCCAACTGCCTTAGCCTTGTCATTTACCTCACCTGGTTCTAGACCAATGTTTTGCAACATACCCCCATTATTAACATTTAGGATATCAAGATAACTTGATGGATCCAAGTAGTCAGCACTCCAACCACCATTATAAATATCAAAATCCTTTTGAGCTGCGGTTTGAGCTAGGTAGCTAGAATTATCGTAGTCATCTGTTGATAATTGTTGGATATCGATAACCACATTCTCAGCCCCTAAGACAGATTCGATGGATTGTTTCAAAGAACTTGCTTCAAGTACACCTTTTTTAGCTGATTGGTCAACTGATACATCCAAGTGGATTGGGAACTGCACACCCTTAGCTTCCAATTCTTTCTTAGCTTCTGCAAACTTAGCCTTAGCCTTGTCAGGATTGTAGTATGGGTCTTGTGCATCTGCAAAGTTGATTCCTTGCCATTCTTGGCCATAGTTGACCATCTTTTCTGAAACAACATCGCCAAAGTCTTTTCCGTTGATACTTACAAATGTTGGAGGTACAACTAGGTTACGAATAATCTTCGTTGCTCCGTCTTCCCCTTGAGATTGAGCTCCATAGGCTGTACGGTTATAAGCATAGTTGAAGGCTTGACGGAAGTTTTTATTCAGAACTGCTTCTTGAGTTGATTTCTTTTCGATATCTGAGGATTTAGATGTGAAGTTATAAGATTTTCTGTCCAAGTTGAAGTTCAAGTAATAAGAAGTTGCGGTTTGCATACTATAAATGATGTTATCTTTGTTCTTCTCTTTAATTCCTTCAAAGCTTGAGCTATTTGGATAGAGACGTGCGTAGCTGTAGACTCCTTCTACAAAGTTACGAGCTAGTGCATCTTGGTCACTACCATCATAATAGGCCAATTTCACATCATCCACAAAGACATTTTTTTCATCCCAGTAGTTGGGATTTTTCTTGAATTCGATGACAGATTTTGAAACAAAGGATTTCATCAAGAAAGGTCCATTGTACAAAATACTAGAAGGATCCACCTTACCAAAATCATCCCCTTTTGATTTCAGGAAGTCTGCATTGACAGGGAAGAGAATGGTTGATGTTGTTTTAGAATTCCAATAAGATTCTGGTCGTGTCAAAGTGTACTGAACTGTTTGGTCGTCAATCGCCTTAACACCGACAGTTGAAAAGTCAGTTGTTTTCCCGTTGATATAGTCATCCAAACCTGCTACAGAATCTTGAACCAGATACAAAGCCTCGGATTTTTTATCTGCAGCATATTTCAAACCAGTTACAAAATCTTGGGCAGTTACTGGAGCATATTCTTCACCTTCAGAGGTATACCACTTAGCATCTTTACGAAGTTTATAAGTGTATGTCAAACCGTCCTGAGAAACACTCCAATCCTCTGCTAAGGATGGAACGTAGTTACCGTATTGGTCATTTTCCATCAACCCATCTACCAAATTGGTAACGATGTCATTAGTTGTTGCACGGTTTTCTGCAAGATAGTTCAAACTAGACGGATCGCTAGAATAGACATAGTTGTATGTTTTAGTTGAACTAGCTGAGATGCTACAAGCCGCCAATAGTAGACCGGCACTTAGGGCAAGGCCTGCCAGCGTCAGATATTTTGCCTTAGACTTTTTCATTTCCAGAACCTCCAAATTTAAATATTTGTATCATTATACAGCTATTGTTTTTTTTAGTCAAGCAATTTTATCTAATTTTTACCAAATTATAGATTTTTTTCTACTAATTTTATATTTTATCCTATTTTTTAAATAAAAAAATGAACAATTTAAACTTTTTCGGATAGAAAAGTTCAAATTATTCATTTTATTTATAAAGTATTATGATAATTTTAATCGTGCTCGTAACTGGTCAGCTTTTACCTGTCCAATAACCTTATCTAAGAGACGAGTATAGAGACTCATGAATCCGTACAGTCCACCACCGATTGTTCCGATTAGGGAGACATAGATGAAGCTCCAGAAACGTCCAGTTGGATGGAAAACAAATCCAAGAATCCATTGTAAGAAGCCTACCAGGATAAACATGACAAGAGTTAAAATAGTCACTAGGATGGTTCGTTTAAGGACAATTTTTCGATGAACTCCTGTAATCTGACAGATCTCGCGATACATTAAAACAATTGGAATGATAAGACCGATGGTCGTTGAAATGAGAGGACCATAGCTATGGAAAATCGCTATTGATGGTATTTGTAAGACGAGCTTGGCAATGGAACCATAGAAAAAGTAAAGGATTGCCTTGCGATTACGGAACATAGCTTGAAGCATTGGTGATAAGACCATGTACAAACCTAGGATTGTTGACTGCAAGACTGCAAAGACAAACAAGCCCATTGCCAAACTATCTGGCTTACCGTAAAAGACTGTATAGAGGGGTTCTCCTACCATGACTACTCCAACCGTTGCAGGTAAGAGGAATAGGAAAAGCATGGTTATACTATCTTGAATGAGACGAGAAGCTGCTGGTAAATCTCCCTTTACATAGTTCTCTGTCAAGAGAGGTAGCCCAACGCTACCAATCGAAACTCCTACCGAAATCAAAATCATGGTGATTTTATTAGGATTGGCAGAGAAGTAAGAAAACATGACAACCAAGTCTTCATTACTGTAGTTGGTAAACCACTTCATGCTATTGATAAAGGTCATTTGGTCCAAGATTTGGAAGAGCTGAATAGCTGACCCTGTTATGATAAAAGGAATAGCTTCCTTAATCGTATCAATTAACAGGTGTTTGCTATCAATCTTATCTCGCGTTTCAAAAACTTTTTGAAGCATCCCTTCTTTAAAAAGGAAATAAAGTAAGACAGCAAAGCTAGCTACCATTCCCACAAAGGCCGCAAAGGTAGACTGGGTGACTGCTGCTAGATAGTCTCCCGAACCAAGCTTCATGATGATAAAGGTTGCTAAGAGCATCCAAATAACACGGATAACCTGCTCGGCGATTTGGCTCATGGCATAAGGCTTGAGATTATTCATTCCTTGGAAAAATCCGCGGATAACACTCATAGATGGGAAAATCAATACCCCCCAAGCCAAGCTCTGCATAATTGGAATTAAGTCCTTACCGACACCAGAAAGGTCTGCCATCCAAGGCGCAAAGAGATATAAAACCAAAGCAAAGACAAGACCGAGTCCAGTCATAAAGCCCAGGAAACTCCGAATCAGAGCAAAACTATGCTCTTCTTCTTGCATAGTGTTATACTTGGCAACCTGCTTAGCGACTGCTACCGGGATACCTGCTGTCGAAATCAACAAGAACCAGGCGTAGATATTGTAGCCCATGGTGAAAAGTCCATTTGCCTTAGCGGCATAAGTCCCCATCCAAATATACCAAGGGATGATGTAGATGGCCCCGAGCAGGCGACTGATAAAGTTACTAGCCGTTAGCCAGGCAGTCCCTCGTAACATCTGGGCCTGCTGATGATTATTTTCGTTAGACATAACTTCCTCATTCAATTTTAATAACTAGGAAATGTTCCTTATCTTCCATTATAAACTTTTCCTTGTTACTTGTAAAATTCAGACTTTCGGTTTACAATAGAAAGTATGATAAAGATTGAAAACGTATTAGATATTTTAAAGAAAGATGATCTCTTCCGTGAGATCATCGACCAAGGACATTACCACTACAACTACAGTGATGTCGTTTTTGATAGCATCTGCTACGATAGCCGAAAAGCACAAGAAAATTGCCTCTTTTTTGTCAAAGGAGCAGCCTTCAAAAAAGAATTTCTCCTTTCGGCAATCGCACAAGGGCTTGGTTGGTATGTAGCAGAACAGGACTATGAAGTCGGTATTCCCGTTATTGTCGTTAGCGATATTAAGAAAGCCATGAGTTTGATTGCCATGGAGTTTTATGGCAACCCTCAGGAAAAATTAAAATTACTTGCTTTCACTGGTACTAAAGGAAAAACTACAGCAGCTTACTTCGCCTACAACATCTTAAGTCAACAACATCATCCAGCTATGTTGTCAACCATGAACACGACTTTGGACGGTAAGACTTTCTTTAAATCTGCTCTAACAACTCCTGAAAGCATTGATCTCTTTGATATGATGGCTCAAGCAGTTGATAATGGAAGAACCCACCTTATCATGGAAGTATCCAGCCAAGCTTATTTGGTAAATCGAGTGTATGGTTTAACTTTCGACGTGGGAGTTTTTCTCAACGTCACACCAGACCATATTGGTCCTATTGAACATCCAACCTTTGAAGACTACTTCTACCACAAGCGTCTCTTGATGAAAAATAGCCGAGCAGTTGTCATTAATAGCGATATGGACCACTTCTCTGTTCTAAAAGAACAAGTTGAGAACCAAGAGCATGACTTCTACGGTAGCCAGTCAAATAACCAGATCGAAAACTCCAAAGCCTTTAGCTTCTCAGCTACTGGTAAATTAGCAGGAGACTATGATATCCAGTTGATTGGACATTTCAACCAAGAAAATGCAGTCGCTGCTGGACTTGCCTGCCTTCGTTTAGGTGCTAGTCTGGAAGACATTAAAAAAGGAATCGCGATAACTCGTGTCCCTGGCCGCATGGAAGTCCTCACTCAGAAAAATGGCGCAAAAGTTTTCATTGACTACGCCCACAATGGTGACAGTCTTAAAAAACTAATCTCAGTGGTTGAAACACATCAGACTGGAAAGATTGCTCTAGTACTTGGCTCAACTGGAAACAAGGGAGAAAGCCGTCGTAAGGACTTTGGACTTCTTCTCAATCAGCACCCTGAAATTCAAGTCTTTCTAACGGCTGATGATCCAAACTACGAAGATCCAATGGCTATTGCAGATGAAATCAGTAGCTACATCCATCATCCTGTTGAAAAGATTGCTGACCGTGAACAAGCTATCAAGGCTGCGATGTCTGTTACAGGTCAAGAACTGGATGCTGTCATTATCGCTGGTAAAGGAGCTGACTGCTACCAAATCATCCAAGGTAAGAAAGAAGACTATCCAGGTGATGCAGCCATCGCTGAACGTTATCTATAGTAAATTTAAAGAAGGCTAGGAAATTTCCTAGTCTTCTTCTATTATTTTATAAAGATGAGTCTTTCTTTATCAAATTCTACAGTCAACTCATATTTTCCATCTTCATTTTGAACGATATAACCTAATAAGACTAAACTATCAACAAAGATATCACGTCGTTTCTGCATGAGTTGATCTTTTTTGAGGAACTTGAGTAAAAAGGTAGTCATGTACTTGAGGGCATACTCAGGATTGACATCCCCTAAAATTCCGTAGAGCGCCTGCTGTTCTTCCGTCAAAGGATACTGATGCTTGACCTTATAAAAATAATTAGACAGTGTCATCTTTTCTCTTGCAAAATCGGTATATTCTTTTAAGATAGCTGCATTGGTTTGATTGCGCAATTCGGTCTGAAAATCTTTCTCCAGGATTTCTTGATAGATTGGGCTATCATCTCTCACAAAGACTTCTTGGTCCAGTTCAAGAGATTCTGTAGATTCTAGAAAGGGAAGATTGAGATAATAGCGTTTGTTTTCTCTCAAAATCAAACCCGCCTTAATGTATTCCTCCAAGAGCTTGTCAACTGCGACCTCTGGAAACTGAGCCTTGATTTCACGGAGGATAACATCATCATGCTGATCAAGATAGTCTACCAAATCTCTAAAGAATGGTTGTCGCGTCAAACGAGATGGATTAAAAATCTGAATCATGAAGATTCCTTTCTTTACAAACTAAAAGTGGTGATGCTGCTAATTGACTCGGGTTAGTGCCGGACTGATTCAGAGGTACAGGAAGCCCCAAATCTCGATAATATTCTCTCCAGAAATCACCAATCTCCTTCGTCCCATCCCCAAACTTCATGGGAATGGTCTCGAAAATAGGAAGAATTTCTGCTACAAACTGAGAACAGTAAAAACCAGCTCCGTTGGGATAAAAGGAAGCATTGTAGGGAGCCCCTAAAAGGCTCTCTGCCAGCTTCTTGACTCCTTTCCTATCGATTTTCGGATAGCTATAGAGGTCATATACTTTCCCGTCTTCAAAAAAATCTTCAGATAATTGTGCAATGACACCACCTTCAACCGTTGCATGATAAACCTGTCCGTCCAAAAAGATGGCCACATGGCTATAGTGACCAGTAGATTCCTGGATGGCCTGTCCTATATCCGAATCATCTTTCACAAAAATCAAATCGCCATTTTCTAACATACTTCTCTCCTAGCAAAAAAGGAGCCGAAACTCCTTTAGCTATATGGAAAACATCGTTTTCTCGTGTCAATCTCCAGTCAAATAATTACCATTTAAATAATTCATTAACTATATTCCAAGAATCACTCTAGCTGAAAATAATAAAGTAGCACCAAACTTCCAAAAGACAGAGCTAAGTAGAAGATGCCTATTTGCAATCCATACAAATGCCAAAAACTACCACTAACTAAAATAAAAATCGACGTCTCAGCAATGAGGCGATGCCATTTTTTAAAAGCATGTGGAGATTTTGGCGCCATATATCGTGCCCATAATAAGATTAATAGAACTGCTATAAGAAAAAATAGGAATTTTTCCTGCCAAGAAATTTGTATTACAGACACGGAGAAAAGACCAAGGATTGCTACAAACTCAACCAAAAAGCGTAGCCCTTCAATCAATCGCATCATGCTATCACCTTCTATAAATAGTCAAATTAACAGTTCCAAATATTCCTTAAATATTACCCATTAAAGCTTTCTGTCAATTGTGGCACCACTTGTTTCTTACGTGAAACGGCACCTGGAAGGAAAGCATGGTTGTTTTCAAGTTTGAAGTTGAAAGCTGCTTCTACCTTGTCCATATTAGCACCAAGAGCCAAAATTTCTGAGTTTGAGTTGACAATATCAGTGATCATCAAGACAAAGTCAGAGTAGCCATTAGCTACATTTGCAGCTTGGATGGCTGCTTCGATTTCAGCTTGGCGTTCCAAGACTTCAGCAATATCAACTGTATTCACTTGGGCAACACGTACGTTGTTACCGTTCAATTCAAAAGTCTTTGCATCGATGTCGATCAATTCTTCTGCTGACTTGCTTGCCAAATTTGTACCAGCCTTGAGCATTGCAAGACCGTATTCTTCCAAGTTCACACCAGCTAATTCAGCCAATTCAGGCGCAATCACCTTATCAGATGGGTGTGTTGTTGGAGATTTCAAAAGAAGGGTATCTGAAATCAAACCTGAAAGCATCAAACCTGCAATTTCTTTTGGAACAGCTACACCGTGTTCTTTGAACATACGGTAAACGATAGAAGATGCTGATCCAACTGGCTCCAAACGCATGTAAAGTGGGCTTGCAGTTTCAAAGTTAGCCACACGGTGGTGGTCCACAACACCGTAAACTTCTACTTCAGAAATATCTGAAACTGATTGTTGGAATTCATTGTGGTCAGTTAAAATAACTTGTTCTACACCTTCTGCTTTAGCTGATGTGATCACGCGCGGTGCTTCCACACCAAAATAGTTCAATACGAAAGCTGTTTCTTCATTTGGAGTTCCAAGAGCCACCGCTTCTGTATCCAATCCATAAGCCTCTTTTGCAAGGTAGGCAAAGGCTACAGATGAACCAATAGCATCTGAATCTGGATTTTGGTGACCAAATACTAGAATCTTAGACATGATAATACCTCGTTTCTTTATTCTCTTTATTGTAGCATTTTTTTCAATTTTTGACAAAAGTAAGAGGAATCAAAGAACTCCCCTCAACTCTTCAAAATGACTGATTAAATTTTTTTCTTGGTTGTCAGATAAAAATCTTTCCTTCTGTGGCCTCTTCTTACGTTTTAGAAGCGCTTCGGCTGACATGGCTTCTTCTTTACTATCGAAACCTTCTACATAGATAAGTTTTACTGGCAACCGAGCACGTGTGTACTTGGCTCCCTTACCACTATTGTGAACGGCGATTCTTTTTTTGACATCCGTTGTATAGCCAGTATAGTAGGTACCATCACAACACTCTACCACATACATGTAAGCCTTATGATCCATAGTAAATCTCTTGAATTTCTGGAGTATAGGAACCATCATCATTATGAACAATGAGTGGTGGCAGAACCTTAAAACCACTAGTGGAGCCGTCCTTGATAGCCTCGATCAAAAGCATATTGGCTTCTTTCTCCCGTTTAGGGTAAACAAATTGCAGACGCTTTGGAGCTAGATTATGCTGTTGAAGCGTATCTAAGATATCTAATAATCTATCTGGACGATGAACCATGGCTAAACGCCCATTGGATTTGAGAATACTTTGGGCACTACGGCAGATTTCCTTAAGATTGGTCGTAATTTCGTGCCGAGCCAACAAATAATGCTCACTCTCGTTCAGATTAGAATTTGGGTCCACCTTAAAATAGGGAGGGTTGCATAAAATCAAATCAACCTTACTCCCCTGAATGTAAGCAGGCATATTTTTCAAATCATCACAAATGACCTGCATCTGTTCTTCTAAGCCATTTAATCGGACTGACCGGTCTGCCATATCCGCCAATCGTTCCTGGATTTCAACAGACAGAATTTTCGCCTTAGTACGACTACTGGCAAAAAGTCCAACAGCTCCATTACCCGCACAAAAATCCACTATCAAGCCATTTTTAGGAAAGCGAGGAAAGCGTGACAAAAGGACACTATCCACCGAATAGCTGAAAACCTCTCTATTTTGAATAATCTTGATATCTGTAGAAAAGAGCTGGTTGATTCTCTCTCCTGATTTTAATAATTCTTCTACCATACTTCTATTATAACAAACTATATTAACATTTCAAGAGAGAAAAAATCAATTAAGACTTTTTCTTATTTAGATTAGAGATAGCTTCCTTGGTCCAGATAGGCATCATACGAGCCAAAGGAGCAAATCCGTATTTGACACGGTCACTTGAAAAACGTCTCCGTCTCGGTAATTGATGTTTCTCTTCTTCCAAAGTCCGAATAGAAAGACTTGCTTTCCCTGTATATTCGTCCAAATCGACAACTTGGACTTGAACTTCTTCACCGATTTTCAGTACATCATAGATATTCTCAATAAATCCTGTACGAATTTCAGAAATATGAATCAAGCCTGTGATACCAGTCTCTAACTCCACAAAGGCTCCATAAGACTGAATCCCTGTAATTCGCCCTGTTAGCTTATCACCTATTTTCATCCTAGTCCTCGATTTCAATCGTTTCGATGACGACATCTTCAACTGGCTTGTCCATTGCACCTGTTTCTACACCTGCAATTGCATCCAGAACTTCATAAGAAGCTTCATCTGCAAGCTGTCCAAAAACTGTGTGACGACGATCTAAGTGAGGAGTTCCACCTTGTTCTGCATAAATTTCCGCAATTGGTTCTGGCCAACCACCACGAGCAATTTCTTTCTTAGAATATGGCAAGTGTTGATTTTGCACGATAAAGAACTGGCTACCATTTGTATTTGGCCCAGCATTAGCCATAGAAAGGGCTCCACGGACATTGTAAAGTTCTTCTGAAAACTCATCCTCAAAAGATTCTCCATAGATTGACTCGCCACCCATACCAGTTCCAGTTGGGTCTCCACCTTGAATCATAAAGTCCTTGATAATACGATGGAAAATGACACCATCATAGTAACCATCTTTAGACAGAGCAATAAAGTTGGCAACTGTTTTTGGTGCATGCTCAGGGAAAAGCTTAATACGCAAGTCTCCATGATTTGTCTTAATAGTCGCAATCGGACCTTCTACTGCTTCAATGTCTACTTGTGGAAACTGTAATTCTTTTTCTATCATACCAAATCCTTCTAAGGCATCGAAAATGCCATCCTCTTCTAATGTTTTTGTAATATAATCTGCTTTTTCTTTGATTTTGTCATGAGAAACACCCATAGCGACACTAATGCCTGCATAATCAAAGAGCTCTAAATCGTTAAGTCCGTCCCCAAAAACCATCACGTTCTCAGGTTTAAGACCTAAATGTTCTACAACTTTTGCTACACCAGCTGCTTTTGAACCTGAAATTGGTACCACATCTGACGAATGTTCATGCCAGCGTACCATACGCAAAGTCGATGCTAAACTTTCAGGCAAAGTCAGGTCATCTCCCTGATCCTCAAAAGTCCACATCTGATAGATGTCTTCTTTTTCATAAAAATCAGGATCAACATCCAAGTCAGGATAAATTGGATCAATGGCCTCACTAATCAACTTAGTTCTAGTGGAGAGTTTAGCAGTATGACTACCAACTAAACCATAGTCAATCCCCACTTCCTTAGTCCAAGCAATATAGGTTTCAACCTTATCTTTAGAGATTTTGTTACTATCAATCACATTGCCTTTTTTATCCTCAATATAGGCACCATTCAGAGTAACAAAAAAGTCAGGTTTAAGTTCGCGAATCTCTGGCACGACACCGAAAATCCCACGACCAGTCGCAATCCCAGTCAAAATACCTTTTTCACGTAATTGTTGAAATACTGTTGGAATTGAGGTTGGGATAAAACCAGTCTTTGAGTTTCGCAAAGTATCATCAATATCAAAAAAAACAATCTTTATCTTTTTTGCCTTATATCTTAATTTCGCATCCATCTCATTACCTCCTTCAATTCACTCTTTCCATTATACCATAAAGTAGAGGAATCCCACATCCCCAATAAAATCCTTGTCTCTTATCCGAATTCCTTTACTAGATACAAAACCAAATCATCATTATTTTGGCTAGTTGCATTCATTTCCAAGGGTTGATTTCGATACCAGACACCTGTCCCATCTGGAATGTAGCCCCGTCTGATATACAATCTCTGGGCAGGGCCATAGCCTAAGTGCAAGCCTACACCAAGAGTGACCTTACTCGAAACAAACTTGACTCGTTTTTCTGCTTCTTCTAGCAGTTGATTCCCAATCCCTTGATTTCGAAAAGGCTCAAACACATTAAAATCTGATAATTCTGGATAGACTTCTGCAAAAGGACCATGTTTAGCAGAGGGCAAAATGGTAACGTAGCCCGCTACAACACCATCAATCTCTGCAACTAAGACTTCTCTCTCCCCACTTTCCTGTTCCAGAAAATATCTAGCCAAAATTTCCTCTCTACCAGGCCAACCTTGATTCATAAATCCATGAGATAAGGATTCAATATCAGACTTAATCATATTTCTAATCGTACAATTCATCTTTGACTTACCCACCTTTACTCTTTCTATTACCATTATAGCACGCCAAGGTCAGAAAAAAACTATCTCGTGAAAAAAGACCCAACCGGGTCTGGAAAAAGGGGGCCACTCGGAACTCAACTCGCTCTTTCATTTCAAAGCTCGTGAAAAAAAGACCCGTTGAGGTCTTAATTCGCTTTCTTGTTTTCAAGCTCATGAAAAAGAGGTCCACTGGACCCCAACTCGTTCTCTCATTTCAAGGCTCGTGAAAAAGAGGTCCACTGGACCTCTTTTTTAATCTTCGTTTACGAAAGGCATCAAAGCCATTACGCGAGCGCGTTTGATAGCTGTTGTTACTTTACGTTGGTTTTTAGCTGAAGTTCCAGTTACACGACGAGGAAGGATTTTCCCACGTTCTGAAACGAAACGGCTAAGAAGCTCAGTATCTTTGTAATCAACATATTCAATTTTGTTTGCTGCGATGTAATCAACTTTTTTACGGCGTTTGAATCCGCCACGACGTTGTTGAGCCATGTTTTTTTCTCCTTTATAGTATTAATTGTCCATTAGAATGGTAAATCATCATCTGAAATATCCAAAGGATTTGTTGTTCCGAATGGATTTTCATCACGTGAAAAGTCAGGCACTGATTGAGTAGGTGCTGAATAGTTTGAACTTGGTGCAGAATAAGCTCCACCAGTATGTCCTTCACGCACACTACGGCTTTCCAACATTTGGAAATTCTCAGCCACGACTTCCGTCACGTAGACACGTTGTCCTTGCTGGTTATCGTAACTACGAGTCTGAATACGACCTGTCACCCCGATAAGTGAGCCTTTTTTAGCCCAATTAGCAAGGTTTTCAGCCTGTTGGCGCCACATAACGACATTGATAAAATCAGCCTCACGTTCGCCATTTTGACTCTTAAATGTACGGTTTACTGCAAGAGTAAAAGTCGCAACTGCTACATTTGATGGGGTATAACGCAACTCAGCGTCACGAGTCATACGCCCTACAAGTACAACATTGTTAATCATAATCTACCTTCTTACGCGTCAGTTTTGACGATCATGTGACGAAGAATGTCAGCGTTGATTTTTGAAAGACGGTCAAACTCTTTAAGAGCTGCATCATCATTTGCTTCAACGTTAACGATGTGGTAAAGTCCTTCGCGGAAATCTTGGATTTCGTATGCAAGACGACGTTTTTCCCATGTTTTTGATTCAACAACAGTTGCACCGTTGTCAGTCAAGATAGAGTCAAAACGTGCTACCAAAGCGTTTTTCGCTTCTTCTTCAATGTTTGGACGAATGATATAAAGAATTTCGTATTTAGCCATTGATATGTTCCTCCTTTTGGTCTAATGACCCCAAGACTTTGCAAGGGGTAAGTGAGGTTTGCTCACAATAAATTATTATACTAGAAAAAAATTTTTTTCGCAAGTAAAAACTGCTTCTATTTTATTTTTTACAGTTTTTTTGCAGAAGTTTGTGTAATTTCTTCAACCTGAATATTCTCAGATTCAAATTTCTGTTTAAAGGTAGCTAGATCAACCGTTCCCTCAATTTGAACTTCGATAACAATCTTACCATCTTTACGTGGAATATTAACAGTATGAGAGATATTAAGATTTTCCTCAACGATTAAAGAAACAATCTTACCAAGTACCCCAACTTCATTTTCTGTGATAAAACGAACACGGATTCCCTCTTCGCCATAACCAGAAATTTCAAGAAAGGCTCTGAATACATCACGGTCAGTAATGACACCATAGACTTGTTCATTATCAATAACTGGCAAGATTCCAATCTTATTTTTCAGCATAAGATAGGTTGCATCTTCCAAACTTGCATAACCGGAGACAGTTACAACATTACGAATCATGACGTCTTTTACTTTTGTTTTATTGAGCAAGTAATTCATCTCAAAGATTGAAAGACTCGTTGCTTTTGATGGACTGGCTTCAGCAATTGTTCCTTCTGTTACTAGACCAACTAATTTATCATTTTCAATAACAGGAAGACGATGCAAACCTTGTTCGCGCATCAAGTCTGCTGCATGTGCTACAGTCGTATCTGGGCTAATATATACGACCTTTCGTGTCATAAAATCTTTAACTGCCATAGGAACTCTCCTTTATGTTTATAGCTTTATTATACACTTTTTACGAAAATCAATCAAACGCTTTCATCTCTTTTTCAAGATTCTGAAAACTCTGAAATACTATAAAAAGAGCCCTATATTAGGGCCCTCAATCTAATGATTATGTAATTTGTTTGGCAATCTTTCCCGCAGACTAAGACAAGCTTTATCCGCCGACTAAAAGGTCCTCCGGACTAATGTGGATTGCTTGCGCAATCTATATTCGCAACCTAAACTAGTCTCCCAGACTATACGAAGATTACTAGGCAATCCTTATCCGCCGACTAAAACAATCCACTGGTTCTGATGATTGCCAAGCAATCTCTATCCGCCGACTAAAAAGGTCCCCCGGACTAGATGTTAATTGCTGCCGCAATTTTTATCCGCCGACTAAAACAATCCACTGGTTCTGATGATTGCCAAGCAATCTCTATCCGCCGACTAAAAAGGTCCCCCAGACCTTTTTAGCCACCTAGATATGCTTTTCTGACTTCGTCTGATGCTGCGAGTTCTTTTCCTGTTCCTGATAGGACAATCTTTCCTGTTTCAAGAACATATCCTCGATCTGCGATAGCAAGTGCCTTATTGGCATTTTGCTCAATCAAAAGAACGGTCGTACCTTGTTTTTGAATATCTTGGATGATATCAAAAATTTCTTGGATAAAAATTGGAGCAAGCCCCATTGATGGTTCATCTAAGAGAAGAAGTTTAGGCGTTGACATAAGCGCACGTCCCATAGCAAGCATCTGCTGTTCACCACCTGATAGAGTAGCTGCATCTTGGTTTTTACGTTCTTCTAAACGCGGGAAACGTGAAAATACTTTTTTCAGATTTGCTTGATTTTCTTCACGATTTTTCTTAAGGAAGGCTCCCATTTCCAAGTTTTCCATAACTGTCAAACCAGGGAAGACGTGACGTCCTTCTGGTACTTGAGAAAGTCCTGATGCCACAATTTTTTGTGCGGGCATCTTTTGGATTTCTTGTCCCAAAAATTCAATACGACCAGAACTTGGACGAACAAGGCCTGATAAGGTACGAAGGATAGTTGTTTTACCAGCACCGTTTGCACCGATAAGGGAAACAACTTCTCCTTCATTTACTTCAAAGCTCACATCACGTACAGCTTGAATCATACCATAGTGTACTGAGAGGTTTTCAACTTTTAACATAGACATTAGGCTTCACCTCCAAGATAAGCTTCGATAACACGTTTATTACTCTTGATTTCATCTGGTGTCCCGTGAGCAATCAAACGACCATACTCAAGAACATAGATACGCTCCGTAACTTCCATAACCAAGTTCATATCATGTTCAATCAGCATGATAGTAATCTTGAATTCATCCTTAATACGACGAATCAACTCAGTCAATTCTGCAGTTTCTTGTGGGTTCATACCCGCCGCAGGCTCATCCAAAAAGAGGATTTTAGGTTCTGTAGCAAGAGCACGAACAATCTCTAAGCGACGTTGTTGACCATAGGCTAAATTTTTAGCTAGAGTTTCAGCATCTCCATCCAAATCAAAGATTTTTAGTAATTCTAAGGCTTTAGCTTTCAATTCTTTTTCATTCTTATAAAAAGCTGGTAAGCGCAAGAAACTTGCAAAAACATGTTGTTTATGATGATTGCTAAATGCAATCAGAACGTTATCCAAAACTGTCAAGTCTTTAAAAAGGCGGATATTTTGGAAAGTACGCCCTAAACCAAGAGATGCGATTTTATAGGGTTGCTTGCCATTTAACAAGTGACCATCCAAGGTTACTGTCCCTTCGCTTGGTTCATAAACACCTGTCAACAAGTTGAAGAGGGTTGTTTTCCCAGCACCATTCGGTCCAATCAAACCAACAAGTTCACCTTCGTTCAATTCGAGAGTAACGTCCCCAACGGCTGTCAGACCACCAAAATGTTTGGTTAAATTTTTTACTTCAAGTAACGCCATTAGTTTTGTCCCTCCTTCTTACCTTTTTTAAAGAGACGTGATAGGCTCAATTCCCAAGTCCCAAGAAGACCACCTGGTCTGAAGATCATAACGAGTACTAAGGCCAAAGCATAGATAATCATACGAACGCTGGCCACGTCTTGAAGGAGCATGTTCAAGATTCCAAGCACGATTGCAGCAACAATTGCCCCTGTAATGGATCCTAAACCACCAAATACAACGATAATCAATACATTGATAGAGTTGATGAACGTATAATCTTTTGGTACGACTGATCCGATAAATCCTGACTGAAGAGTACCAGCGATACTTGCAGTAACAGCACCAAAAACAAAAGCGATGATTTTAATTTTTGTAGTATTTACCCCTACTGACTCAGCAGCAATCTCATCTTCACGAACAGATAAAGTTAAACGCCCGATAGGACTACGAAGGAAATTGAGAGTAGCAATCGTTGTAATCACAGCAAAGAAATATACCATTTGCCAAGTTGTAAAGTTAGGAATCCCCAAAATACCAGCTGCACCGTTTGTAAGGCTTCCACCATTAATAATGAAGATACGAATAATTTCAGCAACACCAAGTGTCGCAACCGCAAGATAATCCCCTTTCAAACGTAGGGTAGGAATTCCAACGACCAAGGCAACCAGACCAGCAATGATAGCACCGAGCAACATAGCTCCAAAAAAGGCACCATAGGTTGGAGATTTTGATCCGATAATGGCTGCTGCATAGGCACCAATAGCCATAAATCCAGCATGTCCAAGTGAAAACTGACCAGAGAACCCAACGATAAGGTTAAGACCTACTGCTAGAATAATGTTGATACCGATTTGTTCAATAATCTGAATATGGAAAAGGTTCAAGACTCCTACAGAAACCAATAGGCTAATCAAACCATATCCAAGCAACAAAAGGAATAACCATAGAATATTAACTTTTAAATTTTCTTTCATTGTTTACACCTTCTCTTTCACATTCTTACCGAGGATACCAGCTGGGCGAACAATCAAGATTAAGAGCAAGATTCCATACACGATGGCATCACGGAAATCTGACATTCCGAAGGCGGTAGCAAATGTCTCCAAAAGACCAATAACAAAGCCACCCAGAGCTGCACCAGGGATAATTCCGATACCACCAAGAACGGCAGCCACGAATGATTTTATACCTGGAGTCATTCCCATCAATGGTTCAAGAGAGTTATAGTAAAGCGCAATCAAGACACCCGCTGCACCAGCTAGAGCTGAACCCAATGCAAAGGTGAAACTGATTGTACGGTTCACGTTAATCCCCATCAGCTGAGCAGCATCACTATCTACAGAAACGGCACGCATGGCTTTCCCCATCTTGGTTTTTTGTACGATGAGTTGTAGAAGAACCATCAAAACAAGTGAGACAGTCAAAATCAACAATTGAATATTTGTTAGACTGATTGGTCCCAAGTCATAACGCACTGTTTGGATTGCTTGAGGAAAGGCACGTGTATTGGCACCTACCAGATAGACCATTCCATACTCCAGTAAGAAGGATACCCCGATAGCTGTAATCAATACAGAGATTCGAGTTGAATGACGTAATGGACGATAAGCTAGGAACTCAATGATAACACCGAGAATCGCTGTACCGATCATCGATAAGATCAAGGCAACAAAGAAATTTAATTGCAAGGAATTAATCAAAAAATAACCCATAAAAGCCCCCATCATGTAAATATCACCATGGGCAAAGTTAATGAGCTTGATAATTCCATAAACCATAGTATAACCTAGGGCTAGTAGCGCATAGACACTACCCAAGATTAGACCATTGACAAGTTGTTGAAGCATATGGTTCACTCTTTCTAATTATTATTTTTAGGATTTTTATAAAAAAATAATCCTTTCATAAACACCGAAACAGGGAGTGAGTAAAAGCTCATTCCCCATTTACAATATCTATAATTATGGTTTTACGACTTCTGCCGCTTCTACTTTACCATTATTCATGGTCATCATGAAGGCTGTTTTCACAGTGTTGTGATCTGCATCAAAGCTTGTTTGACCTGTAACACCTTCGAAGTTTTGTGTTTTAGCAAGATTGTTCTTGATATCAACTGAAGTTTTAGCCCCTTTTGCTGCATTAGCTACAAGGTAAACTGAGTCATAAGCAAGAGCTGCAAATGTTGAAGGATCTTCGTTGTATTTTGCACGGTAAGCTTCAAGGAAGGCTTTTGCCTTATCTGAAACCTCTACAGTAGTTGAGAAACCTGAGATGAAGTAGATATTTGATGCTCGTTCAGCAGTTGCTTGTTGAACAAATTCTGCACCGTTGAATCCATCACCACCGATGATTGGTTTATCAATTCCCATACCACGAGCTTGGTTTACAATCTTACCAGCTTCTGTATAGTAACCTGGCAATACGATTGCATCAAAGTCTTTATCTTTGATTTTTGTCAAAGCTGCTTGGAAGTCAGTGTCACCTGATACAAATGTTTCATCTGCTACGATTTCGCCTGAGAATGAATCACGGAATGATTTTGCAATTCCTTTAGCGTAGTCACTTGAGTTATCTGTATATAAGACTACTTTCTTAGCGTTCAACTTGTTTGTAACATAGTTAGAAATGATTTTCCCTTGGAAGCTATCTTGGAATGTTCCGATGAAAAGGAAATCTTGACCTTTTGTCAAACCATCTTGAGTAGCACTTGGAGAAATCAATGGAACTCCAGCTTGTGTAGCATTTGCTACTGCTGCTGCAGTTGCACCTGAAGTTGCAGGTCCTACGATAGCTGCTACTTTAGATTGAGTAACAAGGTTTGTTGAAACTGAAGCAGCTTCAGCAGTTTCAGATTTGTTATCTTTGTCTACTACTTCGATTTGTTTTCCATCGATACCACCTGCTGCGTTAATTTCATCAACTGCAAGTTGGGCACCTTTTTGTTCAGATGTACCGTAAGATGCTACAGCACCAGTTTCTTCAAAGTTGAAACCAATTTTAACGACTTTCTCATCCACTGGGTTACCAGTTGAGTTTGAAGCTCCTGACTTCACTTCTCCACAAGCTGCTAAAACAGCCACACTTGCAAGAGCTACAAGTGACAAGGCAAATTTTTTCTTCATGTTTATCTCCTTTTAATTTCTTAATTTAAATTACATGTTAAGAATATACCGAATTATCAGAAAATTGTCAACACATTTATCTGAATTTTTACATGATAACGTTTTCGTTATTTCTGTAGAGACTACCAACAAAGGGAGTTTCCAATTCTTGGATATGACATCGTCTCACTTTTTTGACAAATTTCTCTTTTCCTAAACGGCTAACCAGTTCTTCCACTTCTTCTGTTGGGACATAAAGTTGCAGATAACGGTGTTTTTTTGAGTGGTAACAAATATCACCATAATGATCGATTTTTTTTGCATCACGATTATAGTATAGGTAGATAATCAGACCAGACCGATTCTCTTTTTGAAACATATTACAACTTCCTTCTAACAATCTTCTTACTATTATATCAAAAAAAGCAAGCTCAGTCGAGCTTGCTTTAGTAGTTTAATTCAAAGAATTATTAGCCATAATTTCGTCAATAAAACCGTAGTCAAGAGTTTCTTGAGCGCTCATCCAGTAATCACGTTCAGCATCTGCATGGATTTGCTCAACTGATTTACCAGAATTATCTGCAAGAATTTGCTCCAAAGTCTTACGAGTTTTAAGCAAGTGTTCAGCAGCAATCGCCATATCTGTTTGCTGTGTACCACCGCCTGTACCACCCATCGGTTGGTGAATCATGTATTCGGCATTTGGAAGCATGAAACGTTTGCCCTTTGCTCCACTTGAAGCGATGATTGTTCCCATTGAAGCAGCCATCCCCATAACAATGGTTTGGACATCTGCCTTGATAAAGTTCATAGTATCAACGATTGCTAAACCAGCTGATACAGAACCACCTGGAGTATTCACATAAAGGTAGATATCTTTTGTACTATCTTGGGCATCCAAGAAAAGCAATTGGGCGATAACTGAGTTTGCCATATTATCTTCGACTGGTCCAGTCAACATAATGATACGATCTTTTAAAAGACGTGAGTAAATGTCGTATGAACGTTCTCCACGACTTGTTTGTTCAATAACTACAGGAATCATTCATTTCTCCTTCTGATTTCTAAATTTCCTAGTCAAGCGACTTGATACAGGACTATTATATCTTTTTGGTCAAAAAAGGTCAAATTTTTGCTCTATCCTAAAAACAGACACAAAAATTCAACCTCCTTTCTAGACTAAAACTAATGAACAGTTTTAGGGTAAGCTTAGAATTTTACTTAGTACCGAACAAACGGTCTCCAGCGTCACCAAGACCTGGAACGATATAGCCATGTTCGTTCAAGCGTTCATCCAAAGCTGCTGTAAAGATTTCTACATCTGGGTGAGCTTCTTGAAGAGCTTTTACACCTTCTGGAGCAGATACAAGGCAGACAAATTTGATGTTTGATGCTCCACGTTTTTTGAGGGAATCAACAGCCAAGATTGCAGAACCACCTGTTGCAAGCATAGGGTCAACCACAAAAATTTGACGTTGGTCGATATCTTCAGGTAATTTAACCAAGTATTCTACTGGTTGAAGAGTTTCTTCGTCACGGTACATACCAATATGTCCAACTTTGGCTGCTGGAACCAAGCTCAACAGCCCATCGACCATCCCGATACCCGCACGCAAGATTGGAACAATTGCCAATTTTTTACCAGCCAATTGTTTTTGGACTGTTTTTGTGATAGGTGTTTCGATTTCAACGTCTTCAAGCGGAAGATCACGAAGCACTTCATATCCCATCAACATAGCAATTTCATCTACTAACTCACGAAAAGCTTTTGTAGAAGTGTCTGTGCGACGCAAGATTGACAATTTGTGTTGAATGAGTGGATGATTAATGACTTCAAGTTTTCCCATTTTCTGAATTCCTTCTTTCAATTTATTCTTCTTATTATATCAAAAAATGGTTTAAAAATCCTTCTAAACCATCTATTTTTTTATAATTTCTAAATCAAATCTGCTTCTTGAAGAGCTGCTTGTACTGTCTCAAGTGGTAAATGGGTCAACTCGGTACCTTTTTCACGATAGAGATACTGGGCGTAGTCATCCATACGGTATTGATTGATATACACGACACGCTCACAACCTACCTGAAGCAATTGCTTGGTGCAGTTGAGGCATGGAAAATGTGTAACGTAGGCTGTAAATCCTTTTGGAACGCCACGTTCGGCTCCTTGTAGTATAGCATTTACCTCTGCATGAAGAGTACGCACACAGTGGCCCTCAATCACCAGACAGTCGTGGTCAATACAGTGCTCCGTTCCTGATACAGAACCATTGTATCCTGTTGAAATCACCTTATTATCCTTGACTAAAACAGCACCTACCTTAGCGCGTTTACAGGTTGAACGATTGGCAATTAATAGAGCTTGAGCAGCAAAATACTCATCCCAAGCCAGTCTTTTTTCTGTCATATCTTCTCTCCTCTTGGTTTATATTTTGAAAAATGGTAGGCGTAAATCTGCAATTTTTTCAGCAGGAACCTTCATTCCATCCTTAATCCATTTAAGCAAAACTGATACGATGGCAGAACTCCAAAAAGAATGCAAGTAAGAGCTGACTCCTTTTGATTTTCCATAGTATTTTTCTAAAAATTCTTGCATGGCTTGCACAAAAATTTTTTCCAAGTGGTAGTCCAAGGCAAGCTGAATAACCTTAGCCTCTTTCTTAGCTTCTCGAAAGAGGCGAACCCAAACCAGATAGAGGTCCGTTTTTACATCGTAATGGCTCAATTGCTCCATAATGTTATGGACGCTTCGTTTAAAGACACTTTCTAAAATCTCTTCTTTGGAGTCATAGTTTCGATAAAAGGCTGCACGGGAAACACCAGCACGTTTGACCAACTCAGAAATGCTAATCTTTGTCAATTCCTTTTTCTCCAAAAGTTGCAAGAGAGCTGTTTCGATAGCTTCTCTGGTCAGTAAATTGGATTCTTGATTGGATTTTCTGAGATTTTCAAGTGAATTTTCAGAAATTCTTCGTTCGGCCATAACACTTCCTTTCTACTTGTGACAACAGAGTGACGAGACTTTTGTTTTAAGATTTTTCATGATATAATTGTAAAAAAAGACAGAACCTTTGTCAATGTATAAGTGATAAAGATGGAGAATTTCTATGACTTGGAAGATTGTAGCTGACTCTGGTTGTGATTATCATCAACTGGCAAATCCAGCAATTGATACTGAATTCATCAGTGTTCCCTTAACCATTCAAGTGGCTGATCAAGTCTTTATTGACGATGCTAGTCTTGATATTGACAAAATGATGGAAACCATGTATGCAACTT
The DNA here is from genome assembly GCF_001808705.1 of Streptococcus sp. HMSC074B11. GTDB lineage: Bacteria > Bacillota > Bacilli > Lactobacillales > Streptococcaceae > Streptococcus. The sequence continues at coordinate 87,719 of NZ_KV794260.1, read as the reverse complement.
CTGAAGCTTCAAAATCAGCTTGTCCTAGCCCTGATGATTACTTGCGAGCATTTGAAGGGGCAAAACATATTTTTGTAGTGACCATTACCGGAACTCTTTCTGGTAGTCAAAACAGCGCTCAATTAGCTAAGAATCTCTATCTCGAAGAACATCCTGATACTCAGATTCATGTTATTGACAGCTTGTCTGCTGGTGGGGAAGTTGATCTAATCGTTGAGAAAATCAATGATTTGATTGACCAAGGACTTTCCTTTGAAGAAGTGGTTAATGCTATTACTGCTTACCAAGAAAAAACTAAGTTATTGTTCGTTCTCGCTAAGGTTGATAATCTGGTTAAGAATGGTCGCTTGAGTAAACTGATCGGTACAGTTGTTGGGCTCCTCAATATTCGTATGGTTGGGGAAGCAAGTGAAACTGGAACCTTGGAACTCCTCCAAAAGGCTCGTGGTGCTAAAAAATCTCTTCAAGCTGCCTATGAAGAGTTAATCAAAGCTGGCTATGCTGGTGGACGTATCGTCATGGCTCACCGCAGTAATGATAAATTCTGCCAACAGTTCTCTGAACGTGTGCGTGAAACATTCCCACAAGCTGATATTAAGGTTCTCCCAACTTCTGGCCTCTGCAGTTTTTATGCAGAAGAGGGTGGACTCCTCATGGGATATGAAATTGACTAATTTATATAAGACAGAGGTCGGGATTCAATGTCCCGACCTCAATTTTTATCAGCAATTATCTTTTCTACTGTAGCTGAGTAGACTTTTGTACTGACAATTTCATCCTCTCATTACATAAGTTTGAAGAAGCCGCCGGTTTGATAAAGATTCACGGGACTAGGTACTATCATGCAAAACTTGATCTACCGATTTCTGTCCCTCCGTCTTTTTTATGGTACAATACTTTTATGAAATATTTTGACACTATTGTAATTGGGGGAGGGCCTGCTGGAATGATGGCTACCATTTCCAGTAGCTTTTATGGGCAGAAAACTCTCCTCATCGAAAAAAATCGGAAACTTGGAAAAAAATTAGCTGGAACTGGTGGTGGGCGCTGCAACGTGACCAACAATGGAACTCTAGATGACCTATTAGCTGGCATCCCTGGAAATGGCCGCTTTCTATACAGTGTCTTTTCCCAGTTTGACAACCATGATATCATCAACTTTTTTACTGAAAATGGCGTAAAACTCAAAGTCGAAGACCATGGCCGCGTCTTTCCAGCCAGTGACAAATCTCGGACCATTATCGAAGCACTGGAAAAGAAAATCATGGAGCTAGGTGGGCAAGTTTCCACTCAAACAGAGATTGTTTCGGTTAAAAAGATTGACGACCAGTTTGTCCTTAAGTCTACAGATCAAACCTTCACTTGTGATAAACTCATTGTCACAACAGGTGGAAAATCCTATCCTTCTACTGGCTCTACTGGTTTTGGTCATGAGATTGCTCGCCATTTCAAACACACCATTACCGAGCTTGAGGCTGCTGAAAGTCCATTGTTGACTGATTTCCCGCATAAGGCCTTGCAGGGGATTTCCCTAGACGATGTGACCCTAAGCTATGGCAAGCATGTCATCACTCATGACCTACTCTTTACCCACTTTGGTTTGTCAGGTCCTGCTGCGCTACGCATGTCTAGCTTTGTCAAGGGTGGGGAAATTCTCTCTCTAGATGTCTTGCCACAACTTTCAGAAGGTGACTTAGTTGACTTTTTAGAAGATAACCGTGAAAAATCCTTGAAAAATGCCTTAAAAGCTATACTCCCTGAACGCTTGGCAGAATTTTTTGTCCAAGGATATCCTGAAAAAGTCAAACAACTAACTGAAAGAGAACGCGATCAACTTCTCCAGTCTATCAAAGCACTCAAAATCCCTGTGACAGGAAAAATGTCCTTGGCTAAATCCTTTGTTACCAAAGGAGGTGTTAGTCTCAAGGAAATCAATCCTAAAACGCTGGAAAGCAAACTGGTTCCTGGCCTTCACTTTGCAGGAGAGGTCCTAGATATCAACGCCCACACGGGTGGCTTTAACATCACTTCTGCCCTCTGTACTGGCTGGGTGGCAGGCTCAAACTTAATCTATAAATGATTTAGTATCTAAGGATGTTAGATAAGAAAGGAACTACTTTGGAACATATTATCTTACTAAGGGGAGTTACTCCTAATGGAAAAAATGCTATCCCTAAAATGTCTTATCTAGTAGATATCTTGATAGAAGCTGATTTTCAACACGTTCGAACCTATATTCAAAGTGGGAATATCATTCTTGAAAGTGACTTATCTCTGGAAGAAATACGAGAACAGGTTCACACTCTAATAAAGGAAAAAATTGGTGCTGATTTAAAAATGGTAATCAAGAACAAAAATGATTTTGCAAAAATTGTCCAAGAAAACCCATTTGGAAAACACTATCTTTTTGACCGAATACATGTGATCCTTTTTCAAAATGATATCCAAAGTCTACCATTAGAAAAATTGGATAGTGACTATGGTGAAGAAGAAATTTGTATCGGCAACCATTGTCTTTACCTCTATCTCCCTAGAACTGCAAAACGAAAAAAACTTAATACCAACTATCTTGAAAAGCTGTTCGGCGTTGATCTGACCATGCGAAAATTAAACGTGGTAGAAAAATTACTAACAAAATAGGAAAAATAATATGAGTAGAAGAGAATCAGTCGAATTTGTCAACATGTGCTTGATTAAAAATGGGGACAAGATCCTAGTTCAAGACCGAGTTAGTCCTAACTGGCCTGGCATTACTTTTCCTGGTGGTCATGTTGAACGTGGCGAATCCTTTGTCGATGCTGTCATTCGCGAAGTGAAGGAAGAAACTGGTCTGACCATTTCTAAACTCCAACTCTGTGATATCAAAGACTGGTATGATGATGCAGATTATCGTTATGTTGTCCTCTTTTACAAAACAGAACACTTTACTGGTGAGCTCCAATCTTCAGACGAAGGAAAAGTTTGGTGGGAGGATTTTGAAAATCTATCTCATCTCAAACTAGCTACTGAGGATATGTCTGATATGCTTCGTGTTTTTCTCGAAGAGGACCTCAGTGAATTCTTTTACTATAAGGATGGGGGAGACTGGTTTTACCAACTCAAATAACAGTAAATCGGCAGAGATCACTCCGCCGACTTTTATTTTGTCTGAGTCTGTGTCTTCCTACTAAAATTCTGTTACTGGCTTTGTCAGTTCTAGCTTAGTCTGTGAGTTTTATCGAGTTTGTGTGCTTACATAGTGGGTAATGACATCTGATGTGTACTGGGCTGTTCCCTGTCCAAACTTATCAAGGTTTTCCTTGAACTCTGGATTATAGACATAGCCTTTTCCGATATGACCAAAGACCTCGATAGAGCAGTCAAATCCATAAGTACGGATGGCTTGCAAGAGTTTGCCTGCTTCCTCTTGATTTTCAGATGCTGTTGCAGGTAGATCAGCTTGAAGATTTTGTGCCAAGGCTTGAAAGACTTGGTTGAAGGCAGCCGTAGCTTCGTCTTCGTGACCTTTTTGGCGCTCGAGCGCTTGATCCATGATTTCTTGGCCATACTTGTCTACAGCCTCTTGGTGGTATTTTTGATGGTCTTGATAGCTAAATCCAGTGAATTTTTCCTCAATAGTCATTTTTCTTTCTCCTTTTTGTTCTTGAATAGTTTTCTGCAAGGTTGAAATCAAGGTGTCTAGATGTTGCCTCTCCTGGGTTAAATAGTCCAACTGTCTAGATAAATGTGGTAACAAGTCCGTCTTTTCTTCCTTCAATAGCTCTGCTATTTTTTCTAAAGAAAAACCTAGATACTTGTAATAGAGGATAATCTGTAGTCGTTCTAAATCCTCTTGACTATAGGTCCGATAGCCATTTTCTGACTTTAATGGAACCAAAAGTCCAATCTTGTCATAATGGTAGAGGGTCTTGATGGAGACACCTGAAAGTTGCGCAGCTTCTTTGATATGGTACATGATTTCCTCCTCACATAAATAGTATATACCCTCCCCTTTGAGGAGAGTCAAGTATTTTATCATATTTTTTATAAAAACATGAAAATCGCTTTCTTGACAGACTTGAAAAATCATGATAGGATAATCAAGTCTATCAATCAAAGAATAAGCTCAAAAGAGCAATTGAGAGAGGGCTATTTGACAACTCAAGTAGCCTTTTATTATTTAGAAATAGATTGGAGTTTAACAATGTCTGAAAAATCGCAATGGGGTTCAAAACTGGGCTTTATCCTTGCATCTGCAGGTTCTGCTATTGGTCTTGGGGCCGTTTGGAAGTTCCCTTACATGACTGCTGCCAATGGTGGGGGAGGTTTTTTACTGGTCTTTCTCATCTCGACACTATTGATTGGATTTCCACTTCTCTTGGCTGAGTTTGCCCTCGGTCGGAGCGCTGGCGTGTCAGCAATCAAAACCTTTGGAAAATTGGGTGATAACAAGAACTACAACTTTATCGGTTGGATTGGTGCCTTTGCCCTTTTCATCCTCTTATCCTTTTACAGTGTTATCGGGGGATGGGTTTTAGTTTATCTAGGTATCGCTATTGCTAAAGCCTTCCAAGTTGGGATTAGCAGTGATTATGCCCAGCTCTTTACAGACATCATTTCAAATCCTTGGATTGCCCTTGGGTCTCAAGCTCTTTTTATCTTCCTCAACATCTTTATCGTATCTAAGGGAGTCCAAAAAGGGATTGAAAGAGCATCTAAGGTCATGATGCCCCTGCTATTTATCATCTTTGTCATTATTATCGGGCGCTCTCTTAGCTTACCAAATGCTATGGAAGGTGTCGTATACTTCCTCAAACCTGATTTTTCAAAACTGACAAGTGCTGGTTTCCTCTATGCTCTAGGACAGTCATTCTTTGCTTTGTCCCTCGGGGTTACGGCCATGTTGACCTATGCTTCTTACCTAGATAAGAAAACCAATCTGGTCCAATCAGGTATGTCTATCGTTGCCATGAATATTTCCGTATCGGTCATGGCAGGACTAGCTATTTTCCCAGCTATGTCAGCCTTCAATATTCAGTCTGAAGGTGGTCCTAGTCTCCTCTTTATCGTCTTGCCCCAACTCTTTGACAAGATGCCTTTTGGAAGTATTTTCTATATTCTCTTTCTCTTGCTCTTCCTCTTTGCGACGGTCACTTCTTCTGTCGTTATGCTGGAAATTAATGTTGGAAATATCACTGACCAAAATAACGAAAAACGTAATAAATGGAGTCTTATTTTAGGTATCTTGACCTTTATCTTTGGTATCCCTTCGGCCCTATCCTATGGTGTGATGGCTGATGTCCATATCTTTGGAAAGACCTTCTTTGATGCTATGGATTTCTTGGTTTCCAACCTCCTCATGCCATTCGGCGCCCTCTGCTTGTCTCTCTTTACAGGCTATATTTTCAAGAAGGCACTGGCAATGGAGGAACTTCATCTTGATGAAACACCTTGGAAACAAGGACTTTTCCAAGTCTGGCTCTTCCTTCTTCGTTTCATCATCCCAATTATCATCATCGTGATCTTTATCGCCCAATTTATGTAAATACAAAAAAGGACTTGAGTAATGAACTCAGGCCCTTTCTTTTTATGGATGACTAACAATCAATTCTAGACCTTGCCCTTCCAAGGTCCAAGCTTCAACATCACTTGGTAAGATAAAGTGACTACCTTTTTGAATTGGATAATCTTTTCCGTCTACAGTCAGTTTCCCTTGACCAGCCAAAACGCTCAACAAGCTGTAATCAGCTGTTTTTTCAAAGTTAACTTTTCCAGTAATTTCCCACTTGTAAACTGCGAAGAATTCATTGGATACAAGGAGAGTTGAACGCAAATCATCTGCTTTGACAGTCACAGGACGGCTATTTGCAGGCTCACCGATATTTAAAACATCGATGGATTTTTCAAGATGAAGCTCACGCAAGTTGCCATTATCATCCTTGCGGTCAAAGTCATAGACACGATAAGTTGTATCACTAGACTGTTGCGTTTCAAGGATTAAGATACCTGCTCCGATAGCGTGCATTGTTCCACTGGGTACATAAAAGAAATCTCCAGCCTTAACAGGTACTTTTGTAAGCAAGGCATCCCAGTTCTTATCTTCGATTTGTTGGCGGAGTTCTTCTTTTGACTTGGCATTGTGACCGTAAATAATCTCTGAACCTTCATCTGCAGCAATGATATACCAGCACTCTGTTTTTCCAAGTTCGCCTTCGTGCTCTAGTCCATAAGCATCATCTGGGTGAACTTGAACACTGAGCCAGTCATTGGCATCTAGGATTTTAGTCAAGAGTGGAAATACTGGTTCTGGACGGTTGCCAAACAACTCACGGTGTTCCTCATACAAACTAGCGAGGTCTGTTCCTTGATAGCGGCCATTGGCTACCTTAGACACACCATTTGGGTGAGCTGAGATCGCCCAATACTCACCAATCTTTTCATTTGGAATGTCGTAACCAAACTCATCACGTAGTTTAGTCCCACCCCAGATTTTTTCTTGCATAACTGATTGTAAAAATAATGGTTCTGACATCTTGATCTCCTGTCTGATTTTTCTCCCCTCATTATAGCAAAAAGCTAGGTCTAATTGAACTCTTTTTCAGATCTTATAAAGTAGGGAGAAGATTTTATAAAAATAGTGAATAAATGTGTTCTACTCAATGCTTGCACCATTGCTAGCAATGACATCCTTGTACCAGTAGAAGGATTTCTTCTTGCTACGTTTGAGACTTCCATGACCTTCATTATCACGATCAACATAGATAAAGCCATAGCGCTTGTTCATTTCGCCTGTTCCAGCTGAAACTAGATCGATACAACCCCAAGTTGTATAACCAAGCAAGTCTAATCCATCTTGGTAAATGGCATCTCGCATAGCCTTGATGTGGGCCTCTAGATAAGCAATCCTATAGTCATCTGCTACATAACCATTCTCATCCGGTGTATCAATAGCACCGAGGCCATTTTCTACGATGAACATGGGCTTTTGGTAACGATCCCAGATGGCATTGAGGGTGATTCGAAGCCCAAGTGGGTCAATCTGCCATCCCCATTCTGAGGATTCTAGATAGGGATTTTTGAGGGAGGCAAATACATTTCCAGCTGTTAATTCTTTAACTTCTGGATCACCTGAGGCCACTCGACTTGCATAGTAAGAGAAGGAAACAAAGTCAACAGTGTAATTCTTCAACAAGTCTAGATCCTCTACCATCATTTCAATCTCAATTCCTTCACGCTCCCACTGCTTCTTAGCGTAGCTTGGGTATTCCCCACGCGCTTGAACATCAATGAAGAAGTAACTCTTGCGGTCTTCTCCCATAGCAGCCCAGTAGTCTCTCGGATGGGCTGTGTTAGGATAGTATTGCCCTGCTGCCAACATACATCCAACCTTGTTTTCTGGGTCAATCTCGTGGGCAAGCTTAGTCGCTAGAGCTGAAGCTACCAACTCATGGTGAGCTGCTTGGTATTTGACTTGTTCTTGATTTTCTCCTTCTTCAAAACAGAGACCAGCTCCCATAAAGGGGGCATGGAGAATCATGTTGATTTCATTAAATGTTAGCCAGTATTTAACCAAGCCTTTGTAACGGGTAAAGAGTGTGCGACAGAGATTCTCATAGAAGTCCAACATACGGCGATTGCGCCAACCACCATACTCAGTAATTAAGTGCATGGGGCAGTCAAAATGCGTGATAGTTACCAGAGGTTGGATCCCATACTTTTGGCATTCCTTAAATAAGTCTTCATAAAAGGCTAGACCAGCTTCATTTGGCTCCGCTTCGTCACCCTTAGGAAAAATCCGAGTCCAAGCGATGGAAAGTCGATAAGTCTTAAAGCCCATTTCCGCAAAAAGGGCAATATCTTCCTTGTAATGATGGTACATATCAATGGCTTCTTTTGCTGGGTAAAAATAGCCCTCCTCAAACGAAAACATCTTTTTCTTCCCTGTGATAATGGCTTCACGGTCCTTACCGATTGGAACAACATCAACATTCGCCAACCCACGACCGTCTAAATTATAAGCACCCTCACATTGATTAGCTGCCGTAGCACCACCCCAAAGGAAGCCCTCTGGAAATTGTAGTATTTCTGTCATCACTTTACCTCACATGATTTACTGGTACTATTATACTATCAAACATTTAAAAAAACTGAAATAGCCCCTAAATAATTTTTAAGAAAAGCACTTTCTTCAAAAAAACTTCTACGATGAACATAGAAGTCAAATAGGGTAGTTGAAGTTTGTATACAAAACCGCTTTATTTCATAAGATTTGGAAGAATGAACATGATAAAGAAAGCTAGAGCAACCATAATAAAAACATTAAGATAGATAAAACATTTTGCCAACCATGCATACCGTCCAGGTCTTAGTGGTCTTTCTACATAGGAATGTTTTGGTTTTTTAGGATCATAATAAACAGCAACTTTTCCACCAATTGGAAAGCGTTCCTTAAGTGGAGATTTTGTATAAGACAAAAAACTATTCCCCTTAACTTTGTATCTTAAAACTTGCGGAATTTCACCATTTTCAAAATTATCCGTTTTTACATCAGATACGATTGAACCTAAGGGAGTACTGATTGTATTTGAAATAGCAGATAGAAATTTAGGCCCTACGACCTTGTATTGGTTTCCATCAACAGTGTATTCAACAACTGGGAGACTAATCCCATTATAAAGAGCATAGGAATATCGGATAATAACTCCTTCCGTTCTTTCGGTACACCTCTTGGCATTACTATAATTACTAAATATAAAATAGGAAAATATAAAATAGGTGAAGGCAGCAAATCCTAAAATCATTAATCCAAATAATAGAAAGAAAGTTGTTGGCATCTTTTTTCTCCTTAAAACATGATGATGAATCTATTTTAACAGAAATGAAAGAAAAAGACCGGATTGCTCCGACCTTTTAATCGTTTATGTTCTCAATTTCTGTTTTAAAAATAGCTAAGGTTAACTTCAAATGATTAAGCGACCTATTTCATTCGATAAAAATCAATCACTAGACCAGCAGGACCTTTAACTAATAAGGACTCTGTCCCCCAATCCGTTTCACAAGGACCGTGTAAAACCTTTATACCAAGATCTTTCAACCGTTTGTAGTTCTGCTCTACGTCCTCAACCTCGATATGAATAATGAGGCCTGACTGAAAATCTTCCAAAGGAATTAAATGATTTCGGGACAACATCAGACAGTGACTGCCAATCGTGAATTGAGCAAAACTGTCATCAACATAATCGGCCTTTTTATCAAAAATACGCTCCAAGTCAGCACAGACTTGTGGAACATCTGAAACGATAATATCTAATTGATTTAAATTCATTTACTATCCTCCACAAAAAGACCGGATGACTACGATCTTTTTAAGTTTCTCTCTATGAAAATCAAAGAATAAAATCTACAGTGGTTACATTTGATTTTCGACGAGAGGAATTATTTAATTGCGCGTGATTGCAACCCTTCTTCTTCCAAGAAGAGGCGGAATGGTACGAGTTCCTCTGCTTCGTATTTTTCCTTGAAGGCTTTGATTGCTTCTTCTGAGTGTTGTTTTGGATCCAACTCAAGTACTTCTACTGGAAGTGGACGGTGTGGTGTGATGTGAGCATCAATAACAACAGTTTTACCTTCTTTGTTCAATTTAACAGCTTCTGCAACAACTGCATCGATATCTTCGATACGGTTTACAGTGAACCCTACAGCACCTTGCGCTTCAGCGATTTTCGCATAGTCAGCATTAGGGAAGTCACAACCAAACAAGTGTTTGTTTGTGTCTTCGTATTTGTCCTTGATGAAGGCATATTTACCATTTGAGAAGACAACGTTGATAACTGGAAGGTCGTATTGAACGTTTGTGATCACGTCTGGGTAGCACATGTTGAATGCACCGTCACCCATGATGTTCCATACTTGGCGATCTGGATTGTCTTTCTTCGCAGCGATACCACCTGGAAGGGCAATACCCATTGTCGCAAAGAGTGGAGATGTACGCCACATGTTCTTAGGTGTCATGTGAAGGTGACGAGTAGATGTTTGAGTAGTGTCACCTACGTCGATTGAGTAGATAGCGTCTTGATCAGCATATTTGTTGATTGCATTGTAAACTTGATACAATTGCAATTCACCCTCAGTTTTACCTTCGAGTTTGTTCATGTAATCACGCCAGTTTTGGTTGTTCTTAACGTTTGCACGCCACCATGGAGTAGACTCAACTGGGTTCACTTTGTCAAGGATAGCTTTAGCGGTTTGACCTGCATCACCAAGGATTGAAGCGTCAAGGGCATGACGTTTACCAAGTTTGTAAGGGTCGATATCGACTTGGATGAATTTTTCAGTGTTTTTGAATGCTTCGTATACTTCAGCAAATGGGAAGTTTGAACCAAGGAAGAGAACAGTGTCTGCTTCAAAGACAACTTCGTTGGCTGGTTTCCAACCAACACGGTAAGCAGAACCTGTCAAACCTTCGTAGTTCCATTCAAAAGCTTCAAAGTTTTTACCAGTTGTGATGATTGGTGCTTTGATTTTACGTGACAATTCAGTAATCACTTCACCAGCTTTAACACCACCGTAACCAGCATAGATAACTGGACGTTCAGCATTGTTCAAGATTTCAACTGCTTTGTCAATTTCAACTTCGTTCAAAGCAGGAGCGATGAATGAACGTTCGTATGAACCTGAACCGTAGTATGAGTTTTCGTCGATTTCTTGAAAACCAAAGTTTACTGGAATTTCAACAACGGCTGGACCTTTTTTAGAAACGGCAGCACGGCAAGCTTCGTCGATTACTTTTGGTAATTGTTCTGCGTAAGCTACACGTTTGTTGTAAACAGCGATACCGTTGTACATTGGGTTTTGGTTTAATTCTTGAAAAGCATCCATGTTTAATTCGTTAACTGGACGTGATCCAAGGATAGCAAGGAATGGAGTGTTATCCATAGCTGCATCGTAAACACCGTTGATCAAGTGAGTCGCACCTGGACCACCTGAACCAACTGCAACACCGATAGAACCGCCAAATTTAGCCTGCATAACCGCTGCAAGAGCACCTGTTTCTTCGTGGCGAACTTGCAAGAAACGGATATCTTTGTCTTCAGCCAAAGCGTCCATAAGTGAGCTGAGTGTTCCTGATGGGATACCGTAGATAGTGTCTACGCCCCATGTTTTCAATACGTTAAGCATTGCTGCTGATGCAGTAATTTTCCCTTGAGTCATAATGATAACTCTCCTTAAAAGTTAATTTGATGAATAATAAAAGCGCTTTTATATGTTTTTTGAAAACGATTCAGTAAATTTACACTCCTAATTTATCACATTTACTTATAGTTTCATAAGAATGTGCTCAGAAACTTTCATTCTCTATTACAGTACAGATTGAAAACGTTTTGAAAATCTGTTTTAGAATAGCAAAAAAGCGGTTAAGACCGCCTTTTTAATCGACTTTTGAAATATTTAGTAAGAGTGAGCTACATAAAACTGATACAGAACTCAAGGCCATGGCAAGACCTGCTAGTTCTGGATTGAGGGTCAATCCCAGTCCTACAAAGACTCCGGCAGCAATTGGAAGCCCAAGGATATTGTAGATAGAGGCCCAGAAGAGATTGAGTAAGATCCTGCGGAAGGTCTTTTGACTCATGTCAAAGGCGCGCACAACGCCAAGCAAATCATTTTGCGTGAGCACGATGCCACCGGACTCGATCGCAATATCCGTTCCAGATCCCATAGCGATCCCCACATCCGCGATCGAGAGAGCTGGAGCATCATTGATCCCATCTCCAACAAACGCAACCTTGCTATCTTCTTGCAGTTTTTGGATGGCGCTAGCTTTTTCTTGAGGAAGGACATCAGCAATGACGGTATCAATTCCCACTTGCTTAGCAATAGCTTGGGCCACCCGTTCATTATCCCCCGTTAACATGACCGTTTTCAAGCCCCGTTCTTTGAGCTTTTTGATCGCTTCTTTTGAGCTGGCCTTCGGAGCATCTTGAATGGCAATCAAGCCAATCACTTGCCCATCCACAGACAAACTGATTACTGTTTTGGCCTGCTCTTGCAACTCTACCATCCGTTTTTCAAGCTCCGGATCCATCGCTGTCCCGTCATGAAGTTTGCCATTTCCCAAGGTCACCAACTGCTGGTCAATCTGACCTTGGACCCCTTTTCCTTCAATCGCTTGGAAGTTTTCCACAAGGGATAACACCAAACCTTTTTCTTCTGCTTGGGATAACACCGCTTGGGCTAGTGGATGTTCTGAAAAAGTTTCAAGACTAGCAGCCAGTGTCAAGACACGCGCTTCATCTCCTACAACATCGGTTACAAGTGGTTGGCCAATGGTAATAGTCCCTGTCTTATCAAACACAACAGTTTGAATCTTTTGCACTTCTTGAAGAACTGTTCCATTTTTAATCAGAACCCCCATCTTGGCACTACGGCCGGTTCCGACCATGAGGGCTGTTGGGGTTGCTAAGCCAAGGGCACAAGGACAGGCAATAATGAGGACAGAGACTGCATAGAGCATGGCCTCTTGAAGCGACGCGCCCAAAAGCACGGACCAAACCCAGAAAGTCGCAATGGCCAAAATCGTCACCACTGGAACAAAGATACCTGAAATCTTATCCGTCAAATCTTGAATAGGAGCACGACTGGATTGGGCCATTTTGACAAAGTCCACAATTTGAGATAAGAGAGTCTCACTACCGACTTTTTCAGCCTTAAAGAGAATGGTCCCATTGCTGTTGATAGTGGAGCCGATAACTGCATCACCAACTGATTTTTCCACAGGCAAGCTTTCACCTGTCACCATCGACTCATCAATGGTCGTACTTCCTTCTACAATCGTCCCATCAACCGCAATCTTTTCCCCAGGACGGACCCGAATCAAGTCATCAATTTGGATATCTTCTGCCGCCACCTCGACATAGTTCCCATCACGGAGAACTTGAGCTGTTTTTGCCTGCAAATCCAACAACTTTTCCACAGCCTCGGAGGCATTGTTACGCATCCGTTCTTCAAAGATTTGCCCTAAGAGGATAAAGAAGATGATAAAACCCGCAGCCTCAAAGTATACTGGCTGACCAGTAAAAAGGGCAAATACACTATAGACATAGGCTACCAGGGTTCCAAGAGCTACCAAGGTATCCATATTGGAATGGTGCTTCTTAAATGAGGCCCAGGCACTCTTGATAAAAGGAACTCCTGCCACCAACATGATCGGCGTTGTCGCTAGAAAGTTTCCCCAGCGATTGACTGGATGGGATACAAGTCCTGCCCACATCCCGATCATCAAGATCAATAAAGGAAGGGCAAAGATACTAGTAATCCAAAAGCGATCCCGTAAACTTAAGACACGACGTCGTTTTTCCACAACCATGTAGGAACCCTTTTGCATCTTCATTCCACATGAAAACTCAAAGTCCCCTGTTTCTGTCGGGGTAAAGGATATCACCTTATCCACACCGACTTCCAAAGGCTCTAAAATCCCCTGATCTTCAAACAAAATTTCCTTGTAACAGCCGGAAGGATTGACCCGATGGAAGGTGATTTCAGCAGGGATCCCTTTTTGAAGTTGAAATTCTTTGGGACTATAGCCCTTTTCTGCTGTAATACGGATCTTTTGCACTCCGTTTTCCACAACTGCTTTTTGTTTTTCTACCATACCTACTCCTTTATTCCACAATCATTTGACCATGCATCATGTTCATTCCACATGAAAACCCATATTCGCCCGCTTTTTCTGGCGTAATTTCAATGACATGTTTTTCACCTAAAGGCAAATCTTCATGAACGCCAAAATCTGGAAAGATCACTTGAGCCAGACATGAAGATGGATCCTTGCGATTAAAGATAATCCGGGCAGGAACATTCTTTTTCAGGACAATGGTTTCAGGCGAATACCCCCCCATGACTTCGACTTCAATTTCTTGATAACCTGATTTCTGACGAGCGTGGCCGCTTACCTTTTCATGCTCTGCAAAGAACCACCAAGCAATAAAAGCAACCCCAAGTAAACAAACAATACTAATTAACAATCCAAACATTGAAATTCCTTCTTTCCATTACATACAATTGCAAGGGACTGTTTCGACAGCCTCTGCTTTCTTTTCTTCCAGGACCTGCTGCAGCTGATTAAGATCTGCATGCGTAAAGTCACATTCTTCAATCAAATCAGCTAGCAAGAGCTTTATTCTTCTAGAACAAAGCTTGTCTTTGATATCCTGAACCATTAAGCCCCTACTATCATCTAGCGTTAAAATGGCCGAATAGACAAAGGACTTGCCCTGTTTTTCCCGAGTCAAACATTCTTTCTCTACCAAACGAGCCAAGAGTGTCTGGATCGTGGACTTAGACCAGCTAAACCTTTTCTCTAATACTTTTATGAGATCAGTACTAGTCTGTTCTCCCTGCATCCAGATAATCTTCATGACCTGCCATTCTGCATCCGAAATCTGCATGGTTATCTCCTCCTAAATCTACATTTGTCGATTACAGTTATTAGTATACTTCAAAAATCTACATTTGTCAACCGAAAAATCACATTTTTAAAATTTATCGCTGCTATAAGTATTTTTTATCACCACAATAAAAAATACATATTATCCAAAGCTTTCTTTTAATGCTACAATAACTGTATCATTTTCCTAGATGGGAGGTTCTACTTTTGGATTGGTCCATTGTTGAACAATATCTACCACTCTATCAAAAGGCATTCTTTCTGACCTTGCATATTGCAGTTTGGGGAATTCTAGGTTCTTTTTTGCTGGGGCTCATCGTCAGCGTCATCCGGCATTACCGCCTTCCTATTTTCTCCCAGTTGGCAACAGCCTATATCGAACTTTCACGAAATACACCCCTTTTGATACAACTTTTCTTTCTCTACTTCGGTCTACCTCGAATAGGGATTGTTCTTTCTTCAGAAGTCTGTGCAACAGTCGGGCTCATCTTTTTAGGTGGTTCCTACATGGCAGAATCCTTCCGAAGCGGGCTAGAAGCAGTCAGTCAAACCCAGCATGAAATCGGTTTAGCCATTGGGCTTACTCCATTTCAGGTTTTTCGCTACGTGGTTCTTCCACAAGCGACAGCGGTGGCTCTACCATCCTTTAGTGCCAATGTTATTTTCCTCATCAAGGAAACTTCTGTCTTCTCAGCAGTTGCCCTTGCTGACCTTATGTACGTTGCTAAGGATTTGATCGGACTCTACTATGAAACAGATATCGCACTAGCCATGTTGGTGGTTGCTTACCTCATCATGCTTCTACCTATTTCACTAGTCTTTAGCTGGATAGAAAGGAGGCTCCGTCATGCAGGATTCGGGAATGCAAGTACTCTTTCAGGGAAATAATCTCCTGAGAATCTTACAGGGATTGGGAGTCACGATTGGAATTTCTATCCTGTCTGTCCTCTTATCCATGATTTTCGGAACAGTGATGGGAATTATCATGACCTCTCATTCTAGAGTGATTCGCTTTTTGACACGCTTATATCTAGAATTTATCCGGATTATGCCGCAGCTAGTACTCCTTTTCATCGTTTACTTTGGCTTGGCTCGAAACTTTAATATCAATATCTCTGGTGAGACTTCTGCTATTATCGTTTTCACTCTCTGGGGAACAGCTGAGATGGGAGACTTGGTCCGTGGAGCTATTACTTCTCTCCCAAAACATCAGTTTGAGAGCGGACAAGCGCTTGGTTTAACTAAAGTGCAACTCTACTACCATATCATTATCCCTCAGGTCTTAAGAAGATTGCTACCGCAAGCCATCAACCTTGTCACTCGGATGATTAAAACGACTTCCTTGGTTGTTTTGATTGGAGTTGTTGAGGTTACCAAGGTTGGACAACAAATCATCGATAGCAATCGCTTAACCATCCCAACCGCTTCCTTTTGGATATATGGAACCATCCTAGTCTTGTATTTCGCAGTTTGCTTCCCTATTTCCAAACTATCTACTCATCTAGAAAAACATTGGAGGAATTAAATGTCTGAAACTATTTTAGAAATCAAGGAACTAAAAAAATCCTTCGGAGACAATCCTATCCTCCAAGGACTTTCCTTAGATATTAAAAAGGGAGAAGTGGTCGTCATCCTAGGACCATCTGGTTGTGGTAAAAGCACTCTACTTCGCTGCCTCAATGGTTTAGAAAGTATTCAAGGAGGAGATATCCTGCTGGATGGCCAGTCCATCGTTGAAAATAAAAAAGATTTTCACCTAGTTCGCCAAAAGATCGGTATGGTCTTTCAAAGTTATGAACTCTTTCCTCACTTGGATGTCCTTCAAAACCTCATCCTAGGCCCTATCAAGGCTCAAGGGAGAGACAAAAAAGAAGTCACTGAAGAAGCTCTGCAATTACTGGAACGTGTCGGTTTGCTAGATAAACAACATAGCTTTGCTCGCCAGTTATCTGGTGGACAAAAGCAACGGGTTGCGATCGTCCGTGCCCTTCTCATGCATCCAGAAATTATCCTCTTTGACGAGGTGACAGCTTCACTAGATCCAGAGATGGTGCGTGAAGTTCTGGAACTGATCAATGACTTGGCCCAAGAAGGGCGCACCATGATTCTGGTAACCCACGAAATGCAGTTTGCCCAAGCTATTGCGGACCGCATTATCTTCCTTGACCAAGGGAAGATTGCTGAAGAAGGAACTGCTCAAGAATTCTTCACAAATCCAAAAACGAAACGAGCACAAGAATTTTTAAACGTCTTTGACTTTAGCCAGTTTGGCTCATATCTATAATCAATAAAGGAGATTATTATGAAAATACTCAAACCAATCCTAACTGTTTTTGCTCTAGCATTTGCACTTATCTTTGTCACAGCTTGTAGCTCAGGTGGAAGCTCTGATGCTTCATCTGGTAAAACGACTGCTAAAGCTCGCACTATCGATGAAATCAAAAAAAGCGGTGAACTTCGAATCGCGGTATTT
Organism: Streptococcus sp. HMSC074B11; assembly: GCF_001808705.1. GTDB lineage: Bacteria > Bacillota > Bacilli > Lactobacillales > Streptococcaceae > Streptococcus. The sequence goes on along the minus strand of NZ_KV794260.1, from coordinate 70,821 downwards.
GGAGACAAGAAACCTTTTGGCTATGTTGACAACGATGGTTCTTACAAAGGTTACGATATTGAGCTTGGGAATCAACTAGCACAAGACCTTGGTGTCAAGGTTAAATACGTTTCTGTTGATGCTGCCAACCGTGCTGAATACTTGATTTCAAACAAGGTGGATATCACCCTTGCCAACTTTACAGTTACAGACGAACGTAAAAAACAGGTTGACTTTGCTCTTCCATACATGAAAGTTTCTCTCGGTGTTGTGTCTCCAAAAGATAAAGTCGTCAAGGATGTTAAAGAACTTGAAGGCAAAACCTTGATCGTTACAAAAGGAACGACTGCTGAAACATACTTTGAGAAGAATCACCCAGAAGTAAAACTTCAAAAATACGACCAATATAGTGATGCCTACCAAGCACTTCTTGATGGACGTGGAGATGCCTTCTCTACTGACAATACTGAAGTCCTAGCTTGGGCGCTTGAAAACAAGGGATTTGAAGTAGGAATTACCTCTCTAGGTAACCCAGATACCATTGCACCAGCAGTTCAAAAAGGTAACCAAGAACTTCTTGACTACATCAACCAAGAAATCGAAAAATTAGGTAAGGAAAACTTCTTCCACAAAGCCTATGAAAAAACACTCCACCCAACTTACGGTGACGCTGCTAAAGCAGATGACCTGGTTGTTGAAGGTGGAAAAGTTGACTAATACTCTTCGAAAATCTCTTCAAACCACGTCAGCTTCACCTTGCCGTACTCAAGTACAGCCTGCGGCTAGCTTCCTAGTTTGCTCTTTGATTTTCATTGAGTATAACATCTAATAAACATAACAAAAAGAAATCAGGTAATCCTAGTGACTACCTGATTTTTATATACCTTAAGCATTTTGCCAATTTTCTTGGTCTTCTTTAAATCGTTTGAGGAGGTCAAGTCCTTCTGGTGTGATATAGCCTTCTTCTTGGGCCAGGTGAATGAGCTCGCTGTAGTTTGAAAGTGTTACTAGTTTGACACCAGCATCTGCAAAGTTCTTGTCTGCTTTTGGCAATTGATAGCTAAAGATAGCTACAACACCCAGAACATCTGCTCCTTCACGTTTGGCAGCTGCCACTGCTTCGAGAACTGAACCACCCGTTGAAATCAAATCTTCAACAACGACCATCTTTTGTCCTTGGGCTACACGGCCTTCGATTTGATTTCCAGCACCGTGATCTTTTGGTTTGCTACGGATATAGGCAAATGGCAAGTTCATCTTGTCAGCGATGATGGCACCATGCGGAATGCCTGCAGTCGCTGTTCCTGCAATCACTTCTACTTCTGGGAATTCTGCCTTGATGGCTTCCACAAAACCATTTTCAATCAAGCTACGCGTTTCTGGGTAAGCAAGCGTCACACGGTTGTCCGTATAAATCGGTGACTTAATGCCTGATGCCCAAGTAAAAGGTTCTTCTGGCTTGAGGTAAACGGCTTGAATTTTCAATAGATGGCTAGCAATGTCTTTAGCAAGTGTCATGGGATTCTCCTTTTGTTTTTATAATCTATTTCTTTAATTTCAGTCTTGGTTCCACTCATCCTTGATAGCATGATAAGCTGCTACTGGATCAGTGGCTTGAGTGATTGGGCGTCCAACTACGATATAGTCACTACCAATCTGATAAGCATCTGCAGGTGTCATAACTCGTTTTTGGTCTCCAACCGCAGCGCCTGCTGGTCGAATACCTGGTGTCAGACAGATAAAGTCTTGGTTGGTAGCTTCTTTGATGAGTTTCACTTCCTGAGCCGAACAAACCACACCATCTAAACCGGCTTCAGCAGTTTTCTTGGCATAGTGAATAACCGATTCTTGAAGACTGGTTTGGATATTTTGAAAGTCTCTCATTTGTTCTTCAGAAGTTGAAGTCAACTGAGTGACAGCAATCAATTTTGCTTCTTTTCCAAGACCTTCACGCGCAGCTTTCATCATCTCTACACCACCTGCTGCGTGAACGTTGGTCATGTCAACGCCCAGATTAGACAAAACCTTCATGGCTGACTTGACTGTATTAGGTATATCATGGAGTTTGAGATCTAGAAAGACGCTATGTCCTAAGCCTTTCAAATAAGAAACAATCTCCGGACCTGTAGCATAATAGAGCTCCATACCTACCTTTAGATAGAGGCTCTCTTCAGCTGGAAAAAGAGCTAAAAATTTCTTGACTGCCTCAAAACTTGGAAAATCAAGAGCAATAACTGGACGAGATTCGCGCATACTTTTCTCCTTTTACCTTTGTTAGCTAGAGAGCATGAAAAAAGGAACCTGCCTACAGCAAGGTTCCACGAAAAATGGGTAGAATCCACCCTTTCACCGTCTAACCTTAGCTGCCTCTCTGGACTGCTTTAAAGGTTTTTTACTATTCTATTATTTAAAGCTGTACTTGTCAAGTAAAAAACAGGAATTGAACTTGTAGAAAACAGGACTCATCATCAAGTCAACAGAATCATCTCAAACTTAACGACTCTGTGATTGTTGGGGTGTTTGATTTTGAGTTTGTGTTTGATTCTGAGTTTGATTCCCCTGCTCTTCTTGTTTTTTCTTTTCTTCTTCCTGCTTCTTCTTTTCCTCTTCTTTAGCTTTGATTCTTGCTTCTTCTAAAGCCTTATCCGTCAAGCTATAACTATAGATCCCAACTTCCATATCAATACCGCTCGGTACTGTTAATTGGGGTTTAATCTTACTATAGTAAGGCAATTTTTTACCTAGTTCTGATAAAGGAACCAAAATCTCATCCGTATCATACATGGTAATCTTGAGCAGATCACTGGTTACACTAGTTGGAGCCAATTCAATCGTTTTGATCGCCTGCTTAATCTCTGGGCTGACTTCAGCTAGTTGTTCAATCAAGGTTTTGACTTGCTGCTCATCGTTAAAGAGTACAGACATATAGGTTTCTGGAAGACTGACTAGACTAACTGGACTGGTTTCCACCGTCCCACTAGAAAGAATCGGATAATGGTCCTCTCCAGAAACATAATAGGCTACAATCCCGTATTCCTTGACCTGGATGGTAAAATTGGTCGGGAATTGATAGCGAATGCTAGCAGATTCAATCCAGTGATTGGACTTAATCATCTCAGCATGTTTGTCTTTATTGAGGAGCAGGCCAAAGGTATAGTCACTATCACGAATCCCTGAAGCCTCTTTGATTTGGTCTGCATTGGTCTCTACTGTCCCAGTGACTTCTATGTTTTTCAGAGTTGAGAAGGGCGTCAAGAGATAGATCGAAAAGAACAAAACAAGCAAACTTGGGATTAGAATCGTAACAGCACGCCAGATATGAACACTTGGAATAGAAGGCTTAGCAATCTTTTTCTTAGACTTAGATCTTTTTTCTTCTACTTTTGTTTCTTCAGATTTTTCGTCAGATTTTTCGCCCTCTTCTTCCACTAGTTCTGGTTCAGTAGTTTCCTCCTCATTTTCAAGCGAGGACTGGTCTTCTGCACTTTCCTTCTGCTCTTCAGGATTAGAATCTGAATCCTCTTCCTCCTCAGTGTCCTCAGATAAGTCTGACTCTTGTTCTTCCTTGGTCTCTTCCTCAGCCTTTTTACGCAGATATTCACGGTTCTGCTTCTGCCACTCTGATAAAGTGTTTTCTTCTTCCGGAGCTTTTGCCACTTCTTTTTTATTGGTATCTGCTTGGACCTTTTCTTTGGCTAGTTGGGCCTCTTCTTCAGCTTTTTTTTGAAGATATTCTTGATTTCGTTTTTGCCACTCTGACAATTCCTTGCCTTGAGTTGGCTCTTGTTTCTTATCCTTTGACATCGATTTTCCTTATGATAGATCTTTTTTTAGTAGCGCATAAAAATCCGCCACAGATTTTAATTCATGAGAATTCTTCATCGTGTTCTGGTAGTCTTCCTTGTGGGTCAAAAGCTTGCTTACTTTTTCTTCTAAAGTAGACAAGGTCAAATCGCCCTCTTGCAACTCCTCAGCATAGCCTTTTTTCACAAAGTAAGCCGCATTTTCAATCTGATCTCCACGACTAGCTTCACGTCCTAGAGGGACAATGACATGCAATTTAGCCATGGCAAGAAGTTCAAAAATAGTATTGGCGCCACCACGAGTGATGACTACATCAGCCATATTCATGAGCGGTTGATAGAGTTCAGTCACGTAGTCAACACGGTAGAGGTTTGAACTTAGTTCATTTAAGCTAGCATCCCCTGTTAGGTTGATGATATTATAACGACTAGTCAGCTCTTCCTTATGGTCTGTAACTAATTGGTTAAAGACACGCGCACCAGCAGAACCTCCGACGAAAAGAAGAGTTGGTAGCTTATCATTGAAAGAAGTTCGGATATCCACCATTTCTTCAGGCTCTTCCATAATTGGTCCAGAAACCTTGGTCACGGCTCCTACATGTTCTACCTTAGTGAGACTAGACGCTTGCTCGAAAGTAGAGTACATCTTAGTCGCAAACTTATAGGCGATTTTATTGGCCAATCCCATAGAGAGATCAGACTCATGGATGAAGACTGGTACTCTGCATACTCGCGCTGCGATAACAGGCGGAACAGATACAAATCCACCCTTAGAAAAGAGGGCTTGTGGACGAACTCGAAGCATGATAAAGAGCGATTGAAGGATTCCAAAAGCAACCTTAAAGACGTCAATCATATTTTGCCATGAGAAATATCGACGCAATTTCCCAGTTGCAATAGAATGGAAGGTGACATCTAAACCTGACTTGAGAATTTCATGATGCTCAATTCCGTTTTTGTCACCAATATAGTGGACTTCCCAGCCATCTTCGATGAACTTAGGAATTAACAAAAGGTTGAGGGTAACGTGTCCAACCGTTCCCCCACCTGTAAATACTATTTTTTTCATATTATCCCTTTAACTCCGCTACAGTGTCGATGAAAAGATCTCCACGTACCTCAAAGTTGGCATACATATCCCAGCTAGCATTAGCAGGACTGAGGAGAACCACATCTCCTTCTTCCGCAAGTTCATAAGCCTTTCGAGTTGCGTCAGCAATATCAGTTGCATCCACATAAGCCACACCAGCCTTGTCCGCTGCACGTTTGACACGCTCTGCAGACTGACCGAGGATGACCATTTTCTTGAGTCCTTTAATATCTGGCACTAATTCATCAAACTCATTTCCACGGTCCAACCCACCGGCAATCAAGACAACCTTACTATTGTCAAATCCAGACAAGGCTTTTTGAGTTGCTAAGATATTGGTTGACTTACTATCGTTGTAGAATTTCACCCCATTGATTTGGTCTACAAATTGGAGGCGGTGTTTGACACCACCAAAGGCTGACAAGGTTTCCTTGATGGTTTCATTGTCCACACCACGAAGTTTAGCTACAGCAATGGTTGCAAGAGCATTTTCCACATTGTGGCTACCAGGAACTCCGATTTCATCAGCTGTCATGACTTTTTCACCACGGAAGTAGAGAAGACCATCTTCAAGATAAGCACCATCAACCTTTTCAAGAGTTGAGAATGGTACTACAGTCGCGTTTGTCTTTGTAGCAAGCTCTTGAGCTAATTCCTGGTTGAAGTTCAATACTAAGTAATCAGCCGCTGTCATATTGCTTTGAATATTCCACTTAGCTTCGACATAGGCTTCAAAAGAACCGTGATAGTCAATATGCGTTGGCATCAGGTTGGTAATAACAGCAATTTCAGGATGAAATTCTTGGATTCCCATTAGTTGGAAAGATGATAGCTCCATGACAAGGGTATCCTTATCTGTCGCAGTTTGAGCAACCTGACTAGCAGGATAACCGATGTTACCTGATAAGAGTCCATTTTGTCCTGCAGCAGTCAGAACTTCTCCGATCATGGTTGTGGTCGTAGTCTTACCATTTGAACCAGTAATACCAACAATCGGTGCATCAGAAATCAAGTAGGCCAACTCAACCTCTGTCAAGACTGGAATACCTTTTTCTAGCGCTTTTTCAATCATCGGGTTGCTATAAGGAATTCCTGGATTTTTTACCATGAGGGCAAAATCTTCATCCAATAATTCCAAAGGATGTCCACCAGTGACAACCTTGATGCCCTCTTCCAAGAGACTTTGCGCAGCTGGATTTTCCTCAAAAGGCTTGCCATCATTCACCGTTACAATAGCACCCAACTTGTCCAAGAGACGAGCTGCTGACTCACCAGATTTAGCCAAACCTAGGACTAATACTTTCTTATTTTCAAATTGATCAATTCGTTTCATATCTAGAACTCCATTTCTACTCTTACTATTTTACCATTTTTATGAAAATAAAAAAGCCACAAAGGGCTTTCTTATTTGTTTTTGTCCTCTACCAATTATTCTACAGACTTGAGGGCTTCTAACATATCCACCTTTCGGAGATAATAATTGACAAAAACTCCTAGGATGGTCAAAATGACACTGACAGCTAGAACTGGAATGAGATAAACTTCCCAGCCGACCTTTGGTTGAAAACGGAAGGTACCGGGTGCGATCATCTGAATGAGAAATTGATGGAGATAAAAGCCTGATACCAATCCTACAATCATTCCAATTAGTGACAATAGGATGGTTTCCCGATAGATGTAAAGGGTCACTTCTTTGTTATGAAAACCAAGAACTTTGATAGTTGAGAGTTCCCGAATCCGTTCAGCAACATTGATATTGGTCAAATTATAGAGAATCACGATGGCTAATAGCACTGATACCAGCACCAAAATCGCCATGGTGTGATTCAGAGAATTGGCAAAACTCTCAAAGAGCTGAATGGTGGAGGCGTTTTGAACGAGGCCACTGACAGCAGCTAGATCCATAAATTCTCCTGCGACTCTTTCAGTATTGCCTTCACTTTTATCCTTAAGTTGGACCAGATAGGTGTTCAGCTTGGAAGCTTGACCATATATCTTCTCATAGGTCGCCTGATTCATATAAACAAAATGGCCTACGTAGTGTTCGGTAATGGCTCCAACCTTAAAGGTTTTTCCATCTATTGTAAAGTTGTCACCAACGGAAACTCCTGCCAACTGGGCTAATTTTTCAGTCAGAACAAGTCCGTTAGATAAGCTCAGTTTTTCCCCATTTTTTTCTAGGACGACAAAGGGAGCCAGGTCATCTTGATCCGTTACCATCATGGTCATGGTTTGAACACCTGCCTTGCCAGCATACTTTTCCTCAACCTGTTTGGAAGAAATTAAACGATAGTTTTCAACTTCATCACTCTGCAATTTTTCTTCTAGCTTTGCCTTATCAGAATCTGAAGCTCGAGAATTGACAGAGAGAATCATCTGATATTGTTGCAGATCCTTAAACTGCCTGTCAGCCACTCCAGCCACAGAAGACTGAATACCAAGCCCTGCAAAGAGGAGAGCTACCGAACCCGCAACCCCAAAAATGGTCATCAGCATGCGTTGTTTGTAACGGAAAATATTGCGGGCAGTTACCTTTTGGGTAAAGCTCAAATGAGACCAGATAAAAGTTATCCGCTCCAAGAGAATCTTTGAGCCCTTGACTGGTGGCTTAGGTAGTAATAATTGCGCTGCTTCTTCATGCAATTCTCTATGAGATACAAGGTAGGCAGGTAGGACACTAGCTACTAAGCTTAGTCCCAAAGCCAAGCAACTATAGGTCCAATAGAAATACTGCTGACTCTCACCAACGATCATTCGCTTAGTGATGATATGCGAAATAGTAGGTGCTAGGATGTAGTGACCAATCAGAATTCCTAGTAGAGTGCCAAGAGTAGCAGCAACCAGACCGTAAATCACAAACTTAGCAATGATATCCTTGCTATGGTAGCCTAGAGCTTTGAAAATCCCTGCATTGGTCCTTTCCTCGTCTACAAATCGTGTCATGGTGGTAAAGGTAACCATGGCTGCTACGGCATAGAGAACGACTGGAAAGATATTCCCTACGGCACGAATACTCATGGCCGAGTTACTATACATGAGATAACCTTGACCAGTAGGAGAACTCTTTCGATTGTAGACATGATAGCTTGGCTCTGTCAGAGCATTGACTTCATCCTTACTGGTCTGCCATTTAACCTTTTCGTTAGCAAGGTCGCTTTCAGCTTGACTTAGTTTTTCCTTTTCTTGCTTTAGTTGTTCTTTTGCTTCTCCTAACTGACTAGATGCTTGACTTTTTTGTGGTTCTGGTAGTTGGCTTACTTGATTTTCTTGAGCTTGTAGACGCGTTTCAATTTCTTGCAGGCGTTTCTTGCCAGCTGTCAAGTTGGTCTCTGCCTCGTCTAGTTGTTTCTTGCCTTCATCAAGGGACTCTTGGGCATCCTTCTTCATTTTCTCTAGCCGCGCTTGTCCATTATCAGCAACTAGTTCCTTTAAAGTCTCCTCTTCTTCCTCTAGCTTCTTTTCGTAATCACTAGAGAAAGGATTGACATCTGTTAGGCTAGCAAAACGCAGGCGGGCAATCGTGTAAACAGAGCTCTTAAAATTTTCTTCAGTTACGACAGCGTAAGCTGCTAGATTCCCATTACCACTGGCTGAACTCCCCATATCTGATTTTGAAAAAATATCTGGAGAGTGGATAAAGCCTGTAATGGTATAACTATCCCGCTTTAATTGAGAATTACTGCCCTTTTTTTGACTCAAATAAATGACTTGACCAATCTGATAGCGATCTTTCCAAAAGTCTGCCAAAGCTAGTTCATCTTCTTTTTCAGGTAAGCGACCTTGGGTCACCTCAAATTTCGAAATCTTGTCTGTCTTAGAAAATATCCGTATGGCATTTTCACTGTTTGCTAGAGTCAAATCTGTCATATAACCAAATTCAACCTCTGCTCCTGATAGAGTTTGCAATTCTTCCTGATCTGCCTGATCTAGACCATAATCTGCTATGACGGTTATATCTGCCAGATTGGATTTTTGTATATAATCCCAAGCTGTTCGCTCCATATTGGGACTAGCAACCTTAAGACCGATCAAGGCCAAAGAACCCAACATCATCAGAGTTAGGATGGATAAAAACCGTCCCTTTGAACCTGTGAAAGATTGGAACAGGTCTTTCCAATATGTCCTTCTTTTCATATCAGTACTCCAAATCATCAATATCCTGTGGTTGAGGATTGAGGACAACACTCTTGACCCCAGCATCATGCATCTGAATCACCCGATCAGCTATAGGAGCTAGAGAAGCGTTATGGGTCACGATGATAACGGTGGTTCCTTTTTTGCGTGACATATCTTGAAGAATCTTTAGAACCTGCTTACCAGTCTGGTAGTCCAAAGCTCCCGTTGGTTCATCACAAAGGAGAATTTTAGGATTTTTAGCCACTGCTCGGGCAATGGAGACCCGTTGTTGCTCACCACCTGATAGCTGGGCTGGAAAATTATTAAGACGGTGTCCTAATCCTACATCCTTGAGAACCTGTTCTGGATCCAAGGCATCTGAGACTATTTCTGATGCCAGCTCGACATTTTCCTTAGCAGTCAAGTTAGAAACCAGGTTGTAAAATTGAAAGACAAAGCCAACATCATCTCTCCGATAGTTTGTTCTCTGATGAGATGTATAGTTAGAAATGTTAGTCCCATCAACCCAAACTTGCCCTTCATCATTTGTATCCATCCCACCTAGAATATTCAAAACTGTTGACTTTCCTGCTCCAGATGAACCAAGGATAATGACCAGTTCTCCCTTTTCAATCTCGAAGTTGACATCTCGATTGGCTACAATTTCTGTATCACCAGTATGATACCTCTTATAGCTATTTTTCATTTCAATATAAGCCATCCTATCTCCTCCTCTTCTCCTACTATTTTCACCTTTATTATAACTCTTTTGATAGCAAAAAAGCCATCTAATGATGACTTTTTTTGGCTCATATTTTGAGAGTCTCCTGAGATTCGTTTCCCCTCATTTTTCATAGCTAACAATGATTCGGATGTTCTCTCTTATTGTTGATTGCATGAAGTAATTATCAATTGGAAATAGGAAAACTAACACCTATTTAAAATACTTTTTTTTCGTGAACTTCCCCAACTTTCGATAAATAGAATTCCCAATAGCAAAAGAATTATCGTGCAAGGCAGTAAGACCACCCCCATGCCCCAATTTAGATTGACATTATCAATCTGCTTAGGTAATCTTCCAGACAAAATCTCCACTGAACGTAAGTAAGTAAAGGGAATCAGATGTGCAATCCTCTGAAGAGGCTGAATGGTTTGGATGCCAAACAATAAGCCAACTATCCCAATTAAGGAAATAAAGAGGACAGGCATTTTTTGCTTAAAAAAGTATGCAATCAAGTAGACGACTTCCACAATAACGATAAAAGCCAAGAAAGTTAAGAGCAAGCTAGGAAATAACACATCTTGTATCGTTCCGATAGTTACCTCTTGATTCGTTAAGCTATAGAACGGGTATGGATAATCTAACTGTCCAAAACCACTTATCAGACTTCCCACTAGAAAAGAAAATCCGCTGATTCCGATAAACAGCACAGTTACATAACCCACTCCAACTCCAAGAGAGGATATTGCAAATGTCACTTTTGAAAAAGGATATAACTGAGCTGTATCCAGATGATTTTGATATCTTTCTGCGAACAGTTGCGTTAACATAAAAATAATAGCAACCACAAACAAGCTTGGGATGATAAGCTCTAAAATCCAGACAATCTGATCAATCCCGTGGGTCGGATAAACTAAATTGTGGGCTTTTATGTTCAAGGGATATAGGGCTTGGTAAGTCTTTCGTTCGCGGTCAACCGCCATTTTAAAGTCAGAGCTAGAAGTCGGTTGCTTCGATACAATTTCATAACTCTTTTCCTCAGCTTGCCACTGCAAATAGTAGGCTTCTTTCCAGCGTCCTTCTTTTAACAAATCCAGAATTTCTTTCTTTTGAGTAAAAAGATTTTTTTGCAAGTCTAAATTTTCTTTAGCAAACTGGTATTCCTCCGAGCTGGTGTCAGATATTTGGGAGAGTTTCTCTTCATATCCATTGATGACTCTCTCACGGTCTACAAGACTAGTTTCCAACTCTCTCTCCAAGCTGACGGAGTTTGCAGTCTGACTATTAAAATAAAAGGTAACACCGAGTCCAGATACAAATAAAGCTAAGATAATCCAGTTTAAGCGACTTTTGAAAACTTTTTTTAATAAAAATAGACTAACATCTTTCATAAACTAAACCTCTTCTATCTGCCCCTGATGAATGGTTACTACTCTATCGCAGACATCAAGCAACTCTTCCTTATAGTGGGAACTTAAAAGAACCAGCTGTTCTTGTCTATCGATTTGTGCTAGCCTATCAAAAAACTTCTGTCGATAATACTCATCTAAGCCATTTGTAATCTCATCCATAAGCCAGCATTTGGCCTGACTGAGGAAATACATAGCAATCACCAAGCGTTGCTTCATCCCTAAGGAATACTTGCGGATGGGAAGGCTGATATAATCAGACATTTCCCAGTAGGCGATTTCATCCCTCAAGTTCAGACCTGACTTCCAGATGTTTTTTATAAGACGAAGGTAGTCCATCCCACTTAGGTTACCATCCAGCCATTCAACACTTTCATAATAAAATAAAGAAGGAGGGACTGCGATATTTCCACTACTTATGGGAATTAAGTTGCTAATGGCGCGGAACAGTGTCGTCTTTCCAGAGCCATTGATAGCAAGAACTCCATAAATCCTACCTTTCTCAAAGGTAAAATCTACATCTTGTAAAATGATTTGTCGCGTTTTTAAGGTAACATGAGTAAGCCTTAACATATCAACCCCTCCTTTTTCTCACTCTTTAACGACTAAAAGTCTCCGCTGTAGTAGTTTATAACCTCATAATGATAGAAATTCCAGCCAGAACCTACTTTATACTCTGAATAGCTGTCATAACGAGACCATGACGGGATGTTAAAAGATTAATGGTCGTGATAGTTGGTACTATACTCCCAAACCGTATTCCAATCATACCGATAACTTTTAGTGACTGTCACAACAGATACACCGGATTGAAAAGACTAATTGATAACAAACTAGCTAATATAACGACTTTGACTGACTTTTCATATTTTTCATTGCATTTATATCATTACTGTTGGAAACGCTTTTATTATATCATTTTCCCCGTTTTTATACAACAGTTCCCATTTGTTTTAATAATATATAACACGTAGAAGTTAGCTAGTCATACTTTCTAAAAATAAGATTGTTTCACTAGCATCGAGAAAATATGGGATGTGATTTCATTTGATAAAATGGCTTAGGCTTAGGCTAAGACTAGCCTTGGTTTAGCTGACTAAACATCTTCAAGGGAACCTGCTATCAAATGAACGGTAATTTATGAATAAGAAGCCAACTCTGTGTTATACTCAATGAAAATCAAAGAGCAAACTAGGAAGCGAGCTGCAGGTTGCTCAAAGCACTGCTTTGAGGTTGTAGATAAGACTGACGAAGTCAGTCACATATATAATCCAAGGCGACGCTGACGCGGTTTGAAGAGATTTTCGAAGAGCATTATACTTTCTTGTTGTTCACTACAGTTGACAAAGAGCCAAAAAAGCGAACAAGATCAGTCTCTGTAGATCAGAAAACTAGTTTTGTCCGCTTTTTATTGTCGAGATCTGTTTCTTGGTCCAATCTCTATGACTTAGATGCTTTTACATCATCTTATTCGTCTTCTTTTTTCTTTCCCATTGCAAACATACCAAGAAGTGCTCCTACAACACCTGCTGTTGCGAGGGTTGCATTTTCCTTAGTACCTGTCTCTGGGAGGATATTTTGACGACTTGCAGGCGCTTGGTAGGTCTTGTCTTGTGACATAGCAAGAGCTACTTGTGACTGCTCATCTCTGTATGCTGGAGTTTCACGGGTACTTGGGGCTGAATCATTCACACTACCTGTAAATTCTGGAACTTGGTGACTAGTCCCTTCTCCACCAGGAACACCACCTTCAAAGCGTGGAACTTCATGGGTAGTTCCTTCTGAACCATTTACATGACCAGTGAACTCAGGTACTTCATGAACAGCAGCTTCTGCTCCATTG
>NZ_KV794260.1:50941-57760 GCF_001808705.1 Streptococcus sp. HMSC074B11 | reverse complement strand
ATGAACAGCAGCTTCTGCTCCATTGACACCGCCTGTGAATTCTGGAACCTCGTGGATAGCTGGATCAGTTTTACCAGCTACTTCTTTCTTAGTTCCGACTAAGACAATCTCATCTTGTGCTGCTTCAACAACTTCGCGAAGTTTTTCAGTACGGCTTCCATCTACTGCTACTTCAGTCAGGATGCGTTCTTTACCTTCACGACCTGCCTGAGAAACGCGAGTTTCACCTTCTGCTAGGGTTGGATCATCTTGCTTAATAGACTTGAAGCTGATTGCTTCTTCTACCACTTCTAGGCTAGGGAGTTCTTCCTGAACAGCTGGGGCAACTTTTCCAGTTTCAACCTTTTCTTTAGTCAATTGGATACGGTATTCCTTGACGTGTTTACCACTTTCTGAAACAAGACGTACCAAGACTGGAAGTTTGTCATCCCCACTATCAACAACAGTCGCTGCTACGTTTTCACCAGCTTCCACTGTCACTTTAGGACGAGTTCCACTATAGGTTACTTGGTAATCTACACGAGCTTCAGAGAAGTCAGCAAGCTCTTTACCATCTACTAGAAGTTTAGAAGCTGTATTGTCTTTAGGAGCTTCACTTGGTGCGATAAAGGCCATTTCAGTAATAGCCACACCCTTCTTGTCTGCTTTTCTGTCCATGCGCCATCTCATAGCTTTAGCTTTGACCGGTGCAAAGGTTACATGGATGTCAGTTCCTGCTTGAACCTCTTGATCAGCACGGTATTCAACTTTCTCCCAGTTAGAAGGAGTGTTGAATGGATGTTCTGGATCGTATGGCTGGTAGTTAGAGTAATATTCTGGTGAATCAAATTCTGGGCCAACATAGCGTTCTAGGACGAGTTTAGAAGGGGCGTCTGTTCCACCATCTGCAAAGAATCGAATGCTTCCTTCAGCTACTGTACGTTCAACAATCTTGCCAGCTTCTCTAAAGATAACCCCTACAGAAACTTCTGGATTATCAGACGGAGTTGGAGACCAGTTAGTCCAACGACGAGTTTCATCATCTGAACCATCGTTAACATAGTCCACTCGGTCATGAGAGTTTGGATCAATATCGTTAGTTGCTGAGGCAAATGAACGGTTGCTATCATCATCGAAGTCTGGGTTGTCTGAAAGGTTTTCACCGAGTTTGTCTGTCACACGTACAGCCACTTCAGCAGTCAAATCAGTACCCAAAACGCGACCATGAACTGTAAATTCACCTGCTTTTGTTAGATTTTCTGCTGGAACTGCTTCCCAGTCAACAGCCAAGTCTTTCACTTCATAGTCAGATTTTCCTGTGAAGTAGACAGGAACTTTTGCTGGTAACTCAAGGGTTTGTCCTTTAGCAACCAAGCGAGATGATTTTGCAACAGCAACAGGTTTGCTTGCGAGCAAATCTTTATCATTTGTGAAGTGGAGACGGTATTCACCCAATATATCTCCATTTTCAGCCTTGACAACAACACGGACTGGATCTCCTTCACGTACGCTTGGTACAACTGTTGCAATACCATTTTCAGTAACACTTGCTGTAACTGCTGGAGCTTTTCCTTGGCTAGCTTCTAGATAGTAGTCAGTCAAGCCTGGGTTAAAGTTTGGCAATTCTTTTCCATCCACTTGGATTTGTGCTTGAGCTTTCTTAGCTGCTGCTACCTGTTTAGAGAAGACTTGCATTTCTGTAATAGAAGTTCCCCATTTACCATCTGGTCGAACCATGCGGATACGAACTGCGTAAGTGTTGACTTTATCAAAGCTAAAGTGGGTCATTTCTCCAGCTCTTACTTGATCTGGAGCCTTGAGATTTGTTACTTCTTTCCAGTTTTTATCGTCATTGAAGACATGATCTTCGCGTGCTACGAAACTTGGATTCTTAGGAACTGTTGGAGTTGCTGAACCGACATAGTATTCGATGACATAGGATTTAGGTGCACCAACACCGTGGTCTTCGTGGAAGGCGACATTGAGGTTATCAACTGAACGTTTAGACATGATACCAGAGTCACCAAAGAGAATTCCTACTGAAGCTTCACTTGTACGGTTCCAGTTTGTCCAACGGTTTGCTGGTTGGTTATTATATGAGATTAGTTTGTCATTGACATTTGCTACTGAATCACTTGGATTTGAGTCTGATGCAAAGGCAAGTGGCAATTCTGAACCAGTCCACTGGTCAGAAATATTAGCACCAGTTTCTGTCTGTGAAGACACACGAACATGAAGTTTGGTTGGTAGTTGAGTACCTTCGACATGTCCTGTCACAGTAAACTTGCCTTCTTGTGCGTATTGGCTTGGTTCAATTGCGTCCCAAGTTACTTTAGCTGAAGATACTTGGCCATTTGAGTGATAAGTCCGAACACTCTCTGGTAGTTGAGGAGCTTCTGCAACTGGAGTTGTTACGCTCACTTCTTCGACAGCAATGATACCTTCAACAGATACCTTAGCATGAGCTTCTTTTTCAAGCCCTTCTACTTTACCAAGAACATCAAAGCTATGGTATTTAGCAAGGTCTTCCTTAGCAACTGCTTGCCAAGTCACCTTGTGAACCTTTGGAAATCCTTTGTCATACTCTACAGTTACTGTAGCTGGGAGACTTGGTTCTTGGTTCAAACCTGTCACGACACTAACTGGACGGATGGCTTGGACGACTTTATCTTCAGTATTAGCTTGAATGTTCAAGTCAATCTGACCTTCTGCTCCTTCAAACTGAGCTTTCAGAGTTACTTGACCAGGTTTGTGCAATTCAAGCATACCTTTACGAACGGCTACATCTCCCTCACCTGTAGTTGAGAAGGTAACCTTGTCAGCCTTCAAGACTGCCTGAGTACCATCTTGGTAGTGAGCCAAGACCTTGATACCGACAGTTTGGTCCTCTTTCAAAGCAGCTGCATTTTCAACTTCTAGGCTCAAACGTTCAATTTGTGGAGCCTCTTGTAGGAATTGGATAGCATAGGTTTGTAGCGGGCCACCATCGTTTGGTTGAACATGGATGCTTGCACGCATACCATTTGCTTCATTAGCTTGAATAACTGTCACTTGAGCATTTTCAGCCGTAGCTTTAACCTCTGGCAAAGCTACGCCATAAGCAAGCTTGTGGTATTTTACAGGTTGGTCAGTTGAAAGACCTTCAACCGCTTGATCTGCCACAGTTACACTTGGAACTACTGGATTAGCAGCTTCCCCTTCTGCAACTACCAAGGTCGCAGCGATTTCTTCATCTTCTAAAATACCTTTTGCTTGGATGCGAGAGCCTGGGATTGCTAGTTTAGCTTGATCTTCAGCTGCAATTTCCCACTTATCAACATCATAGCTTGCTACAGTACCATCTGATAATACGTAAGAAACAGATTTGTCAACTGAATTTAGGTCTGTATTTGGAGCGATTCTCTTGACTACAGGCAATTCTGCTTCGAGAGCCAAGACTTCAACACGCGCTTCGACGTCTCGTCCGTCTGCCACACCTTTAACAGTCACAATTCCTGGTTCATTGACATCAACTGCTGACCATTCGACTGGAAGTTTGGCACGACTGCCATCACTGTAGATAAAGGCTACTTTCTTAGGCATTTTTGGTGCTTGACCGATAACGGTACGGACTTTAGCAACTTCTGTACCCAAAACTGTTTTTTCTGCTTGGTCTTTCTTACCTGTGAAGATAGTAGTTTGATCAGATTTCAAGAGATCAGAGTGGGCAGTCAAGGTAAATTTACCAGCTTGCTCAGTTGATTTGACAATGACAACACCCTTACCATTGAAGGCCTTACGGATCCATGAACCGTCTGCTTGTTCTTTGTAACGCTCACGGCTAGCTTGTTCACCGTTATCCACACCGACAATTTGACCTTGACCATGCAACTGGAAGCGCACAAGGTTATTAGCAGTAGGAACTACATTGCCAGCGCTATCAACGATTTCGTAGTAGATATAAGTGAGGTCTTTCCCGTCTGCTGCGATAGCATTTTCTTCTTTGACTAAGCGAACACCTGCAGGCTCACCAGCAGTCGTAACCTTATCACGAGCAATTTCATTACCTGCCTCATCACGGGCTACTGCTTCCAAGGTTCCAGGTTGATAAGCAACCTTCCACTCAAGGTATAGTTCTTTGGGATTGGCACCTTCTTGATAAGTACGGCCATCACTTGTTTGTTTCTTGTTAAAGGTTTTCTTACCTAGGGACTCACCATTCAAGAACAATTCCACACTTGCAGCGTTTGAAAATGCACGAACAGGAATCTTACCATCTGCATCCGCTACATTCTCTTTTAGACTAGAGTCTTCCCAGTTCCAGTGAGGAAGGAGGTGAACCATTGGTTTCTTCTGTGCAGAAACCCATTGGCTTTGGTACAAGTAGTAGTCATTCTTAGGAATTCCGGCTGTATCTACGATACCAAAGTAAGAACTCTTAACTGGTGTGTTGTTTTGGTTGTGCCATGGAGTAGGCTCACCAATATAGTCGGTACCCGTCCAGATAAACTGACCTGCATAACCTGCATTGTCACGGTCAAAAGTCCAAGATGCAGTTGCTGTTTTACCCCAACCAACACGGTCATTACCGTAGTCTGACTGCTCATAATGACGATATGCTTGGTTACTGTGAACTAGCTCACTTTCTGGACGGAAATAGCTACCACGAGTACGAGTTGCTGAAGAAGTTTCTGAACCGTAAATCAACCAATTTGGATGTTTCGCACGAAGCTTCTTGTAGTTGTCTTCTGAATAGTTAAATCCAACCGCATCAAGTTCGTTGGCAATCTTTTCATGATCACCACTACCATCACCAAAACGGAACTTGTCTGCTCCCATAGTGACATAGCGTGTCTTATCAACAGCCTTGATCACTTGCACCAAGCGTTTAACAGTCGCTAGAGAACGAGCTTTACCGTCTGCTTCACCGATTTCATTACCGATAGACCACATGAAGATAGCAGGGTTGTTCTTACCTCTCTCGACCATTGTACGTAGGTCAAAGTCAGACCATTTTTCACCTTTTTTAGCATCTGGGTGAGTGGCGTCTTTGTCAAAGAAACGGCCGTAGTCATACTGTTTCTTACCACCGTACCAAGTATCAAAGGCTTCTTCTTGGACCAACAAACCTAGTTCTGCAGCAATCTGCAAAGTTTGCTCACTAGCTGGGTTGTGGGTTGTACGGATAGAGTTCACACCCATATCCTTCATCTGTTTCAGACGACGGTATTCTGCCTTATAGTTTTCTTCAGCTCCTAGAGCTCCGTGGTCATGGTGAAGAGAAACTCCATGGAATTTAATGCGTTCACCATTCAAAGAGAAGCCTTCATTTGGTGTCCAGTTATAGTAACGGTAACCAAACAAGTCCTTCTTAGCATCAACCAATTGACCATCACGATAAACACGAGTCACCAACTCATAAAGGGCTGGCTTGTCGTTAAGAACTGTCCAAAGTTTTGGTTTCTCAACTTGCAAAATAGCATTTAGACTAGTTGATTGATGAGCTTTCAAGACTTGGCTATCTGTACGAACCACGTCCGTTACTGCTTGACCATTTCTTTCGATAATTTGGTATTCAGCAACAATTTCATGATCTTTGTCATCTGTATTGACAATCTTACTTGTTACATGAGTATCAACCTTACCATTTTGTTGTTTTTCAAGGTCTGGTGTTAAGATAGTTGTTCCATTTTTCTCAGCATGAACCTTATCTGTGACTTGAAGGGTAACATCGCGGTAAATACCACTTCCTGAGTACCAACGGCTACTTGGTTGTTTATTAACCGCATGTACAGCTACGACATTTTCACGACCGTCTTTATTGAGATAATCAGTGATGTCATAAGAGAATTGGTTGTAACCATTTGGATAGTGACCAACTAGCTGACCGTTTACATAGACTTGCGAATCCATATAAACCCCATCAAAGGTGATACGAACATTCTTGTTAAGGTCTTTTTCATCTAGTTTAAAGGTCTTGCGATACCAAGCATCACCACCATTGAGTTGTCCACCCTCATTTTGGGCAGGAGAATCATGATCGAAGTCATTGTAGATACTCCAGTCATGAGGAAGGTCTAATTTCTTCCAGCTTGATACATCTGCATCTGGTTTGATGGCGTCTTTGGCATTAGCATTGAGTTTAAAATGCCAGTTTTGGTTAAATTCTACTTTACGGTCCTCAACCAATTGATTTACCTCCTCACTGGTAGCCGGTTTTAGGTCCGGTTTTTCCGTTTGAGCAGATTGATCTTGAGTAATTGCTTGAGGTTTCTTATCTAAGATGGAATCCTCTTTTTTGTCAGAATCTGATTGTACAGTTTGGTCGTCCTGTGTTTTTTCAACTTCATGAGTTGGTGTAGCAACTTTACTTGCAGCTGATTCGGTTGATGCTTGAAGTTCTGGACTTGCTGTTTCACCAAGGTCCTCTTTATGAGACTCATCCCCTACTTTTTCTGTAGCAACTGCAATTGGAGTTTCATCAGCTGAAACTGAGCTTGCACTAGCCACACTTGCTCCAAATAAGACTGAGCAAGTGCCGATGACTACAGAGCAAGTTCCAATGGTAAATTTTCGGATACTATACACTCTTTTTCGATTCCAATGATCTTTTCCCATAAGATCCTCCTTATATTCGTAACCGCTTCCATTTTTATGTAAGCGCTCTACTTTTTCAGTAGTATTTTGCTTCTATTTTATAAAATAATATAAGAAACTTCAATACTGCCAGCATAAAAATCATACTTTTGATTCTTTTTTCTATAATTTGTAGAAAAGTTTAAAAATCTGAATGTACATTTAGTGAATGGTTTTACTAAAAAAGGCGGTGGAACAGAAATCGATAGACAAAGTCTCGATTTC
>NZ_KV794260.1:35654-50841 GCF_001808705.1 Streptococcus sp. HMSC074B11 | reverse complement strand
CGATTTCGTAGTCCCAGCCCCGCGAGGATGTTTAGGAGATTTTTGGAGTCTAAAAGACAAATAAAAAGTTCAATCAGCTACCGCGTCAAAGTTTGATTGCTAATAAAAAGTGAGGTCGGGATCTTTTGTCCCAACCTCTTTTACGGACTATCAAACTGATATTTCCTTATAGATTATTGACTAGATTTCCCCTTTTCCAAAAGCTTGACCATCTCATTTTTACGTTCTTCTAGCTCATCAATTTGCTGGAGTAAAAGTCCTGAAAAATCACATTCAAGCTCTTCAGTTTCGCCACTATTATACCAGTCTAGAGCTACTATATGATTGTCCTTATCAAAGCAAAAAATCACATCTCCATCCCCGACGATAGACAGAAATGGAATATAATCCACAAAGCCTAGAGCGTGTAATTCCTTGGTTTTAAGACGAATGTCTAAGAAGTCTGGGATGCCATTTGCAATTCCCAAGACCTTAATACCTCGACAGAAGGTCCAAAATGGTGCTACATCGTAAGCCTTGGCTCTTGGCCATAGCTCTTCTCTGACTTCCATAAAGAGGCCTCCCAGAGATGACATGGTGAATTTCCTGAAATCTTCTGGCAGACGAATGCCGTATTGATTTTCAAAATCCTGGACATCTACTTCCGATGGTTCATTGCCCATGCAGGCGACAACCTGATAAGTTTCCTTATCATAGTGACGAAAATACTCATAAACTTCATTGAGTGCCATTATTTTAATCCTTTTTACTCAGAAATAATAACTACAAATCCATCTGGTAAGATAACCTCTTGTCCATATTTAAGATGGCAATGACTCGCTAAATCAACTGAATCTCTGTCTAAAGTATATTTCTCAGAAGACTGATTAAAGATTGCCTGAACTTCTTTTCCTTGGTAGTTCCAGCTCAAGGCAAGAACATCTGGTTTCACTTCTTCCAAGCGATAATTTCCATGATGAATAATGCTTGCAACTTCCTTACGAACCTTGATTAATTTCTTCATGAAAATCAGCATGTCATTGTCTTCAGACACACGGTCCCAAGGCATGACACGACGGCAGTCGGGATCTGGTCCACCAATTAGGGCAAGCTCTGTTCCGTAATAGATACAAGGGGTCCCTTTTTGAAGATAGAGGAAAGTTAGGGCAGCCTTGACATGTTGCACATTGCCTTTGGCAGTTGTGAGGATACGCTCTGTATCGTGAGAATCCAGAAGGTTAAACATCACTTCTGAGATTTGTTGCTTGTAGTACATAGACTGGCTATTGATTTCTGAAATGAACTGCTCTGCCTTTTTATGCTGACGCAGGAAATAATCCTTGATACTTTCAGAGAGCGGGTAGTTCATGACAGCATGGAACTCATCTCCTTTTAGCCAAGGCTGAGACGTATGCCAGATTTCACCTAAAATATACAAATCAGGCTTTTTAGCTAGAACTGCCTTTCTGAAATCTCTCCAGAACTGGTGGTCAATTTCATTAGCAACGTCCAAACGCCAAGCATCGATATCAAAATTCTCAATCCAGTAGGTCGCAACACTTAAAAGATAAGCTTTAACCTCAGGATTGGCCGTATTTAACTTAGGCATATAGCTAGCAAAGGCAAAAGTATGATAAGGGAGTTGTCTTGGATTCTTAAGTTTATCCTCAGTAACTGGGAATTCTTGTATATGGAACCAATCTTTATAAACTGAGTTTTCTCCATTTTTTAGAACATCCTGCCATTGGACTGACTGATTGCCAATATGATTAAATACTGCATCTAGCATAATCTTGATACCACGTTTGTGGGCTTCCTCGACTAGAGTAGCAAAGACTTCCTTATCCCCAAAGTGACGGTCGATTTCAAAATAATCCGTCGTATCGTACTTATGATTGGTTGTAGCTTCAAAAATCGGACATAGGTAAAGTCCAGTGATTCCCAAATCTTTAAGATAGTCTAAATGGTCGATAATTCCTTGTATATCTCCACCAAAAAAGTCATCCCTGTTAGGCGCAAGCTCAGCATCCCACTCTCGAGCTCCATCTGGAGTTAGATTAGGATTTCCATTAGCAAATCGTTCTGGGAAAATCTGATACCAAACGGTATTTGAAACCCAGTCAGGAACTTGGCAACCGTCAATTTCGTGAATATAAGGAAGCTTAAAGCCATTTCCTTCCGAATCCAAGTTTTCTTGAGTATGTTCTACACACCCCTTATCACCGTAAAAAACACCCTGACTTTCCTCATCAAGGAGCTCAAAGAGATACTGAATCCGTGCAAAATCAACCGATACCGTAACCTGCCAATAGTCAAATAGGGCATCTGAGGTTACTTTGGTCATTTCTTTCTTGGCTTCATACTTATCCTCAATGAAAATAAAAGGATCCCCATAGTGCAGGATGACCTGCTGAATGTCATTTTTCTTGGTTCTGATTCGGATATGTAGCTGATCTTCTTTATACAGATAAGCATACTCTGATTCTGGTCTATGATAAATGGCTGTTAATTCCATGTCTTGTCTCCTAAATAATCAACAAAAAACGCAAACGTTTTCATAATTGCTAGTTCTAGTATACTATTTTAAGATTCGATTTGCAATTTTTATACCAGTTTTACGATAGATATATAGATGGACAAGGGTAAAATTGAGTAGACTCTTTATGAGCTTTAAAAGAGAGTTTCCATGAACCGGAAAACTCTCCATCATTACGAATCAGATGATTAGAATAAATGCTATCTGATATCTTTAATCTTCTAAAATGAAAATTTCTTCAACATGTAGTTGTAGCAACCTTGCAATTTTCATTGCTAGTTCAAGTGTAGGATTGTACTTGTCATTCTCGATAGCAATAATGGTTTGTCGACTAACGCCTAATATTTTTGCCATATCTTCCTGACGTAGTCCTTCAGACTTTCTTAGCTGTTTGATATTATTTTTCATACAGCATTAGTCTTTCTGAAAACAATAAATGCCAATTGCCAAAACTACGATAAGGATAAGAACCATCAAAATTACTCCTTGAACAAGTTTATTAGGTTCTTTAAAATCTTCATCACCATCAACCATTTTCTGTTTTATGGCAATTTGTGTAAATCCTTGAACAGAAATAGATAAACATAAAATCAGACATGGTAACATTTCAAGTTCAATGCCTTTTGTAATAGATTGATAAATATTAAATACTGTCCATCCACATAAGCCAAATAGAGCCGTTTTATAACCCCATTCCTCAGAACGTAGCTGAATCGCTCTGTCCATTTCATCCATTTTTCTCATAGTCCTGTTCCTCCAATCTGTCAAAACAATGTTAAGAGCTCTTTACATTTTTTATTATACTCTAAATCGATGAAATGTCAAGATGTTTTAACATTTTTAATTTTTTTATTTTCTTCATCTATTCTAAGAATATTCCTAACTCCAATTTACAGCCTAGTCAATCTGACAAAGGGCAAGTTCTTTTAATCCTCTGTCGTAAAGGAAGGTTAAACAAAAGTTGTCAGTCATATTTTGAACTTTGTGTTTACTCATTCCTCTAGGCAAGGCTATATCGCACAATTCTCTCGTTGCTAGAGAAAATAGCTTTTGCTTGCCCTTCCAATCATCATTCTTAAATAGGGGGCTCAGGATCAGATAAGGCGAATCCGTAAAAATTCCATTGATACCAGCTTTTTTGCCTGAATTCTTTAAATGTTCAGACTCTAATAACTTTTCGATAATACGACCATCACTAGAGATTTTAACAAGAGCAAAATAATCCATGCCCCATTTATTGACAGAGGTTTGACTTTCTCCAGAGGTAAAGGCATAGAGCTCTTGTTGCCACCATTTCATACTATCGATTTTAGGACAAACACTTGAGTTCGTGTCGTGGTGGTTTAACTCTTTTTTATCAATATGCGAATAAGTGGTCCACTTCGCCTGCTTTTTCTCCCTATCAAACTCTAAAAGGGCAAAGTTTCTTGCCTGATTTGTATAAATCTGATTTTCAAAACACACGGGGATCTGGTCGCTATCTGATACGATTTGAAAATATCTCTCTTGTGCCTTTTTAGGAAGTATACTTTGCGGATCCTTTATGGCAATGATTTCTGGATTAGAAAAATCACCAGTATAATAGACTATTTCCTTGCCAGCCTTGATGATGCCAATATTTTGTCCATCTGTAAAGACTAGAGGCTCTTCCTCCCAAACATGGTCACAATACCAAGCATCTATCTCCTTCACACCCAAAGGTGATACTTCAAGCAGACAGTAGCGATCAAAAGTTTCCTTCTCACTGGTCAAGACAAAGGCTCTACCATCATGTAACATGACAGAATTGAAAACACTATTGTAGTCCTTGTCTAGTTCCCATTTATTCAATAGACTTAACTTTAACTTCCCCATTTTCTCTCTCCTAATCCATCACCACTCGTTGATGGCAAATAGAATGGCTGATCTAATATTTCTTAGCAATTGATCTGAAAGTTCATCGTATACTTGACCCAGTCCCTTATCTTGTGCTAGCCATCCAGGTTCATCATTCCAGGAGCCCATTCCTCCAAAAAC
The DNA here is from genome assembly GCF_001808705.1 of Streptococcus sp. HMSC074B11. GTDB lineage: Bacteria > Bacillota > Bacilli > Lactobacillales > Streptococcaceae > Streptococcus. The sequence goes on along the minus strand of NZ_KV794260.1, from coordinate 46,310 downwards.
ATCCGCTGCACTTGCAGTTCTAAATATGCTTAAATGTTGCGGTGGAATTTGAGGTTCTGCCAGTCCTTTACCAGATTCTGGGTCTAGCAAAAAGTTTCTAGCAGAGTGAAAGACTTTGGCAAAGTTGTCACATTCAATTTTACTTGCTAAATCTTCTATACGAGACAATATGTCCTTAAATTCTTCGATATTATTTTCATAGTGGGGAATGTCTTGAGAAGACCTTTCCCATTCATACTCAGTGTAGGTAACATCCCAGTCCCTACCTGAGGAAGCAGCTTCCCAATTTGGTAGGAAATAACTTGCCTTCCCATCTTTATAAAAACAGAGAATTGAACTCTGTGTCGTATTGGAGAAACCTAAAATACCTCTGTCATTTACTGAGATTGGGCAAAATAATTGTAAGTCCTTTAGACCTTTTTTCTTGAGGTTTTCAAACCAGTCAGATACTGAAAGTTCTGTAGCTTCCCCATTTTCTGACAGCAAAATTTGAAAGCTCAACTTATTTGTATATTTTTCAGGCTTATAGCATATTTCTTTACCACTTTTTAAAGCCTCCCTAGCTGCTGCCACGATACAGGCTATCTGATACATTTGTCCATTCATATGATCTCATCCACTATCCCTTCAATCAACTCCGTAAGACTTTCTGCTACATAGATAATTTCATCAGGATCATGAATGTAGCATATAATCTGCTCTTCCTGCCCCTCTCGGTCTGGATCAAAATCCAGCATAAGATAACAAGAGTCACAATACTGAGCAAAAGGAAGCCATTTTTTATTAAAAAGATAGGGCTTTATTCTACTATCACGCATGTTTTCCAGATCTTGATTAGAAAAATAATCTGGAAAATCCGTCAATAGAGCATCTCTATTTTGAAAGTACTTTTTACAAGTCTCAATTTCCTGCAGACTCATGAGAGAAAAAGGCAGCTCTCTCTGGTCAATCACACAAGGTAAAATAGAGAAGTACTTACTCCCATTTTTATAGCTATAAAGCTCTTTGAAGTCACTAGGTAGACGAATGCCAAATATTTCCTCAAAGGCTTGAAGCTCTTCTTCGGAAGCACCAGAAATGCCCTGATAATCTTCCAGATATCCTTCCTCTACAGGATCATCCAAATCCCAGTCTTCAAAACACTCACAAATATAAGTTTCTATTTTTTTAACTTGGTCAATTAGTTGCATCATTTCACCATGAGTTCTTTATTTTAACTAGCTTCAAATTCCTTTTACCGCTTATAACTTGTTTTTTCTAGGAGAAGGGGTTCAGGATTTTGCTTAATCCAAGCAATAGCTAGCTGACACAGGCGGTCTAGGCGAGGCTCGTCATCAAAATCTTTCCCATGAACCTGAGCAATAAGCTCTTTAGTCTCTTCCAATTCTTGGTCTGAAAGGGGATTTCCCAGAGACAAGTATTGAGGGAGAGCCTGAAGCATTTTTCTATAGTCCCTGTCCCAGTTGGCCCCACCATTGCGATCCAGTTCATCTCGAACTCGACCTGGGATACGAATAACTTCTCCCTGAACAGTTTTGGCTGCTCCACTTGAAGGAATCAAGAAAGACCATAGTTCCTCATATTGCTCCTCCCAACTACCTTCTTTTACAAAAATCGGTGAAACTCCATCGTGAGTTAGGCGTTTTTCTACAGGCTTTACATCAAAGAGCTCATAGAGCTTCGCTAAGCCTTTATCTGCTCCCTCGATGTAGTCTGGGTGGATACTTTCTCGATGAAATTCAAAATCCTTACCGATTTGTTCAACTTTTTCCTTCATCTGAGACGTTTTCTTAGCACCAGCATCCAGCAGCATAGAGGCAATTTCAGCTGTTTGGGCAATATAGATTCCCCGACAAACCATCAAGACTGAAGCTAGTGGGGTTCTTCCCATATCATCTTTAGCATTGACATCTGCTCCCTTATCAATCAAAAGTTTGACAGTCTTAGGATGGAAAAACTCAGCTGCTACATGTAGGGGGGTCTCACCATAGGTATTAGGTTTTCCAATGTCTGCCCCCAATTCGAGCAAGAGTTTTACAGTATCTCTTCCCATGGTTGCCTGACGGTACAAAGGAGTCGCTCCATAATAATCAGGGATATTGATATCCAAGCCCTTTTCCACCAGCCAGATAACCAATTCATCCGGGACTCCTCCCATATGCAGAGGTGTACATAAGCTAAATCTTCCATCATGAGCGCTTAATTCACAACGATCATAGACTGCTTTAAGGGCTTCAATATTTCCTTCATCCATTAAATCCTTAAACTCTTTTGGTAATGTAACTCTTTTCTTTGCCATTTTTAGTACCTTTCTTCTGATTCAGCATCTAGGGCAAGCCATTGAAGATTGTCAACAGTTTTCAAAGTCAGGACTTGTCCATCATAATCATTTTTCAACTCAAGACCGTTTTGCTCAATAGATATATGATTGTACCAGTGGTCTAGGCTGGCGTATTCCCCCGTATGAATGTTGATGAGCATACTCGTTATGTGATCCCAAGTCCCTTTCTTAACTGTTTCTGCTAAGAGGTAGTAAGCATCTAAAAATATGAGATTTCTCCCATAGATCCAAAAGGGCAGATCAAGTCCCAACAAAGGCAACTTGGCAGAAAAAATCTCATCACCGTGTGGTGGCACGGTTTCATAATGAAATTCTATCTCACTGCCATAATAGGCAATCAGGGCTCCCTGACATCCGATATTTTGAGGAATCCCCTCCTCAGCTACTATAAATTCCATGACCTGCTCCTTCTATTTTCAATCATAAAACCCGACCAGACTCTGCCAAAATATCAAACTGGACTCATGGCCTTTTCTAGTCATCAAGTGGAGGAAGTCACTTTCACAACCCTTCCAAACTGCAGATTGGGCCGTTCCCATGGCTCTAACAAATGCTAGAAAATCTGGTGTCAGCCATATTTTTTCATCATAGTTCATCTCTGCATCAAGAGCATAGACCGCCCCAGATTGACAATCCAGCAAAATAGTGTAGGGATCTCCATTTGCAATGATGATCAAACTTCTTTCTTGTAGAGTCGAGTAATCGTGGTGTTCCAAATTGCGATTGATTAGCCAAGTAAGACTAGTGTCGTCCCCATATCCAAACTGGTAACTTAAAAAACCGACCTGCCCCCAGTTATAGGCCAGGATATATTTCCTAAAAATCGGATCCAAATCTTGTATTTGCAGTTGTTTTTTCAAACGATCCAGTTCAGACACAGGCAGTTCCGTTTGGTTCAGGACAATCCCTTCTCTTATCTCAGGGTCCATCCCTTGTGTTGCTTCCTCAATAATGGAAATGATTTGGTCAATTGTCAATAATTCCATTATCAACCTCCGACTATAAATAGTCCATTTTCTAGAGCAAATTAGCTAGTTTAGGTCTTCTTTTTTCTGATGAACTTTCTTATCTCTATTATACCTCAAAGCTATCTAACAGGGATAAACTACCAGTATTTTCAGGGATTTTTTTGATCAACAACTTCTCCTAATTAAAGCAAAAAGCCATTCCTCAAGGGAACAGCTTTCTCACTTATAATTAAAGGTTTCTCCAGCCAACTTATCTGCTAGCTTGGGAAAGAGGGTATAAAACTTATGGGCTAGATTGAGCAAGATTGGGAGATTGAGCTCGCGTTTGTTTTTACCTATGGTCTTAACAATCTTTTGCGCGACAGCATCTGGTTCCAATAGAAAACGGTCAACCGACTTGAGATAGCTACCGTCTGGGTCTGCTTGGTCAAAAAATCCTGTACGGATCGGGCCTGGATTAACCGTTGTCACATAGACGCCATAGGGCATGAGTTCAAGGCGCAAAGCATTTGAAAAACCAATGACCGCAAACTTGGTCGCAGAGTATAGACTAGACTTAGCAGTCGCTATCAATCCTGCCATACTGACGATATTGATGATATGACCTTTTCGCATTTCCTTCATGCGTGCTGCAACTAAACGTGATAAATTCATGAGAGCAAAGGTGTTGACTTCAAACATTTGATGAATATCTTGATTAGAAATCTTGTCAAAATCCTCAAAAATCCCATAACCAGCGTTGTTAATCAAAACATCAATCTTACCATAACGGAGATAGAGGTCAGCTACCAATCCTTCTAAGGCTTGCTCATCGGTAATATCAATCTCGACCAATTCTGCCTGTGGATGATTTCCGTATAGTTGAGCTAATTTTTCCTTATTTCTACCTAGCAAAATGAGTTGGTCTTGAGGCAAGAGTTTGACCATTTCTTGGGCTAGACCCCCGCTGGCACCTGTAATGAGAATCGTAGACATACTTTTCCTTTCTCAATCTTCTAGATTTCCACTTCTTCTAGATCTTTAACCACATGAACATTTTCAAAAATACTAGCAGCGTCTTTCTTGAGCTGGCTGATATCTTTTGATAGGAAACGAGCACTGATGTGGTTGAGCAAAAGCCGTTTGGCACCGGCTTCTACTGCGACCTGCGCTGCCTGCATGTTAGTTGAGTGACCATGATTGCGAGCAATTTTTTCATCGCCCTTGCCATAAGTTGATTCATGGACAAGGACATCCGCATTGACAGCCAGACGCACACTGGCATCCGTTTTTCGAGTATCACCCAAGATAGTGATAATCTTACCTGGACGTGGAGCTGAGATGTAGTCTGCTGCCTTGATCTCGGTGCCGTCCTCTAATACAACATCCTGACCGTTTTTAATTTTTCCAAAAAGAGGGCCGAATGGGACACCAGCAGCCTTGAGTTTCTCAGCATCCAAGGTCCCGTCTAGGTCCTTTTGCATGATACGATAGCCGACACAGAAAATAGTGTGATCCAACTCCTCTGCATACACAGTGAATTTATCTGTTTCGAGAATTTTTCCTAGAGAATATTGGTCAAATTCATGGAAATGAATCTTATAGGGCAGACGAGAACCAGAGACACGCAAACTAGTCAAGACAAATGACTTAATGCCTTGGGGACCATAGATTTCTAAATCTGTCTGCTCTTCATTGGCTTGAAAGGCACGACTAGAAAGGAAACCTGGCAAACCAAAGATATGGTCTCCGTGCAAGTGGGTGATAAAGATTTTGCTGATTTTTCGTGGGCGAATCGTGGTTTCCAGAATGCGATTTTGCGTTCCTTCTCCACAGTCAAAGAGCCAAACTTCGTTAATCTCGTCCAAGAGTTTCAGGGCGAGACTGGAAACGTTGCGGGCTTTAGAGGGCTGACCAGCCCCCGTTCCTAAAAATTGAATATCCATTCGATACTTTCTAATTAATCAATATATAACATAGCAGTGCGGTTTTCTGAGCGGAAATAATGCTTGCCAGTAAAGGCTTTAGCTTCTTGTAATAAATCTTCTTGACTATAACCTTTGAGACGTTTGCGACCATCAGCCAAGCTTTCCAAATCAGTCAAAGCTGTGAGATTATCTACGTTAACAACATCCTCTTCTCCGACAGCCTTCATATAAATCTTTCCAGATTCCTCAAAGACTAGCTGATGGGGGAAAATCTGAGCGATTTCAAAGAGCAAGTCAGCTGTGATTGTTTCCACAGCTTCTGAGAAAATCCTACCCAGACCTTCTTTCTCATAGCAAAAACCAAAAGATTTGCCTGATAGGTTAAGGCGAATAAAGGGCTTGCTTTCCAAAGCGAAACTTGGCTCAGCATTATAGAGGTTCAGTTCTTGGCTGACTTCTGCAAAATAATCTGTCGCAGCTTGAGGACTTTTTTTCTGGTAGAGCTCGGCAAAGTAGGCATTCACTACGCTGGGTGGAGGTGTAATGAGAGCTAGTTGCTCCTCTTCAGACCTACCAGCTAAAAGCTGGTCCAGATAGACCTTGTCTAAACTCGTATAGCCACCATACTTGAGAGCTAATGATTTGATATCAGTCATAAAATTCTTCTAATCTCCATTTATTTTTCTCAGAAATGTAGCCTGTGATGACTTCACCGTCATCTTGGTAGTCACGTTCTTCTAGGATAGCAACACTTTCTAAATCATGAATCTTGTAAGACTTAGAAAAAGGCACGCGCAAAGTAAAGGGTTCAAAAATTTCCTTGATCTTATCTAGCAATAAAGCCTGCAACTGTTCTCGACTATCTTTAGACTTTGCCGAAATCAGAGCATATGGTGTTTGGGTAGGCGTGAAATCCTCCACCAAATCCGCTTTATTATAAAGGGTCAAGCGAGGAATATCCTCCATGTCCAAGTCTTTCATGATGGAAAGAACTGTTTTTTCATGTTCCTCATGGTAAGGATTGCTGGCATCGATAACATGAACCAAGAGGTCTACATGCTTACTTTCTTCCAAGGTAGATTTGAAACTTGACACCAACTCTGTCGGCAAGTCTTGGATAAATCCAACCGTATCAGTTAAAGTCACCTGAAGATTGCCCCCCAGATGAATACTTTTAGTCGTCGCATCCAGAGTCGCAAAGAGCTCATCTGCCTCATACTGGGTCTTGCTAGTCAAGGTGTTCATAATAGTTGACTTTCCAGCATTGGTGTAGCCAATCAAACCAATCTTAAAGGTGCTTGACTCCAAACGTTTTTCTCGAACTGTCGCCCGATTTTTCTCAACGACTTTGAGCTGACGCTCGATATCTGTGATTTGGTTACGAACACTACGACGATTCAGTTCTAGCTGACTTTCACCAGGACCACGAGAACCAATGCCCCCTGCCTGACGGCTAAGCATAATCCCCTGACCAACCAAACGAGGCAAGAGGTATTTGAGCTGAGCTAGATGAACTTGGAGCTTCCCTTCATGGCTTCGAGCCCGCATGGCAAAGATATCCAAAATCAACTGCATACGGTCAATGACCTTGACACCTAACACTTCCTCGAGGTTAACATTTTGACGTGGTGTCAAACGGTTGTTGACAATGACAGTTGTGATTTCTTCTGCATCCACCATTTGAGCAATTTCTTCCAACTTACCAGAACCGACGAAGGTCTTGGAGTCGTATTTTTCACGTTTTTGTCTGTAACTATCGACTACGACTGCACCAGCCGTCTTAGCCAGACTAGCCAGTTCTTCCATGGAGAGGTCAAAATTATCCATGCCCTGGAGTTCAACACCAATCAGCAGGACTCGCTCCTCTTTTTTCTCCGTTTCAATCATTTAAAAACTCCTCAATCTGGTTTAAAATACGGTCTTTTACACCAGATTCTCCTATCTGATAAAAGGTCACCTGCATGCGATTGCGGAACCAGGTTAGCTGGCGCTTGGCAAATCGACGAGTCGCCTGCTTGAGACTATCGCTAGCCTCCTCCAAACTCTGCTCCCCTCGAAAATAGGGGAAGAGTTCCTTGTAGCCAATCCCTTTAGCAGCCTGCACATCTGGATAATGGTCAAACAACCACTTGGCTTCGTCTAGAAGTCCAGCTTCAAACATCAAATCCACACGGTGGTTAATCCGTTCATAAAGCTGACTACGCTCATCATCCAAGCAAATAATCATAGGTTCATACAAGGTCTCTTGATTTTCCAAGTCTTGACCAAAATGAGCAATTTCCAAGGCACGCATGGCACGACGACGATTAAACTGGGGAATTTCAAGGCCTATTTGCTCTACAAGATGGGCTAACTCCTCATCTGAAAAAGGATCTAGACTAGCACGATAAGCTAAAATCTCCTCATGAGGTGTCTCTCCACCTAGATGATAGCCCTCTAGTAGACTCTGGATATAAAGTCCTGTCCCACCTGCAATAATAGCGAGCTTACCTCGACTTTGAATATCCTCAATAGCTGCTTTCGCTTCTGAAACAAAATCAAAAGCCGAGTAAGACTCGGTTACTTCTCTCACATCAATTAAGTGATGAGGAACACTTGCCTGCTCCTCCGGACTTGCCTTGGCTGTCCCAATATCCAGTCCTCGATAGACTTGTTGGCTATCTCCACTAACTACTTCACCATTAAAATGCTTAGCAACTTCAATGGCTAGAGCTGTTTTTCCAACTGCGGTCGGTCCAACAATCACAATTATTTTTGTTTTCATCTTTTTTCCTTGAAAAATTCCCATTTTTTCGTTACTATTATTATATCACAAAAAGGTCAGTCAGAAAAATGCGACCTCTTGAGGTAGCTGGCTGATTTATAAGTTAAAGGAGGAATACTCATGGCTAAAGGATTCGCTAAAGGTCTTGTAACAGGTATTGCAGGAACTGTCGCTGCAGTTGCAGGTGCAGTATACGCAGTTAAAAAGAAAGTGATCGAACCAGAAGAACAAAAAGCAGCTTTCATCGAAGAAAATCGTAAGAAAGCAGCGCGTCGTCGCGTATCACACTAAGCAACAAAAGAAGTTGAGATTTTTTCTCAACTTCTTTTTTCTATTCTTTTATACTCAATAATAACCAAATAGGAAACTAGGAATCTAGCCTAATTTGAAGAGAGTTTCAGAGAGTATTAAATGGCCAAGTCAAACTTCAACTGTGGCTTGACTGGATCATAATCAACCAGCTCAAAATCCTCTGCTTTAATATCAAAGAAATTAGTCTTGTCTGGTACATTCAAGACCAAACGTGGTTGGCAATTTGAAGGCTCACGACGAAGCAATTCCTGAGCTTGTTCAAACTGATTGTCATAGATATGGAGGTTGTTGATGAAGTAGAAGAACTTTCCAACTTTCCAACCAAAGTGTTTGGCAATCATCATTTGAAGAGCCACATACTGCATAGCATTGATATGATGAGCCACCAGCATATCATTAGAACGCTGGGTCAAAGTCGCATCCAGATAAATTTCCCCATCTACTCGACGAACATCAAACATAGTCTGAAATGCGCATGGAAGGAGGCCATCTGTCTCCTCAAAAGCTTGATAATCCCAAAGTGAGATGATATTGCGACGGTTCCAAGGATTGGCTTCTAACTGTTTGAGAATCTTGTTAATGATATCGTGTTTCTTAACAACAGCCCCATAACGTTCGCCGATTGTCCCTGTATCTCCTACTTCCCAATCATTCCAGTAGTGAACATTGTACTTGTCATTGAGAACTTCCAAACTATTGGTCTGGTCTTGGTAGATCCAAAGTACTTCCTTGATGGCTGATTTGATTGCGATGGGGCGCAAGGTCGTGATGGGAAATTCCCCCTTAGACAAATCGTACTCCGCAAAAGCACCTGTGATGTACTTGGAGTTAGCCACTGTTCCATCCTTATACTTGGGACGTGCTTGCTCGGAAAACACACCCTCATTCAAGATTCGCTCGATATTTTCTTTAAAAATCGTATCTGCTTTTGTCATTTGCTATCACCTCATTCATTATCTTAACTAGTATAGCATAAAAAAAGAAAGGAGGAAAATCACTCGCTTACGGAAAGCAATTTTCTCCTTTTTATGTTTATTTATTGCAATACAAGTGATGCTGCTCCGATAACTCCAGCGTCATTTCCTAGAGTGGCAAGAGCCAACTTAGTTGTTGTGCGCACTTGTGGGAAGGTATTTTCATCATAAACCTTTTGCACGCCTTGGAGAAGGAATTCTCCTGCAGCTGATACACCACCACCGATAACGATTGTTGATGGGTTTAGGATTGAACCGATGTTGGCACATGCAATTCCCAAGTAACGTGAGAAGTTACGGTAAACGATCAAAGCAAGGTCGTCCCCTTCTTTCGCAAGGTCAAAGACAGTTTTAGCTGTTACTTCTTCTCCGTCATCAATCAAGCGTTTTAAGGCTGCATCGCCTTCGTATTCATCTGCGTAACGACGAGTCAAGTTAACGATCCCTGTCGCTGAAGCTACTGTCTCAAGACAGCCTTTCTTACCGCAAGTACATGCGATTGGTTGGTCAAAGTCAACAGTGATGTGTCCAAGTTCACCAGCAGCACCTGCAACACCGTGAAGCAATTTACCTTCTGCTACGATACCGCCACCAACACCTGTACCAAGTGTCATAAAGACAACATCTGGTTGGTTGTCACCAGCACCCATCCAACGCTCACCAAGAGCTGCCACGTTGGCGTCATTGTCGATAAAGAATGGAATCCCCAAGGCTTTTTCCATTTTTTCTTTGATTGGTTGAAGGGTTTTCCAGTTGAGGTTGTAGGCACCGATAACAGTCCCTTTTTCACGGTCAACTACACCAGGTGACCCCATCCCAATCCCTTGAAAATCAGCTGCTTCCAATCCAAGCAAGCCCAAACGGTGTTGAATAGTTTCAATCATATCGTCTACGATATGGCTTCCTTCATCCAAAATGTTTGTCTTAATAGACCATTTTTCTTGGATTTCTCCTTCTTGCGTTAAAATAGCGAACTTGATAGAAGTTCCACCAAGGTCAATCCCAATAATCTTTTGACTCATCGTCTTCTCCTTATCCTTAATTGAAAATGCTTACAGTACTAGTATAACAAAATCTGCCAATCAGTGCAAAGGTTTGCATTAACTTTCCAGATTTTTTTCTATTCTATGGTTTCCACAAACCAGAAGCATCTACATAATAGCGTCCACCATCCACTCGCTCATTCTTTGCCATTTTGCCATCTGATTTGAGATAGTAATTTCCTTGCCATGCATTGCGTGCATAAGATCCATCTGATTTCAAGTAATACCAGGCTTGGTAAGAAGAATCATAGACCCACTCACTCTGAGCCATTTTCCCATTTGACTTGAGGTAATATGCACCTTGCCAAGTATTATGCGCATAAGATCCATCTGATTTGAGGTAATAC
>NZ_KV794260.1:28495-35554 GCF_001808705.1 Streptococcus sp. HMSC074B11 | reverse complement strand
ATAAGATCCATCTGATTTGAGGTAATACCAAGCTTTGTAGTAAGAATCATAAATCCATTCACCCTGAGCCATCTTACCATCTGATTTGAGATAGTAACTTCCCTGCCAAGTATTGCGTGCATAAGATCCATCTGATTTGAGGTAATACCAGGCTTGGTAATAGTTATCGTATACCCACTCATTCTCAGCCATTCTTCCATCTGACTTGAGGTAGTAAGCACCCTGCCAAGTATTTGTTACTGGTTTCCCATTTTCAGAAAAATAGTACCAAGACCCATTCTGACGAACCCAGCCACTTTCAGCTGCTACACTTGGGGTAGGTGCTACATTGGTGTTAGCTTGTGATGTACTCGACTTTTTCTCTTTTAAAACACCCTTAGGCGCATTCTTCGATTCACAGGCAATCCCATCATGATCCTTATCTAGAGTAGCAGAATACCCTGGTTCTCCCTTATGAATATCTGCATAACCATTCTCCCAAGCTTCCTTACAGCTTGAAAAATGGATACTTTCATCTGCCACAACTGGATGTAAAAACAAAGCTAGAGCAGGTAAAGAAGCTAGGCCTAGTTTTAATAAATGACGTTTGTTCATGATTTTCTCCTAAAATTATAATATCAATCTCAATATTATTTTATCAAACTTATTTCTGCAATTCAAGAAAACTTCTAGTTATTTCTGCAAACTCTTTTGGTTTTGCCCTATTCAAAACATGAGGGCCGTCAGGGATGATCTGAAACTGAGAATCTGGCATCAGTTCTTGAATAGCTCTCATTGAACTGAGATTAGGCTTATCCTGACTACCACAAATTAACAAGCTTGGATAGGGACAATTCCGTGCACTCTCTCTTAAATCAAGTGTTTTTAATTCCTCAGAAACTCCAACCATAAGAGCTTTATCTGCTCCCTGTTTCTCAAATATCCTTTTTGGGAGTAGTTTAAATATCAGCAACTGAATGTAAAAAGGAATGTTACCTGCTAGTTTCAGTGGGCAACCTGACAAAACCAAGGCCTGAAGGTTTGGTATATCATAACTTGAAAGCTCCAATGCAAGGGCAGCCCCTAAGGACAAACCGATTAGGACAAAAGGTTCTGTTTCCACTGTTAAGCGCTGATAAATGCGCTCCTTAGCTTCTTGATAGCTAGCAACTCCAGCAGGGAATAAGTCTAGGGCTTCAGAGGGATAATCTGTTAGCAAATCCTGAACTTCTTTCCAACTATCTGCTGACTGTCCCAAACCGTGTAAAAATATTAGTTTCATTTAGTGCTCCTTTTTTACTGACAACTCATATAAGCCCCTTACTGCATTACAAGCATAAATGACTTCTGCCTGTTTCAAATCTTCTACGGTCAAGATTTTCTCTTCTACCTGCCCGATTTCAAGTAAATGCTGGCGATAAATCCCTGGTAAAATGCCAAGACTACTAGGTGGGGTATAGAGCTTGCTATTCATTTTTAAGACCAGATTCCCAATAGAGGTTTCTAGCAGTTTTCCATCAGCAGTGTGATAGATGATTTCCTGCTCTCCCACTGTCAAATGCGGTCGGTGTGTCGTCTTAAAGTAGATAAAGGCCTGCTCCAAATCAGCTTCTTGCAGACAAAGTTTAGCCTGACAGAAGCTAGAACTAAGTGGTGTCAATACTTGTCGATCAATTTCTATTTCTCCAGACTTGCTGAGACTGATTCGCAAACGGTAGTCTTGATGGAGGTCACAAGCTTGGCACTCTTCCTCTATCTTTTGTCTCAAGTCTTCTGCATCAAAAGGAAAGGCAAAATAACGACTAGCCTTTTGTAGTCTTTCTAGATGTTGATTTTCAAAGAGAAAGGTTTTCTGGCTGATTTTCCCTGTCGTTATCAGTTGAAAGCGAGGCTGTTTTCGGTAAAGAACAGCAGCCTTTTGCTGGACTTCACGGTATTCTGACTTCCAAGTACTATCCCAAGTGATGCCACCACCAACTCCATAGATGGCTTGCCCTCGATGCAGTTGAATGGTACGAATAGCCACATTGAAAATCCGTCTTCCATTTGGAAGTAGGAGACCAACAGTTCCACAGTAAACTCCACGCGCTTGTGGTTCCAAGTTCTTGATAATTTCCATGGTTGCTATCTTGGGAGCTCCTGTGATAGAGCCACATGGAAAGAGCGATCGGAAAATTTCAACTAGGTCAATATCCGGTCGTAACTGACTCTTGATGGTCGAAGTCATTTGCCAAACTGTAGAATACTGCTCTACTTGACACAGACGCTCCACATGCTCACTTCCGACTTCAGAAATACGGTTCATATCATTGCGCAAGAGGTCCACTATCATCATATTCTCTGAGCGATTTTTGGAATCTTGCTCCAACCAAGCGGCCTCTTTCAAGTCGTCATTGTCGTTCAGACCCCGTTTAGTCGTCCCCTTCATAGGGCGAGTCGTTAATTCACGGCCATTTTGCTCAAAAAAGAGTTCTGGACTCATGGAAATCACTGCCATGTCGTCATGCTCTAAGTAAGCATTGTAACCAGCTTCCTGCTCGACAACCATACGATTGTAGATAGCAAAAGGATTGGCAGACAACTCCTGCTTGAGTTGAACCGTATAGTTGACCTGATAGGTATCTCCTTGTCGTAAATGATGATGAATCTGAGCAATTGCCTTTTCATAGTCCTCAGCAGATGTTACTTCCTGCCAGTTTGATGGCAAATCCACCTCCTCATAAGTCAGAGGAATGCTAGATTTTTCAGCGCTGTCATGAATAGTGAAATAGAGGAGATACTCTCCCAGTAAGGGCGCCTTGTGAACTGCTAATTTTTCCTCAAAAGCAGGCGCAGCCTCATAACTGATATAACCTACCACATAATAGCCTTGCTCTTGGTAGTTTTCCACTTGAGCTAATAAGTCTGCCACTTCTGCTAAATCTCTGGTTTTTAACTCTTTGATCGGTCGGGTAAAGGTGTATCGCTCGCCCAAAGCCCTAAAATCAATCACTGTTTTTCTATGCATATCCTAAGTATACCATAAAAGCCAGACCCCAAACAGGAGATCTGGCAATTTTATTCTTTGAGAATGCTAAAGTAGTTTTCACTTCCTTAGAAAATCTGAACACACTCTCTTTTATCTATCCTTTAGGAAAGAGTTCGAAGGAAAAGGCATCTGTAACCTGCAATAGTTTTTGGAAGACTTTTTTCTTCAGAGCTACTGTATAGTTGGCAACTGAGCCTCCATACTTAAAGTTTCGGTAATCCGTTTCTACTGCTTGGTCAAATAAATCTTGCAATTTCTCGTAAGAATCAATTTGCTGACCATCAATTTCAAAACTATGGATTCCTCGTTTTGCCTTAGCAATAATAGCATCAAACCAGGTCTTCTTCCATTCTTCTAAGTTCTGGAACTTGCCTTTCGAAACCTTCTGGATAATGAAATCATCTCCAAGGGTGTCATGCCCCTCGCTTAACGCCTCATCCTTGTACTTATTAGAAGCATAACCTAGGAAACCATTTTCGTAGCCATAATAACCCCACATACGGAAGGCATTATGCTTGAAGGAGATGGCTCCAGGAGCTCCCTGACTGGTATTCCCACCATAGATAGCATCCACCATCTTGACATTGACATAAGCTGTCTTGAGTTCTTCTGGTCGATAAGTTCCTTGGTAATGCCTATTGGTGATGATGTTATTTTTGATTAAGTCATCCACAGAATTTAGCTGAGTCTTGGCTTCCTCATCTGTCAATGGACGGACATAGTCCCACTGGTTTGGAGCAAGGAGTTTATTATCCTGGTCCTGATGACGCATTTGCTTGGTCATCTTGCTGAACCAAGCCTTCTTCAAAGCAAGATCATTCTTAGCGAGAACTCGTTCTCCTTCCAGATAATCTAGAAGCATCAAGGCCTCATTATAACCTTTCATGTAGTGGTCAATCTGCTGGCGTGTTTGCAACTTGGTCGGATCTGGATTGTACCATTGGTCCCCATCATTTGGTCGCATGTAAGCCATATTTATACCGAGGGCGCCGTACTCACCCTGATGACCTTCCTCAGCCGGTGACTGGAGCATCCCCTGAGCATAGGCTTCTACATAGGTTCCTTCACGATGTTTGTAACCACCCAGATAGACAATACGATCGTTGACGTGAGTTGTCTCATGGGTGTAGACAGACAAGCCATACTCACTCATCATATCGATTTCCACAAAATGAACAGCATCTCTGGCATTTATCTTTGGATAGATAGATGCATAAGCTCCTAGCTTATTGTCTTTATAGTAGCGATCTGCTGGTCCAAATACCTCACGAATTGGCGCGTAGTCTTCCATACCACTGGTATGTCCATAACGCTCTACCCAGCCACGTCCATCAACGCGATAGCCTTCCCAAACTGGTGTAGCTACATTAAAGTCACTCTTAACCATACGGTCTTTAACTTCATCAGTAGCAAGTCGATACCAAAAGTCCAAGTAAGTCAACTGACGGTCCGCTACTAGGTCGATGTCAGCTTTCATCTGATCTATGGTTTTGCCAGATTTATCAGCTGATCCGAAAGTAATGGTATTGTAGTTGGAAATCAGGAACATCTGTGCCTTCTTAACATTCAACAAAGGCAGAATCATATTGCGATGCAACCAGTTATTAAGATTGTCATAAGCCCGATGCTTCCGATTTGCAATTTCTTGATTCTTCGAAGCTCTCTCGGCTATGTACACATGGCCCTTGGTGGCATTCACAAACCAGTCATTCATATCCTTGTCAGTCGTCAATAACTGTCTGTTGTAGTCTAAGAAGGCATGTAAATCTTCAGATTTTGTATCCTTGGCTAGAACTCTAGCAAAAGTTTCATGAGTCTGGTCACCTTTTAGGTTGTTCTCTCTTGAACCAAGTTCAATCAATCGATCCAAGATATCCACATTTTGCCCATAAAAATCTGGTTTAAAGAGCATGAGTTCTTTCAGATTGTAATCCGCAAATCGGATACCGTAATAGCGATTAAGATAAGCAAGTCCCAGCATGATAGCTGATTGATTGTCCTGAACTTTTTTCTTCAAGGTAGCAGTTCTAGTAGGCGAATCATTCCACTGGTAGTCTAGATTTGTAAGTAACTTATCAACCAGGCTTCCTAGCTGCGCTTTGACCTCTGCAAATCTTTCTTCCAGATACCAATTCTTCACAGCCTCAACCTTCTTATCAAGGCTAGTGGTTTGATCATCTAGGATTCGATAAACTCCATCCGACTGTAAGTCCACTGTTTTCAGGATAGATGTCAAGTCCTTAACAAGGGCTGAACGGTCCTTAACCAGCATATCTGGAGTATAAAGCACATCTAAGTCAGCAATCTTATATTCCTTAACAGCAATCAAGCCAGAATTCTGAGCACTAATCGCAAATACATCCTTGGTCTTGTCTGCATAATGAACCATGATATGGTCTGCCACTGAAAGATCCGTTACAAAGTCTTTCTCTTTCATGGCTATAACAGAGATTACCTGCTTCTTGGCTAGATTGTGATCAAGATCCAGTTTATTTCCTTGATTTACAATCCATTCTTTATTGTAGAAAGGCTGTAATTTTTCAAGGTTGCGATAGGCTTGATCATGGTGGCTATCATAATCTTGGATATCCTGATAAGCGTATTCTTTTACACCAGCAATCGTAGGAGAATCAGCACTTGACTTAGCCAGATAGTAGCTAAAGCCTTCTTCAAAATTTTTCTGATCATTGCGTTGAATCAAGTCAGTTGCTTCAGCATTCACCTTATAATATTCTTTTCCATCAATTCTCCCAGTTTGAATAGACTTGATGGCTAAACGGCTGGTCTTATGGTCCTCTGAACTAATCTTGAGGTAATAGTCTTCCAAGTTTCTTGGCACTTCTGTCAAGTGCTGAATCACAGACTCTTTGCCATTTTCAACCTTGACAAGGCTTGTTTCCTTGATATCTTTTATTTCCAGCTTTTTAAGCTCTAGACGGAGATTTTGGTCCTCAAGCAGAGTGCTCTCCTCACCCTTACCACGATTAAAGACCATCCTTGTAGAAATAGTGTAGTCCGTGTAAAGTTTCAGATTGTCAACTGTTGCTTCCAGCTGATCACTCGTCAAGTCCAGAGTCTGTTCCTCTAGCCCCTTGGCTTTAATAGTGGCACTGATTTTTGAAACGGTAACGCCATCTACCTTGTCCAAGTTATAGCTTAAGCGAGCTGAACGGCCCATCGAATTTCCAGTAATATTTGAAAGAGTTAGGACAGGTTCAGGTTTAATTTCTTCTTTTTCCTTACTGCCACGGATGATAACCTGATCTTTAGCTTCTTTTAAAATCCGTGTTGTTTCTTTCGGCTCTGAAATACGTTTCCCATCTTTTTCCTCATAGCTGGTAACAATCTCTTTCTCACCATCTTGACCGACTTGCTCAATTCTTGTTTCACCGACAAGCATGTCTGGATCAATCTTTTCCCTAGTTTGTTTAGGAATCAACTCTTTTCGGACTTCAACATGTAGAGTCGGGTTTGCATCTTGAACGAGCGCTTCAGTGGTATTAACGCCACCACTATAGATAGAGAGTTCCTGTTTCAAAATTTCAACTGGAACTGCGCCTCCTTCATAATCTGGCAAGGCTTCAGCTATTGCTCCTTGACCATTGACCCCACCTTCAAATGTTGGTTTAGACGGTTCAACCAAAGATTCACCGGATACGCCACCTGTAAATTCTGGGCGTTCCTGTTTCAAGGTTTCAACTGGGACTACGCCTCCTTCAAATATTGGTTTAGACGGCTCAACCAAGGATTCGCCGGATACACCGCCTGTGAACTCAGGATGTTCCTGTTTCAGTGTGTCAACTGGGACTGCGCCTCCTTCATACTCTGGCAAGACTTCTGCTACTGTGCTTTCTCCATTAACTCCACCTTCAAATGTTGGTTTTGTTGGCTCAACCAAAGATTCGCCTGATACACCGCCTGTAAAGGCAGGTTTCTCGTGGACTTCTGGAAGGCCACTTTGACTGCTAAAATCTGGTGTATACTCTGGTAAGCTTTCAGCTACCGTACCTGGGCCATTGACGCCACCTTCAAATGTTGGTTTTGTTGGCTCA
>NZ_KV794260.1:27906-28395 GCF_001808705.1 Streptococcus sp. HMSC074B11 | reverse complement strand
GCCTGTGAACTCAGGATGTTCCTGTTTCAGAGTGTCAACTGGGACTGCACCACCTTCATACTCTGGTAAGGTTTCAGCTACTACACCTTGGCCATTGACGCCACCATCAAATGTTGGTTTAGACGGCTCGACTAAGGATTCTCCCGATACGCCTCCTGTAAATTCTGGACGTTCTTGTTTCAGAGTATCAACTGGAACTGCACCACCTTCATACTCTAGTAAGCTTTCAGCTACTACACCTTGGCCATTGACGCCACCATCAAATGTTGGTTTTGTTGGTTCAACCAAGGATTCGCCTGATACGCTACCTGTAAACTCGGGGAGTTCCTGTTTCAGAGTATCAAACGGGACTGCGCCTCCTTCATACTCTGGCAAGGCTTCGACTACTGCTCCTGAGCCATTGACGCCACCATCAAATGTTGGTTTAGGTGGCTCAACCAAGGATTCGCCAGATACACTACCTGTAAAGTCTGCTTTGTCATGGACTTC
>NZ_KV794260.1:18648-27806 GCF_001808705.1 Streptococcus sp. HMSC074B11 | reverse complement strand
TCCACCTTCAAATGTTGGTTTTGTTGGCTCGACTAAGGAGTCGCCTGATACGCCACCTGTAAAGTCTGCTTTGTCATGGACTTCTGGGATGCCACTTTGACTGCTAAATTCTGGTGTATACTCTGGTAAGGCTTCAGCTACTGCTCCTGGGCCATTGACTCCACCTTCGAATGTTGGTTTTGTTGGCTCAACCAAGGACTCGCCTGATACGCCACCTATAAAATCGGGAATTTCATGAATGGGTGCTTGATTTACTGGTTTTGCAGGAATTTCTGGACTCGCACTAGATGTTAGATCTTGGCCTTTTCCTCTTAAATCCGACTCTAATAAATAGCCAACATAGTCATAGCCTTTAATGTCAATAATCCCTTGAGATAAACCATCTGCAGACACAAGGATTTGAGTCTGATCATAAGATAGCAAGTCCTTATGTTCAAAAGCAAATACTTGATAAGGGATTAATAAACTCTTACCCACCGAAGCAATCAATAGCACTCCAACTATCTTAGAAGGCTTTTTCCTAGAAAATAGGAAAACCACCAAACTAGCCGTCAAAAGATCAAGACCAGCCAAGGGGAAGGTAACAGAGCCTGTTTGAGGTAAGACGGCTTGTCCCTGCTTGCGATAAACTAGATAATAGCTCTCTTGGCTCAGATCTTGTGGCAATTCATGGTGAATGAGTTCACGTTCAGCAGCTGTCAACTCCGATTCTGCTAAATAGTGAAAGGAAACTTGCTTGGTCTCATCAGCCTGAACCAGTTTTGGTTCAAGTGTTCCTCCAATGAAGGCAAGTCCAATCAATACCGAGCCCACCCCCATGCTCAGTTTACGAATGGCAAATTTTTGTAGCTTTTTTCTATCTTCCATATCAGCTTTGTTCTTGTCTTTAGAGACATCTCCTTTATTCCGTTTTCATAATCTTATTATAATATTTTGTTGATTTTTTTACAAAATATTTTCGAGATAAATTGATATTTTTTAAATAAAAAAGCGGATCAGCATTGGCTGAACCACTTTTTAATCTGGCACATACTCCAATATATCACCTGGCTGGCACCCCAGTTCTTTACAAATGGCTTCTAATGTTGAAAAACGTATAGCTTTGGCCTTACCTGTTTTCAGTATTGAAAGATTTGCGGGAGTAATACCTACACGTTCTGCTAAATCTCCTGAACGCATTTTTTTCTTTGCTAATTCGACATCTAGATTAATAACAATCATAGGATAGTCTCCTTTCTCTAAATTGTAAACTCATTTTCTTCTGCAATTTCGTTTGCTTTTTCAAGGACTTTACCAATTGTCCAAACAACGAGAGCAGTAACCATGAAAGTTATATTCAGAAATGAATAACCATTGAGTGTCAAAATACCATCTCCTAGAAATGAGGCAATAAAGAGGGAAAGAGAGATACGATTAGCAAGTTTGACATTATAACTTGTAAAAATCTGTTCATGAATAATATTTTGGAAGAACTGTCTAACACAAAATAGTACAAACAGAATGATAAAGCTATTGATAAAGGACAAAGCACTCACTAGAATTGAAGTATTCACCATATCAGGTTTTAAGGAAATAGTCCCAAGGTTAAATAGGCTAATCTCAGTTACATTGAAAACTGTTAAAAGGATGGATATAACCAAAGACACTCCCAAGATAAAAAGTAGGATATTAATAAAACCTAAAGCAAATGGTAAGTAGGAATTTTTCTTAGACATTAATTTCAAAACCTCGTTTCTAATCTCTACTATATTATACAATATTAGTAAGTGTTACGTACATGTATTATGCTACTTTATCTGAAAATTGATTCTTGATAGAAGCAAGAACTAAGCTAGCAATGAATAAGAAGGCTGCAATTGAGAAGTTAAAAATGATGTGGGCAGGATTCAAAATAAGTTCTGTAATACCTTGGATTGCTCCTACTACAGTCATTAAAACTGCACCCTTTTTCAAGAATGAAATGGTTGTATTTTCAAAAAGATCACTTTCTTTAAAGTTCTTAGCAAACTGTTTTAATTTGATAAGGCCATAAGTCAGAAGTGTATTACCAGCAACAAAGGTTAAAACAAAGGCATTAACTCCTCCCCACGCTTCGTAGCCTGACCTTGTTACCTCCCCACCTTCAGGCATTAGTTGGCTGATATCAAATTGACCAAGGAGAAGAACTAAGGAAGCGATACTAAAGAAACTGAGGGTAAAGATTCCGAAATTAGAGCCTAGTGTAACAAGTGATTTAGTAAAGTTTACGATTTTAGTTGATGTAGTTTTTTTCATGATGATTTCCTCTTTTATAAAATATTTTTAGTTTTAGTAACAAATGAGCTCTTTTTGTTACTGATCGAAAACTTATTATCGTTTATCGATATATCTAGTATAGCATAATTTTTTTGAAATGCAACACTTTTTTATCGTTTTTTGATAATTTTTTCTTTTATTTAAAAATATCTTTATTTAAGAGAAATTAGACTTCAAATATTAAAGTCAACACTTCTAAAGAAATCAAATATGAATCTAAAACATTTTTAGTAAATTCTTTTTAAGAATATCACGTTTACTCAACATAATCCAACAAATAACCGTAACCCTTCTCTTCCATTTGATCCTTTGGAATAAAACGGATGGATAGGCTATTGATACAATAGCGAAGCCCTCCCTTGTCCTTAGGTCCGTCTGTAAAGACATGTCCTAGGTGAGATTTCCCGGTTCGGCTTCTGACTTCAGTTCTGACCATATTGTAGGACTTGTCTTCCTTATAGGTCGCAACATCTGGACTGATAGGCTGGGTAAAGCTCGGCCAACCACAGCCCGATTCAAATTTATCTTTCGAGGAAAAGAGTGGTTCACCTGTTGCTACATCCACATAAATTCCTGCTTCAAATTTATCCCAGTAACGATTTGAAAAGGCTCGTTCTGTTTGACTGTTTTGAGTAACGGCATACTCCTCTGGAGACAGTAGTTTTTTTAATTCATCGTCGCTCGGTTTTGGATATTTACTTGCATCAATGACAGGATAGGCTGCTTGATTGACATTGATATGGCAATATCCATTAGGATTTTTCTGGAGATAGTCTTGGTGGTAGTCCTCAGCCACGATAAAATTGCTTAAAGCTTCTTTTTCAACCGCTAGAGGCTGGTCGTATTTCTGAGCAACTTGTTCAAAAACTTGATTGATGACTTCTAGGTCCTGCTCGTCTTTATAGTAGACTCCTGTTCTGTACTGAGTCCCCACATCATTTCCCTGCTTATTTTTACTAGTTGGATTGATAATGCGGAAATAATGGAGCAAGATTTCTCTTAGAGAAATTTGATTGGCATCGTAAGTCACATGAACAGTCTCAGCATGCCCGGTTTGGCCAATCAATTCATACTGGGTTGTTTCTCCTCTCCCATTCGCATAGCCAGAAACAGCATCTGTCACACCTGCTACTCTTGAAAAATACTCTTCAACTCCCCAAAAACAGCCTCCCGCTAGATAGATTTCATGTAAGTCAGCATCTTTACTTGGCTCAGTTTTTTTCGTGACTTTTTGCCCTTGACTAACTGCTGCCTTCTCGATTTGAGTGGTATCTGTGTAGCTTGCGCTCCTTTTTTCCAAAAGAAATAAAAGTCCAATAATAATGCAAATGATGATTCCTATGAATACAATTATTTTTAATTTATCATTCATGATGAGCCTCTAATCTATGCTTTTTAACGTCTGTAAAGTAGTTTCCTTGTCCATAAAACCTGGCTGGGTCTTAACTAGTTTGCCTTCTTTATCAATAAAAGCCTGAGTCGGATAAGAACGAACTCCGTAACTCGCTAAAAGTTGTCCCGAAGGGTCTAGCAATACTGGTAAATCTTTATAGTCCAAACCCTGATACCATTTTTTAAAGGCTTCTTCTGACTGCTCTCCTTTTTGACCAGGAGAAACCACTGTCAAGATGACATAGTCATCACTTGCTTCTTTTGCAAGCTCATAGGTATCAGGTAAACTAGCTAGACAGATAGAACACCAGGAAGCCCAAAATTTTAGATAGACTTTTTTGCCTTTGTAATCTGATAGGCGATAGGTTTTACCATCAACTCCCATAAGCTCAAAGTCTGGAACTGCTTCTCCTTGTTTTGCCATTTGAGAACTAACTTGTGCATTTTTGTCTCCATTTTGCTTATCAACTTGGCTCTCCATCTGATTTTTACAAGCTGATAGACAGACCAGACTAGCGCAGACCAATACAGTTGCTTGCCATTTTTTCATCTTCGTCACCTTTCTCATTATCATATGAATATAGATATTCACTTTGTAGTTCTATTATATACCTACCTTGCTAAAAATACATAGAATCTGTTTGGAAAATCATTAATACTCTTCGAAAATCAAATTCAAACCACGTCAGCGTCGCCTTACCGTACTCAAGTACAGCTTGCGGCTAGCTTCCTAGTTTGCTCTTTGATTTTCATTGAGTATAAGCTTCTTGATTACAAAAACTCCCACCTGCTATGCAGATGAGAGTTTTGGATTATTTAAAGATAGAAGTTTTAAAGCTATCTGTTTGTTGAAGAAGTTTCTTAAAGAGTTTTTCTTTAAGTGATACGGTGTTGTCAAATTTAACAGATCCGTTACTTAGAGTAGCCTTATCTTTATCAACTGCTTCAGCAAATGCACGTTTCAAGTCTTCATAGCTATTGTATGTTTTACCATCGATTTCAATAGATTGAATTCCATTTTTGGCACTTGTTACAACTTCATTGAAGTAAGCTTTCTTCCAATCTTCAAGATTGTTGAATTTTCCTTCAGAAATCTTGTTAATGATGAAGTCATCACCTAGAGTCTCTTTACCAGCTTTTTTAGACTCAGCTTTTAGCATATTAGATGCATAGTTTAAGAAGCCTTTTTCGTAGCCATAGTAACCCCAGATTCTGAAGGTATTGTGTTTAAATGACATGGCTCCAGGAGCACCTTCACTTGTGTTACCACCATAGATACCAGACATCATTGGAACGTTCACATAAGCAGAATCAAAGTCAGTAGGATTATAAACTCTGTTACCTGGACCACGGTTAGTCATAAAGTTATTAGTTACTAAGTCATCTACTGTACGTAAAGGAATAGCTTTTTCCTCATCACTTAAAGGTCTAACCTTATCGAATTGGTTCTTGGTGTTATTTCCTCGGTATTGCTTATCAACCTTCTTGAACCAAGCATTGTTTAAATCTTGATTTGCCTTATCGAGGACAGCCTCTCCTTCCAGGTAATCCAGAAGCATGAGGGTGTCATTGTAGCCCTTCATGTAACGATCAATTTCGTCACGTGATTTCAGATCATTTGGATTGGTGTTATACCATTGATTTCCATCATTTGGACGTTCATAAGCCATATTGAGACCTAGAGCTTTATATTCACCGTTTGGATTTGATACGGATGGAGTTTGCAACATTCCTTGTGCAAATGCTTCAAGATTTGTTCCTTCACGGTGTCTTGAGCCACCTAGATAAACCATTCGGTCATTGACGTGAGTCGTTTCGTGAGTAAAGGCAGAAACTCCAAAATCACTAATCATGTCCGTCACCATAAAGAAGACAGAGTCATCTTTATATGGATTGGCATAAACACGAGCTACCGCTCCCATACGCCAGTCTGTTGCATGGTAACGTCCTGTAGGTCCGTATAATTCACGAATAGGAGCAACATCTTTACCGCTATTAGTGTGACCATATTTATCAGTACTAATATCTTTATAGTTTTGGTTATCTAAAACAGGTGTTGGAACCATGTTATTGCTCTTCAAGAGTTGATTACGAACCTTGTCAGTTGCTAGACGTGACCAGAAGTCTAGATAATTCTGTTGCCCTTTTGCAACCTTATCAATTTCAGCTTTGAAAGCATTACGTTCTGCTTCAGTATACTTACCATATTTCTCAAATGAACTATAAGCCATCGTATTGTAAGTGGAAATCAAGAACATATGAGCATCTTTTAAGTTCAAGAGTGGCAAGATCATCTTACCGTGCATATCATTGTTTAAACCTTCGTAGGCTCTATGTTTCTTATCAGCAAACTCAGGAGTTGTTGTTTTTGGCTCCACGATATAGACATTATCTTTAGTTGCTTTAATGAACCAATCATTTAGATCTTTGTCTTCTGTGAATAGACGCATATTATAGTCTAAGAAACTGTTTAACTCGCCTATACCGATAACTCCACCGATAGTTTCGCGATAAGCTTCTAAAGTTCTATCACCTTTAATGTTATTTTCTTTGGAACCAATCTTGATCAAGAAGTCTAACACACTTACATTTTTACCGTAGAAGTCTGGTTTGAACAACATAAGTTGCTTGATATTAAAGTTATCAAACTTAACTCCATAATAACGATTGAGGTAAGACAAACCAAGAAGAACAGCAGCCTTGTTGTCGTCAATCTTCTTGATCAAGGCACGTTTAGCAGCTTCATCTGTGTTTAATTGATGATCTTCATTTTCAAGCAACTGTTTCACAAATTTAGCCAGATTATCCTTGACTTCTTTGAAGCTTTCTTCTAGGTAAAGATCTTTTATAGCGTTAACTTTATTTGGTCCTGTTCTACCTAGGTGTGTGTAGATAGGATCTGACTGTAGCTCAACTGGACTTAATTTTTCAACGATAGCATTGATAAGATCGCTGCGATCTTTGTCAACCATGTTCGGAGTGTAAACAACTTCTCCAAGTTCAGCAATGCTGTACTCTTTGACTTGTTTGACCTTAGAGTCTTTCGGTGAAACAGTAAAGATGTCTTTAGTCTTATCACCATAATGAACCATAATATGGTCAGCATCAGCCAATTCTGTCACAAAGGCATTTCCCTTCATGGCAGTAACAGACAAGACTTCCTTGGTCAAGAGAGGACTACCAGCAGCCAATTTGTTTCCTTGGTCTACGATCCACTCTTTGTTGTAGAATGGTTGCAATTTTTCGATATTGCGGTAGGCAAGTTCACGAGAGGCGTCGTAACCATCGATTGTTTTGTATTGATCAGCTTTGTTGACAATGTTATTGAGTTTGTCTTCAACAGGTTTGGTGCTTTCAAATTTATCAGCAGTGATTCCCATCGCTTCAATCTTCTTGTCAGCTTCTTCTTGTGAGATGCTAGGAATCTTGCGAGAATTCTTATAAGATTTATTCCCCTCACTTACTCCCTCAACACTAAAGTTACGTTTTGTTCTTGAATACGTGAAGTAATCATCGGCGTCAATATCAGAGTGACCAAAGACCATCTCACCTGTTTTGACTTTCATCATCGTGATGTTGTCTTCAATAGCACCCAAGGCCCAGTTGGTACCCAGCAAGCCACCAGATTGAACAGCTTCTTTCAGCTCGATAGAACCTTTAGCAACTGAATTTCTGAGAACACCTTCTCTTCCTAGTGTATTGTTATCTCCACCATTTTGAGAAGAATAAACTAATCCTGCAGCTTTTGCCTTGTTACCAGTAATTTCAGCATCAACGTAGGCTTTTTCTACGATACCTTTCCAGTTTTCACCTAGAACACCTGCTAAGTACCAACCTTTATTTCCAGCAACGTGAATCTTACCGATAAAGGCAACATTACTTACCTTACCACTACCATCAATTTTATTGATAATACCAGCTATATCGTTGCCCCCGATAACATTACCTGTTACTTTAACATTTTCGACAGTCGCATTATTTTTGATAACATTTGCGATTGGTGCTACTCGATCAAATCCAGGCATGTCAATGTTGACATTTTCAAGCAAGAGATTCTTGACAGTACCACCTTCAATGTTACCAAACAATGGTCTCGTAATGTTATAGATGGCAAATTTATTACCTTCTGTACTTTCCAATGTTCCCTTGAAGGCATTGGTTACATAAGACTTGCCAGCTGGCTGCACGTTACTTGCATTCATACTGCTACCAAGCTTAAAGGTACCAGTAGGATTGGCCTGCATTGCTTTTACAAGGTCATTGAAATCGTAATAAACATCACCTTCATGGGCTTTTGGTTTAGCAAAGTAATGGACATATTCCTCTGTAAACTGATTATCTGAGTTACGTTGAACTAGGTCTGGTGCTTTAGCAGTGACTTTGAACAATGCTTTACCATCAACTGTGACTTCTTCAATCTTATCAACAGCAAGTTTTGTCACCTTGTTATCATGAGTTGTCACTTTCAAGTAATAAGGTTTAACATCTGATGGTTTAGCTGACAAGAGACTATTATCAGTCTCTACACCTTGATCATCAACACTGATAAGGCTTGTTTCCTTAATGTTTTTAACTTCGACTTTTTTGAGATCAAGCCTTAGTGATTCTTCCGTGAGAACTACTTCTTCATTCCCATTTCCACGATCGTAAACCATCTTGGTCGCAATCTTGTAGTCCTTGTAGTATTTCAAGTTTGTAAGATTTGCAGTCAGGTCTCCCTCAGACATGTTGACTGTTTGAAGGCTAGTGTCTCCATCTTTCAAAACAACTTCAAGAGATTTAATGGTTACACCTGTTGGTTTGACCAATTGGTAACGAACCTTGGCACTACGCTCTAACTCTTCTTTATCAATTTGAGTAAGTGTCAACGTTGGCTCAGTCAGGATTTGATCACCTTTTTTGATGATACGATCTTGAACTGCTTCAACAACTTCCTCTGAAATCGTTGGAGCATCTGCAGTTTTCACTCCTTTAAGAGTCTTATAGACTTTGGTAATCTTTTTCTTACCGTTTTGACCAGCTTGAGCAACAACTTCTGTTCCCTTCGGAAGAGTGCTGTCTACTTCTGTTCTTGTTTCGTAAGGAATTTCTTCAAACGAAACTTCTTCAACTTGACCTTCAATAGCCTTTGTACCACGATTAATTTTTTCGTTTACTGGCGCCGTAACAATTTCTGTACTCGTGCTGATTGGGTCCCCAACTTTTTGGCCATTGACTGTCTTATAGACACGATGGATCAGCTGACTTCCTGCTTGACCGTTTTGAATCACTGTTTCTTCATCAGTGTAACGAGTATCATCAGCTACATACTCCTTTGTATATGGAACTGCTACTGTTTCAGTTTCTGTAATAGTTGCTTCAGCTACTGTATACTCTGGCAATTCTGGCTGAACTAGTGATTCACCTTGGTGACCCTCTTCTTGGGTGCCTTTAGCACTAATCTCACCGGTGTAGGCTGGCAACTCTGGTTG
>NZ_KV794260.1:16082-18548 GCF_001808705.1 Streptococcus sp. HMSC074B11 | reverse complement strand
TTGCGTGCCTTTAGCTGTAATCTCGCCGGTGTAGGCTGGCAATTCTGGCTGAACCAAGGATTCACCTTGGTGGCCCTCTTCTTGAGTACCTTTGGCACTAAGCTCGCCTGTATAAGCTGGAGCTTCTGGTTGAACCAGGGATTCGCCTTCGTGACCTTCTTCTTGCGTGCCTTTAGCACTAATCTCGCCGGTGTAGGCTGGCAACTCTAGCTGAACCAAAGATTCGCCTTGGTGACCCTCTTCTTGGGTTCCTTTGGCGCTCATCTCGCCTGTATAAGCTGGGGATTCTGGTTGAACCAGGGATTCACCTTGGTGATCTTCTTCTTGCGTGCCTTTGGCTGTAAGCTCACCGGTGTAGGCTGGCAACTCTGGTTGAACCAAAGATTCGCCTTCATGACCTTCTTCTTGCGTGCCTTTAGCTGTAATCTCGCCGGTATAGGCTGGCAATTCTGACTGGACTAGGGATTCACCTTGGTGACCTTCTTCTTGCGTGCCTTTGGCTGTAATCTCACCTGTATAAGCTGGGGATTCTGGCTGAACTAGGGATTCACCTTGGTGACCCTCTTCTTGGGTTCCTTTGGCACTAACCTCGCCGGTATAAGCTGGAGCTTCTGGTTGAACCAAAGATTCGCCTTCATGACCTTCTTCTTGAGTTCCCTTAGCAGTCGTCATTTGCTCTGGTTGTTCTTGGAAGTCTGATGCTTTAAAGTAACCGACGTATTCGTATCCTTCGATTTGAATGACACCTTTTGCCAAGTCTTCTTGACTACTTGCTGCAATCGTTTGATTGTAGGACACTAAGATTTTATTCTCAAATGCTTGAGCTGACTGAGGGATAAAGTAACTACCACCTAAAGCTCCAATAAAGAGAAGGCCAAGCATTTTGTTGCGGTGCTTTTTAGACATCACCACAACAACCATAGACGCTGTTGCAAATCCAAGAGTTGCTAGCGCCAACTCCTTGCTTCCAGTGTTCGGCAATTGTTGAGAATTCATTTCTTTCTTTCTGTAAACAAGATAGACAACATCATCTTGCTTTAAATCAGAAGGAAGTTCGTGATGGATCAAAGCTTTTTCTGCTTCTGTCAATTCTTGTTCAGCCAAATAACGGTAATGAACTTGGTTGGGAGTTACCACTTCGTTAGCTGAAACAGTTTCAACTAAAAAGTTATTTGCCCCCAAAAGAAATGTCCCGATAACCGCAGAACCGACACCAACTGAGAACTTCCGAATAGAGTATTTAATGACTCTCTCAAACTGCATTTTTCTAGTATTCATTTTATATCTTCCTAATATGATCTATTGGATATTGAGCACGCGCCCCTCCAATGAGTTTTGGTCGACTTGCAAGTGCCGTCACATGAGCCTGACCAATCTCTCTTAAGATTGGTCGAATGGGTACCTGAACATGTTTGATATGCATACCGATAGCTGTATCACCAATATCCAGACCAGCATCTGCCCTGATAAATTCGACCTCCACGGGATCCTTCATATAGCGAAAGGCGGCCAACTGACCAGACCCTCCTGCATGTAAGGTCGGGAGTACACTCACAATCTCCAACTGATATTTTATAGCTACTTCTCGTTCAACAACTAAAGCCCGATTGACATGTTCACAACCTTGAACAGCCAGGTGAATTCCCTTAGCCGCCAACAGTTCCAACATAGTCTTGACAATAAGTTCACCGATTTCCTGACTCGAATCTTTTCCGATGTGTCCTCCCAGCACTTCACTCGAAGACAAACCCAAGACAAATAGTGCTCCCTCCTGTAAAGAAGCCTTGTCTAATACATCTTCAAGTATCTGCTGTGTTTCTGTTTGAATCCGTCTTTGGTCCATATTTCACCTCGCTTTTTTTCATTCTATCATATCGTTTTTCATCAATTTTAGCAAGATTGGAAGGCATAGGAATACCATTTGCTAGGATTCAAAAACTATATGAGGGCTCTTTTCAAAAACTGATTCAAATTCATCTAGTTTCAAATATAAGATAAATTATACTTTGAAAACAAAAAAAATATAATAGTTTAGTAAAATCGTTGATGTAACAACATTTACACCTAAAAGATTTGTCTGTCAATTCGATTATAAGCTACCGAAAAGCAACTTCTACCATTCTACCCCATTTCTTCTATTAAAGCTACTACTTTGCTTATTTTTTAGCCACTTTTTCGTCCATGTAGATTTAGATGATGATTCAGAAAATTTTCATGAAATTATGCTAAAACTTTAATTTTATCCTCAAATTATAATATGTCGGTTTTTTGAATACAAACTGTATCCAATATTTTAAAAACTAGATTTTACAGAGAAGATAACAAAAGGCGGTGGGACAGAAATCGATAGACAAAGTCTCGATTTCGTAGTCCCAGCCCCGCGAGGATGATTAGGAGATTTTTGGAGTCTGAAAGACGAACAAAAAGTTCAATCAACTACCGCGTCAAAGTTTGATTGCTAATAAA
>NZ_KV794260.1:0-15982 GCF_001808705.1 Streptococcus sp. HMSC074B11 | reverse complement strand
GGTCGGGATCTTTTGTCCCAACCTCTTTTTCTAGATTAAACTTTTTGGAGTCCTTGGACAGCATCATGATTGATGAGTAGTTGCCCATATTCTTGGAGGACAGAACGACTGATATCACTATCATCCGCAAATTCTCGCATACGAGCCAACAACCAAGCTGGATAAAGGCTAGGTTGATTTTCTACATCAACTAAGACTGTCAGATAGTACTGGTCATTCATCTTATAGAGTTCTGAAGTTTCCATTTGGTAGTCAACCATTTTAGCAAAAGAAACCAAACTAGCTAAATTGTCAAAACTTAAGATGTAGTAGATATACGGTTCTCTTTTTCCTTCTTCTACTTCAAGTGCTTCGTTAAGCGCTGCTTCTTCTTCCTTTTCAACTTGTTCTAAAGATTGAATAGCTTCAATATCATCTTTAGTTTTTTCTGCCATGGTTTTCTCCAAGGTTTTCAAAAACTCATCTGGAGACATTTTAGCTAACTCATCCATATCAGGAAGATCTGCCAAATCGTCAAAATCCAAATTCTGGTCAATCTTAGACTTGGTCACAAAGACATCAACCTTATCTGGCTTAGGAGTCACTCGGAAGCTAAGCATACCTGTATCCAAGAAGCTATCTGGCATCTCTAGCTCATCCAAAATGGCATAGAAAAATTCTTCTGTCTTCTCTTGCGGAACGAGAAAGTCTGCGATTTCCATCCCTCGATCCATCAAATCTTCTAAAGACATGGTGATTTTTAAAGTCGTATCACTGATTTGTTTCATTTTCATAGTTCGTAACCTCATACTTTCAGTTCTATCTATTATACAAGATTTCAAAAATTTTATCAAAAAAAATGGCGTTGGGTTATCGATTACTATCTAGTATAGAATACTTATTACGCCATCACCCTCTTTATTATCAAAGATAAAACACTTCATTATGCGCTTGACTTAGTTCGTGCTAAGATTAAAAGAGGATAGAGGTCTTTATCCCTCTCAAAAATGTTCAAATTAAATATGATGCAACAAAAAGAAGACCTTACAGAGTCTTCTTTTTCTATACAGCCTACACAATAAATACTCACTCAATGAACTTGTTAGAGCAAACGAGGTCAAGACGACACCGACCTAGCTTTAAAAAAATTAGAAAGAGTATCACTTATAAATCTACTGTCAGTACCTTCCCAGCTCTCACGACTTGCTCACCTGCAATGTATACGTCATCAACGTCACTGGATTTAACAGCATAAACTAAATGAGAGAGCATGTTTTCTTGAGGTTGGAGATGGATTTTTCCTTGGGGCTGGATGACGAGAAAATCTGCTTGCTTGCCAACTTCTAGACTACCAATCTCATCTTCCATTCCCAACACCTTAGCTCCTTCAATCGTCAGTGCCTTGAGGGCTGTTTCAATTGGAAATTGGCTGGCATCGCCACTCTTCATTTTCTGTAAAAGGGCCGCCGTGCGTCCTTCCTCAAACATATCGAGGTTATTGTTAGAAGCAACTGAGTCAGTCGCAATCCCGACTGGTACTCCTGCCTTTTGAAGTTGGACGACTGGTGCAATCCCTGAAGCTAATTTTAGGTTGCTAATAGGATTGTGGGCGATAGCGACTTGCGAATCTGCCAGGCGGGTAATTTCTCCTTCATTTAACTCCACACCATGGGCAAAAACAGCCTTATGGTCTAAATAACCAAGCTCATCCAGAAAGGCTAGTGGCCGTTTGCCATAGCGTTTCAGAATAATGCCTGACTCTTCTTTTGTTTCTGCAACGTGGATATGAAGTGGAATATCTTCTTCTTTTGCTAGGTTCAAGCTAACCTCTAACAATTCTCGACTACAACTGTAGGGCGAATGAGGGGCCACCATCACCTTGAAATTGGGATCCCGATATCCTTTGATTGTCTCGATAACAGCTCGTGTTCTTGCTATAGTCTCATCAGTCGTCTCCATGTCTGAAGAAAAGAGGGTTGGAGAAAAATAACAACGCATCTTGGATGCCTTGACTGCCTCATAAATCTCAGCTATATCCACTCCATTAGGATTGTACATGTCGTTGAAGGTTGTTGTTCCAGACTGGAGCATCTCTGTTAGCGCCTCTTTGACGGCCTTTGTAGTCATCTCTGGTGTGAATTCTGCTTCTGCTGGCCAAATATAGTCCTCTAGCCATTCGTGGAGATTGCTATCGTCACGAATGCCTCTCAAGCCTGTCATGGCAGAGTGAGTATGGCAGTTAACCAAGCCAGGCATGATCCAAGCACCCTGATAGTCTATGATTTGATCTGCTTGTTTAAGAATCTCTTGATTTTCCTGACCAACATAGACAATTTGGGATTCTTTAATAGCTAAAATCCCATCCAAATAGACATGGAAATCTTGGTCACAAGTCACGATATTTACATGCTGAAAGACTTTCATCCCTAGGCTCCTTTTCTAAATTAGCTTTCATACCAGATAATTTTTCTAGCTATTGTAACAAAAAAGTCACCCGAAGGCAACTTTTCTTGTTTGTTCATTGGCATTATAATGGCTTTCCCATTTATTCTGGGATAAAAGTTGCTGCTTGCTGCATTTGATAGTATTTGCCTTTTCTCGTCATGAGTTCCTCATGATTGCCATACTCGACAATATCTCCATCCACCAAGACAAGAATCAAATCAGCATCCTGAATGGTCGATAAACGGTGGGCAATGATGAAGCTTGTTCGCCCCTTCATGAGTTTGGAAAAGGCATCCTGAACCAGCACCTCGGTACGGGTATCGATGGATGAAGTCGCCTCATCTAAGATAAGAATCTTAGGAATGGCTAGAAAGACACGGGCAATGGTTAAAAGCTGAGCCTGACCAACAGACAAGGATTCCCCTGCATTTTCAAGCTTGGTATCATAACCTTGGGGCAATTGTTGGATAAAGAAATCCGCATTTGCTGCCTTGCCTGCTGCAATGACCTGCTCTCGGCTAGCATCAGGATTACCAAAGGCAATATTGTCATGAATGGTTCCCTGCTTGAGCCAAGTTTCTTGAAGCACCATCCCAAACTGCTGTCGAAGAGAAGCTCGAGTATAGTCATAAATGGAATGACCATCCAATAAAATATCTCCAGAGTTAATCGGGTAAAAACGCATAAGAAGATTAATGATGGTAGACTTCCCAGCACCCGTTGGTCCTACGATAGCAACCTTACTACCAGCTGGAATATCAATAGACAAGTCCTTAATCAATATTTTTTCTAGAGTATAGCCAAAAGAAACATGCTTAAAGGAAATAGCTCCTTTGACTTGGTCGCTGTTCAATTCTTTAAGACCAGTTTCTGTAATCTCCGGACTTTCCAACACAGCATAAACACGTTCTGCACAAGCTAAGGCACTTTGCAACTCAGCTAAGACTGATGAAATATCATTAAAAGGCTTGGTGTACTGCTGCACATAGTTCAAAAAGGTCACTAAACGCCCAACCGTCAAAGTAGAACCCGCCATGATGCGCAAGGCTCCAACACCAGCTAGTAGGGCATAAATAAGGGAATTGACAAAACGGGTGGAAGGATTTACTGTCGATGAATAAAAGATAGCCGACTGAGAATAACCTGCGTAGTTGTCATTTGCCTCATGAAGTCTCTCGATAAATTCTTCCTGAGCATTGAAGGACTGGATAATGTTCTGTTGGGTGAGCGATTCTTCTATCAATTGAGTCTGAATACCCCTAGACTCTGTCTGCTTTTGAAAGAGATGGTAGGATTTCTTAGCGATAAAGCGTGAAATGACCATAGATAGAGGTGTTAAGAGCAGAACCAAGAGAGTCATCAATAGATGGATTTGGAGCATAGCAAGGATGCTGACCAAAATCATCAAAACTCCTATGAAAAATTGGTTGAAAATCATATTCAGACCCGCTGCCAACTGCTCGATATCTGTCGTGACACGGCTGACCATTTCTCCACTACCTTGTCTATCTACAAGGGCAATCGGAAGACGATGGAGCTTTTCAATGATTTTTTCGCGTAAATCTCTGGTATAGGAGAAAATGAGGCGGTTGTATAGGAGGGGATTGGCCCATTGTACCAGCGTATTCCCTATCACCACCAATATCATCTGGAGGAAAATCTGCCAAAATACCTGAGATGAGCCCGTCACTAAAACTTGGTCAATCACACGTCCAATCAAGATTGGCAGATAGATTGATAAAGCCACTTGAGTGATGGTTCCTAAGAAAGCTAGGAAAAGAAGGACGGGATGGCCAGCTAAATCTTTTGCTAATCGTTTAAGGGTTTGACTTGCATGTTTGCCTTTCATTCTAGTCCTCCTTTCCATGTTGGGATGCATTGATTTCACGATAGACTTGGCTAGTCTCCATCAATTCCTCATGATTTCCAAGTGCTAATTGCTCCCCTTTTTCTAAAAGGAGAATTTGATCAGCAATCTTCAAGGTTGAGGTTCGTTGGGAAATCAAGATCAAGCTAGTATCTGGCAAGTTCTCCTGAATGGCCTTCAGAAGATTGGACTCGGTGATGGTATCAAGGGCTGACGTCGCATCATCCAAGATGAGAAATGGTGCTCGATGCAAAACTGCTCGGGCAATCGACAAGCGTTGCTTTTGCCCACCTGAGAAATTTCGACCGCCTGCTTGAACCTCTGCGTCCAGCTGACCTTCCTTATCGCTGACAAAGTCCTTGGCCTGAGCAATTTCCAAGGCCTGCCAGAGTTCTTGGTCCGAGACAGGCTCTTCCATACCCAAAGTTAAGTTTGAGCGGATAGTCCCTTTAAAGAGTTCAACCTTTTGAGGGACATAGGCTATCCAAGACCGCCATTGAGCAAGATTTTGAGGGCTATTTCCAGCCTGATAGAGGACCACTGTTCCTTTATCTGGTTTGTACAAACCAAGAAGGACCTGCACCAAGGTTGACTTACCAGAACCAGTCCCTCCGATAATACCAAGAATTTCCCCTTGCTGCATATCAAAAGAAAGATCTCGCAAGGACGGTTGAGCTGCATCTGGGTAGGTAAAGCTCAAGTCTTGGACGTGTAAAACTTGATTTCCAGAAACCCTTCCTGTATCAAGTTCAGAACGAATATCTTCAGGTTTTTCAGCGAAGACTTCTTCAATCCGCTTGGCTGATATATAGGACTGGTTGAGTGAATTGATGAGCATGGCCAGCTTGATCAATTCGACCAAGATTTGCAGGAGATAGTTAATCAGGGCAATCAAGGCACCTTGACTGAGCCAGCCTCCCTGGATAGAAATATAACCATTCCAGATAATTACCAGCAAAGTTCCATTGACAATCAAATAGGTCAAGGGGGTCAATAGACTAGACCAGTATCCTGTTTTCATTTGGATAGCCATATAGACTTGGTTTAGTACTTGGAAATGTTCAATTTCTCGTTTTTCTTGACCAAAGGCACGAATCACACGCATACCTTGTATCTGTTGGCGCGTCTCCTGAACCAGCTGGTCTGTTTTCTTTCTCAAACTACTGTAGAGAGGATTGACCAAACGTGATAAAACGACAATGACAAAGGTCAAAATGGCAACCATGACCAAAAACCAAAAGGTCAATTCAGGCGAGAGACGATATGCCATGAAAATGGCACCGAAAACAATAATAGGAGCCCTTAAAAATAGGCGTAAAAATTGATTGATCCCTGTCTGAATCTGATAGGTATCTGAAGTCAAACGCGTCACCAAACTCGAGGTCGTTAAACGGTCTCTACTATCCTTGGGCAAGGAAAGAATATGACGATAGAGGTCATTGGTCAACTCCTTGGCAAATCCTACTGCTGCCTTGGCTGAGTAAAACTGAGCAACTAAGGCTACCAAAACACCGATAACCGCAAAAATAAAGAGGAGCCCCATTTGCATCCAGAGATGACCCTGATCTTTTTTGGGGATAGATTGGTCGACAATCCCAGCTATCACCATGGGAACCAAGAGTTCAAAAACGGCTTCTAGCAACTTAAACAAGGGCGCTAGGAAAGACTCCTTGATATAAGGTTTAAAGTAATAAAGTAAGTGTTTCATGTGTCCCTTCTATTTCCAAAATGAAGAAGGTGGAAAAACCACCATCTTTTTACTTACTCAAATATGGAAGCAGGTAGCCGTAGTCAGCTTCCTCCATTTCATCCTTAGCGATAAAACGTAAGGATGCAGAATTGATACAGTAACGGAGACCACCTAGTTCACGAGGGCCATCTGTAAAGACATGTCCCAAATGAGCATTTCCTGAACGTGAACGAACTTCGATACGCTCCATACCGTGACTCAAGTCCTGGTAGTAATGAATGAGTTCCTTGGAAATAGGACGGCTAAAACTTGGCCAACCACAGCCTGAGGCAAACTTATCCTTGGCAAAGAAGAGGGGCTCACCAGTCGTGATATCGACATAAATTCCTTCCTCAAAAGTTTGGTCATAAGCATTGCTAAAGGGAGCTTCCGTAGCAGCTTCTTGGGTAACTCTATAAGACTCTTCTGACAAATTTTCTCTTAAAACTGCCTGACTCGGTTTTTCATAGTTGGCGGCATCTATGAGTGGTTTCTCAGCATCTCTCACATCAATGTGGCAATAGCCACCAGGATTTTTCTTGAGATAGTCTTGGTGATAGTCTTCAGCTAAGATATAGTGGCGAAGCTTCTCCACTTCCACTGCAATTTTACAACCGATGAGGAGTTCTTGTTCACGAACTACTGTATTGATAGTCGGTAAATCCTCTTCATCTTTGTAATAAATCCCTGTGCGGTATTGACGACCACGGTCATTCCCTTGTTGGTTGACAGATAAAGGATCAATGACTCGGAAATAATAGAGTAAAATCTCACGGAGCGAGACCGCCTTTTCATCGTAGACAACTTGCACAGTCTCTGCGTGATCTGTTTCTTTGATCAGTTGATAATTGGTGGTTTCTACCTGACCATTGGCATAGCCAACACTGGTTTGCAACACTCCAGAAATACGGGAAAAGTATTCCTCTAAGCCCCAAAAACAACCACCTGCTAGATATATTTCTGCCATTTCAAATCCTCCTTGACCGTCTATCGGTCGATAAACACGGGAAACATTTCATACTCTTCGAAAATCTCTTCAAACCACGTCAGCTTCGCCTTGCCGTAGATATATGTAACTGACATCGTCAGTCTTATCTACAACCTCAAAGCAGTGCTTTGAGCAACCTGCAGCTAGCTTCCTAGTTTGCTCTTTGATTTTCATTGAGTATCAGTTCCCATGTTTCATTTTCAAAAAAAGGACAGGAAGCCTCTAATAGAGAGTTTCCCCATCCCATTGCTCTGTTTATTTTGCTTCGACGCGAACGCCTTGTGTATCTACTTGCAAATCATGAAGTTTGCCTTTGAACGGTTGCTTTTCAAGCTCAGCCTTAATTTTAGGCATCTTATCAGGCTCAGCTAGAACCATGACAGTAGGCCCAGCACCAGACAAGTAGGTCGCATAAGCACCGTTTCTCTTAGCAACTTTCTTGATCGTCGCAAATTCTCTCACCAGTTCTTGACGGTAACGCTCATGGAAAAGGTCACTCTCAATCGCCTGGCCTGCTTTGACCATATCTCCAGTCAGTAGGGCTGCAATAGCCACATTGGCGATAGAACTTGCTGCAACAGCTTCTTTATAAGAAAGTTTCTTAGGCAAGACACCACGACTATCTCGAGTACGCAATTCATAATTTGGAATGTAGGCTAGAAAGGCACACTCTGGAAAAGGTGCCACTACTGCTGAAACCTGACCCTCGACTGAGCTTGCAATGACTAGATTTCCATAGATAGCAGGTGCAACATTATCAGGATGTCCTTCAATCTTAGTCGCCAATTGCAACTTATCGTGATCCGTTAATTTTAGGTTCCCTAATTGATTTGCCAACTCAATTCCTGCAACGATGACTGAACTAGAAGAACCAAGTCCACGCGCAAGTGGAATATCACTGATCATTTTCAGACGTCTTGGTTGTAGGTCTGGAACAATTTGTAAAGCAATCTTCAGCAAAAGATTACGTTCATCACGTGGAATCCATTTGCCTAGTTGATGCTCAATCATCCATTCTTCACGTTCCTCACAAACCTGAATTTCTAGATACTTGGTTACAGCTACACCAACAGAGTCAAAGCCAGGACCCACATTGGCACTTGTAGCAGGTACAATAATCTTCATCTTAGTCTCCTAAAACCTTGAAGGTGTTGAGAAGTTCAAATTCAGCTACACCCTTCAAAGCTGCTGTAATATTTTCAAGTTGCGCCTTGTTGATCTTATGGCTGATGATGACAACACGAGCCTTGCCTTCTTGCTTACCATCTTGAAGGATTTGCTTGAAGGAAATATCTTCCGCATTAAAGAGCTCTGCCAATTTCAAGACTTGCCCTTTTGAATCTGGAGCCAGGATTGAGAAATAGTAGTTGGCTTTGACATCTTCTGGCTGAGCCAAAACAAGGTCACGATGGTATTCGTTAAAGGCTTTGCCAATGGTGCCGTCATTCAAACGACGAACGATACGGGCAATATCAGCTACAACACTTGTTGCAGTTGGTTTTTGACCTGCACCTGGTCCATAGTACATAGACTCGCCGATACCGATAGATTCCACAAAGACCGCATTCATAACACCGTTAACACTTGCAAGTGGATGAGCTTTAGGAAGGAAGGTT
The DNA here is from genome assembly GCF_001808705.1 of Streptococcus sp. HMSC074B11. GTDB lineage: Bacteria > Bacillota > Bacilli > Lactobacillales > Streptococcaceae > Streptococcus. Next base: position 7,358 of record NZ_KV794260.1, on the reverse strand, counting down.
GGAGTAACCTCGGCAGCGATTCCAGAAGGTGTTTCTTCGATAGAACCTACTAATTTAACCACGTACCCAAGATCTTGGGCAACTGCCACATCTTCTGGAGTGATATTGCGGATTCCTTGGTGGGCAACATCTTCAAATTTAACATTCATCCCAAATGCAAACTGGCTAAGGATGACCATCTTGTAGGCTGCATCAATCCCATCAACGTCATTGGTAGGGTCGCTTTCAGCAAAACCAAGTCGTTGGGCTTCTGCCAAAGCATCTTCATAAGACCAACCTTCTTCTACCATTTTGGTCATCATGAAGTTAGATGTTCCATTGACAACACCAAGAACACGAGTGATTTTGTCTGATGCTAGTGAGTTAACCAAGGTACGAAGGATTGGAATTCCTCCCGCAACAGCTGCTTCATAATAAAGAGCAACATTATGAGCTTTGGCAATCTCAAGCAATTCTGCACCATGAACAGCCAAAAGGTCCTTGTTTGCTGTCACGACATGTTTCCCTGCTTCTAAGGCACGAGTGATAAATGTTTTTGCCGGTTCGATACGTCCCATCAACTCAACAACAATCGCGATGTCTTTATCTGACAAAATTTCGTCAATATTTGTTACAAAATTAAAATCATTTCCTGCTTCAAGCAAGCGTGCTTTCTCTTCATCGTCTTTGACCAAAACTTTTGCTACTTCAATTTCTGAATGTGCTGCTTGAACAATTTTTTCTCCATTTTCCTTTAGCAAGAATGGTACACCACTGGCTACTGTACCAAATCCAAGTAAAGCAATTTTAACTGACATGTTTGTCTCCTTGAAATTTTCTAATAGTCCTATTATACCAAAATTGTGAGAAAATTCCTACCATTCTGAACTAAAAATAGAAGCGTCAAATCATAAAAAAGCCTGCCCTGATTCAATCAAGAGCAGATGCTATTTTCAATCTATTTTACAAAGACCATTTCCTTGTCACTAGACAGGTCGTCTCGATAGGTAAAACCTGCAAAACTGAGCTTTTTAATCTCTTCTACCGAAGTTACCTGATCTTTCATCAAGGCTGTTAAGAAAGTACCTCTAGCTTTCTTTGAAATGGTTGAGTGGACTTTAAGTTTTCCATCTCTGTCTTCCATAAACTTAAAGGTCACCATTTTTTCACGGATATCTTTTGGAAAGACAGTTTCAAACTCCGAAGACAAGAGTGAAAAGATTAGTTCTTCACCCTTCACCGACTCTTCATAAGCTGATTGCCAGTGACTTTTCAGGCTTTTCCCAGCAATTTTAAGCTTCATCAAAAAGTCTAGTCTGTGAGGTGCAATCGGTGCAAAGGCTGGAATCACACCGTAAAGAGCTGACGTTATCATGAGGTGTTTCTCCAGATAGGTTTGCTCCTCCTTGGTGAGATTGTCCCGTTTGATGTTGCGATACATGAGTCCATCAAAGAGGTGCAAGGCTGGATAGTTTGTCGCAGTTTCATCTTTCAAGGCCTGGATATGGTCATACTCCTCTTGTGCTTTTTCAGCAGAAATTTTGTAAAAACTTTCCAGCTCTTGGGCAGAATATGTCGCTAATGCATCCAATACAGCCTGACTTTCAGGACGCAAGGGATTTGCTTCAAAACTAGGAACATTTGTATTCATTTCTTTTGCAGTTGGGATTAGAATTTTCATAGTCTTAGTGTAGCATATTTTTTTATGACTACCAAGGATTTGAGCCTAAATAATACGACCTTCTAAATGATCCAATTCATGCTGACAAATCTGAGCTGGAAAACCTGTCAGGCTAATGGTTTGCTCTTGCCAATGGATATCTCTGTAGCTTACTGTAATCTTCTCATACCTAGTTGTCGGTCTGACACCTGTCAAAGACAAACATCCTTCCTCCGTTTCATATGGCCCTTCAAAGGATTGAAGAACTGGATTAAACATAACCATGGGAATCATGCCGATATTAAAAATAATAACGCGCTTTTGCACTCCAATCATATTGGCGGCTAGTCCAACACAAGTTTCTCGATTAGCCTGTAGGGTATCCTGCAAGTCCTTTGCTAGCGGTAAATCTTCCTGACTAGCAGTCTGGGATATCTGCGATAAAAATATCATATCTCTTACGATTTTCTTTTCCAAGTCTTCTTTCCTCCATCTTTTTCTCTACTTGATTATAGCACAAAATCTATTGACATTTATCTTATATAAAAGCAAAAAAGCCATCCGAAGATGACTTTTCAATGCTTAAATGGCGTTTTTATCTTTTCCGAGTGCTCGTTGAACAGCTTTAACGATTTCAACCAAAACAACAATCATAAGGGCACCTACAGCAACAACCAACCATTGTGTCAAGCTCAAATGAGACACGTGGAAGAGTTTATTGAATCCAGGTACCATAATGGTCGCCATTAAAAGAATGAAGGCAACTGGGATAGACCAGTTAAAGGTCTTGTTTTTAAAGAGTCCTACTTTAAAGATCGATTGGTAAACGGATTTAACGTTAAAGGCATGGAGCAATTGGATCAATCCAAGAGTTGCAAAGGCCATAGTCAATGCGTCAGCATGGATTTCTGCACGAGTAGAGTGTTCAGGAGAAATCAAAGCCCAACCATAGACACCAAGAACCAGCATCGTTTGGAAGACACCTTGATACATAATGGCTCCAAAGACACCACCGTCAAAGAAGTTAGATTTACGTCCACGAGGTTTGTGGGTCATCACGCCTGGCTCAGCTGGCTCTACACCAAGAGCAATGGCTGGAAGCGTATCTGTTACCAAGTTAATCCAGAGGAGGTGCACTGGTTGCAACACATCCCAACCAAAGAGGGTTGCAAAGAAAATCGTGAAGACTTCAGCCATGTTAGCAGACAAGAGATACTGGATAGATTTTTGGATATTTGAGAAGACCTTACGTCCTTCTTCTACCGCTACGATAATGGTTGCAAAGTTATCATCAGCAAGGACCATATCCGAAGCCCCCTTAGAAACTTCTGTACCTGTAATCCCCATACCGATACCGATGTCAGCTGTCTTAAGCGATGGTGCGTCGTTAACGCCATCACCTGTCATGGCAACAACTTTACCTTCTTTTTGCCATGCTTTCACGATACGAACCTTGTGCTCAGGTGATACACGTGCATATACAGAGTATTGCTTAAAGACTTTTTGGAATTCTTCATCAGAAAGCTCATTCAACTCAGCACCCGTGAAGACATGGTCTTCTGTATCATTTGGATCGATAATTCCAAGACGTTTAGCAATAGCTTCTGCTGTATCTTGGTGGTCACCCGTGATCATGATTGGACGGATACCAGCTTCCTTAGCGACACGAACAGCTTCTGCAGCTTCTGGACGCTCAGGATCAATCATGCCGACTAAACCAGAGAAAATGAGATCAGATTCAACAATTTCAGATTCCAAGGTTGGGATTTCATTGCTTGTCTTATAAGCCATCATCAAGACACGAAGAGCTTGTTTGGCCAATTCTTTGTTAGTTGCAAGGATAGCATTTTTATCTTCTTCTGTGATTGGACGAACTTCCCCATTGACTTCAATACGAGTCACACGCTTGAGCAATTGGTCAGGGGCGCCCTTAACAGCGATAAAGTAAGAACCGTCTGCTTCCTTATGGATGGTAGACATGAGCTTACGTTCAGAGTCAAATGGCAATTCAGCCACACGTGGCTCATTCTTCAAGATTTCACGAACATCAAAGTTGTGGTCCAGACCAAACTGTACCAAGGCAGTCTCCGTTGGGTCCCCAATCAACTTGCCAGATGGATCTACCTTTGTATCATTGGCAAAGTTCATAATGCGAAGGGTATTGTTGCTAGCTCCAATTTCTGTTGCTGCACTTTGCAATTGACCGTTGGTATAAACTTTTTCAACAGTCATTTGGTTCATAGTCAAGGTACCTGTTTTATCAGACGCGATGATTTCTGTTGAACCAAGAGTTTCAACCGCTGGTAATTTACGAACAATCGAATTACGTTTGGCAAGAGTTGTTGTTCCCAAAGATAGAACGATGGTTACAATGGCAGGGAGACCTTCTGGAATCGCAGCAACCGCAAGAGCAACCGCAACCATCAAGCCTTCCAACGGATGTTCACCACGAACGAATACACCAACCAAGAAAGTAATCACGGCAATCACAACAATCAAGTAAGTCAAGGCCTTAGATAATTGTTCCAAACTTTGCTTCAATGGTGTTTCTGTCTCGTCGGCATTAGCCAACATATCAGCAATCTTACCAACTTCTGTATACATACCAGTATTGGTTACGACACCAATCCCACGACCGTATGTTACGTTTGAGTTTTGGTAACCCATATTGACACGATCCCCGATACCTGCATCTGCTTCAACAAGTCCTGTCACATCTTTTTCAACTGGGACAGACTCCCCTGTAAGAGCTGCTTCTTCTATTTTAAGAGAAGCTGCTTCAAACAAGCGCATATCCGCAGGCACGACATCTCCTGCTTCAAGCAAGACGATGTCCCCAGGTACCAATTCTTTCGAGTCAATCTCAATAACATGACCATCACGACGAACACGGGCCATCGGGCTAGACATATTTTTCAGAGCTTCAATGGCTGCTTCTGCTTGCCCTTCTTGGTAAACCCCAAAGGCAGCATTCAAGACAACAACGGCCAAGATGATAATGGCATCTGTTAAACCATCCATCCCTTCTGTAATTACAGAAAGTGCGGCTGCTGCTAGCAAGATGATAATCATCAAATCCTTAAATTGATCAAGGAATTTAGCTAGAAGGCTACGTTTTTCGCCCTCTTCCAACTCATTACGACCATAAGTCGCTAAGCGTTCTTGAACTTGATCAGTTGACAAACCTTCAACAGATGAGTCCAAATTCTTTAGGACTTCCTCAGAAGATTGCGTGTAAAACAAGTCTTTATTTTGTTCTTTTGACAAAACAGTCTCCTCCTTTTTGGCCTCTTTTTACAAAAAAAGAGACCTGTTTTTTTAAAAAAACAAGTCTCGCTGTTTAATATAGTGCCGGAAATAATTCGTAATGACGACACTATCGCGGTTTCCCGCCAGCTACTCCCTTGAGTAGTTCTATTATATCAGAATTTCAAAAGTTTTCAAAGAACAAATCATCATTTTCATCCTGCAATTCCTCAGAATTTTTTAAAAACAATAAAGGTAATAATAAAGGAATAATCATCATATAAGCATAAGAATATCTAAAATAATTTACAACTGGTGAATAAATGCATGTTAAAATAATCGATAAAACAAAAAATACTATTGGCAAAAGTCTTCTATCTCGTTTTAAGATAGCCAGCATTAGTATCAGTAGTAATACGATTGTGTATAAACCTGCTCTATAAAACACACCGAGAACTGCTAGTTTACCAAAGGTCCAATGTACTCCATAAGCATTGTCATAGAGTTTACTATTTGTACTATCTGATAGTGGCAAAGAAAATCCTTTATCATATATAATTTTATCCCCAAACCAGTTGTACTTTCCTTTGTACATATTATGGTAGTAATTCGATATATAGGCTCTGTCTGGTGTATCATATATATACCAATAGGAAACTGATAAGTTTAATATTGCATCAATATATGTTTTAGGATGAGTTTTATAGCCTCTCCACCAGATTTTAAAGAATTCTTTTTCTTTCCCCTGAAACTGTTCGTTTTTCATCAAATCTTTTATAGGATCAGCTTCATAATACAAAAAATTTTTATTGTTCTCCAATCCTAAGGTTGAATCATAAAATTCCAATTCGTCTTTAGTAAAACTATCAGGATGATAGTAAACCGCTGCCGCTAATTGCTGAAACCGTGATGATAAGTAATCGTACTTCTTCTTTGACGCTTCTGGTCTTAATGCAAATGTTCCCAATGCATTGAATAGCAAGGTTACCAAGACTGAAATAATTACATATTTTGCAATTTGTTTCTTATACAATTTACTATATAAAAAAAGCACAATAACACCGACTAATACGTAAATAACTGCTTTTCTATGTAGCATGTAGACCCCTAAGAAAGATAATACAAACAAGGGTAAGCTATAAGAACTGGAGAAAAATCGGTCAGGTAAATAGATGATAAAAACCATCGATAAGAAAAACAGAAGTAAGAAGTCAACTAAGTAAACATCTTTATATAAAGTAAAGCTTATTACAATAAAATTAGAGAAAAAAGCATAAAAAATAAATAATCCAACTTTTAAATATTTATTGATATTGAAAATTTCAAAAAATTTATAAAGAACAAAAACAACAATAACAGATGTTACCATTAAGGTAAGAAAATTAAAAATTGAAATACCAATTCCTAAGCTTCCAAATAACTTAATGCCTAATTTTGAAAATAAGCTAACTATCCACGTGTATATATACGGATGTGAGTTCGTTAATGGCCAGTATCCTAACCCTTCCTTAATAATATACATACTATCCCAAGTTGTAGAGCCTGGAAAAAAAATAAAGAAAAATAATACGCGAACTGCTACAAACGGTAGGAGCATTAACAGATATAGTTTTTTTCTATAGTTTCTCTGCTCTACATGAATAGAGTTCAACTTTTGCTGAGAAAACCAATTCACTAATAACCCTAATAAAGATTTTATTGCAAAAAACGAAATCCCAACTAGCAGCAAAAAAGCTACAATCGAAAATTTATTTACTGCCCCTCTTAATGTAGATTGCGTGTATGTAACATCGCTCCCAACGATATGAAGAATCGAGAGGAACAATCCAAATACACTCACTATTCTATTTTCTCTTGTTTTTATTTTTGGTATCTTTATTTTTGAGAAAAAATATAATGAAAATATAAATATTGTTACAGAAATTGTTGCATCTGTTTGAAATAACTCCGAAAACGTTTTTAAGCTAGTAATGGGGATAGTTCTATTAAAAGTTAACATTAGAGTTAAGCAATATGCATTGATTAGACTTAAAAACAAATCACTATGATTCTTGAATATTTTTAACACTATTTAAACACCCATCTTCTCTGAATTTGATAACTAGCAAGGAACAAAATTGTATCAACTACTATTTTTATGGCAGTTTCAGATCCTGATAACATATTCCAAATAGCTGTCACCATTGCTGCGGACAACAACATTTGAAAAGCAGCCAAACTATAATATTTCATAATCGTTCTCTGAATCCTTTTTTCACCATTAAAGACAAAGTTCTTATTCATTGTAAAATTAAAATAAGATGATATTACTCTTGCCAAAATAGTCGATAGTAAGATTAATAATGCTCCTCTATGAATTCCTACAGCTAAAGAACTCCAAAGGAATAACTGAAATAATCCAATATCTAAAAGAAATGAAGAAAGAGAAGATAATAAATATTTAAAAAATCATGACCACCCGTCTAACGGGTGG
>NZ_KV794259.1 GCF_001808705.1 Streptococcus sp. HMSC074B11 | reverse complement strand
CTTCTCTAATCACACGCTCAGCTGCAAAGCCATGATCATGTTCATCTTCATGATGGGTGTTATGAGTTACATTTTCATGGTCACGCTGAACTGTTGGTTTATTTTGATTTTCTAACGGTTTTGTTAGTGTTAGGGCACCGCCAAGTGGTATCAAACGAGCAATTTTTTGCTCCAAAGCAGACATACTACTATAAGGAATGAAATGGTAGTGATTACCGTGTGGAATCGCAACTCCTGATGGTGTACGACTAGTAATTTTAGCTGGGTCAAATACCAAACCATCAGATTCTTGATAGCGTTGACTAACTGGTAAAGCATATAACTGAGCGAGAAGACTTTGGAGGCTATCCTCTTGATCTACTGGGATGCTTGTTGCTGGGCTATCGGCTTGAGAACTTGGTGTAACACTTGGATTTGGTTTATAATCCGTCAAGCTTGGTTGACTTCCTCTTCCAGCTAGATAGGCTTGAGCTGCTGCTAATTCACTTGAAGACAAGGCGCTCTTTGGAACGTAGTGATAATGCCCACCATGAGGAACGATATAGGCATCACCTGTATCTTCTATGATATCTGCAGCATTAAAGACATAACCATCATCTGTTGTATATCTACCTTGTGCTCTGGCAACAAGAACTTCCTTACTTGGATTGCCACTATCTGATGTATGTTCTTGTTTTTGTTGCTCGATTTGGTCTTTTGTTCGGACATTATCAGCATGGCTTGCATCTTTTAGATAGACATAGTATTTACCATCCACTTTGATGATATAGCCACCTTTAATCTCATTGACAATATCTTGATCACGCAACTGATAGTTTGGATCTTTCATGACCAGTTCTTCACTAAAGATAGCATCATAAGGAACCTTGCCATTATAATAATGGAAATGATCACCGTGGGAAGTCACATAACCTTGATCAGTGATTTTGGTAACAATCTGTTCAGCTTCTATGCCTTCCTTCTTGCTAACTTGGTCTGGTGTCAAAGTTTCATTCTTTTTAGCTTCAGACTCTTTACCATCAACGTAGGATACACGGTTGTCACCTTTTTTCTCAGGTGCTTGATGTTGATTTAAAGCATAAGCACAGACACTTAAGGCAAGGACCACTGCAGATCCCGCTAGATATTTTTTATTAATCTTCATAATCTCCTCATTTCAATTCTTCAGCTAAGATAGCCATATTTTCTTCTAGATTTTCCAAGTAGGACTTGTCATTTTGTGGGTCTGCCTCTAAAGGATTGAGGGTTTTAAGACTCACACCTGTTGATTTGACAAGAGTGTCCGCTACCTTAGATGAAGCATTGCTCTCTGTAAAAATCGTTTTAACCTTATAGGTTTTAACAAATTCCTGAATTTCTGTTAGTTGTCTTGGACTTGGTTCTTGTTCAGGAGAGATACCTGCAATACCAAGTTGATTAAGTCCAAATCGTTTTGCCAAATATGAAAAAGCTGTGTGTTGGGTCACAAATGTCTTTTGATTAGCCTTTTCAAAGATTGGTTGGTATTTCTTTGTCAAATCATGAGCTTTAGCACTAAAACTTTGTGCGTTTTTCTGATAGGTATCCTTGTTAGCACTGTCTAATTCTGATAACTTATCAGCAATTATCTGTGCTTCTTCAGCAACTTTTTCAGGATCTAACCAAGTATGAGGATCATACAAGGTTTTCTCATCAATCCCATCTCCTGCCTGCATATCTTCTAAGCCAGGCACGCGCTCCAAGGTCATACCTTCTGATGCTTCTAAGACCTTTACCTTTGATTTTTGCAGGCTTGGATCTAAACTTCCCGCCCATGACTCTAGTGTATGAGAATGATAGACAAAAACATCGGCATCATATATGGCTGCGATATCATTTGCAGAAGGTTCAAAGGAATGGATACCAGAACTAGACTGAATCATCCGAACATCATTTAGATCACCTGAAACCTCTTTGACCATGGCATAGATAGGATAAAAACTGGTCACAATCTTCATTCCCTTAGTTTCATCACTCTTGTCTTGACTGGCCTTTTGTCCACATGCTCCTATGGTAAGAGCAAAGAAGGCAAGCACAAGCCATAGGATACTTCTTTTTTTCATAACAACTCCTTAACTAGTATTTAACCGTTTAATTAACTAGTAAACATTTTACTCCTAAAAATTTAAAATGTCAATATTTTTTCTACATTTTCATGAAAAAAGTGAGAACTAGATTTCATTATCAGTTCTCACTGGTTATTTTTAACATTTGACTTTTAATTGTTTTAGAACTCCTTGATTCATTTTTTTAGACAGCAAATTTCAGCTTTTTAATAAAGAAAAGGACATTATTCAATCAAAAATCGAACAATATCCTTTCGAGTAGATTATAATTAATAAAAATATTTTAAGGTTTTACTTGTTTTAGTGTCTTAATGTCATACATCACTAATTCACCATTTTTATTGTAAAACTGAACACCTTCTGGCTGAAAAATTAGAAACTTAGGATCGATTTGTGCAATTTTTGCTAACTTTTCTATATGTTCATTTAAAGTTACTTTATCCAATCCGTAGTCTGGTAAATCATCGTCACTTTCTTCTTTGGAGTTTTCTTTATCTTCAACCTTGTTTTCTGAAGGAATTTCGTTGGTTGTACCAGTCTCATTTACACCTATATTATTTTTCGGTTGCTCCTCAACTTTATCTACATCAGTCTTATTTTTATCAATATTTTTAAAATTGTTTGAATCAGGTTTTAATTCTTCATTATTATTCGTAAACGTCCCATTTTGGGATTCTTTTTCTTTCATTCTTTTGGCAATTAAGTCTTGCGCTTGTTTCCATTCTACTTCTGATAAGTCGGATTTAGTGATACTTCTCAATGAACCACCTCCAGCTCTTGGAATACTGAAAGATTTATCTGCCCAAATATAGGTTTCCTTTGCCAATACATCCTGAGGATCAAAAATATATCCATCAGGAGTTGCAAACTTGCCTTCTTTAAGTGCTTTCTGAACTTCTTCAGCAGAATGGATAATTTGCCAGTTCTCCATTCCAGGACGTTTTTCAAGAGGAGTTACATTAGCAATAACAGATCCAGCATCATCATGACCTGGTTTTGACCAAACTTCAGGACGCACATCAGGATGTTGCATTACATATTTTATAGTTGCTATTTGCTCACTATTTAACCAAGAATAAGGTACGACGTGAATGTGATCGATATGCGGAATAATGAAAGAAGTTCCAGTATCATACGTAGTATTGGCTGCATGCATAGGCAAGCTAGATACATCAACAGCTAATCTTGGTTTAATTTCTGTTTCTACAATATCATAACGATAATTATCTTTATCTTTAAGCATCAGTTCCTGCTCAGAAAAAGCTATTTGAGAAAGATCGAGTTCTTCACGTGAATAAAAATAATCTTTACCACCTTCATTAATTATATAACCAACTTTACTATTTCTAGAAATTTTATTAGTTACTTTTTTATAATCAAACTTTGGTCTTTCCTTCTCATCTGAGTGAACTAAAGAAACGATGTCATCTGGATTTTTACCAGTTTCTTGAATCCATTTAGCAACTTCATCCAATTCGAATTGTTCTAATTCACCATATCCCATATAATGGAAATGATCTCCGTGTTTGGCAATAACACCTGATTTATCAACAGAATCGATGGAATCTTTGGTAAATATATATCCATCACTCGTATCATAAGGTTTGCCATCTAAACCTTTTCCATAAGCTTTGATTGGTTGTCCTAAGAACTTATGAACTACTTCTTTTAATACTAAAGGTTTAATATCTGTAACAATTTCGTTTAATCCATTTTGCCCTTTTAACGGAATCATTCTTGCAATCTTCTGCTCTAAATCAGACATTTGTGAATAAGGAATAAAGTGATAATGGTCTCCGTGAGGCACTGCGACACCGTTAGCTGTACGTTTGATAATTTGTGCCGGATCAAAGACTAAGCCATCCGATTCCACATGGCGTTCTGACAAAGGTTTGGCATACAATTCACTTAAAAGTGTTGAAATGTCTTCCCCTTGATTTTGATGATAAGTTGGGGTGACAGTCAGATTAGGAGTCTCTGTCAGACTTGGTTGAGCTGGTTTAACATTGTTACTACTTGGTTTACTTGAACTTGTAGAAGAATGAGAACCCTGTTTACCATTCCAATAAGCTTGGGCTGCAGCTAATTCTCCTGCTGACAAATCACTCTTAGGTATATAGTGGAAATGATTGCCATGCGGTACAACAAAAGCGTCACCTGTATCTTCAATCACATCTGTCGGACTAAAGACATACCCATCATCCGTTGTATAGGCTCCTCCAGTTCCTCGATTCGGTGCCGGCGTATTGAGATTAAAGTTTGGTTTAATGGTTGAACTTGGTTTCTCAGAACTGCTTGGTTTCGGATTATCAGCATGACTTTGAATTGGCTGACCTCCAATTGGCAGATTTCGAGCCAATTTTTCTTCCAAAGCAGACATTTGCGAATAAGGAATGAAATGGAAATGATCTCCATGAGGAACTGCCACACCATTGGCAGTACGTTTTGTAATCTGTGCTGGGTCAAATACCAATCCATCAGACTCCACATGACGTTGGCTAAGTGGCAAGGCGTACAATTCTTGAAGGAGACTAGCTAAATCCTCATTTTGATTTTCAGAATCTGTTGCAGGATTCTGAGGTGTCTCAGATGGACTCGTTCTCACACTAGATCTTGTTTCTCCTCTGCTTGAACGATATTCCACGGTACTTAATTGACTACCTTTACCAGATAAGAAGGCTTGAGCAGCAGCTAATTCACTGGCAGACAAATCACTCTTCGGAATATAGTGGAAGTGATCGCCATGAGGAACAATATAAGCATCACCCGTGTCCTCAATGATATCAGAGGCATTAAAGATATAACCATCATCCGTTGTATAACGGCCTTGAGCTCTGGCTGCAACTACTGCTTGATCGTTAGAACCACCCCCGTGATTACTACTATGTTCCTGCTTCTGACGTTTAATCTCTTCTTTTGTACGAATATTGTCCGCATGAGACGCATCCTTAAGGTAAACATAGTATTTCCCGTCTACCTTAATCACATAGCCACCCTTGATTTCATTGACAATGTCTGAATCCTTCAACTGATAATTCGGATCTTTCATCAAGAGTTCCTCGCTAATAATAGCATCATAAGGAACCTTGCCATTAAAGTAATGATAATGGTCCCCATGTGAAGTCACGTAACCTTGATCGGTAATTTTAACAACAATTTGTTCAGCATTGATCGCCTCTCGCTGACTAACCTCATCTGGTGTCAGATTTTCAGTCTTAGCACTAGCCTGATTTCCTTCTATATAAGACACACGATTAGACTCTTTGCTAGTCTGTACTGCTTGGTAACGCCCCAATTCATAACTTGAAAGGCTTAAAGCCAAAAGAGCTACTGAACCAAGAACATATTTTTTATTGATTTTCATCTTAATACACTTTCTATTTCATTTATTCGTTAAAGAAGTACTACACTTTTTCCTAAAGAACTTACTTAACTGGTTAAATATATATTTAGAAAAATTACTCACTTTTAAAACTCCTCCTTCTATTTTCTATTTATCAAACAAGATTTGAGTAATTGAGTTAGTTCTCTATATACTTAACCAGTTATTTAACTAGTTAAGATTTTACCCCTATCTCATTGATCTGTCAAGAATTTTTTTGACTTTCAGGTAAAATCTAGATAAAAAGGATTTAGTCATGCTCTATGCAAAACTAAATCCCATATTATGTATATTAGTAACGGTAAGCTCTTTTTATTCTTTGATTAGCTTATTCAATAATCTGCGTCTCAGCTAATTTTTTATACCAGTGAGCTGATTTTTTTGGATAACGTTCTTGTGTATCGAAATCAACATAGAAAAGTCCGTAACGTTTTTCATAACCATTAGACCATGAGAAGACGTCCATCAATGACCAGATGAAGTATCCTTTGACGTTTGCACCTTCTGCAATCGCATCAGACAATACTTCCAAGTGTTGTTTCACATAATCAATACGGCCATCATCGTAAACAGTGTTGTCCACAAATTCATCTTTGTATCCAAGTCCGTTTTCAGTGATGTAGATCTTCTTGTAGTTTGGATAATCTTTCTTAACACGCATGATTTGATCATACAAACCTTGAGGGTAGATGATCCAGTCCCAGTCAGTACGAGGCACATAGTCAGGAGCTACACGACGACCAATACCCTTGATCTGGTATTTAGAGCTTCCTTTTTCACCTTTACCGTTGTGGATGATCTCAGTTTCACCATCAAAGGCTTCCATCCAATCGCTCATATAGTAGTTAATTCCGAGGAAGTCGTTCAAATCTTTAGCTGCTTCAAGTGCTGCAAAGTCTTCGTCTCGAAGATCCAACTCACCACCATTTACTGATAAGATGTGGTTTACACCTTCCATTGTTGCATCTGAATAGTGTCCAAGGTAGGTAGCATCCAAGATAAATTTGTTGTGGATGATATCTTCCAACTCAGCAGCACGAACGTCTGCAGGATTTTTAGGATCCAATGGATACTTAGTTGGAAGGGCGTGAACAACCCCGATTTCACCTTTATAGCCTTTGTCTTTGTACAATTTCACAGCACGAGCATGAGACACCATCATATTGTGGTGAGATTGGAATACTTTCGCAAGGTCGTATTGAATACCTGGTGGGAATTTACCGACCAAGTATTGACCGTCACCGATTGGACCAATTTCATTAAAGGTTGTCCAGTAGTTGACTTCTGGGAATTCTTCAAAACAGAATGCAGCATAATCTACAAAGTGTTCGATGTTTTCACGATTTAAGAAGTCTCCATTTGAGTGAAGAGCTTCAGGTGTATCAAAGTGATGAAGAGTAACGAACGGTTCTACATGACGTTTATGACATTCAGCAAATAACTTATGATAGAATTCTACCCCTTTTGGATTTACTTCACCATAACCAGTTGGAAAAATACGTGACCAAGCAATAGAAATACGGATACCGTTTACCCCATATTCCTCAGCCAACTTTAAGTCCACTGGATATTTATGGTAGAAATCACTCGCTGGTTCAGCTGTGTACCAATAGTTATCTGCTAGGTATTTGTCCCAGGCAACAGGGCCTTTACCATCTGTATGCGTAGCTCCTTCTGCTTGATAAGCCGCTGTTGCGCCACCGAAAATAAAATCTTTTGGAAGTGTTTTTGTCATTTTTTCACCTATTTCTTGATTGGATAAAATGAAAAGCGAGCGGAGAGGAGCTAGTGAGCTATCCATCTCCGTCTCACTTCTTGTACAAAGTCACCAAATAGTGACATAAAGGGGGAAAACAAATATATAATCAGGAGAGTCTTTTACAGTCCCCAAGGTCAGTCGAATTGTGACATGAGGAGGTAAAAACGATATTTTTTTACCGACGAATTAACAAGGCGATTAGGAAATTCGCCATAGCGATTTCCGTGATGATAGGGACTGTAAAACAGTCTCCTATCATCAATCGAATTGCGCTTGAACAAATGCAAGAGCACCTTTACCATCACGAGTCAACTTGATGTATTGAGCTCCTTCAGTCTTAGCCAATTTGATTCCAAGTTTATCTGTTTCAGCCTTCATGTCCTCATAGTTTGAAGCTACTTGAGGAGCAAGAATAACAAGGTCAAATTCTGGCAACATTTCACGGTGAGCACCATAGCCACCAGCTGCAGCTTTAACTGGCACCTTGTACTCAGCTGCTGCTTTGTTCAAGGCGTTGGTAAGAAGACCACTTGTTCCTCCACCCGCACAAAGAACGAGTACGTTGGTTTCTTCTGTAATTGTATTTTGTGCTGATTCTACTCCAGCTTTTTCAAGGATAGCATCAGCTTTAGCAGTATTGAAGTTTGCGGCTACTTTTTCTTTTAATTCATCGTTGGCTTTACCAGAACGTTCTTCTTCAAGAATTTGTTCGTCATAAACTTTAAGGAATGGATAGTAGATTGCAATATCCACTACGATTAACAATGCTGCAAGAGCAAATGACAAGAACTGGAAGTTTGTACCAAGAACAATACCTAGAGGCCCAGGTGTAGTCCATGGAAGGTTGGCAGTAAATGAGTTCATGCCGAGAGTTTCGATAAAGAACTTAAAGATCCATACGTTTGCAATAGGTGCGAAGATAAATGGAATAAAGAAGATTGGGTTCAAAACAAGTGGTGCACCAAACAAGATTGGTTCATTTACACCGAAGAATGTAGGAACTACTGAAGCACGTCCGATTGCACGATTACGCTTAGACTTACACAACCACATAAACATGAATGGAACTACAAGAGTTGCTCCTGTACCACCCATAGTGACGATAAACATTTGTGTACCAGATGTAAGGATCTTATCAGCGTGCATACCTTGTTGAAGAAGGTTCAAGTTGACTTCGGCATTTGCATAAGTAATCGCTGCAATGGCAGGTTCAACGATAGATGGGCCGTGAATACCGACAAACCAGAAGAAGGCAAAAGCACCAAAGATAATAGTAATACCAAGATAACCGTCTGCTGCTGAGAAAAGAGGGGCAAAGAACTTACCGATTGATTCTGCAACGCTTGCACCAACAAATTGACGAGCGAGCAAGTCAAGAGCATAAAGAGAAACAACTGAAAGCGTAAACGGAATAACGTCTTTAAAGACTTGTGAGATATTCGGTGGAACTTCGTCAGGCATGCGAATAGTAACGTTGTTCTTCACACAAACCTTATAGATAGCTACAGTTACAAAAGCTGCCAGGAAGGCTGAAAGCAACCCTTTTGTTCCAAGGAAACCAGTTGCAAAGCCACCCTCGATTGGGTCAGCTGCTAACATCAGCAAACCAACAATAGCCGCCAATAGCGTTGACATATAGTTGATTTGGTTGGTTTTCTCCATACTACGATTGACGGAGTCTGTTAAAGATTTAGCAGTGGTTCCAGCTACCAAGACTGCTAGAATCCCCATAGAGTAGCTGTAAGGTTTCATCAAAAGTGCTACTACTTCATCAGACCATTTAAAGCCCCAAGAGTTTGGAACAAAAGCAATCAAGATAAAAATACTTGAGAAGAGAATGACTGGCATTCCTGCGATAAATCCATCACGAATAGCACGAAGATAGATATTTCGAGATAGTTTTTCAAAGAAAGGCTTCCCTTTCTCGATATAGGCAATTAACTTATTCATTATTTAGCTCCTCTTTTATAAAGTTCAATTAAATGATGCACCAAATCTTTTAGCAAGATTGTTGTCATCAGGTGATCTTGTCCGTGCATCATTGTGATGCTGTATGGAATTTCTTCCCCTGCAGCTTCTTGAGCAAGCATAGATGTTTGCGCTTTGTGAGCTTCCGCAATGCAACCTGCTGCTTCTTCAACAAGAGCTTCTGCTTTAGCAAAATCGCTAGCTTCAGCAGCCTTCAAAGCTTCTAATAATTTTGAACGAGCATCACCTGCATAGGCAACGATTTCAAAACCTAACAATGTTACTTCTTCTCTATTCATGATAGAATTCTCCTTATATATTTTTTAGTAAAGCGTTATGACAATAAACGTTGGATGTGTAGAACAAGATAAACTCGTTCACTCTTGTAGAGGTCAAGACCAGTTTCCTGAGCAATGACCTCATAAATTTTGCTACCAATCTCGAATGCTTCTGGATAGGTATTCTTTATATGTTCTTCCATATCGAGCAAGGATTGATTATCATCGCGACTACGATCCAGATAATCCAAGAAATAATTTAGATGAATCATAAAGCGGTCGTAGAAATTATTATTTTCAGGTGTTCGCTGGATTTTATAACTCTTCAAAACGCTTTCAACTCTCTTTAAAATTTCCTTTCTCTTATCAATCGACTCAACAACTTCAACTTCATTTTCACCTTCTGCATTGATGAAGTGATAAGCGATACGAATGATCTCGTCCTCAGGAAAATTTTCTGTCAGTTTTTGACGATAAATTTCAAAAGCTTCTTGTGCAATTTGAAAAGCGATAGGATATTTGGCAGAAATGTTAGGCAAGTTACTATCCTTATAGCGTCCTTGGCTAATAGCCTGATAAGAACAATAGATATGGTCTGTCAGAGTGACGTATAGATACTCTTGGACAGGATATTGATATTTTTTAGAAAGATTATCAATAATCTCATAAGTGACCGTAATAAAATCAAGCGGTACATCCTTGAGAAGAGCCATAAAGTTTTCTCGCGACTCTTCTGTTTTCATCCGAAAAACTTTTTCAACCTGATCCTCAGAAATCAAATCTCCCTTCTTCTTACCGAACGAAATACCCTTACCAATTACGATCAACTCCTCTCCCTTGCTATTCCGCACGAGAGAAACATTGTTATTCATTGGATTTAATATCCGATACATGGCAACCTCCTTGCCCTATTATTTAAGTTTTGTGAGCATAAAAAATGACCACAAATGAACCCAGATAATAAAGTTCTGAGTCATCTGTGATCATGCCTAATATTACTTAGTAACACTCACTTTGTATTAACTTGTGACTTTAGTATATCACAAGAATGATTTTTTGTAAACCTTTACATACAACTTTTTTTAAAAGTTTTTTAGCTAGGTTTTAGGACATAAAAAGGGAGGGGAAATTTAGACACGTTCGGTCCATGAAGTTGCTGTTGTTTGAAGTACTTTATTGAGTTCATCAATGTTTTCAAATCCAGTTGTACGAAGCCATTCGCGAGCTGCTGCTTCACCATCTTTGATATAAGGTTCAACTGAACCCGCCCAAGTAGCACGACCACAAAGTACACCGTTGAAACGAGCACCTGAATCATGAGCAAATTGCAATGTTTCTTGGAATAATTTAGCTGATACACCAGCACTCAAGTAGATGTATGGCAAGTTAGTAGCTTCGTCTTGAGCTTTGAAGAATGCTGCTGCTTCTTCACGGCTGTAAACGACTTCTCCATCACCAAATCCTTCAACATATTTCACGTTTACTGGAACTTCTACTTTCAAGACATCGATGTTGAAACGTGGATCAGAGAATACTTTCATAGCTTCGATAACTTTACGAGGTTTTACTTTCGCATATTCTACAGAACCTGCATCAGCAATCTTTTCATCGT
>NZ_KV794258.1 GCF_001808705.1 Streptococcus sp. HMSC074B11 | reverse complement strand
TCCTTTTATTTTTTTCTAAATTAGTAATTAGTGAACACGTGGTTCTGCTTTGGCTGCAGCATCTTTAACAGTTTCAACACCTTCGCCAACTTTTTCTTGAACGAATTCAGCGCCTTCGCCAAGTTTTTCAACACCTGAACCGATTCCAGCTTTCACTCTAGAAAATTGTTCTGACGCAAACTCGCCTGTTGATTCTGCTACGTCAGTTACACGATCTTGAAGGCTAACT
>NZ_KV794256.1 GCF_001808705.1 Streptococcus sp. HMSC074B11 | reverse complement strand
AGCTGAAGAAGTTAAGAAAGCTAACCCAACCGTAACAGATGTTAAAGTTGGTGAAGATGGTACAACAACAGTCACTTACCCAGGTGGAACTACAGCAGTTATTCCAGCAGAAAAAACTGTTAAGAAATCAGCTGATAAGGAACTTAACGACCCAGCAGTAACACCAGTTACAGATCCAAGCGACTTGACTGATGCAGAGAAAACTAAGGTAG
>NZ_KV794255.1 GCF_001808705.1 Streptococcus sp. HMSC074B11 | reverse complement strand
TTTTTGTGTTCTTAATCCGTCTTTTGTGATGATGGATAAGCATTTTAATAAATCAATCTTTTTCATGGTTTTTAGGACTCTCATATCCCTTCACTAGTTATAGTTTGAAGTCAAATACACTTATAAAATATGGTGCCAACTCGATATACGAGAGGTACATCATTCCCCCTCCTACAATAATTAAAAAGATACTCAACACCCATCCTAAATCAGTTAGATGTACAAAGAACTCTTTCTCACCAATCAATTTAAAGTGTACTTAACAGCTGCTCGAACTCTTCTGCGCTCAGAAGATCGTCATCGTCTTTCCGTGGTTGGAAAGACATAATCTTTGATACTGGTTTCTTTTTAGCACCTAAACGGTAACGATGTCCGTTTGGCAACCAACCTAGCTTGTAATCCAATCTAGGAAGGTTTTCTCTACCCTTGATGCTATCGTTTGAAACCCCAATTTCAACCTCTCCAGATAACTTGGCGTTTGCCCACTCACTAGGAGTGATTTCCCCAAAACTATCCCAGAAGACTTTTCTTTGAGCAGTCTTCTGTTGTCTACGAGCGCTTGCATAAGCACTCGCTGTTCTAAAATTATTAAGCATATAACTTCCTCCTGCCCGTATTGGGCTTCCTAAAATAAATAAACTAACAAATAAAATGGTGGTAGAAACTATCTACCGTAGTGAAGTTCTCCTTCACTGTCCTCGTATTCGAGCCAGTGATCCATAACATCCGGACTTTCTTGTAACTCACGTCCAGTAGGAGAACACCACTCCTCATTTCCATTAGATGTTTCAAACACCTTCTGAGAAACACCATTTCGCTCAACGTCCACAAAGCGTGGATATGTAACTTTTGTCATTTTACTTCCTCCTATGTTCATTCTCATTTATTCAATAATTCTTCTGATAACAACCTAGTCTCTTTTGCGTGTTCAAAACCAGCAATATACGCCTCAGAATCAACTTCAATTTCGATTTTTAGGCTTCTACTCTCTAATTTCCCCATACGTAGTCGTTGTTCTTCCAAAACTTCTGCTGGGATTTTTACCATTAAACCAAATTCTTCTGATGATTGAGCCTGGTCCTGAAAACGTTGATCTATTCCGTTTAAGAAACCTAGTAAGTACGATTTCTTATAGTCTTTCCATCTTGCTCTTGAGACTGTAGGGAAAAGTCGTTTCAGTCGATATTTAAGGTATAAGAGCGCACCTTCGTAAACCTTACTACAAAATTCAGCATCAGATTGATATCCAAAGAAAATTATCTGTGTGATGCCATCTTCAGGAAGTCGTCTTCTTATCGTTTTACATCTAAAATTTTCACCTAAAATACCTGCCAACTTTTCTTGCCACCATGGAAGTCTATATTCCCATGTTCCTATTGTTTCACCAATATCTTTTTGAGTTTTACTATTCGTTAAATCATTCATAGAAAGATTATGCTTCACCATAAGTCTTTGAGCCATCAGAAGGGCAGTCTGCCCCTCTTCATCGTTTGGTGCATCGTAAGCTAATTCTAAAAGATTTTGTATCTTCTCAATAATTTTATTATCCATATCAATCCACATGTTTATACTTTCTAGGTAAAGAACTAGCGTAATGTTTTGAATCATTAACCTTTGCATTATAAAAAATCATATTATTCCCAATAATTTCTTGCCATTTAGGAATCTCCTCACAATAAATACGATTAAGTCCATAAAAGTTCTTTACAATAAATCTAACGGCTCCAATATGATCTCCTAAACCAACCACACACAACACATCATGTTCCATATCATATACCCAATGACTTTTTGAATTTGTCAGAATTTCCCAAGCAAATTCCCAATCTCTCAAGCCAATCA
The DNA here is from genome assembly GCF_001808705.1 of Streptococcus sp. HMSC074B11. Classification (GTDB taxonomy): domain Bacteria; phylum Bacillota; class Bacilli; order Lactobacillales; family Streptococcaceae; genus Streptococcus. Next base: position 645 of record NZ_KV794255.1, on the reverse strand, counting down.
TGCCCTGGTCTGTAATAAACTTTTGTCTGACAAGATTCATCATTAAATCCATAAAAACAGTGGCTACACAGCGTTCTGTTTTTATCTACCCACCAACAAGGACCATACTTTTCATTGATGCAAGGTGTAACCCAGTTGCAAGAACATCGTCTACAAATACCCATTTCCATTTTCTATCTCTCATTTATTCTCATACTTTTAGGTAGCTTTTTACTCGGTAAACAGTAACCTTCGGATAAGTCCCTTTTGCTATAAATTTCAGGACTATTTGTCATTATGTGATCACTTCTTCTCCATCCTCGACGAAGTTGCTTGTAAGATAAAGAAACACGCTTCTCAATCTCTTTAAAACTAAATCCCAGACTCAAATAGGTTGTTACAATAGCATCAGCATGTTCTTTGGACTCTTCGCTTCTTGTTCTTCGCTGAAAGTTTATCTGCTTATCTTCTTCATTTAATGCTATCTGATAAGCAATAAACAACTTCCGCATTTCTATAATTTTATGTTGCCAGGCTAAGCTATATGGTTGTCCTGAATATCGATTCACTAAGTCCTTTACGGGTTGTTTAAATTTCAGCTGAAGAGAATCGAATTCACCAAGGTCAGAAAACGGATCAATGAAACCTAGTGGTTCGCTTTGAATT
>NZ_KV794254.1 GCF_001808705.1 Streptococcus sp. HMSC074B11 | reverse complement strand
GGTCATGATTAAGGATTAAGGAGATTAAGCGTGTTTGAAGTAGAAAAATGGCTTCATAGTCGAATCGGTTTAAACTTTAGATCAGGTTTGGGGCGTATGCAGAGAGCGGTAGACTTGCTGGAAAACCCTGAGCAAGCCTATCCTATTATCCATGTTACAGGAACTAATGGCAAGGGGTCAACCATTGCCTTTATGAGAGAACTCTTTGTTTCTCATGGTAAGAAGGTGGGGACCTTTACTTCACCCCACATTGTTAGCATCCATGATCGGATTTGTATCAATGGTCAACCCATATCGGACGCAGACTTTATCCGTTTGGCAAATCAAGTTAAGGAAATGGAGCAAAGACTTCTAGAGACACATGATCAATTGTCTTTTTTTGAATTGTTAACAGTGATTGCTTTACTTTATTTTAAAGAACAAGGGGTTGATCTAGTTCTATTAGAAGTTGGGATTGGTGGCCTTCTTGATACCACTAATGTGGTGACTGGAGAGATTGCAGTTATTACATCAATCGGCCTAGATCACCAGGAGACCTTGGGAAATAGTCTGGAAGAAATCGCTGAACAGAAAGCAGGAATTTTTAAGCCAGAAAGAGTAGCAGTGATTGCAAACTTAGCTCCTGAAGCCCAGCTCGTTTGTCAAAAGATAGCAGAAGATTTAGATGTAACTCTCTACCAAGCTGACCGAGATTTTTCTTTCAAGAATGGTCATTTTTCTTCTTCTATTGCGAACTTGTCCCGACTAAAACTAGGTTTGGAAGGAGCTTATCAAGAGGAAAATGCCGCCCTTGCTTTGCAAGCATTTCTGTTGTTTATGACAGAGAGAGGTGAAAAGGTCAATGAGAAAGCTGTCCGGTTTGCTATGAAAACAACCAGCTGGGCTGGGAGGCTAGAAGCTGTTACGGAGCACATTTATCTAGATGGTGCCCACAATCTACCAGCCTTGGAGCGGTTAGTTGAATTTATCCAGGAAAAAATTCAGCAAGGATATCAACCTCAAATCCTTTTTGGAGCTTTAAAGCGTAAAGATTACAGTGGCATGCTTGGTTATCTGACAGATCATTTACCTGATACATCTCTCTATGTGACGAGCTTTGACTATCAGGGATCTTTGGAGGAGAAAGATTTGAGCGACTATCATAGAGTTGCTTCCTATCGAGACTTTATAGATGATTTTGAAAAGTCTGCAGGTGAGAAAGACTTACTGTTTGTTACAGGTTCCCTCTATTTTATATCTGAAGTTCGTGCCTACCTTATAAAAACATAGTTGCTTGATTGACCTTGTTTCCTTTATTTGATATAGTATAAGTAGAATAGTTCTGCAGTTTTTCTGCCTTTAGCTCCTGAAAGAAAGGAGACATTATGTCACTAAAAAAATTTACACTTTCTCTTGCTACTGTGGCAAGTCTTAGTCTCTTAGTTGCTTGTTCGCCAACAACGAAGTCGGCGCCGTCATCCCAAGCAAGTCCTAGCTCTGAAGTGAGCACTAGTCAAGTATCAGAAACCAGTACTTCTAGTTCTACTACTAGTGCAAAGACTGACACAACTACTAATATAGATGGGACCTACAAGGGACAAGACGAGGGTGATAGCATTACTCTTGTAGTCACTGGAAATACCGGAACGTGGACAGAAGTTGAAGCGAACGGAGATCAAGAGGTGAAGAAGGTGACCTTTGAACCAGAAAATCAGAGAGTCTTTATTGGAGACGATATCAAGATTTATGTGGCAGAAGAGAACCAGATTATTATCGATGACATGGACCGTGAGGCTTCAGATCGTATCGTTTTAAAGAAATAGACATCATTTGTTGGGATTTGGATCTGTAAAAGACGGATTCAAATCCTTTTTTTATTGACTTTGAGCTCAAAAAAATTCCATACTCTTAAGGTAGCTAATGCCTACCCCAAAAGTATAGAATGAGTGAAATTAAAGAAATCGTTCCTGTAAAAAGTGAGCGACGCCATCTTCTTCATTGGTCAATGGTAATTGCTCGTCTGCGAAAGGTAACAGAGCAGGATTAGCATTTTTCATGGCATAGCCTTTACTTGCAAAAGAAAGCATTTCTTGGTCATTGTGTTCGTCACCAAAGGCAATCAAATTCTGTTTGTCTATATTCATGACATTGAGAAGATATTCAAGGGCAAAGGCCTTGTGAACTCCTTTGGGAGTACATTCGAGAATGTTCAAAGGGCCACCCCAAGTGTTAATATTGAGTTGGTGCTTGTAGAAGCTGTTCATCTCTTCAGCTAGTGCATATTTGTCACTTGCACGAGTCTGCAATAAAATGCAGTTAGGATTCTTGGTGACAAGTTCGGAATTAAATTGATTTTCAGGTCTGAAGTTTTCAACACCAAACAACCTAGGGTCGGCAATCTCTTTGTCTGGAGCCGTAATGTAAAACTTTTTACGGTATTCACCAGCGATAAAGTCTGCCTCGATTTTCTCTTTTCGTTGAACCATATCTAAGAGATATTTTTTATCAACAGTCAGGCATTTTTCATGCTCCCAAACCTTACCAGGCAGGTGAGTGAGCGAACCATTGAAGTTAATCATAGGCGTTTCAAGTTCAAGCTGATCATAAAAATCTTTAGCCATACGATAAGGGCGACCAGTTGCGATAACAACTTGGTGGCCTTTTTTAGAGATTTTCTTAATCGTTTCAATAGTAAAATCAGAAAGTTTGCTTTCAGAGTTGAGCAAGGTTCCGTCCAAATCGACGGCAATCATTTTTTTAGTCATAAAATCCTCCCGAATCTAGTTTCAGATAAGATGTTTTCTATTATATCAGAAAGTGACTAGAAAAGCTGATAATAAGCGAAAATAGGGAGAATAATATCTCATAAGAATTTTTAAAATTAGAAAAAACATCTTGAAAAGATGAATGATTGGTGATATAATGGTAGTATTGTTCGTAAAATGACAAAGGAGATTAAAAATGGACAAACTATTTAAACTAAAAGAGCACGGGACAGATGTCCGTACAGAGGTGCTTGCTGGTTTAACAACTTTCTTTGCAATGAGTTATATTCTCTTTGTAAATCCTCAAATGCTTTCACAAACAGGAATGCCTGTTCAAGGTGTCTTCTTGGCTACAATCATTGGTTCTGTTGTGGGGACTTTGATGATGGCCTTCTATGCTAACTTACCATATGCGCAAGCTCCAGGTATGGGACTCAATGCCTTCTTCACATTTACCGTTGTATTTGGGATGGGTTATAAATGGCAAGAAGCTCTTGGGATGGTCTTCATCTGCGGGATTATTTCATTGATTATTACATTGACCAATGTTCGTAAAATGATTATTGAGTCTATTCCTACAACACTTCGTTCAGCGATTTCAGCTGGTATTGGGGTTTTCCTTGCTTATGTTGGAATTAAGAATGCTGGTCTCTTGAAATTCTCGATTGACCCGGGTACTTATACAGTAGCAGGTGAAGGAGCAGATAAGGCTCAAGCAGCACTTACTGCAAACTCAGCAGCTGTTCCAGGATTGGTAGACTTCAACACTCCAGCTGTCTTGGTAGCTCTTGCAGGTCTTGCCATTACTATCTTCTTCGTTGTTAAGGGAATCAAAGGCGGTATCATCCTTTCTATTTTGACAACGACAGTTCTTGCGATTGCTGTTGGTCTTGTTGATTTGTCTAGCATTGACTTTGCAAGCAACAATCTTTCATCAGCAGTTAACGACCTAGGAACTTTGTTTGGTGCTGCTCTTGGTTCAGAAGGATTGGGATCTCTGATTTCAAACACTTCTCGTTTGCCAGAAACCTTGATGGCCATTCTTGCTTTCTCATTGACAGATATTTTTGATACTATCGGTACTCTTATCGGTACTGGTGAAAAAGTTGGTATCATTGCAACAAGTGGTGAAAACCATGAGTCAGCTAAATTGGATAAAGCTCTTTACTCTGACTTGGTGGCAACTTCAGTTGGTGCCATTGCAGGTACTTCAAACGTTACGACTTATATCGAATCAGCAGCAGGTATTGGTGCTGGTGGACGTACAGGTTTGACAGCTTTAGTAGTTGCGATCTGTTTTGCCTTATCAAGCTTCTTTAGCCCACTTCTAGCTATTGTACCTTCAGCTGCGACAGCACCAATTTTGATTATCGTCGGAATTATGATGCTCTCTAACTTGAAAAACATTCCTTGGGATGATATGGCTGAAGCTGTTCCAGCTTTCTTCACATCTATCTTTATGGGATTCAGCTACTCAATCACACAAGGGATTGCCGTTGGTTTCTTAACTTATACTTTGACGAAGGTTGTCAAAGGTCAAGTGAAAGATGTGCATGTCATGATTTGGATTTTGGATGCCTTGTTTATCTTGAACTACATCAGTATGGCTCTTAACTAATGACAAAAACTAAAAAAGAGGGGAGTCTCCCCCTTTTTTTGTTGATGGAAATATCACAAAATAAAACTTTTTGGTATAATAATTACATGTACACAAAAAATGAAGATGAGTTGGTTGCACTTGGGGAAAAGCTAGGGCACTTGTTAGAACAAAATGATGTGTTGATTTTGACTGGTGAATTAGGTGCTGGGAAAACAACGCTAACAAAGGGTCTGGCTAAGGGATTAGGCATTCATCAAATGATTAAGAGTCCTACTTATACCATTGTTAGAGAATATGAAGGACGTCTACCCTTGTATCACTTAGATGTTTATCGCATCGAAGGGGATGCAGATTCTATCGACTTGGATGAATTTCTTTTTGGTTCAGGTGTAACGGTTATTGAGTGGGGACATCTATTGGGGGAAAATCTTCCATCAGATTATCTGGAGTTAGAAATCCTTAAAAAAGATGAGGGCCGAGAAATCGTCTTTCATGCTCATGGCCAAAGAGCGACAGAACTTTTGAAAGGATTGACGGATGGAGTATGATCTTTTAATCCGTGAAGCGGAAACCCAGGATGCTTCAGAAGTCATTGCTCTCTTGGATCAGATTGGTCAAGAGTCTAATTTTACCAGTCTGGATGAAAATGGAATTGCAATGACTGAGTCTGAGATGCAACATTTTTTGGACAAGCAGGCCCAGTCGGATAATCAAATTACCCTACTCGCTTTTTTGAATGATGAGTTAGTAGGAATCATCAATATAACAGCTGATCAACGTCCACGAGTCCGTCATATTGGAGATGTCTTTTTAGGAATAAAAAAAGCTTACTGGGGAAATGGTCTCGGTAGTGTCCTGATGGAAGAAGCTATTGAATGGGCCAAATCAAGTGATAGTATTCGACGTCTACAATTGACAGTTCAAAAAAGAAATCTTGCTGCGGTGCATCTGTATGAAAAAATGGGCTTTATCATAGAAGGATTACAGGAACGTGGCGCTTGTATAGAAGGAGGAGAGTTTCTAGATGTTTACCTGATGGGTCAACTGATAGATGAATAAAAGTATGGCAAAAAAGATAATCGGAATGTTTTTAGGCTTTGTTCTTGTGACAGTACTTGGTGTGGGAGCTTATGCCTATACGATCTACCAACAGAGTACACAGACTTTGGCTAAAACCTATAAAAAAATCGGTGAAGAAACCAAGGTCATTGAAGCGACCGAACCTCTGACGATTTTGCTTATGGGCGTGGACACAGGGAATGTTGAACGTACAGATCCATGGGCTGGTAATAGTGATTCAATGATCTTGGTGACGGTGAATCCTAAAACCAAGAAGACAGTCATGATGAGTTTGGAGCGTGATATTCTCACACAAATCCAGCAGCCAGATGGTAGTGTAATAGAGGCTAAACTCAATGCCGCCTATGCCAATGGTGGAGCAGAGTTGTCTATTTCAACGATTCAAAAAATGATGAATATCCATATCGACCGCTATGTGATGGTCAATATGCATGGACTTCAAAGAATGGTTGATGCTGTGGGTGGTATTACAGTGAACAACACTCTAGGTTTCCCAATCTCTATCCAAGATCAGGAACCATTTAATACGATTTCTATCGGTGTTGGCGAACAGAAGCTAAATGGTGAAGAAGCCCTTGTTTATTCACGTATGCGTTATCAGGATCCAGAAGGAGACTATGGTCGTCAAAAACGTCAGCGTGAAGTGATTCAAAAAGTTGTCGAGAAGATTCTTAGTTTGAATAGTGTGAGTCACTATCAAGAGATTCTGAAGGCTCTTAGCGATAATATGCAGACAAATATCGAAATTACAACGACAACGATTCCTCAGTTGATGGGTTATCAAGATTCATTTAAAAATATTGAGTCTCAACAATTGCGTGGAGAAGATGCAATGCTTCAAGGGACATCTTACCAAATCGTGACATCTGAGCATATGTTAGAGATGCAAAATCTTTTACGCCGTTCGCTCGGGCAACCAGAGGTTACGAATTTGGAGACTAATGTAGTCTTGTATGAGAATCTTTATGGTCAGGGTCAGTTGCCTCAATCTACTAGTGTTGCAGTAGAAGAATTAGAATAATAGGAAACTATTCATCAAATCGTAGGAATTATCCTGCGATTTTTTCAAAGAAATCCGAATAGGTAAGTAGGAGGAAAAAATGAAAGCAGAAATTATAGCTGTTGGAACAGAGATTTTGACAGGTCAGATTGTCAATACCAATGCGCAATTCTTGTCTGAAAAGTTGGCTGAAATCGGTGTAGATGTCTATTTTCAGACGGCCGTAGGAGATAACGAGGCTCGTCTCTTATCCTTGTTAGAAATTGCTCAGAATCGTAGTAGTCTAGTTATTTTAACAGGTGGCTTGGGGCCAACGGAAGATGATTTGACCAAGCAAACTTTAGCCCAATTTTTAGGACGTGACTTGACTTTTGATCCTCAGGCTCAGGCTAAGCTGGATGACTTTTTTGCTCACCGACCAGACTATGCTAGAACTCCAAATAATGAACGCCAGGCTCAAATCGTTCAAGGTTCAACTCCATTACCAAACGAAACAGGGCTGGCAGTCGGTGGCCTGATCGAGGTGGCTGGGGTAACCTACGTCGTTCTACCAGGACCTCCAAGTGAATTGAAACCTATGGTCTTAAATGAGTTGCTTCCGAGATTGACAACGGGCTCTATGCTCTATTCACGTGTGCTACGTTTTTTTGGGATTGGTGAGAGCCAGCTAGTGACCATTCTATCAGATTTGATTGACCAGCAGACGGATCCAACCTTGGCACCTTATGCTAAAACTGGGGAAGTGACCCTTCGCTTATCGACCAAGGCTAAGAGTCAAGAAGAAGCGGATCGTGTTCTAGATATTTTAGAACAAAAAATCCTTGAAAGAGAAACCTTTGAGGGTGTTTCACTTCGAGAAATTTGCTATGGCTATGGGGAAGAAACCAGCTTGGCTAGCCTGGTAGTAGAAGAGTTGAAAAAGCAAAAGAAAACCATCACTGCAGCAGAAAGCTTGACTGCAGGTCTTTTTCAAGCTACTTTGGCAGATTTTTCAGGTGTATCTGCTATTTTTAAAGGTGGTTTTGTGACTTATAGCCTTGAAGAAAAAGCAAAAATGCTTGATATTCCACAGGCTGAATTGGAAAAATATGGAGTTGTATCGGCTTTTACTGCTGAAAAAATGGCTGAACAGGCGCGAATCAAGACCCAGTCAGATTTTGGAATTAGTTTGACAGGAGTGGCTGGACCAGATAGCCTAGAAGGTCATCCAGCAGGTACAGTCTTTATCGCTTTGGCGCAAGCCTCGGGTACAGAAGTTATCCAGGCTAATATCGCAGGTAGAAGTCGTGCAGATGTGCGAGAAATTGCAGTCCTACATGCCTTTAACCTAGTTCGCAAAGCTTTATTAAGTGCTGGAGATTTGTTATAATAGAAGAAGGTCTAAGGACTATTAGAATACAGGAGAATAAAATGGCGAAAAAACCAACAAAAAAATTAGACGAAATTGGCAAAAAATTCGGTGCTGATCGTGAAAAAGCCTTGAACGATGCCCTTAAATTGATTGAAAAAGATTTTGGTAAAGGGTCAATCATGCGCTTGGGTGAACGTGCAGAGCAAAAGGTTCAAGTGATGAGTTCAGGTTCTTTGGCTCTTGATATCGCACTCGGATCAGGTGGTTATCCAAAGGGACGTATCATTGAAATCTACGGACCAGAGTCATCAGGTAAGACAACAGTAGCCCTTCATGCGGTAGCGCAAGCCCAAAAAGAAGGCGGAATTGCTGCCTTTATCGATGCAGAGCACGCTCTTGATCCAGCTTATGCAGCAGCGCTTGGAGTTAATATCGATGAATTGCTCTTGTCACAACCAGACTCAGGTGAGCAAGGTCTTGAAATTGCTGGGAAATTGATTGACTCAGGTGCGGTTGACCTTGTTGTTATCGACTCAGTTGCTGCCCTTGTACCTCGTGCGGAAATCGATGGGGATATCGGAGATAGCCACGTTGGTCTTCAAGCTCGTATGATGAGCCAGGCTATGCGTAAACTCGGAGCTTCTATCAATAAGACAAAAACGATTGCTATCTTTATCAACCAATTGCGTGAAAAAGTAGGGGTTATGTTTGGTAATCCAGAAACAACTCCTGGTGGACGTGCTCTTAAATTTTATGCTTCTGTCCGTTTGGATGTTCGAGGAAGCACACAAATCAAGGGAACTGGTGACCAAAAAGATACGAGCGTAGGTAAGGAAACCAAGATTAAGGTTGTTAAAAACAAGGTGGCTCCACCATTTAAAGAAGCCTTTGTTGAAATCATGTATGGTGAAGGGATTTCAAGAACTGGTGAGCTTTTGAAGATTGCAAGTGATCTTGACATCATCAAGAAAGCAGGAGCATGGTACTCTTATAAAGACGAAAAGATCGGTCAAGGTTCTGAAAATGCTAAGAAATACTTGGCAGATCATCCAGAAATCTTTGACGAGATTGACCACCAAGTTCGTGTCAAGTTTGGCTTGATTGAAGATGATGCAGTGGCCGATGAAAATGTTGCACCTGTGGAATCAGAAGTAGCCAATCAAGAAGTGACTCTTGACCTTGGCGATGATCTTGAAATCGAAATTGAAGATTAAAAAGTAAAAGTGGTGGAGGCATCCCCACTTTTTCTGTTATCGTGGACTAATACTCAATGAAAATCAAAGAGCAAACTAGGAAGCAAGCCGCAGGTTGCTCAAAGCACTGCTTTGAGGTTGTAGATGAAACTGACGAAGTCAGTAACCATACATACGACAAGGCGACGCTGACGTGGTTTGAATTTGATTTTCGAAGAGTATAAAGAACTGAAACAATGAGAGTATATAGTTTGCTAAAACTAGCATCTTCTGATAAAAAGTAGAAAGACTATTGAAAAAGATTTGATTTGATGATAAAATAAATTAAAAGAAAAATTAGTATAAGGAGATTGTTATGGAAAAACGTTTAGTTCGTAATGTTCAAGATAAAAAAATTGCAGGTGTTTGTGCAGGTCTTGCCGACTATTTTGATATTGACCCTACTCTGGTTCGTGCACTTTGGATCCTCTTCACTTTGTTAGGTGGTTCAGGAGTGCTTGCTTATATCATTCTATGGGTTATTATGCCTGAAGCAGGAACAGAGGCGTAAACTTTGTGACATCTTTATAAGATAAATCATGATAAGGCTGAGACAAAATTGTTTCAGCCTTATTTATGATGTGCTGGGGAAAGTTTTATCAAATTTTCTTCTTAATTTATTCTGAAATAACAAAAAATCACCTACGACAGGTGATTGTATATTGGTTACAGAGAAAATTACAAATCTTTAATGGAGACTCAAGGTTGCCATCCAGACTAGTGTTCACTAAAGCGACGGTACTCGATGTGGAAGTCAAAATAATTTTCTTCTTGTAATTTTTGAAAGATATCACGGTAGGCTTCTTCATCAAAATGGTCACCGCGATATAGAATCTCAAAACTAAGACCTTCGTACTCCAAAAAAGCATTAGCTGTTTTGAAGCCGTTTTGTAGGTAGAAGTCCATGCGAGATTTTCGTTGTTCAAGATTATCACAGTCTTCGTCCAATCGCTCCACTTCAAGAATCATGGTGCGCTGGTAAAAATCAATCAGTTTTTCAATAATTTCTCTCCCGTAGCCATGACTGCGGAGATGGGGCATAATGGCAAAAAAGCTGATGTAGAATGCTTTTTGATTGGCAATAGCAAAAGCGAAGCCAACAAATTCTTCCTCGTTATAAAAAGCGAAAAAGTGAGCGTCATCCCTATCTTGGTAACGTAAAAATTCTTCCAAAGGTACCCTTTCTTCTTCAGGAAAGGCTTCCTTGTTTAATTGGTCAACTTTTTCAAGATCTGGGAATACATCTGTAATTAACTGGCTGGTTAAGGTCATACCTAACCTCCTTTTCTGTCATGATTATACCAGATTGTCTGTATATAGGCAACGCTTTCTTATTCAAACTCTCTTGTTCCCCTACTAGAAAGCTGATATAATAAGCTTTATGAATAAAAAATCAACGGTGGACCTGATTCATGGTCCCATTCTTCCTTCACTGATTAGTTTTGCATTACCGATTTTACTGTCCAATATCTTTCAGCAACTTTATAATACGGCTGATATTTTGATTGTTGGACGTTTTCTAGGGCCAGACTCCTTGGCGGCTGTTGGGGCAACAACGGCTATCTTTGACTTGATTATCGGCTTTGCCCTCGGTGTTGGAAATGGGATGGGTGTTGTTATTGCACGTCTTTATGGCGCTCGTAATTTTGAAAAGATTAAGGAAGCTGTCGCAGCAACTTGGATTTTAGGGATTATCTTGAGTGTGCTTGTCATGTTGATGGGCTTTTTTGGTCTTTATCCACTCTTACAGTACCTAGAAACACCTGCAGAAATTCTCCCTCAGTCCTATGAATACATCTCCATGATTGTCAGCTGTGTGGGAGTTAGCTTTGCTTATAATCTCTTTGCAGGTTTGCTACGCTCTGTTGGTGATAGCCTTGCTGCGCTTGGTTTTCTTATTTTCTCAGCCATCGTTAATGTCATTCTGGATTTGTATTTTATTACACAATTGCAGTTGGGAGTTCAGTCTGCAGGTCTTGCAACCATTATATCCCAGGGTTTGTCAGCTATCCTTTGTTATTTCTATATCCGAAAGAGTGTTCCAGAGCTCCTTCCTAGGTTGAAGGATTTTAAATGGAATAAGGCCCTCTATATTGATCTTTTGGAGCAGGGGCTAGCCATGGGCTTGATGGGTTCAATCGTCTCTGTCGGAAGTGTTATTTTGCAATCCTCTGTCAATAGTTTTGGAGCAGTCATTATCAGTGCTCAGACAGCAGCACGCCGAATCATGGCCTTTGCCTTATTGCCAATGACGGCTATCTCAGCATCGATGACGACTTTTATCTCTCAAAACTTTGGTGCAAAACGTCCAGATCGCATTGTCCACGGTCTTCGACTAGGGAGTTATATCAGTATGGCTTGGGCAAGCTTTGCTTGTGTATTCCTATTTTTTGCAAGTCCTAGCCTGGTTTCTTTCCTAGCGAGTTCGACAGACGGTTACTTGATTGAAAATGGGGCTTTGTACCTACGCATCAGTTCGGTATTCTATCCGTTTTTGAGTCTTTTATTGATCTATAGAAATAGCTTGCAGGGTCTCGGTCAAAAATTCTTGCCACTTGTATCAAGCTTTATCGAGTTTTTTGGGAAAATTATTTTCGTCGCTTGGATTATTCCTTGGATAGGTTATACAGGTGTGATTCTATGTGAGCCCCTTCTCTGGCTAGTTATGACTGCCCAACTTTACTTCTCACTTTCCAAACATCCATGGATCAAAGAAGGCAAAAAACTCTTGGCTACTGGCGGGAAATCCTAGCTTAATTTACTAAAGAAAATCCGTTTCCTCTAGTGAAAATCGGATAGACTTGTGTTATAATAAGAAAGATTAAAATGTGAAAAAAGGAGATTCCTAATGGGACGTAAATGGGCCAATATCGTAGCTAAGAAAACGGCTAAAGATGGAGCTAACTCTAAAGTATATGCAAAATTTGGTGTAGAAATCTATGTAGCAGCTAAAAAAGGTGAGCCAGATCCAGAACTAAACACTGCTTTGAAATTCGTTATCGATCGTGCCAAACAAGCGCAAGTGCCAAAACACGTTATTGATAAAGCTATCGATAAAGCAAAAGGAAACACAGACGAAACCTTTACAGAAGGACGTTACGAAGGATTCGGACCAAATGGTTCTATGTTGATCGTTGATACTTTGACTTCAAACGTTAACCGTACAGCTGCCAACGTGCGTGCTGCCTTTGGTAAAAACGGTGGGAACATGGGAGCTTCAGGTTCTGTATCTTACCTATTTGACAACAAAGGTGTTATCGTCTTTGCAGGTGAAGATGCTGATGCTATCTTTGAACTCTTGCTTGAAGCAGATGTCGATGTAGACGATGTAGAAGCAGAAGAAGGAACAATCACTGTTTACACAGCTCCAACTGATCTTCACAAGGCTATCGTTGCTTTGCGTGAATCTGGTATTGAAGAATTCCAAGTAACTGAATTGGAAATGATTCCTCAATCAGAAGTTGAGTTGTCAGGTGAAGATTTGGAAACATTTGAAAAACTCTACGGAGTCCTTGAAGACGACGAAGACGTACAAAAAATCTACACAAACGTAGACGGATTCTAAGAATAAAAATAACCCCTTTGAACATTCAATATTTTCAAGGGGTTTGTTTATCTTGTTATGACAAAAGGGGTAAGAAAGAGACAAAGATTTCTTTTGCTCAAAACGTTATTAGCAATCTATAATTGTCCATAATCCAATGGATTGTGGAAATATCCTGGTGTTGGGATTTAGAAATCGAGACTTGGTCTACCGATTGTTATTCCCGGCACCTTTTTAGTTATGTTAAACTTTCACTCCAGAATTAGATTGTTCTTTTCGGTCCAGTCCGACAGCAAATTTACGGATTAGAAGAAACTGGCCATTTTCCTGCTTAACAAACGTGAGCACAACTGTCTTAGGATCTGAACTGATGGAGAGATAGGTGATTCTTTTTATTTCATAGTCTCCCATAACTGAATCTGTTTCTGAATCTGGGATTCCGTGTTTCCTGATAATATCTTTGTAGTTGCTGCCTCCCTTCCCGCTATTAGAAGTGTCCCCTTCTACCAAGGCATCGAACTGTTCCTGGCTCCAAGTGAAGAATTCAGTATCTTCCTCATCATCTTCCTCACCTGTACTACTATCAGGAAGTTCATCATACTCCTCAGTATTAGTTGAAAAAGTGATGTTTCTATAGGGGTGACTAAAGGTTCTGGCGAAATCAGTAAAGATATTAGTAGATAGAACTTGAGTTATTAAAACAAGGACAATGGAAATAAGACCTAAGGTTGTTCCGATGATAGCCAATGTTTTACGGTTTCTGATATTGATGGCAATACCAAAAACTCCTAAAATCAAAGTGGCAATGGCAAGGAAAAATGATAGGATGTTGACGATAGGTATCCAAGAACCAAGAAGCGCCAGGGCTCCAAAGATGATGGCAAGGATTCCTAAGAGTTTCTGTTCTTTTTGTTTCATGTGTGAATTTCTCATTTCTAGTAAACTGGATTCGTATCTTTGTGAGATAGTGTTTATTATAGATAAAATAAGAGCTTATGTCAATTTCTGCTTAGATAGTTCTCAAGGAAACTTTTTTCTTGACATCTTATTTGAAAATGATAAAATAGTTCCCATGGAAACCAATTGGTTCTCGTGAGAACTATTTATGTGTAAAAAGGAGCAATCATGGATAAGCCGATGTTAGCTTTTAAACGTTTTGGTCATCAGGTTCACCTTATGGTGCAAAAGGAAGCTAAGCGTTGTGGTATTGAATTTATGGGTGGACCGCAAGGGCAGGTCCTTCGTTTTTTAGACTGCCGTGAGCAGGATCAAGAATTGACGCTTATCAAGGATATTGAACAAGAACTCAATGTCACCAAGTCAGTTGCCAGTAATTTAGTGAAGCGCATGGTGCAAAATGGTTTGGTGGAGTTGGAGGCAAGTCCAAGTGATAAACGGGCAAAATTTGTTCATTTGACTGAAAAATCTCGCTCTCAAATGAAGCAGGTCAAGTCTTTCTTTGATCGAATTGACCGCAGTTTACTCGATGGAGTATCTGAGGAAAAACTAGCTATTTTTGAGGAAGTCATGGCTCAACTACAAGCCAATGTAGAAAAAATAGGAGGGGAAGATGAAGAAACTCGCTAAGCGTATCACAGGAAAAGAGTGGGGAATGATTCTCCTGACTGTACTCTTTACCTGTTTCTCGGTCTATCTAGAGTTAGAAGTACCGACTTACATTTCAGAAATTACTGCATTACTTGGAACACCAGGGACGCAGTTGGATGCACTTTGGTCACCAGCTATTAAGATGATGGGCTTGTCACTCTTGGCCTTCCTATCATCTGTCACAGTTGGATTTTTTGCAGCTCGCGTTGCAGCATCCTACACGGCTCATCTGCGTAGTGATATTTTTAATCGTGTCTTGGATTATTCTCAGACAGAAATCAAACGATTCTCTATTCCTAGTCTTTTGACTCGGACGACCAATGATATTACGCAGATTCAAATGCTCTTTACTATGGGACTCCAAGTGGTCACTCGAGGGCCTATTATGGCTATCTGGGCCATTGGAAAAATCCTTGGCAAATCTGAATACTGGCTCTGGGCAGTAGTGGTTGCTGTTATCGTCAATGTTCTGATGACAACAGTTCTCATGACTCTAGCCTTTCCAAAACAATCTGTCATCCAGAAATTGACAGATAAACTCAATAGTATCACTCGTGAAAGCTTGACAGGGATACGAGTGGTTCGTGCTTACAATGCTGAAGATTATCAAGATAAGAAATTTGAAGAGGCCAATGATGAGGTGACTCGTCTCAATCTCTTTGTCAACCGTTTGATGGCTATTATGAATCCTATTATGATGGCGATTTCGAGCGGTTTGAGTCTAGCCATTTATTGGATTGGTGCCTATATCATCAATGATGCTAGCCTGACAGACCGTCTACCACTCTTTAGTGATATGGTGGTCTTCATGTCTTATGCCATGCAGGTCGTGATGGGCTTCTTGCTCATGGGTGCTCTTTTTATCGTCCTTCCTCGTACCTTGGTTTCTGCAGGACGTATCAATCAAGTGCTAGACTTGCATTCTTCTATTGAAAATCCTAGTCAACCACAGACTGCAGAAGCATCTGTAAAAGGTCAAGTGGAATTCCGTGATGTCACCTTCCGCTATTCTAAAAACTCAGAAGCAGTTGTGGAACATGTTAGCTTCAAGGCAGAAGCTGGTCAAACAGTTGCCTTTATCGGATCAACTGGTTCTGGTAAATCTACGCTTGTGAACCTCTTGCCTCGTTTTTATGATGTATCTGATGGGGAAATCCTAGTAGACGGCGTCAATGTGCAGGATTATGACTTGGAAGACTTGCGGAATAAAGTCGGCTATATCCCACAAAAAGCTGTTCTATTCTCAGGAGATGTCAAGGGGAATCTAGACTTTGGTAAGAGTCCAGAAACGCCACTAAGTGAGACTGCCATGTGGCAAGCTTTGGAATTGGCTCAATCTAAGAATTTTATAGAGGATAAGGAAGCAGGCCTAGACTCCGAAGTGGCCCAAGGTGGGACCAACTTCTCAGGAGGACAAAGACAACGTTTGGCCATTGCGCGTGCCTTGGCTCGTAAGCCAGAGATTCTCATTTTTGATGATTCATTCTCAGCCTTGGACTACAAGACAGACCGTATCTTGCGCCAAGAACTAGCTGAAAAAACGCAATCTATGACTAAGTTAATCGTTGCCCAACGTATTTCAACAATCATGGATGCAGACCTGATCTTAGTATTGGATCAAGGTAAAGTCGTGGGGCAAGGCACCCACAAGGAACTTCTTGCAACCAACGAAGTTTACCAAGAAATTGCCTATTCACAACTATCGAAGGAGGAATTGGAACATGGAAAATAAGAAGACGTCCCTTTGGAAACAATACAAACCTTTTCTAGCAGGTCTCCAACTTCCTCTACTAGTAGCTGTCGTGGCTGCTGTATGTTCAAGTATTGTCACTGTTTATGGACCAACTAAGATTAAGGAAATCACCAACTTGATTTCAGATGGTTTGGCTACAGAAATCGATTTGGTAGCTGTGTCAAGTATCGCCAGCTTTTTAGCTGTTTTGTATGTGCTTGGTGCCATTCTCAACTATACGCAAGCCTATATCTTTTCAACGAGTATCCAACATTTTTCAAAACGCTTGCGGACGGCCATTGCTGAAAAAATTAATCGTCTGCCACTTGCTTATTTTGACCGTCATTCTCAAGGGGACACCCTTTCTCGTGTGACCAATGACGTTGATACAGCAGCACAATCCCTCAACCAAAGTCTAGGGACCGTTATCTCAGCTAGCTTCTTGCTAATCGCTGTTTTGATTACCATGTTTGGCATGAACTGGATTTTGGCATTGGTAACAGTTGTTTCAACCCTTGTAGGTTTTGCGGCTGTTTCAGTCATTATGGCCAAGTCACAAGGCTACTTTAAAGCTCAACAAAACAATCTAGCAGCTGTCAATGGTTATGTGGAAGAAATGTACTCAGGTCACAATGTGGTGACCAGCTATAACGCTGTGGACACCACTAAAGAAACATTCGCAGGATTGAATCAAGACCTACATGATAGTATTTGGAAATCTCAATTTATTTCTGGAATCATGATGCCAGCAATGATCTTTGTTGGAAACTTTAGCTATGTTTTGGTAATCATCGTCGGTGCAGTCCTAGCTCTTGAAGGGTATATCAGTATCGGGATTATTGTAGCCTTCATGGTTTATGTTCGAACCTTCTCGCAACCCTTATCACAGATTGCCCAAGGAATTACCAGCTTACAACAAGCTAGTGCAGCCATGACTCGTGTCTTCGAATTTCTAGGTGAAGAAGAAATGGAAGATGAATCTCATAAGGAAAGACAATTGACCAACATGAAGGGTGAAGTAATCTTCGACAGAGTTTCATTTGGCTACACACCGGAGCGAACGATCATTCACGACTTTTCTGCGACAGCTCATGCAGGTCAAAAGGTTGCCATTGTTGGACCAACTGGAGCTGGGAAGACGACCATTGTTAACCTCTTGATGAAATTCTATGAGATTGATAAGGGGAGTATTCGCATTGATGGTGTAGATACCAAGGCTATGAAGCGCTCAGAAGTACACGATGCCTTTTCAATGGTCTTGCAGGATACCTGGCTCTTTGAAGGAACCATTCGTGACAATCTCATCTACAATCAAACAGGTATCAGTGATGAAGGTGTTATTGAAGCTGCCAAAGCAGTAGGAATCCACCACTTCATCACAACCTTACCTGATGGATACGATACTGTTTTGGATGATACAGTGACCCTGTCAGTCGGACAGAAACAACTCTTGACCATTGCTCGTGCTCTGCTCAAGGATGCTCCGCTCTTGATTCTGGACGAAGCAACATCCTCAGTCGATACTCGTACGGAGGAGTTGATTCAAAAGGCTATGGACCGTTTGATGGAGGGACGCACATCCTTTGTGATTGCCCATCGCTTGTCAACGATCCGCAATGCTGACTTGATTCTGGTCATGAAAGAAGGAAACATCATTGAGCAAGGCAATCATGAAGAGCTTATGGCTCAAGGTGGTTTCTATGCAGACCTCTACAATAGTCAATTTACAGAAGACCGAGCAGAAGAATAAATCATGACCACCCGTCTAACGGGTGGTT
>NZ_KV794253.1 GCF_001808705.1 Streptococcus sp. HMSC074B11 | reverse complement strand
GGTTTGGATAAACTCGATATGAAGCATGACCGTTATACAGGTAATTGGAAAGGTATCATCAAGGGTACAGAATACACAGCAGAAAAAGAGCTTGTGTTACCTTATGACGTGACATTGAAAAATGGTAAAGTTATCAAAGCAGGCGATAAGATTGCCAAAGGTGGCACTTATGCCTTTACATTTGAGTTTAACCAAGGTACTAATTCAGAGTTCATCAAGAAACTTGTGACAGTTAAGTGGGATGCCAAAGGTGGCCAATGGTCTTATGTTATCAATAAAGACTTCCTTAACTCTCTAGGTGTTAAAGGAACATTTGATGCAGACTTCTACATCGAAGTTGAG
>NZ_KV794252.1 GCF_001808705.1 Streptococcus sp. HMSC074B11 | reverse complement strand
GGGGGGGGCTTTGGAAATGCTTTTTTCGGTTCTGAAAATGGTGTTATTGCTAGAATGAAACTTGTTACTGAACCGGCTACATACTATTCTGGTAAAAAAACATACTATAAAGTTATTAGTTGGAGAGAACAATGATCATGGAATTACTCATTAGATTAATACTTATTTTCCCTGCAGTATCTATTTTATTTGGTTATTTTATTGGTTATTTAATTTCAAATAAAAAAGCAAATAAATAGAGGTTTTCCTAAAATATTGTTATGACAGTTGAAAAAAAAATTAAAAGCAGGCTTTTGCCTGCTTTTTTCTTGATATTGGAATAGAGATTTTGAGCGATTATATTTTAAAGTGGTTAGATAGAAAATAGTGAACTGAATGAAAGATTTTTTTATTTTTTAAAAATAAAATATAGATTTTTTTCTTAAGAAAATACTTTCTAATTTACTTTCTAACCTACTTTATATTACTTTATATTACTTTGTCGACCTTAGAAACTCAGTAATATCAAGGGTTTTCAGATAAATAATTGACTATTTTGTACCCCATTATTGACTA
>NZ_KV794251.1:490-61441 GCF_001808705.1 Streptococcus sp. HMSC074B11 | reverse complement strand
ATACTGACAAGTGAGGGAGAAAAAAGACAAAGATTTGAATCCTTGTCTTTTACCTTTTATACGTTTTAGCGAAACAGATCTACAATGGTATCCCAGACAGTCTGAGCTTTTTCTTTAATTTTAGCATCCGAAAATGCTCTTCCTGCTTCATCGACCAGATTTTGCGCCCGTCCACGAATATCTGATAGTATATCGTCAGACTGTGCACTAGTGTCACTTGTAGTTTTTTTAGGTACGTTTTCTGGTGCAATGCCATTCATTTTATAAGCATTTTCAACTGTAAAAGTACTTCCTGGTGTATAAGGAAGAATTGTTTCTGCCATACTTTTAAAAATGTGAGCAGCACCATTCGAAGTCGAACCTGCTAAATAGTGATTTTCATCAGTAGTAGGGAAACCAAGCCAGTGGCTAATGACTAGATCAGGTGTATAGCCAATCACCCATTGATCACTCGTATATTCTGGATTGAAGGCAGCCTCTGTCGTTCCGGTTTTTCCAGCCATAACATAATCATCTGGAGACGAACTTATCCCTGTACCATTTGTAAAGGTTCCGAGCATCATACTTGTCATTTTATCAGCTACCGATTTGTCAACTACTCGTTTTTGAGTGTTTTTATGAGTAGCAATCACTTGACCACTAGCATTTTCAATACGAGTGATAAAGTGAGCGTCTGGCATGAGTCCTTCATTTGCAAACACTGCGTAGGCTTGGGCAATCTGAAGAGGGTTAGTTTCTACGCCACCACCTAAAGCCACTCCAAGCACACGATCTACATCGCTCATGTTTAGACCAAACTTTTCACCCGCTTCAAAGGCTTTATCTATTCCAAGCTCTTTAACAGTAGCTACTGCAGGTAAATTTAAAGATTTAGCCAAAGCTTGATACATGGGTACTTCTCGTGATGTCTTGATTCCTGCGTAGTTGTCTACTTTATAATCACCATATTGCATGGTATGATTATCCAACTCCTTATTAAGAGACCAGCCTGCCTCAACCGCTGGTGTGTACACTATCAAGGGTTTAATAGTAGACCCTGGACTTCTTTTGGATTGGGTTGCATAGTTAAAATTTCTGAAACCTGTTTTATCATCCCCGGCCACTCGACCAACAACTCCTCGAACTCCACCTGTTTTTGGTTCTAATGCGACACTACCAGACTCTGCATGTGTTCCATCTTCAGCTGTCGGAAAGAGAGAAGTATTTTGGTAGATAACCTGCATATTTGCTTGGTAATTTTGATCTAGCTCCGTATAAATTCGATAACCGTTATTAACGATTTCTTCCTCTGTTAGATTATACTTTTCAATAGCTTCATTGACAACTGCATCAAAATAGGAAGGATAACGGTAGTCTGATATTTTCCCTTCATAACTATCTTTCAACTGAGAAGCCATATCAACACTTGCTGCTTCTGCTTCCTTATTTTTATCAAGATAGCCGGCAGCCACCATATTTTGCAAGACAGTATCTCTTCGGTTAGTTGAATGCTCAATAGAATTCAGAGGATTGTACAATTCTGGGCCTTTAAGCATACCTGCTAAAGTGGCGGCTTCATCAAGAGTTAATTCCGATGCCGAAACACCAAAGTACTTTTTGCTAGCATCTTCAACACCCCAAACTCCATTACCGAAGTAGGCATTGTTCAAATACATGGTTAGAATTTCTTTTTTACTGTATTTTTTGGTTAATTCTAAAGCAAGAAAGAATTCTTTGGCCTTTCTCTGCACAGTTTGATCTTGTGAAAGATAAGCATTTTTCGCCAACTGTTGAGTAATTGTAGATCCACCACCCGAGCGACCAGCTGTTAGGATAGCTAGGAAAAAACGACCATAGTTAATTCCACTATTTTTATAGAAGCTTCTATCTTCTGTCGCAATAACAGCATTCTGCAAATCTTCACTAATTTCCGAGAGCTCAACGTAGGTTCCTTTTTGACCTGACAAGGCACCAGCCTCATTCTCTTCTCTATCAAAAATCACCGTTCGTGTTTTCAAAGCATTCTGCAAGTCTGTAACATTTGTCGATTTAGCCAAGGCAAATAGATAAACCCCAACAAACAAGCTTGCACTTAGTCCAAGAATTAGAAAGATTTTGGTCAAATGATAGCGACGCCAAAATTTTCGAATGGGTCCGACTTGCCCAGCTTTCTTTCGCCCACCTCTTGACCTTCTTAAATTAGTCGAGGTATTTTCTTCATTATTAACTTCTTCGATTTCTATTTCTGCCATTTCAGATTCTTCTTTTTTAAACAAAGAAAGAAACTTTTCAAATAATGTATCTAATTTCATGCGTTTATTTTATCATCTTCCACATAGGAAGACAAGAATTTAGCTAGTTTTCCTATCCAAATAATCTATTTTTTGTTACAATATCTGTATGAAATTTACCTTTGTTATCCCTGATTCTCTTCCTGAAATGACTGTCAAAGTCTTCTTGGAGGAGCAACTACTCATTCCGAGAAAAATACGGCATTTCTTGAGAACTAAAAAGCACATTCTCATCAATCAAGAAGAAGTCCACTGGCATCAAACTATCAAATCTGGAGATGAATGTCAACTGATTTTCGATGAGGAGGATTATCCTACAAAAGAAATTGTTTGGGGAAATCCTAATCTTGTCCAAGAAGTCTACCAAGACCAACATTTGATCATCGTGAACAAACCAGAAGGTATGAAAACTCACGGGAATCAACCAGAAGAAATTGCACTTCTCAATCATGTCAGCGCCTATGTAGGTCAAACATGCTATGTCGTTCATCGGCTAGATAAGGAAACGAGCGGTCTCATCCTCTTTGCTAAAAATCCATTTATACTGCCCATCCTCAATCGATTACTGGAGAAAAAAGAGATTTCCCGCGAGTACTGGGCTCTGGTTGAAGGAAAAGTAGGTTCTAAAGAGCTTATCTTCCGAGATAAAATAGGTCGCGATCGTCACGATCGTAGAAAACGGGTGGTGGATTTCAAAAATGGTCAATATGCTGAAACTCATGTAACTCGATTGAAGCAATTTCAAAACAAGACCTCTCTGGTCCGCTGTAGATTAAAAACAGGACGTACTCATCAGATTCGAGTTCATCTATCTCACCACGATCATCCAATCCTTGGAGATCCTCTCTACAATCTACATTCAAAAACTAAGAGACTAATGCTTCATGCATTTAAACTTTCCTTTGTCCATCCTCTGACCTTAAACCAATTAAGCTTTACTGCGCTATCAGATACATTTGAAAGAGAATTAAACCAAAATGGATGACACTATCATCCATTTTTTCTTATAGATACAAAAAAGCAAGACCAGTTGGCCTTGCTTTTATCAACTCAAGAATTATTTAGCGATTTTAGCGAAGTATTCAAGAGTACGTACAAGTTGTGCAGTGTATGACATTTCGTTGTCGTACCATGAAACAACTTTAACCAATTGTTTACCGTCAACGTCAAGAACTTTAGTTTGAGTTGCGTCAAACAATGATCCGTAAGACATACCTACGATATCTGAAGATACGATTGGATCTTCTGTGTAACCGTATGATTCGTTTGAAGCTGCTTTCATAGCTGCGTTCACTTCATCAACAGTAACGTTCTTTTCAAGAACAGCAACCAATTCAGTAACTGATCCAGTTGGAGTTGGAACGCGTTGTGCAGATCCGTCAAGTTTACCGTTCAATTCTGGGATTACAAGACCGATAGCTTTAGCAGCACCAGTTGAGTTAGGAACGATGTTTGCTGCACCAGCGCGAGCACGACGAAGGTCACCACCACGGTGTGGTCCGTCAAGGATCATTTGGTCACCAGTGTAAGCGTGGATAGTAGTCATCAATCCTTCTACAACACCAAAGTTGTCTTGAAGAGCTTTAGCCATTGGAGCCAAGCAGTTTGTAGTACATGAAGCACCTGAGATAACTGTTTCAGTACCATCAAGAACATCGTGGTTAGTGTTGAATACAACTGTTTTAACGTCGTTTCCACCAGGAGCAGTGATAACAACTTTCTTAGCTCCACCTGGGTGCAAGTGTTTTTCAGCAGCTGCTTTCTTAGCAAAGAAACCAGTAGCTTCAAGAACGATTTCTACACCGTCGTTAGCCCAGTCGATTTGCTCTGGATCACGTTCAGCAGAAACACGGATGAATTTACCGTTAACTTCAAATCCACCTTCTTTAACTTCCACAGTTCCGTCGAAACGACCTTGAGTTGTGTCATATTTCAACAAGTGTGCAAGCATAACTGGATCTGTAAGGTCGTTGATGCGAGTAACTTCAACACCTTCTACGTTTTGGATACGGCGGAAAGCAAGACGACCGATACGTCCGAAACCGTTAATACCAACTTTAACTACCATTAGTGATTTCCTCCTTATGAAAATCATGAAAATTTTATTGTGAAAAGAGTAACTTGAATCACTACAAATCACCTTTCAACATACCTATTATATAACTATTTGAGTTTAATTGCAAGTGCTGGCCTTGTTTTTCTGATAAGCTTTGGTAATATTTTCATTCCTTTACTTAGCCTTGCAGCCTACTCCAATTCTATGCATTTCTTAATAAAAACATATTCTATAAGCATAAAAAAACCGAGGTTTACCCTCGGTTTTGGCTGATAATCAATTATTTACGACGTCCTGGTCTTTCTTTGTAACCATAGTAAGCATCTTCGATGATTTCTTGCATATGGTCAACCATTGGAAGACGTGGGTTAGCTGGTGAACATTGATCTTCATAAGCAAGGAAGGCCAATTCACGTGAATGTTCTTTCCATTCTTTTTCGTCAATTCCTTGTGCTTTGAAGTTCATTTGGATACCTACGCGCTCACCAAGTTCGTAGACAGCTTTTGCGTAAGATTCCACACCTTCTTCTGGAGTAGAAGCTGGAAGTCCAAGCATGCGTGCGATATCTTGATATTTCTCGTCTGCACGGTAGTAGTTGTACTTAGGCCATGTAGCTGTCTTAGCTGGGCGAGTACCGTTGTAACGGATAACGTATGGAAGCAAGATTGCATTTGTACGTCCGTGAACCGTGTGGAATTGAGCACCAATCTTATGAGCCATTGAGTGAGAAATACCTAGGAAGGCATTGGCAAAGGCCATACCAGCGATTGTTGAAGCATTATGCATTTTCTCACGTGAGTGGAAGTCTGCATTCTTAACTGAGCTTTCAAGGTTTTCGAATACAAGTTTGATGGCTTGAAGAGCAAGTCCGTCAGTGTAGTCGCTAGCCATTTGTGATACGTAAGCTTCAGTTGCGTGAGTCAATACGTCCATACCAGTATCAGCAGCTACAAATCCAGGAACTGTCAATACCAAAGCAGGGTCTACGATTGCCACAGTTGGTGTCAATGAGTAGTCAGCGATTGGGTATTTACGGTTGTTTGCTTTATCAGAGATAACGGCAAATGGAGTTACTTCAGATCCTGTACCAGATGTAGTTGGGATAGCGATGAATTTAGTCTTCTTACCAAGCAATGGGAATTTGAAGGCACGTTTACGGATATCCATGAATTTTTGAACCAAGTCACGGAAGTCCACTTCTGGTTGCTCGTAGAAGAGCCACATTACTTTAGCAGCATCCATTGGTGATCCACCACCAAGAGCGATGATTGTATCTGGTTTGAAGGCACGCATAATCTCAGTACCACGTTCAACTGTAGTGATATCTGGATCTGGTTCTACATCTGCAAAGATTTGGTAAACAACCTTATTGCGACGAAGGTCAAGTTGTTCGATGATACGATCAAGGAAGCCAAGCTCTACCATAGCGTGGTCAGTAACGATCATGACACGCTCAACGTCACGACATTTTTGAAGGTATTGAATTGAATCACGTTCAAAGTATGTTTTTGAAGGAAGTTTCATCCATTGCATGTTATTTCTCCGTCTTCCGACTTTTTTGATATTCAAGAGGTTAATGGCGCTAACGTTATCCCCAACTGAGTTACGTCCGTAAGAACCACATCCGAGTGTCAATGATGGCAAGAAGGCATTATAAACATCCCCGATACCACCGAAAGTAGAAGGTGAGTTACAGATAACACGAATAGCTTTAACAGCTTTACCAAATTCTTTAGTCAATTCTTCATCAGCAGTATGGATGGCAGCTGAGTGTCCAAGACCGTTAAATTCAACCATTTGACGAGCTTTTGAAATGCCGTCTTCGCGGCTTTCAGATTTCAAAACTGCGATAACCGGTGATAATTTTTCACGAGTCAATGGCTCGTTTTCACCAACTTCTTTACATTCTGCAGCAAGAATGTTTGTTCCTTCTGGAACAGTAAATCCTGCTTGTTCTGCAATCCAAGTTGCTGGTTTACCAACGATGTCAGCGTTCAATTTTGCACCAGCACAGTTTTTGCTATTTGCTTTCACGCCGAAGCAGAACTCTTCAAGAAGAGCTTTTTCTTTTTTGTTTACAAAGTAAGTGTGATAAGATTTGAACTCTGCTACAAATTCATCGTAAATTTCTTTATCAATGATAACCGCTTGTTCAGATGCACAGACCATACCATTGTCAAATGATTTAGACATTACGATATCGTGAGCAGCTTGGCGGATGTTAGCTGATTTTTCAACATAAGCTGGAACGTTTCCGGCACCTACCCCAAGAGCTGGTTTACCACATGAGTATGCCGCTTTAACCATGGCATTACCACCTGTTGCAAGGATTGTTGCAATACCTTCGTGGTTCATCAATGCACTAGTTGCTTCCATAGATGGTTCAGTAATCCACTGTACACAGTTTTCAGGAGCACCTGCTTTAATCGCAGCATCACGAACGATTTGAGCTGCGTGAGCTGATGATTCTTGAGCTGATGGATGGAATGCAAAGACAATAGGATTACGAGTCTTCAATGAAATCAACGCTTTAAAGATTGCTGTTGAAGTTGGGTTAGTTGTTGGAGTGATACCACAAACAACACCAACTGGTTCAGCGATAAGAGTCAATCCTGTTACATCATCTTCTTCGATAACACCAACTGTTTTAGTGTGGCGCATGTTATTTACCACGTGCTCACAAGCAAATAGGTTCTTAGTTGCTTTATCTTCAAATACTCCACGTCTTGTTTCTTCAAAGGCATGTAAAGCCAAGTCTCCGTGAGCATCAAGTGCAGCAACTGAAGCTTTTGCTACGATATAATCGACTTGATCTTGGTCAAGTTTACGCATTTCTTCAAGGGCAACTAAAGCTTTTTGCACCAAACCATCGACATGCTTTTCAGCAGCGAGTTTCTTTTCTTCTGGTGTTACAGTTTTTTTATCAGCCATATTTTCCTCCATAGCTTTCAAGGATTGTAAGTCCTTTGTTAATTTTTTCACAAGATTATTATAACTCTTTTTTAAACATTTGTAAACAGTTTCATGAGCATTTCACAAACTTTTTTTGTTTGTTTGTGAAAATGATGTCAAACACCCTTTTGCAGATACTTTTGAGCTACTAGTTTGTGAATGTTTTTAAAAAAGTTTTATTTTTCACAAACTTAGTTGTAAAGAGGGGTTGGAAATGTCTTTTGTTTCCATGTAAGCGCTTTCTATAGTTCTGGAAGAATACCTCCTTCTAGGAGGAGGTTATTGTGCTTGTTGAAATAAACCTTGTTTGAAATCCCCTTCATAGACGACTTCTTGTTCGGTAGTCAGTTTTCCTTTTCCTTCAGCTTGGCCATTTACAAAGTCTCCCTCATATACCCAACCTGCTTTAGCTTGGTAGGTACCTTTACCATTGAAGGCACCATTGCTAAATTCTCCAGTATAGGTATCACCGTTTGAGAAGGTAACAGTGCCCTGACCATTCATCTTACCACGAACTAGGCTCCCGTCATAAATAATAGCATCGTTATCAAGCTTAAGAACGCCCTGTTTTGGAAGATTGGTCAGAAATACGAGACCTGCACAGATAACAATGACGATCACTGTCGCAATTTCTAAACGGGGACGTGTTAAATAGACACTATATTTTTCATAGAGTTTTTTTAAATTTTCCATGTTCACTCTCATTTTCTAAGCGACTTAACCAAGTCTGGCAACCAGTTAAAACTCGGTCATAAGTTTCTTCAAAATCACCTGTATACCAGGAATCTGGAACGCTTTCAGATGCAAAAGGCTGTATCTTATATTGTTGATCCTGTGGACACACCTGATGCAAATCAGCGAGATTAGACTCATCCATCCCAATGATATAGTCAAAATACTCAAAATCTTTTTTAGAAATTTGTTGGGAAGTTTTCGAAGTATCATAAGGAACGCCATGACTTCGAAAGATGCCTTGCGTCCCTTTGTGGATTGGATTACCGTGTTCCCAGGAAGAAGTCGCTCGACTTTGAATCTCATATTTATCGGTCAGGGATTTCATTACAAATTCCGCCATAGGACTACGACAAATATTGCCAAGACAGACAAAGACAACTTTTTTCATCATTGTTCCTCTCATTTATAGAAAAACGGGAATGCATTCCACCCCGTTTTATTCTTCAATAGCACTGCCTTCTTCGATAACTGCGCCTTCAGGTGTGACAGCTTCTTTGACTGGCAAAACTGTTCTAATTGCACCTAATTCGAAAGTCAAGTATACTCCGTCTACATCAAGTACAATCGTTTTGTTTTCAGTATCAACTTCATCGACTGTACCGTAGAGACCACCGATAGTGATTACTTCGTAGCCTTTTTGAAGTTTGTTAAGGCTCTCCATACGTTTTTCAGCTTGTTTCTTTTGAGAACGTTGCATGAAGAACATCAAGCCAAACATCAAAACAAGCATAATCAAGAATGTTAAATTCCCACCCATTATTTTTTCTCCTTTGTAATTCAGATAAAACTACTATATCAAATTTCACTTGTTTTTACAAGATTGCACCTTGATTTTAGGTCAATAAAAAACCAGAGCAAATGCCCTGATTTTTCTTATTTCAAGTTGTTTACAAGTTCTACTAAGTTTTCAACTGTAAATCCATATTCTGCTAAAACTTTTGGTGCTGGGGCAGACGCTCCAAAGGTATCAATACCGAGAACCGCTCCATCAAGACCAACGTATTTGTACCAGTTTTGAGTTGCTCCCATTTCAACTGCTACACGGCGACGAACTGCATTTGGTAAAATCTCTTCTTTATATGCTGCATCTTGTGCATCAAATACATCTGTAGATGGCATGCTAACTACGCGAACTTTTCCACCTTGACTTGCCAATTCTTTAGCAGCTGCAACAGCCAGATTAACCTCTGAACCAGTCGCAATCAAAATTGTATCAAAGTCTGCTGCATTTTCATAGACAACATAAGCACCTTTCGCAACCTTGTCAAAGTCTGTTCCTTCCTCAACAGTCAAGTTTTGACGAGTCAAGACAAGAACAGTCGGTGTTTTCTCGCTCTTCACTGCTTGATACCAAGCCGCTTGAGTTTCACGCGCATCTGCTGGGCGGAAAACATT
The DNA here is from genome assembly GCF_001808705.1 of Streptococcus sp. HMSC074B11. Taxonomy (GTDB): domain Bacteria; phylum Bacillota; class Bacilli; order Lactobacillales; family Streptococcaceae; genus Streptococcus. The sequence continues at coordinate 52,032 of NZ_KV794251.1, read as the reverse complement.
AAGGTTTGGAATCGCACGAAGACCTGCCAAGTGCTCAATCGGTTCATGAGTTGGTCCATCTTCACCAACTGCGATTGAATCGTGAGTGAAGACATAAGTCACTGGAAGACCTTGTAAGGCTGACAAACGAACTGCTGCTTTAAGGTAGTCTGAGAATACGAAGAAAGTTCCACCATAAACTCGAAGTCCACCGTGAAGAGCCATTCCGTTCAAGACAGTACCCATTGCAAATTCACGAACACCAAACTGAATGTTACGATTTAAGCGATTTGCATCATCTTGAAGTCCGTCAGTTTTGATGTAAGTCATGTTTGAATGAGCAAGGTCAGCTGATCCACCAAGGAAGGTTGGCAATTTAGCAGCTACAACATTCAAAGCATCCTGGCTTGAGTTACGAGTTGCTTGAGAGAAGCCATTTTCTAAAGCTGGGAAGTCTTCTGGAGTCAATTCAACTGGATCACGACCTTCGATGATTGCTTCCACTTCTGCAGCAAGTTCTGGATGAGCTTCTTTATAATCTGCAACAAGTTTTGTCCATGCTTCGTATGCTGATGCACCACGGTCTGCAACATTTTCTTTGAAATCAGCATAAACTTCTGCTGGAATTTCAAACGGTTCGTAGTCCCAACCCAGTGCTTGGCGAGTTGCAGCAGTTTCGTCTGCACCAAGAGGAGCACCGTGTACAGCGTTAGTCCCTTGTTTGTTTGGAGAACCATAACCAATAACAGTTTTCACTTCGATCAAAGATGGTTTGCCTGAAGCCTTAGCTTCTTCAATAGCAGCATGAATAGCTTCTAAGTCTGTTCCATCTTCTACCAAGGCTGTATGCCAACCGTAGGCATTGTAACGATCGCGAACACTTTCTGTGAATGAATCTTTTGTCTCACCATCCAAGTTGATATCATTTGAATCATAAAGAACAACCAACTTGTCAAGCTTTTGCAAGCCTGCATAAGAAGCGGCTTCGCTTGAAACACCTTCCATCAAGTCACCATCACCACAGATAACGTAAGTATAGTGGTCAAAGATGTTATAACCTTCACGGTTATACTTAGCTGCAAGGAAACGTTCTGCTTGTGCAAAACCTGTCGCAGTCGCAATCCCTTGTCCTAGAGGGCCTGTTGTTGCATCAACCCCTGCTGTATGACCGAATTCTGGGTGACCTGGAGTTTTAGAGCCCCATTGACGGAAGTTCTTCACTTCATCCATGCTCACATCTTCAAATCCTGAAAGGTGAAGAAGGGCATAAAGAAGCATTGATCCGTGACCAGCTGAAAGAATGAAACGGTCCCGGTTAATCCAGTTTGGTTGGGCTGGATTGATACGAAGTTCTTTAGTGAATAGGCTGTATGCCATCGGTGCAGCTCCCATAACCACCCCTGGGTGACCTGAGTTCGCTTTATTGATAGCGTCAATACCTAGAAAACGAATCGCATTAACAGATAGATTTGACATAGAATTTCCTTTCTCTTTGAGGTGATAGGTCTATCACGCATCTTATTTTACTATTATATGAAAATTATCCGTATCGTGCAACATACGGATAACCTCCAGAAAAAATTTTTATATTAAAGCAAGGCTTTGAATTGGATATTTGAGTCTTGTTCGAAGCAGTCATCAAAACCACGTGGGTGATGATATTCTATTAAGTGTTGGTCTTGAGGATAAGTGTATTTACCACCAACTTCCCAGATAAATGGATGGAAATCGTATTGCAAGCGATCTTTTCTCATTTTCCAAAGTTCTAGGATTTCATTCGTAGAAGCCATGAAGTTAGACCAGATATCATAGTGAACTGGGATAATGACTTTAGCACGTAGATTTTCTGCCATGCGAAGAAGGTCGATAGATGTCATTTTATCTTGGATACCTACTGGGTTTTCACCATAGTTATTCAAAGCAACATCAATTTTGAAGTCTTTACCATGTTTCGCAAAGTAGTTTGAGAAGTGAGAATCCGCACCATGATAAATGGTTCCACCTGGTGTTTCAAAGACATAGTTAACAGCCTTTTGAGCCATTTCTTCATCTGTAACAGCTAAGCCAGCAAGTTCACCACCTGTCTCATCAGCACCGTTCACTGGTAGAGTTACCAAACAAGTACGGTCAAATGATTCTACTGCATGAATCTTCATGTCTTTTAGTTCGATAGTATCACCTGGTTTGACAACGATGATACGTTCTTTCGGAACACCCCAGCCTTCCCAGATTCGTCCACAATGGTAAGGTCCGATAAACTTAACATGCTCTAACTTAGGATTGTTGAGAATTGCTGCAGCTGTATATGGGTCGATATGGTCACTATGGAAGTGTGAAACCAAGTAGTAGTCGAGTTCATTGATAGCAAATGGATCGATAACCATTGGCTGAACACGCAAGTTTGGTTGCAACTTACGAACACCTGCCATATTTGCCATTTGGTGTCCACGAACCATATCTTTCACTTTTTTAGTTGATTTTCCACGGTTTGACCAAAGGTCCATGACAACGTTAGCACCACCTGGTGTTTTAATCCAAGTACCACAGTTGCCTAGCCACCACATGGCAAAGTTGCCTTCAGGAACGACTTCTTCTTCGATTTCTTCGTTCAACCAGGTTCCCCACTCTGGGAAAGTAGCTAAAATCCATGATTCTCTTGTAATTTCTTTTACGTTTGGCATTTGAAATCCTCCATATTTTGTTCAAGTATTCATTTCATACTTAGTATAACACCGACCGATATATTAAAAAAGACCAAGAAAAACACAGGCTTGTGTTCATCATTGGACTGTGATGTTTATGATTCATCTAAAAAAGCTTGGATGACTAATTCTTGGTTGATTAAAAGTTGAATTTCTTCTTGTAATTTTGCTGCAGCGTGTTTATCAGATATATAGGTAGCAATAATTGTTGAGAGATTATCCTTGAAGGTTCGACCATCTTTTCGAAGAACCTTATTTTTCATAAAGTCTGTTATGCGTAAAATATCTTCTGCCTCAAGTATAGGGTTTACCTTTAGCACTGGGAAGCGACTCTCAAGTTCATCGTTTGTTGTAAGTAGCAAATCAACCTGAGTAATATCCTCCACGCTTTTGAACTGCTCAGTGGTAAAGACTGCCCCTATCTGTTCATTTGGAAGATAGAAGCGGCATTGTTTAAGTAAGAGTTTAGAAACGCCCACTCCTTCATCACACACAATATAAATCTTCTTGGTATTGTTTTGAATCGATGGAGTATACTTTAAAAATCCTCCAACGTGAATGGTCAGATAGGCAATCTCATCATCCGTCAATCGAATCTGCCAGGCTTCTTCTAGCACTTCAGCACATTTTTTTGTAATTACGAAAAGCTCACTATACTTGGAACGAATCTGCCGAGTTAAAGGATTTTTTGAGAAGATCCCATAATTTTTTCTAAATAGTAGAGCCTTACAATGAATCACGAGATTCCTCAACAAGTCTTCTTTCTGTTCAATCTCCATTCTGGTTTGGGATTCAAAATACCAAATAAACTCTTCTAAAGCCATTCTCAAATGCTGAAAATCTTTACTTTCTGCATGGATGTCTCGATCTTTTCGATAGGATAACAAAAGAATAGCTAACAGAGATCTATCTAATTCCGAAAACGAGATGCTAAATGTTTCAAACAAGCGCTCTCCTAGTTTTTTTGATACCTGATATTCAATTCTCTTTCGAATCAGTGAAAATTCTTGCTCAATTTCTTTATGCTTATCCTGATTATGAGTAACGGTATCACATCCAAGTAGAAGATAAGGGAGAACCTGTAGCATAAAAGTGACTTCGTGATGGTTTATTTTTTTCCCCAAATCCTGCTCAACCAATGGAACCTGTTTTTCGAGGAATTGATTGACCTCATCAGAAAGAAGCATCTCACCTTCTAATCGCTCCTTGATTTTCTCCTCTAAAATAGCTACAAAGGCTGGATTTTCTTCCATAAAGACATGATAGAGAAGGGATTGAAGATACTGGATTTTATTAAGAGGGTGCGCATTTAGATAATAGCCTCGAGATTTGCTAACTTGAAGCGTTACTTGATACTGCTCCAAGGTTAGTTGGTAACGAATGCTATTTAAGTCATTAAGGACTGTATTTCGAGAGACTTCTGTTAATTCCATGAGTTTTTCAAGCGTGATTCTCTCTTTGGAAATACCAATCAGAAGGAGCATCAGCTGCATCCGCTCATTGGCGCTCATGATGTAATCATAAGAATCAACTTCGTCTAATAATTGACGACAAGCTTCTCTTTGTTCCTCGGTTAAGTGAATACCAATCCGAGGCAGACTGATGATATGCAAATTCTCATCATCCAAAGCATCATTGATTTTATCAATGTGATAGTAGATTTTTCTTCGAGATTGAGCTAGATCTTTTGAAATCGTCATAATCGTTTTGGACGTTTCTTGATCCATCAAATATTGAAGCAAGTCACAGCTCGCCTTATCTAAAACCATAATTCATACTCCTCTATTTGTCAATCGCTTCCAAAACAACTTTATAATGGTATCACATTCGTACAGACTTTGCAATTATGTGCTGTAAACTCTTAACAGTGGATACTTACAACTACAAAAGCGAGGCTTGGATCGTAAGGTCCTAGCCTCTTTTCAATTCAATTTCTTATTTCTTTTGACCGTAATAAGCATTTGGTCCATGTTTACGTTGGTAGTGCTTTTCTAGGATGTACTGGGGAGCAGGTTCAACTCTTGGATTGATTTGCTCTGTGAAACGATTCATCTTAGACACTTCCTCTAGTACAACAGAGTGATAGACAGCATTCTCTGGATTTTTGCCCCAGGTAAATGGACCGTGATTACGTACGACAATCCCTGGTACTTCAACAGGATTTAGACCACGACGTTCAAACTCTTCTACGATAACTAGGCCAGTATCTTTTTCATAAGCTACTTCTACTTCATCCTTGGTCAAACTACGGGCGCAAGGAATTGAACCGTAGAAATAATCCGCATGAGTTGTTCCATAGAAAGGAATATCACGACCTGCCTGAGCCCAACCAACAGCTTCTGTCGAATGGGTATGGACCACACTAGCAATCTCTGGCCAAGCCTTATATAACTGCACATGAGTTGGAAGGTCCGAAGATGGTCTTAAATCTCCTTCTAGAACCTTGCCATCCAGGTCAGTTACCACCATGTTTTCAGGGGTCAATTCGTCATAGTCTACACCTGATGGTTTGATAACAATGACACCGAGTTCGCGATTGACTTCCGATACATTGCCCCAGGTAAATTTAACAAGTCCATGTTTTGGCAATGATTGATTGGCATCACAGACTCGTTTACGCATAGCATTGATTACTTGATTCATCTTACATCAAACCTGCTTTCTTAATGAGTGGGTAGAGAAAGGCTTGGGCCTCTTGAATGGCTGCGCGTGTTTCTTCTACAGTTTCACAATTTTCAGACCACATTTCGATTAGGAAAGGACCATTATAATTGGTTTGCTTTAAAATATCGAAAGCTTCTTCCCATTTGACACAACCTTGCCCAAAAGGTACATCTCGGAATTGGCCCTTTGAACTTTCTGTCACTGCATAAGTATCCTTGAGATGGAGAGCTGCAATAGCATGATGGCCGAGATAAAACTCACTGTAGATATCATTATGCCATGCAGACACATTCCCAATATCTGGATAGACAAAGAGGTAGGGAGAGTCAATCTCTTTCTCTACAGCCAAGTATTTTTCGATGCTATTGATGAAAGGATCATCCATAATTTCGATGGCAAGTACCACCTGAGCTTCTTCTGCCCAGTCACAAGCTTTTCTCAAATTTTTGATAAAACGTTGGCGTGTCTGGGATGACTTTTCCTCATAGTAAACGTCGTAACCAGCTAATTGAATCGTACGAACTCCCAAATCCTGAGCTAATTCGATACATTTTTTCATGAGTTCCAGAGATTTTTCCTCTAGAACTGGATCATTTGATCCCAATGGGTAGCGACGATGACCTGAAAAACAGATAGAAGGAATACGAACTCCAGTTTCATAGATCGCTTTGACAACTTCCAAGCGCTCTTCCTTGCTCCAGTCAAGTCTTGCTAAACGCTCGTCACGTTCATCAATAGACATCTCGACAAAATCAAAGCCTAACTCCTTAGCAAAATTTAAACGTTCTATCCAAGTAAAGTGGGTCGGGGTTGCCTTTTCATAAATTCCAATTGGACGTGCCATGGTTTACCCCCAAATCCGTTTGATTTCATCCTTGAAGGCACGCGCTGCTCCTGCTGGATCCGCAGCCTCCGTAATTCCACGACCTGCGATAAAGGTAAAGACATCAACGCCTTCAAAGAGTTTGAGAGTATCTACATCTAGACCACCTGTTACAGAAACTCGGAAGCCCATGTCAATGAGTTTTTTAACCTTATTGAGGTCTTTTTCACCCCAAGTTTCACCAGCAAGAAGGGCATCACGAGATTGGTGATAGATAGCTTGTGAGATACCTGCATCTAGCCAAAGCTGAGCTTGTTCAAAAGTCCAATCACCATAAAGCTCGATCTGGATTTCGCCTCGGTCCCCACGTTCAGCCTTGATAGCCTTTAGAGCTGCTTCCATAGTAGGGATGGTTGCACAACAGATACAAGTCATCCAATCTGCTCCACGAACGGCATTATTTTTGGCAACTGTTCCACCAGCATCAGCACATTTTGTATCTGCCACAATAATCTTATCTGGGAAAAGGCTACGTAAGACTTCAACCAGTTCACTTCCAACTTGAAGCAAACAAACAGTTCCAGCTTCGATAATATCTACTTCGTGACCAACAGAGACAGCTGCTTTAATCGCTCCTTGCAAGTCTGAATGGTCTAATGCAACTTGTAAATTAGGTATTCTTTTTGTCATTTCTTTATTCCTCTTTCTAACTTTCCAAATCCAATCCTTCAAGATAAGGGCTATCCTTAGATTCTTCGATCATCGCCAAGACATCTTCTTTAGTCTGGCAAGCCTGTAAACGTGCAATAGAATCTTCTAATTCAAATAAGGCTATGATTTGTGGAATGGCTACACTTGTGTGAATTTTTGAGCTTGTTGCTGCTAGTGCCAACAAAACAGAGACCTCTTTCCCATCTGAAAATACAACAGGATTTTGCAAGGTAATCAATGAAAAGGCATCTCTTTGCACTCCAGCTTCAGGTCTAGCATGGGGCATAGCCATACCTGGCATCAAGATATAGTAAGGACCATACTCTTCAGTCGATTCGATGATAGCATCGTAATACTCTGGCAAAATCGCCCCACTTTCAATCAAGGGATCTACTGCTACCCTGACTGCTTCCTTCCAATCGTTAGCTTCTAGACCTAGTCGGATTGAGTCATTTTCAATTAAAGCTTGTTTTAAATTCATATCTGCCTCCTTTATTTAAAGAGGGAGAAGGACAGAAACGATGACTCTCAGTTTCTGTCCAGCCCCCTCCAACCTTTTACTGTAGTGCTTGACTGAGTTTTTCAGTGATTTCTTTATCATCCATCAAGTTGTCAAGCCCGATTAACTTCCCATTAGTCCGACCTTCCAATTCTTGGATCAAATGAAGAGAAGCGATTACGATGTCATAGCCTGCTGCTAAACCTTTTGCTTCACCAACACTGCATGAATTGACTGTAAAGTCTGTTTGATTAAGCTTACGGAGGGCATTTTCAACCTTCATCTTGATAACCATAGATGAACCCATTCCATTTCCGCACGCTGCTAATACTTTAACCATTTTATTTTCTCCTTTTCTAGATACTAAGCTTCTTCTTGAACTTCACCGTTGTAATATTTCTCTTTATCTTTTGCTTTGGCAAATTGAAGTTGAGGAATAACAAGCAAGAAGAGACACACAAGTACATAACCAACAATACCGAGGTATTTGAAGATATAGCCAAATCCAAGCCATGGGAATTCAAAGTCGATATTTCCATGGTAACCACCGTAAGATGCTAAGTCGAGAAGGGCTACACAGAGAGCTCCTAGAGCAACTTGTAGGACACCTGAAATGAAGGATAGGATAACGGCTGCTTTCCATCCGCCACGCTTATCAGCATAGACCGCGATGGCTGCATTATCAAAGAACACTGGTACAAATCCTGTAATAATAAGGATAGGGTTTTTAAAGACGATGAGCAAGACAATTGTAATCAATTGACCAATCAAACCAAAGGCAAATCCTGACAAGACCGCGTTTGGAGAACCAAATCCATAAGAAGCTGCAACGTCAACCGCTGGGAATGAACCAGGCAACAATTTGTTTGAAATACCTTGGAAGGCATTTGTCAACTCAGATACGAACATGCGGACACCTTGCATCAAAACGAACAAGTAAACAGAGAAGGTGAAAGCTGTTTGGATAATGTACATAAAGAAATCTTGTTTTGCAGGATTGAATAGAGTTCCTGAAGTGATGACTTCTTTATTAGACATAATGTCTGGACCCAAGATTAAAAGAATGGCTCCGAAGAATACGAGCATCAAGGTAGCAGATGCAACAACTGTATCGTGGAAGATAGAGAGGAATTTAGGCAATTTAAGATTGTCTAGACTTTCTTCTTTCTTACCAAAGCGTCCTGCTACTTTATCTACAAACCAGATTGCAAATTGTTGTTGGTGACCAATCGCAAATCCGCCACCACCAGTCAAGCGTTGAGTTGCCTCAACAGTCATATTTGAACTAACTGCCCAGTAAAGGCCACAGATGATACCGATTGCTGCTGTACCATAAGCATTGCGCAATTGTGGGACTAAGAATAGAACCATAAGAGATACAGTCGCAGCTTGTTGTACCATGATGTGACCAGTAATAAAGAGGGTTCTTACTTTCGTAATCTTGCGTAGAGCTACAAGCAAGATATTTACTCCAAAACCGATCAATAGAGCTGTAGTTGCAGTCCCAACGAAATCTGGAAACTCTGCTGCAATTTTGTTGTTTGCTGCAGCAAGTCCAAAGTAAGGGTCGATAACGGCCGCACCGATTTGGAATTTATAGTTAAGGGCTGCCAAGATTGGACGGAAGGTTGTAACCAAACCACCAGCACCCACGTTGAGCAACATATATCCTACTGTTGCTTTAACGAAACCTGAGAAAACGTCATGAGCAGGTTTTTTCAAAAGTGCGTATCCTATTAGCACCAATAAACCTACGAAAAATGCGGGATTCTGCAAAATATTGCTAGAAAACCAATTTAGAACACTTGAAATGACTTCCATAATTGTTCTCCTTCTGAATTGTTTTTGTAAGTTTATTATATAATTTGAAAACGGAAACAAAAAGACCAAGAATTACACAGCGGACTGTTCACTCTTGGACTGTATGATTTATGATATTTTAATGATTATCTTATTTTCTTGTAGCTAGATAAAATGGAAGAATTTTGTCATAAGATTTCAGTAGAGCTTTTACGATTTCTTCTTCAGATGAATTTTCTGTCACCGGAACATCTATCTTCACTAAAACTTTTCGGACTTCCTGATGGGATAGTTTTTCTCTTAAAACTTGGCGATTTTCCTCAGTAGCCTCCATCCTTTGACTTTCTCCCTCTGAGTATGCTAAATAATAAATCCCTTCTACCACTGGAACTTCTAGGGCCTTGGCCTGTTTATCTAAAGTTCGCTCATCCTTCTTACGTTCAATAAAACTCACTTCTAGTGAAATTCCAAAATCAGAAGGGCTTCCATACAAACGAAGGGCCAACATAGGTTCTGTCACTCTTCCCTCACGCTGCAAATAGGCCCAGAAATGGGGTCGCAAACGTTGGGCTTGATTCATCCACTGACTCGATCTTTGCAGTATCCATTCTGGATGCCTTGCTTGAAAAGCTTTAGCCAGTTCTGTAAAAGCCTTTCTAGCTTCCTGTCCCTTACTCCTCAAATATAGCATTTTCTCAGCATCTTGTCCTGCCTTCTCTGGTTTTTGATACTGTAAGCCAGAGTATGCAAGGTAGTCTCTCATTGTATTCAACATAGGCTCAATCTCCCTTAGCTAGCAAAAAATCAGGGATACCCTGATTTTGCTTTGACTATTCTGTATCCACGACAACGTAACGATTTGGCTCATCACCTTCTGAATAACTAGTGACACCTTCCATACGTGAGATGATACGATGGATAATTTTACGTTCGCTACTAGACATTGGATCAGTCACCTGGCTTCGTCCCTCTTCTAGGACACGTGTAGCTAACTTCTGTGCATAGCTCTGCAAGACTTCTGCACGGTGCTCTACATAGTCATTAACATTGATGGTAATATAGAAGGTTCTTGAATAGCGGTTATAAAGATAATTTTGTGCTAAGAGCTGAAGAGATTTCAAGACCTTCCCGTGGTAACCGATAATACGACCTGGTTCATTAGTATCAATTTGCATATTGATAGAACGGCGATTTGAAGTGCTTGAGATTGCTCCCTCAACATCCATATCATCAATAATACCTTGAACATAGTTGGTCACTTCTTCAACAACCTGGTCAATATCGTAGGTCGGCTCAATCTTCAAGCCTAGGTTTTCTAAATCATCATTCTGCTCGACTTCTTCCTGCTCTTTAGATTCTTCTGGCAGTAAATCTTTTAGAATGGCAATATGACCAGTCTCCTCTAAAATTGTACTAGCTTCTTTCTCATTTTTAAGAATTTCAGCCTTAACTTCTTCAGAGATCCCTTGTCCTTCTTCCTCGATTTTTTTGATTGCTTCAACAACATGGCCTAAGTCTACTGTTGCTTCACTAACAGTCTTAACGGGTTCGTTCTTAGCATTAACTTCCTTTGGAACTCCCTTAACTGCTTGCTGATTTGCCTTCACAACAGTTGTCTCACTAATTGCTTCGATATCAACTTGCGCTGGTTTCTTCCCAAAAAGGCCAAAGAAACCTTTTTTCTCCCTTGAGACAACCTTGATATGCGCCTTCATTCTAGGAATCCCCAATTCCTTCAATCCCGTTTGGATCGCTTCCTCAACAGTTGAACCTGTAAATAATACCATTACAAGATTCCTCCTTACTTTTTCTTTTTCTGTGCTTTCTTGAGAGCTTTTCTCTTCTTGATTTCTAAATCCTTCTTAGCCTGTACTCCTGCCTCACGCTCTGCAATAATCTTAAATGGATTGTTGAGCAGATAGGTTTGGAGCACCTGATAAGCATTGGATACCGCCCAGTATAAGGCGACCCCACTTGGTGAATACATGGCAAAGAAGAAAATCATGACTGGCATTGCATACATCATTCCTGTCATGGCGCCATTTTTCTCAACCATGGCCTTATTGGATAACCAGGTGCTAAGGAAAGTAAAGATAGCTGCCAAAATAGGCAAAACGAAAGTCGTATCAACACCACCAAGGTTAATCCATAAGAAATGACCCGTTTTTAGAAATTCTACCCTACTCAAAGCTTGGAACAAGGCCAACAAGACTGGCATTTGGATTAAGATTGGCCAAAGAGAAGCTGACTGTTTGACACCATGTTGCTTGAACAACTGACGCATTTCTTGGTCCAACTTGGTACGGCTCTCCATATCCCGTCCCGGATAACGTTCTCGCAACTCCTTAACCAGTGGTTGTACTTCTTGCATCTTTCTAGATGCCACCATTTGTATCTGAAAGACTGGTAGAAGAATCGTTCTAATCAGAAGGGTAAATAATATAATCCCCAGACCAATACTTGTATCAAATGATAAAAAGCGAATGATTTCAGCAAAAAAATAAACAAATTTACTCCAAAAATCTGTTGATTCAGCTGTAATCTCACTCGTCGTACCACTAGCCGTGCAGGCGCTCATCACAAATAAAGCAAGCACCATTAAGCTAGTCAACTGTAATTTCTTTTTCACTCCCATTTCCTTCCTGGTAAATCTTTGATAACTTTAATACGTGAAGTAGATTTTTTTCCATTTCCGCGTAGTCCAAGATTTCAACACCTTTTCGAGCAATCACAACAAAATCTACATTTTCAACCAACTGATTTTTATGTTCAATCAGAATATGTCGAATTCTTCTTTTGATCTGATTCCTCGTGACAGCGTTTCCTAATTTTTTACTGACAGATAGGCCAACTCGAAAATGCTGTACATTATTTTCTAATCGATAAATAACAAATTTACGATTAGCAAAACTCTCCCCTTTTTTAAATATTGCACTAAAATCTTTCTCTTTTTTTACACGAAAGCGTTTTTTCAAAATTCAACTCCATCTATTAAAACTACTACTATTATACCATAATTTTTCAAAAAGCCAATCATAGCAAGGTTTTAGCCCATTTTACAGAATAAAAAAACTAGTTTCATCCTTTAAATCATCTTATTTTTGAACAAATTTACAAATTTGAACATGCTACTTTCTTTATTTTCTCTTGATATAAAACAAAAGTCACTCCAAAGAGTGACTTTTGTAGGAGATTATTATGAAAAAGTTAGGATTTTAATTAAATAAAGTTAGGAGGTCTTTATTTAATAATAGTAGTATACAGGTCTATCCTTAAATCCAACTTAAACAGATTCCACTTCTTTTTAATTTTTAAAACTATGGATTGGAGCCGGGATTTGTCCTCCACGTGCAATAAAATCAACAGATGATGCACCGTTGACCTTCATGACTGGAGCTGTTCCTAAAAGGCCACCAAATTCAATCATATCGCCTTCTTTTCCTTTTGGAATAATACGTACAGCAGTTGTTTTCATGTTGATGACTCCGATAGCAGCTTCATCCGCAATCATTGCCGCAATCGTTTCTGCAGGTGTTTCCTCAGGAATGGCAATCATATCCAAACCAACTGAACAGATAGCTGTCATAGCTTCTAATTTTTCCAAATTAAGGGATCCGTTTTGCACTGCAGCAATCATCCCCTCGTCCTCAGAAACTGGAATAAAAGCACCTGACAAACCACCAACTTGGTTGCAAGCCATAACTCCGCCTTTTTTAACTTGATCGTTCAGGAGAGCCAATGCAGCAGTCGTTCCATGAGTCCCAACTGTCTCTAGCCCCATTTCTTCAAGAACACGAGCTACAGAATCACCCACTGCTGGAGTTGGAGCTAAACTCAAATCGACAATCCCAAAATCAACTCCGAGGCGCTCACTAGCCATTTGACCAACCAATTGACCAATACGGGTAATCTTGAAAGCTGTTTTTTTAACAGTTTCAGCAACAACATCAAAGCTCTGACCTCGAACTTTTTCCAAGGCACGTTTGACAACACCCGGTCCTGAAACACCTACATTGATGATGACATCTGCTTCACCTACACCATGAAAAGCGCCTGCCATAAAAGGATTGTCCTCTACCGCGTTGGCAAATACAACCAATTTAGCCGCCCCCATATCAGATAAAGAAGCTGTTTCCTTGATAATGCGTCCCATATCCGCTACTGCAGTCATATTGATGCCCGATTTGGTAGAACCGATATTTACTGATGAACAAACCTTATCCGTTTCTGCTAAGGCACGAGGAATAGAGTTGATGAGGATTTCATCACCTTTTTGATAACCCTTTTGTACCAAGGCTGAAAAACCACCAATGAAGTCAACGCCAATTTCTTTTGCAGCTTTATCCAGTGCTTTAGCTAAGACTACATAATCCGTCGCATCGGTAGCAGCACCAATCAAGGAAATTGGAGTAACTGATACCCGTTTATTTACAATGGGAATGCCCAACTCCGCAGCGATTTCATCCCCAACAGCCACTAAATTAGCTGCTTTTGTAGTAATCTTTTCATATATTTTATCCGCAGCACGATTGATATCTGGATCGATACAGTCCAAAAGGGAAATCCCCATGGTAATGGTTCTAATGTCAAAGTTTTGCTCCTCAATCATAGCGATTGTTTCGGTAACTTGTCTAATATCCATAAATACCTCCTAGATATTGTACATAGCATCAAAAATAGCCGCACTTTGAATATTGATTTTGACATTCAAAGTCTGACCAAAAACCTCAAATTCGTTTCTAAGATGAGTAAAATCTTGTTTTTCATCACTAGATACCACAGCCATCATTGTAAAGAATTCGTCCAAGACTGTTTGTGAGATATCATCAATATTTAAGCCTAATTCAGCAATTTTTGTCGCAACACCTGCAACAATTCCAGATTTATCTTTACCAACAACAGTAATAATAGCTTTCATGATTAAACTCCGTTTCTAACACAGAACAATATCCATTTCGGCCAAAAACAAAATAAAAAAGGGGGATAAAGTAACTAAACCACTTAATAGTGAACAATTATCCAAGTTGAAACCCTAAAAAATCTCTTAGTTGATCTTATACCAGACTAATATTTTTTTTACCAAGTCGCTAGTTTAGAACTTGAAACTGATAGTATATTGGCTCATAACCTCTTTATAGAATATTTTTGAAAAAATGAACATTGTTGATTTTCGTTTTCAATAGTATAGCATATTTCTTAATAAAATACTCAAAAACGCCTGCTTACGAAATTGTTCTTTAGTAAAAAACAATTTCGTAAACAAGCGTCTACCTTATCATCTTATGATGAGTGTTCCCGCTAGGACATAAGTCCTAGCGGTAGACCAGAGCTAGACTAAGAGCACAAGACCCCATCATCATAACACTCAACAAAATTGATGATTTTATACTAATTCGATGATCGCCATTGGCGCTGCATCACCACGACGTGGTTCAGTTTTAAGGATACGAGTGTATCCACCGTTACGCTCAGCATAACGAGGTGCGATTTCTGAGAACAATTTTTGAAGTGCTGTAGTAGAAGTGTACTTATCAGTTGCTTCATCATAGTTTTCAGATGCGATTTCATTACGTACAAAAGCAGCTGCTTGACGACGTGCATGCAAATCACCACGTTTACCTAGAGTAATCATTTTTTCAACAGTTTTACGGATTTCTTTAGCACGAGCTTCAGTTGTCACGATTGATTCGTTGATCAAAAGGTCAGTTGTCAAATCGCGAAGCATTGCTTTACGTTGTGAGCTAGTGCGTCCTAGTTTACGGTAAGCCATTTATTCCTCCTTTATTTATCTTTTAATCCAAGACCCAAATCAATGAGTTTGACTTTCACTTCTTCCAAACTCTTGCGTCCAAGATTTCTTACTTTCATCATCTCTGCTTCAGATTTTTCTGTCAAATCATGCACAGTATTGATACCGGCACGTTTCAAACAGTTGTATGAGCGCACAGACAAGTCAAGTTCCTCAATCGTACGTTCCAAGATACGGTCGTCCGATTCAGTATCAGCTTCTTTCATCACTTCTGCTGACTTAGCAATCTCTGTAAGATTTGTAAACAAATCAAGATGCTCTGTCAAGATACGTGCTGAAAGCCCTAAAGCATCTTCTGGAATAATTGTTCCATTAGTCAAGATTTCAAGGGTTAATTTGTCGAAACCATCATTGCTACCTACACGAGCAGGTTCAACTTGATAGTTGACTTTTGTAACTGGTGTATAAATAGAATCTACAGCAAGTGTTCCAACTGGTGCATTATCTTTTTTATTTTCATCAGCAGGTACATATCCACGACCACTGTTAACAGTCATTGTCGCTCTTAGAGAAGAACCTTCACCGATTGTAAAGAGATAATGATCTGGATTTACAATTTCAATGTCGCTATCTGTCAAGATATCTCCAGCTGTAATTTCAGCAGGACCTTGCACATCTAGTTCAATGATCTTTTCGTCTTTAACATAAGATTTTACTGCAATACCTTTGATGTTCAGAATGATTTGCATCACGTCTTCGCGAACACCTGGAACTGTATCAAATTCATGCAATACACCTTCGATATTGATAGATGTTACAGCAGCCCCTGGAAGAGAAGCTAGAAGTACACGACGAAGAGAGTTACCAAGTGTTGTACCATAACCACGTTCAAGCGGTTCGATTACAAACTTGCCATAATCTTTATTTTCATCAATTTTTGTTATATTTGGTTTTTCAAACTCGATCATTTAGTTACTCCCTCTTAAACGAAAAGCAGTGTAAGGTTATGATTATACACGGCGACGTTTTGGAGGACGAGCACCATTGTGTGGCACTGGAGTCACATCACGAATTGCTGTTACTTCAAGACCAGCGGCAGCAAGAGCACGAATAGCTGACTCACGACCAGAACCTGGACCTTTAACAGTAACTTCAACTGACTTAAGACCGTGTTCTTGTGCAGATTTAGCAGCAGCTTCTGAAGCCATTTGAGCAGCAAATGGTGTAGATTTACGAGAACCTTTGAAACCAAGAGCACCAGCTGATGACCAAGCAATTGCATTACCATGCACATCAGTAATCATAACAATAGTGTTATTAAATGTAGCGTGAATATGAGCAATACCAGATTCGATATTCTTTTTCACACGACGTTTACGTGTTGGTTTAGCCAAGACTTTTACCTCCTATATTATTTTTTCTTACCAGCAATCGCAACAGCTTTACCTTTACGAGTGCGAGCGTTGTTTTTAGTGTTTTGTCCACGGACAGGAAGTCCACGACGGTGACGGATACCACGGTATGAACCGATTTCCATCAAACGTTTGATGTTCAAGTTAACTTCACGACGAAGGTCACCTTCAACTTTAATTGCATCCACTTCACGACGGATAGCATCTTCTTGATCTGGTGTAAGATCGCGAACACGTACATCTTCTGAAATTCCAGCAGCTGCCAAGATTTTCTTAGATGTTGGAAGTCCGATACCGTACACATAAGTCAATGAAATTACTACGCGTTTGTCATTTGGAATGTCAACTCCAGCAATACGAGCCATGTTTTCTCCTTTCTATCTTATCCTTGACGTTGTTTGTGTTTTGGATTTGCTGGGCAAATTACCATAACACGACCATTACGACGAATAACTTTACAGTATTCGCAAATTGGTTTGACCGATGGTCTTACTTTCATTTCTTATCCCTCCAAGTTTTTCGATTATTTAAAGCGGTAAGTGATACGTCCACGTGTCAAGTCATATGGACTCATTTCGACAGTAACACGATCTCCCGCTAAAATACGAATATAGTTTTTACGAATTTTACCAGAAACTGTTGCTAAAATCTGATGTCCATTTTCAAGTTCAACCGTAAACATTGCATTCGGCATAGTATCAACTACTTTACCTTCAACTTCAATCACATCGTCTTTTGCCACGCAAAAGTACCTCCATAAATTTCGATTTGATGCCTCTAGACACAGAGACAACAATTATAAGTCAGACTAATTCAGTATAACATTTGTAGAGACATTTTGCAAGCATGAAAAACGCTTTTATTTCAAATTTGTCAATACTTTTTCGATATCTGCAAAAACATCATTGATATCTTGATTACCTTCGATATCATGTACCAAACCTTTAGCACGATAGTGGGCAATAATCGGTTCACCTTGGGCAATATTGACATCCAAACGACGTTTTACTGTTTCAGGTTTGTCATCTTCACGCTGATAGTAGTCTTCTTCTTTGTAATCAACTGGTGGGTTGAAAACTTTGTGGAAAGTTTCGCCAGTTTCACGGTGAATGATACGACCACTCAAACGTTCGAGTAGACATGATGGATCCACTTCAATATTGATTACACCCTCAAGTTCAAGACCAAGGTCTACCAAAATTTGATCCAAAGCGTGGGCTTGTTCAATGGTACGAGGGAAACCGTCTAAGAGGAATCCTTTTTCCTTAATGTCATCTTGAGCCAAACGTTCTTTAACGATTCCGTTTGTAACTTCATCTGGAACTAACTCGCCTTTGTCGATATAAGACTTAGCTAAGACACCCATTTCAGTTTGGTTAGCCATTGCCGCACGGAACATATCACCTGTTGAGATATGAGCAACATGGAATTGTTCAACAATTCTTGCTGCTTGTGTACCCTTACCTGCACCAGGTAAGCCCATAATCAAAAGATTCATGATTCAAACTCCTTTTTTATTTTTAAATAGAAGCAAAAATTCATTTCAACTCCTATTTAAAAACAAAATAGAAGAGAGGAGATAAAAATCTGACAAGGTCTTTGATTTTTAAACTCCACTCTCTGAGCAATAGTGAATTTTCTTTTCTATTACAATTATTCTGTTGTATTCATGAAACCAACATACTTACGTTTCAATAAATAACCTTCCAATTGTTTAATTCCTTCAATACCTGTTGAGATAATAATCAAAAGACTTGTTCCCCCAAAAGCAACTACTTCTGAAAGACCGAATAAATCCTTAGCTACAATAGGTAAAATAGAAATAACACCTAAGAAGAGGGAGCCGACTGTTGCGAGACGACGAAGAAGTTTTGACATATACTCTTCTGTCCCTTTACCAGGACGGACACCGTGGATATAAGCACCGCTCTTTTGCAAATTTTCTGCTGCCTTCTCTGGATTAATCTGTACAAATGTATAGAAGAATGTAAAGAGGATAATCAACAGAGCGTACAAAGCGATACCTGTAGGAGCTGTTGTAGATAGTAACTCCTGAGCACTACGTACCCAGGCCCAATCAAGACCAGATGCACTTACAAATTGTAAAATTGCCGCTGGTGCTGCTGTAATTGAGCTAGCAAAGATAACTGGAATAACTCCTGCAGGGTTAATCTTCAATGGAAGATAGGAACTTGACGGTGCTCCTTGTGCTACCTTAGTATACTGAATTGGTATCTTATATTCAGCTTGTTGAACATAAGTTGTAAAGTAAACAATCAATAAGACTGCTACGATTAAGATAGCAACAAAAATGAGGGATGAAGTCAAGCGGTCGCTTGGTACGTTGACAAAATAGTCAACATAGATACCCTTGATCATATCAGGAATTGAAGCAACAATCCCCGCAAAGATAATCATGGAAACACCATTCCCATAACCCTTATCAGTAATTTGCTCTCCCAACCAAGTTACAATCATACTACCCGCTGTTAGGATTGCTCCAATCACAAGGAAAACTTGTGGTGTTAGAGGAACAGTCAAAAGTTTGGCTCCAGATAAAGCATTAAAACCAGCTGTAATTCCGATAGATTGCACGAATGCAAGAACAAGGGCAATATATCGTGTTGCCTGGTTCAATTTTCTACGACCAACTTCCCCTTGTTTACCCCACTCTACAAACTTTGGTAATAAATCCATTTGTAAAAGTTGGACAACGATAGAAGCAGTAATGTATGGACTAACACCAAGTGCAAAAACTGAAAAGTTTTTCATGGCATTACCAGACACCAAACTTAACATATTTAGAAAAGATAGACCACTCAAAGCATTCAAGCTATTGGCATTCACCCATGGAACCGTAATGCTAGTCCCGATACGGAAGACAAAGACGATAAAAATTGTAAAAAGAATTTTTGATCGAACTTGCTTAACTTTGAAGGCTTCTCTCAATAATTTAAAAAACATAGGTCACCTCTCTTAGATGACTTCTACTGAACCACCTTTAGCAGTGATAGCTTCTTCAGCTGATTTAGAGAATTTAGCTGCTTTTACAGACAATTTCTTAGTCAACTCACCGTTACCAAGAATCTTGATGCCTGATTTTTCAGCTTTAACAATTCCTGATTCGATAAGAACAACTGGAGTTACTTCTGCACCATCTTCAAAGACGTTCAATTGGTCAAGGTTAACAATTGCATATTCTTTAGCGTTGATGTTAGTGAATCCACGTTTTGGAAGACGACGGAACAATGGAGTTTGTCCACCTTCAAAACCAAGACGTACTCCGCCACCGCTACGAGCTTTTTGACCTTTTTGACCACGACCAGATGTTTTACCGTTACCTGATGAAGTACCACGACCAACACGGTTACGAGTTTTACGAGAACCTTCTGCAGGTTTCAATTCATGAAGTTTCATTATATATTTTCTCCTCTTTTGTAAAATGCTAGCGCCAATAAGAGAGAAAAGGTTGTCTCTCCTATCAACTCGCCTATACCTTTGTCATCAGAGATGACTATATCTAGTTTTAGGGGATGGTATACTGCACATCCCCTAAAATTTCATTAGTTTACTTCTTCAACTGTTACCAAGTGAGATACTGCCGTGATCATACCACGAATTGCAGCGTTATCTTCTTTAATAACAGAGCTGTTCAATTTGCCAAGTCCAAGTGCTACAACAGTTTTACGTTGTGATGGAATGCGTCCGATTGGAGACTTAGTCAAAGTAATTTTAATTTGAGCCATTTTATCCCCTTTCTTATGCCAAATCAGAAACTGAAATACCACGAAGGGCAGCAACTTCTTCAGCGCGTTTCAATTGTTTCAAACCTTCAACAGTTGCGCGAACAATGTTGATTGGAGTATTTGAGCCAAGAGATTTAGATGTAACATCAGCTACACCTGCCAACTCGATAACGGCACGAACAGCACCACCAGCGGCAACCCCAGAACCTTCTACAGCTGGTTTCAACAATACTTTAGCTCCACCGAATTCTGAAATAACTTCGTGTGGGATTGTTGTTCCAACCATAGGAACTTCGATCAAGTTTTTCTTAGCATCTTCTACTGCTTTGCGGATTGCTTCTGGAACTTCTTGAGCTTTACCAGTACCAAATCCTACGCGACCATTGTGGTCACCAACGACTACAAGAGCTGCAAAACGAAGACGACGTCCACCTTTAACAACTTTAGTAACACGGTTAACAGCAACTACGCGTTCTTCTAATTCAACTGCATTGTCTTTAAATGCCATTTTCTAGTGTCCTCCTATTAGAATTTCAATCCGTTTTCACGAGCTGCATCAGCCAAAGCTTTCACACGTCCGTGATATAGATATCCACCGCGGTCGAACACCACTTCTGAAATACCTTTAGCGTTTGCACGTTCTGCAACGAGTTTACCGACAGCAACGGCTTGTTCAGTTTTTGTTCCTTTTGAAACTTCTTTGTCAAGAGTTGAAGCACTTGCGAGCGTTACACCCGCTACGTCATCAATAACTTGAGCGTAGATGCCTGTATTAGAACGGAATACGTTCAAACGTGGGCGATCAGCAGTTCCAGAGAGTTTTCCGCGAACGCGACGGTGGCGTTTTTGGCGGAGTTTGTTTTTATCTGGTTTAGAAATCACAGTTTTCACCTCTTTAGTTTTAAATCGTGTGCTATGCACAAAGTTGGAAATGATATTGGTGGCTGAAAATCAACCACTCAATATTATTTACCTGTTTTACCTTCTTTAAGACGAACGTATTCGCCAACGTAACGGATACCTTTACCTTTGTATGGTTCTGGTGAACGAAGGCTACGTACGTAAGCAGCTGTTTGACCAACTACTTCTTTTGAAATTCCGCTAACAACGATTGTTGTTGGGTTTGGAAGTTCAAAAGTAATTCCTTCTGGAGCTTCAACTTCGTCTGGATGTGATTTACCAACAGCCAAAACAAGTTTTGATCCTTGAAGTTGTGCACGGTAACCAACCCCACGCATTTCAAGTTGTTTCTTGAATCCTTCTGATACGCCAATAACCATGTTGTTCAAAAGAGCACGAGTAGTTCCGTGGATAGTTTTCATTTCTTTTGAATCGTTTGGACGGTGAAGAGTTACTTCAGTACCTTCCACACGAATCTCAATATCTTTTGAGAACTCACGAGTAAGTTCTCCTTTAGGTCCTTTTACAGTTACAACGTTGTCATTGTTAGTGATTTCAACACCAGCAGGCAACACGATAACTTTATTACCAATACGTGACATGTTTTTATTCTCCTGTTAAATTGTCAGGCCATGACGGCCAGTTTTCACGGGGGCTAAATCGATTTCTCGATTTAAAGGAACGTTTAGGTTTCAATTTGAAAGTGAATCTAGGCATCGTCTCGCAGGCATAACTTTGGGTTAGGCAAGAGACGATAACGAAGAGTCACAAAGAAATTGAGAGCTAAATATTACCAAACGTAAGCGATAACTTCCCCACCAACGTTCTTTTGGCGAGCTTCTTTATCAGTAAGCAAACCTTCTGAAGTTGAAAGGATAGCAATTCCAAGACCGTTAAGTACTTTTGGAAGATCTTCACGTTTTTTATAGACACGAAGTCCTGGTTTAGAAACACGTTTCAAGTTAGTGATAACTTTTTCACCGTTTGGTCCGTATTTAAGGAATACACGGATGATGCCTTGTTTGTCATCTTCGATGATTTCTACGTTCTTAACAAAACCTTCGCGTTTAAGGATTTCAGCAATCCCTTTTTTGATGTTTGATGCAGGTACTTCAAGTACTTCGTGTTTTGCTTGGTTAGCGTTACGAATACGAGTTAGGAAGTCTGCGATTGGGTCAGTCATAACCATTTTATTTTCTCCTCTTACTAGTAGTTTGCAAGTTGCACTTGCTAGTTAATGATTGAGCTGGGCTCAGATAGTATTGACACATTCAAACAAGATAATCTCATTTGAACAAGAGCTACAACCTGGGCAAAAAAGATAGATTTGTCTTGGAGCATCGCTCCTGCACCAAATCTCCTATTTTTGCTGGGGTTGTTACGCTCTTTGTATCATGATATTACCAAGATGCTTTTGTTACACCAGGAATTTGTCCTTTGTAAGCTAATTCACGGAAGCAAACACGGCAAAGTTTAAATTTGCGGTAAACTGAATGTGGACGACCACATTTTTCACAACGAGTATAAGCTTGAGTAGAGAACTTCGCTGGACGTTTGTTCTTAGCAATCATTGATTTTTTAGCCATTAGATTTACCTCCTATATTATTTTGCAAAAGGCATTCCAAGGCCTGTAAGCAATGCACGTGACTCTTCGTCAGTGTTAGCAGTAGTTACGATAACGATGTCAAGACCACGAGTTTTGTCAACGTCATCGAAGTTGATTTCTGGGAAGATCAATTGTTCTTTCACACCAAGTGTGTAGTTTCCGCGTCCATCAAATGATTTTGTTGGAACACCATGGAAGTCACGTACACGTGGAAGTGAAACTGAAACCAATTTATCCAAGAATTCGTACATACGTTCCCCACGAAGGGTAACTTTTGCACCGATCGCAACACCTTCACGAAGACGGAAGCCGGCGATAGATTTTTTAGCTTTAGTGATAAGTGGTTTTTGACCTGAGATAAGTGCTAATTCTTCAGCAGCTTTTTCAAGGCTTTTAGCGTTTGATACAGCTTCACCAACACCCATGTTCAAAACGATCTTATCTACTTTAGGAACAGCCATCACTGATGAGTAGTTGAATTGTTCTGTCAATGCAGGAACTACTTCATTAAGATATTTTTCTTTTAAACGATTTGCCATTATACTTCTCCTTTCCTTCGTGATTAATCAAGCACTTCGCCTGATTTTTTGTTGTAGCGAACTTTTTTACCGTCTACAAATTTGTAACCAACACGACCAGCTACACCGTTTTTGTCCAAAACTTGAACGTTTGATACGTGGATAGCTGCTTCCTTCTCGATGATACCACCTTGAGGAAGTTCGTTAGTTGGACGTTGGTGTTTCTTAACGATGTTAACACCTTCAACGATAACTTTGTTTACTTTTGGAAGGGCAGTAAGGACAACAGCTTCTGTTCCCTTATCTTTACCAGCGATTACGCGAACTTTGTCGCCTTTTTTTACAAACATTTTTTTCTCCTTTTATTCTTACGCCCAATGGGCACCCTGGCTAGGCCAGGGGACTGTGTTTGTTTGTTTTTGCTCTGTGAAAATTAAAGTACTTCTGGAGCAAGTGACACGATCTTCATGAAGCCACCTTCACGCAATTCACGTGCAACTGGGCCAAAGATACGTGTTCCGCGAGGAGTTTTATCTTCACGGATGATAACTGCTGCGTTTTCGTCAAATTTGATGTATGAACCATCAGCACGACGAGCACCTGATTTAGTACGAACGATAACTGCTTTTACAACGTCACCTTTTTTAACCGCACCACCAGGAGTAGCTTGTTTTACAGATGCCACAATAACATCACCGATGTTCGCAAATTTACGTTTAGAACCACCAAGAACTTTGATAGTCAAGATTTCGCGTGCACCGCTGTTGTCTGCGACTTTCAAACGAGTTTCTGTTTGAATCATTTCAGTTTTCTCCTTTCAGGTTTGATTAGATGATAACCGCTTCTTCAACGACTTCTACAAGACGGAAACGTTTTGTAGCTGAAAGCGGACGAGTTTCCATGATACGTACGATATCGCCTTCTTTGGCAACATTGTTTTCATCATGTGCTTTGTATTTTTTAGAGTAGTTAATACGTTTACCATAGACTGGGTGGTTACGTTTTGTTTCAACTACAACTGTGATTGTCTTGTCCATTTTGTCAGATACAACACGTCCAACAAGAACTTTACGATTATTGCGTTCCATTGAAATTTCTCCTTCCCTAGTCTATTATTTCGCTTCAGATTGAACTGTTTTGATACGAGCGATTTGTTTTTTAACTTCTTTCAAGCGAGCTGTTTGTTCTAATTGACCAGTAGCAGCTTGGAAACGAAGTTCAAACAATTCTTTTTTCAATTCGTTTTCGCGCTTCGCGAGTTCTTCTTGAGAAAGACCACGAAGTTCTTTAACAAATTCTTTTACTTCATTAAGTTTCATGCCTTCTCCTTATTCTGCTTCACGTTTTACGAATTTACATTTAACTGGCAATTTGTGGCTTGCAAGACGAAGCGCTTCGCGAGCGATCTCTTCAGATACACCTGCAACTTCAAACATTACTTTACCACGTTTAACTGGTGCTACCCAACCTTCAGGTGCCCCTTTACCAGATCCCATACGAACCCCGATAGCCTTAGCTGTGTATGATTTGTGTGGGAAGATTTTAATCCAAACTTTACCACCACGTTTCATGTAACGAGTCATGGCGATACGAGCAGCTTCGATTTGGCGGTTAGTGATCCAGTGGCTAGTTGTAGCTTGAAGACCGTATTCACCGAATGCTACTTCTTTTCCACCTTTAGCTTCACCGCGCATTTTACCACGGAATTCACGACGGTGTTTAACACGTTTAGGTACTAACATTGGTTATTTACCTCCTTTAGTGTTTTTACGAGCTGGAAGAACTTCACCACGGTAGATCCATACTTTAACACCAAGTTTACCGTATGTAGTGTCTGCTTCTTCCCAAGCATAATCGATATCTGCACGAAGTGTGTGAAGTGGAACAGTTCCTTCAGAGTATCCTTCAGCACGGGCGATATCTGCACCGTTCAAACGACCTGATACTTGAGTTTTGATTCCTTTAGCTCCAGCACGCATTGCACGTTGGATTGCTTGTTTTTGTGCACGACGGAAAGCAACACGTTGCTCCAATTGACGAGCAATTCCTTCACCAACAAGGTGAGCATCCAAATCAGGTTGTTTGATTTCGATGATGTTGATGTGTACTTGTTTTCCAGTCAATTTGTTAAGTTTAGCACGAAGTGCATCAACGTTAGCACCACCTTTACCGATAACCATACCTGGTTTAGCAGTGTGAAGTGAAACGTTAACTTTGTTTACTGCGCGTTCGATTTCAATAGTTGAAACAGCTGCGTCAGCAAGTTCTTTTTGAACGAATTTACGGATTGCAAGATCTTCATGAAGGTAATCCGCGTATTCTTTTTCAGCATACCATTTGGCATCCCAATCACGGATGATGCCGACACGCATACCAATTGGATGTACTTTTTGACCCACGATTTTACCTCCTTATTTTTCTGCAACAGCTACAGTGATGTGAGCTGTACGTTTGTTGATTGGTGAAGCTGAACCTTTCGCACGTGGACGGAAACGTTTCATAGTTGGTCCTTCGTTTGCGAATGCTTCAGATACTACCAAGTTAGCTTTATCCAAACCAAAGTTGTTTTCAGCGTTAGCTACAGCTGAGTTCAAAACTTTCAAGATGATTTCAGCAGCTTTGTTTGGAGTGAATGTCAAAATTGCGATTGCATCGGCTACGCTTTTACCACGGATGTTGTCAAGAACAAGACGTGATTTACGAGGTGAAACACGTACTGTGCGAGCCATTGCTTTAGCTGAAGTAATTTCTGCCATTTATGTTCTCCTTATTTTCTACGTGTCTTCTTGTCGTCTGCGGCGTGACCTTTGTAAGTACGAGTTGGTGCGAATTCACCAAGCTTGTGACCTACCATGTCTTCTTGGATGTAAACAGGTACGTGTTTACGTCCATCATAAACTGCGATAGTGTAACCAATGAAACTTGGGAAGATCGTTGAACGACGTGACCAAGTTTTGATAACTTTTTTCTTTTCGTCGTTAGCTTGAGCTTCAACTTTTTTCATCAAATGCTCATCGACGAAAGGTCCTTTTTTAAGACTGCGTCCCATTTTTATATTTTCTCCTTTAAATTTTGTACCACAGCGGCTTGCGCTCACAAGGAGCGCTACCGAGCTGGCGGAATTTCTAGTTGCTTAAGCGACTAGTTTTAAATTATTTCTCGTTGCGACGACGAACGATAAGTTTGTCAGATTTCGCTTTCTTGTTACGAGTTTTAAGACCAAGAGCAGGTTTGCCCCATGGAGTAGATGGTGCTTTACGACCAACTGGTGCTTTACCTTCACCACCACCGTGTGGGTGGTCGTTAGGGTTCATTACAGAACCACGAACTGTTGGACGGATACCTTTCCAACGGCTACGTCCTGCTTTACCAAGGTTTACAAGTCCATGTTGTTCGTTTCCGACAACACCAACTGTAGCACGACAAGTTCCAAGAATCATACGAACTTCGCCTGATTGAAGACGAACAAGAACGTATTTACCTTCTTGTCCCAATACTTGAGCAGAAGCTCCAGCAGCACGAACCAATTCACCACCACGACCTGGTTTCAACTCAATGTTGTGAACCAAAGTACCAACTGGGATGTTAGCAAGCGGAAGAGCGTTACCTACTTTGATATCAGCTTCAGGGCCTGAAACGATACGTTGACCAACTTCAAGACCTTTTGGAGCGATGATGTATGCTTTCACACCGTCAGTGTAGTGCACAAGAGCGATGTTTGCAGAACGGTTTGGATCGTACTCGATAGTTTTAACAACTGCTTCAACGTTATCTTTGTTACGTTTAAAGTCAACCAAGCGGTAGAAACGTTTGTGTCCACCACCTTGGTGACGAACAGTGATACGACCGTTGTTGTTACGACCAGCCTTGCTCTTCAAAGCAACAAGCAAAGTTTTTTCTGGTGTGCTTGTTGTGATTTCAGCGAAATCCAAAGAAGTCATATTACGGCGACCGTTTGTTGTTGGTTTATAAACACGAATTCCCACGATATTTCCTCCTTAGATTATTCAGCTTCAGCAGCGAACAACTCGATTGCTTTTGAATCAGCTGTAAGTGTGATGATAGCTTTTTTAGTTTTGTTAGTAAAACCAGTGTAACGTCCAACACGTTTAGCTTTAGGTTTTACGTTGATTGTGTTAACATTTGCAACTTTAACACCTTCGAAAGCAGCTTCAACAGCTTGCTTGATCAAAAGTTTGTGCGCACGTGTGTCAACTTCAAATACATATTTTCCTGCTTCAAGTTGAGCCATTGAGCTTTCAGTGATTACAGGTTTTTTGATAACATCATACAAATTCATTATGCAAGAACCTCCTCGATTTTAGAGATAGCTGCTTGAGTAACAAGAAGTTTGTCACTATTTGCGATGTCAAGAACACTTGCAGTTGTAGCAGTCGCAACTTTCACGTTTGGAAGGTTACGAGCTGAAAGAGCTGCGAATTCGTTTCCTTCTTCAAGAATAACAAGGACTTTAGAATCGATGCTCAAAGCTGCAAGAACTTTTGCAAATTCAGCAGTTTTTGGAGCTGTAAATTCAAGAGAATCAACGGCTACAAATTTGTTTTCAGCAACTTTTTCTGAGTAAACAGATTTTAGTGCAAGGCGACGAACTTTTTGAGGAAGTTTGTACGCATAGCTACGTGGAGTTGGTCCGAAGACGATTCCACCACCACGCCATTGTGGAGAGCGGATAGAACCTTGACGAGCACGTCCAGTTCCTTTTTGACGCCATGGTTTGCGTCCGCCACCTGAAACGGCTGAACGGTTTTTAACAGCGTGAGTTCCTTGACGAAGGCTAGCACGTTGGCTGATGATGACATCAAACACAACAGATTGGTTTGGTTCGATACCAAAGATTGCATCGTTAAGAACAACTTCGCCCGCTTGTTTACCAGTTTGGTCGAATAATGTTACATTTGCCATTTTGACTGTATTCCCCTTTCCTTATTATTTACCAGCTTTAACTGCTGATTTGATAGTGATAAGAGATTTCTTAGCACCTGGTACGTTACCCTTGATAAGGATAACGTTCTTTTCTGGAACAACTTGTACAACTTCAAGGTTTTGAATTGTTACACGGTCGCCACCCATACGTCCTGCAAGGTTTTTACCTTTGAATACGCGGTTAGGTGCAACAGGTCCCATAGAACCTGGACGACGGTGGTAGCGAGAACCGTGAGCCATAGGTCCACGTGATTGTCCGTGGCGTTTGATAACACCTTGGAAACCTTTACCCTTAGAAGTACCAGTTACGTCAACAACGTCTCCAGCTGCGAATGTTTCAACTGTGATTTCAGCACCAACTTCCAAGCCTTCAACGTTTTTGAATTCACGAATGAAGCGCTTAGGAGCCGTGTTAGCTTTTGCTACATGTCCTTTAGCAGGTTTGTTGCTCAATACTTCGCGTTTGTCATCGAAACCAACTTGGATAGCGTTGTATCCGTCTGTTTCAACAGTTTTAACTTGAAGAACAACGTTTGGAGTTGCTTCAATAACTGTTACAGGGATCAATTCGCCAGCTTCAGTGAAGATTTGAGTCATTCCCACTTTTTTCCCTAAGATTCCTTTTGTCATGAGAAAATAGTTCCTTTTCTATATTTTTTATTCAAAAAGTTTTTAACGAGCGTTTTTTATGCTCAAGTTATCAAGCTTTAGATTAAAGTTTGATTTCTACGTTTACACCACTTGGAAGATCCAATTTCATCAAAGCGTCAACTGTTTTTTGAGTTGGGTTAACGATATCGATCAAACGTTTGTGTGTACGCATTTCAAATTGTTCGCGAGAGTCTTTGTATTTGTGAGTCGCACGAATGATTGTGTAGAGGCTACGCTCAGTTGGAAGTGGGATTGGACCCGCAACTTGTGCACCTGTACGAGTAGCTGATTCTACGATTTTTGCAGCCGCTGTGTCAAGCGTACGGTGTTCGTAAGCTTTCAAACGGATACGGATTTTTTTGTTTGCCATCTTTTTCTCCTTTTCGTCTATTTAAGATAATAGGCTAGCTCCACAAGAAAACCGACGCGCGTTGCGTGGCAATGCAACCGAGCGTGTCGCAACCTCTTGCATCAAAGCTAAAGCTGTAATTTACAGCACCATAATAGAATAACACAAAGCCCCTGCGATTGCAAGGGATTTGACAGGTTTTTTTAAATTTTTTAGATGAAACTGTTTTCTTATTCCATTTTAATAAATTTGCATATTTAAGTGCTGAATTATCTGACTTTTCTTCTATATAATGTTAGTTTTAATTTGAAATGTATCATTCGATTGATTTATCAAGATATCTGCTTTTGACTCGGTTTCTTTATAGTATTGCAGATACTGCTCTCGTCTCATCTGCTGACTAGCCAATATAAAGGATGCATCGCCATTTCTCACAGCCGTATCTCGAGATAGACGCCTCTTTAATTCTGTCTCTTCATCCGTGTAGAAACAGATGGTTTTGTCAAAGAGTTCCTTGGGTAGAAAACCCACAGACATCCCTTCGACTATCAGAATCGGTTTTGCTCCCGATAAGACCTCACTAGCCTTCCAAGGTTCTTCGATTGTCAAGACATCCATATCCGCTTGCAAGGCCAGAATATCTCTCTGCAAACTTGCCAGTTCATGTGCTACCGGTAAACATGCTGTCACCTTTTGGTCTGGTGTCTCTTTAGGTACCACTAATTGTCGTCCTGAAGTAATATAGGGATCTGTCTCTAGTAAATTTACCTTTTGGGAATCAAGTTCTTGGTACAATTCTTGAGCAAAAGTTGATTTTCCTGAAGCTCCATGGCCGTAGATACCCAGTGTTTTTACTTTTCCAGTTTCTATCTCTGAGACCAGTTGTTCTATTAAGTCTTTTTCTTCATTCTCTCTTCACCTGTTCATAGCTTTCTTTTCCATCGTTAAGCTTGTCCCAAATGACTACCTTTCCACTTTGGAGAGACTTTTGCACATCGATAATCCGTTGGTTGGAAGAGCCACGGAACTGAAGCATGAGATTACGCTTACTTTTATCATAGCGACCATCTACCAGGATATCAATCAGGGATAAAAGTTCTAGTTTATCAGGCGTCTCCAACATCATTTCTTCCCAGGTGTATCCTGTCCAAGACCAGATGTCTTTTTCTGGCAATTCTTTCCGGATGCGTTTTACAAGGGGCAAAAGAATACCTGTATTGAGGAAAGGCTCTCCTCCTAATAAAGTCAATCCTTGAACATAGGGTTGGGCCAGATCTGTCATGATTTGTTCTTCTAACTCTGGCGTATATGGGATACCAGCATTGAAAGACCAGGTCGCAACATTATAACAGCCCTCACAGTGAAACATACAACCTGCTACATAGAGAGAATTGCGCACTCCCTCTCCATCGACAAAGTTAAAAGCCTTGTAGTCAATGATGCGCCCTTGACTGAGTTCTTCACTCTTCCACTCGCCAGGCTTTGGTGTATTCCATGTCATCCTTCTACTCCAACTCTATCCAATAGCGCTCCGTTCCATTACGAACATCCTCATAGACACCACCGTTAGCTAAAATAACAGCTCGGCTGGCAGGATTTTCCGTGCTGCAAGTCACAAGCGCTCGTTTGATATTCTTTTCCTTAGCAATTTGTAGACCTTGTCGGAGGGACTCTTTGGCGTAGCCCTTGCCTCTTTCAGACGGTCGGATGGAATAGCCAATATGGCCAGCATGATTCAGCAAGCCCTCATTTAGTCTCAATCGCAGATTCAAAAATCCTAGAGCACGACCTACATCATCAAATGATACAAATTGAATAGAAGGAACACGATTTTCCGGCAATCCTATTCCCATTTCTTTATTATTGTTAGTTTCCAACCACTTTTCGTAGTCAAAGTTCTCAGTATCCCAAAAGCCGCCATCGTGGGCTGATTGGCTTTTTTCAAACTCTGCCAGCATCTCTAAAACTGTTTCTTTATCTGCCAATGTCGGTCTGCGTAGTATCATCTTTACCTCCAACTAAGAGAAAAGCGAGAGCGGACTCTCACTTTTTCTTATTCTTATTTAAAAATTGCTCTTTTAGGCTAGCCACTCGGTCTTTTTTATTGACTCCACCCTTTGAATGTTTCTCGTGGAACCGTTGAACCAAGGCCTTGCCCTTATCGTCTAATTGATATTTTCCCATTCTATTTCTTTCTAACTTCTTACTTCATGTCCTGCTGTTTTGATAGTAGAACCGTTCATGTGTTTGACACGCGCAGCAATTTCCTTATGACGTCCATTAACCATCGGACGAGCTTGTGGATTTCCAAGATAACCACAGGTCCGTTTAACAACATCTACTGTTTTAGGATCATTATTCCCACAGTTAGGACAAGCAAATCCTCTCTCTGTCGGCTCAAAATCTCCTTCAAAATCACACTTGTAACAGCGGTCAATTGGAGTATTGGTTCCGAGATAACCTACACGGTCATAAGCATAATCCCAAACAGCTTCCAAGGCCTTTGGATTTTGTTGAAGAACTGGATACTCACAGTAGTGGATGAAGCCACCTGATGCACCCGCTTCTGGATAAACTTTTTCAAAATCTAGTTTTTCAAAAGGAGTTGGATTTTTACGCACATCATAATGGAAGGAATTTGTGTAGTATTCTTTATCAGTAATGTCTGGAATAGAGCCAAATTTCTCTGTATCCAAACGACAGAAGCGGTCTGTCAGACTTTCAGACGGTGTTGAATAAATAGAGAAGTGATACCCATATTGGTCTGACCACTCTTCCACTCGATGTTTCATATCTCGAATGATATCAAGGGTGAATTCTTTAGCTTCTGGATTGGTTTCCCAATTGTTGCCAAAGAATACTGTCGCTACTTCATAAAGTCCAATGTAACCAAGCGAAACAGTAGCACGACGGTTATTAAAGAGCTCGTCAACACTTTCTTCTTTACCAAGACGACGTCCGAAGGCACCATATTGATAAAGAATTGGTGCATTAGCTGGAGTGGCTTCCTTGGTTCTTTCTACACGATAAACTAGAGCATCTTCAGCAATATTCATGCGCTCGTTGAAAATTTCCCAGAACTTATTCATGTCGCCTTCGGATTCGAGAGCAATACGAGGCAGATTGACCGTCACGACCCCTAGGTTCATACGGCCAGAGTTAACTTCAACTCCATTTTCATCCTTCCATCCTTGAAGGAATGAACGACATCCCATCGGAACCTTGAAGGAACCTGTCAATTCGATAATCTTATCGTAAGACAAGACATCTGGGTACATCCGTTTAGTTGCGCATTCGAGCGCCAACTGCTTGATGTCGTAGTTAGGTGAACCTTCCTCCAGATTAAGTCCTCTTTTAAGAGCGAAGATCAATTTAGGGAAGATAGCTGTACGGTGTTCTGATCCCAACCCCTTGATTCGAATGTTCAAGATAGCCTTTTGAATTTCGCGTTCAAAACGATTGGTTCCTAGACCAAAACCAAGAGAAGTAAAGGGCGTTTGCCCATTTGAAGTGAAGAGAGTATTGATTTCATACTCTAGAGATTGCATAGCATCATAGATATCTTTTTGGGTTTTCTTCCAGGCGTACTCCTCACGCTTGTCAGGTAGTACCCATTCCTCTGCATCTTTGAGGTGTTTTTGGTAATTTTTTTCTGCATAAGGAGCCAAGACTTCATCGATACGGTCTGCTGAACAGCCTCCATACTGACTTGATGCAACGTTAGCGATGATTTGTGAAATCTGCGCTGTCGCAGTTTGGATAGACTTGGGACTCTCTACCTCAGCATTCCCAATCTTAAAACCATTTTCCAACATGCCCTTGAAATCAATCAAACAGCAGTTGGTCATAGGCGTGTAGGGGCTGTAATCCAAATCGTGATAGTGGATATCCCCTTTTTGGTGGGCATTAGCCACGTGCTTAGGAAGCATTTGAAGACCGATTGATTTCCCAACAATCCCCGCCGTCAAATCACGCTGGGTATTAAAAACATCACTATCTTTATTAGCATTCTCATTGACAACTGCCTGATCTTTGTTGAGAAGTTTATGGATACTGAAGTTGATATCTGTTGCTTTTGAGCGCTCAAAATCCCTTTGAGTTCGATAAGTGATATATTCCTCTGCCAAGGCATATTCTTTAGCTTCCAATAACTCATGTTCTACGATGTTTTGGATTTCATAAATTTTTACACCTTGAGGAAAGCGACTATGAATCTCTTCTACAATACGTTCAATTAGAGTATTAAGACGCTTTTCTACCAAGGGGGTTACATCCATGACTTTTTCTGCAGCCTTGTGTAAGGCTTTATCAATCTTATCTACATCAAAAATGACGCGTCTACCGTCGCGCTTTTCAACGAATAAGGTTGGATCAGGGCTTATTTTCTCTTCTAATACAATCATATCCAGGCTCTTTTCTAAAACTATTATCTAAAAAGTATTATATCACTAAAAAAATAAAAATCAATATCTAGTATTAAAATTCCTATTTTCATAAAATTTACACTAGATATTGATTATTTTATTTTAATTTGTAAAGTTTAAAGTCTTTGAATTCACTTTGAACTGGTTGGTAGCTTTCTGCTAGAAGCTGTTCCACTTCCGTCCAGAGAGCTGTTTTGGTATTGACCACAATCACTTTAGGCTGATTATCACGTAAATCATTGACAAGTTTGCTACGATTTGCATCAAGGCCAGTATATAATTTTGGTGATAGCAACTGACTAGCTGCTAAACGTTCACTAGTCTTATAACCATTAGTAAGATCATCCCATATATAAATACGATCGGTTGCCTGTGTTTGTCCTTTAACCGTAGTTTCCATACGAGCACGTTCTTGATATTGTTCTGAGTGAAGAACATAACGGGCTACCAGAGGAGTCAAAAATAGGTAGGCCAAAGCTAAAACTGGCAAATAGACATTACCCTGAAGAAATACTGCCCATATTGAGGGTACTTCTCGATGTTTTCTACGACGATTAGCTCCTTCTAATTTCCCAGTTCGAATATGAGTCAATAAAAGAATGGACAAGAAAGGAAGAAACTCAGCTAGACGACTTCCATGGATCGGTTCGGTAGAGAAAATTTCTAAACAAACTAACAATAGGATCGCTACTGAAGTAAAAATAGATAAGACGTATTGCTTGGTTGGTTTAGACTGGAAGAGTCCTGTAAATACGAGCCTTAAACCTCCAAGACCAATTGTTAACAATCCATAAAAAAGGAGGTTGTCCAGTAAGGCTGGATTGGACATAAATTTCAAACTATCTACTGGGTAGAGGATCTGACTGATAGCATTCCCAAAACTCCCATTATAAGCCGTATAGTAACCAATTGGATAAAAGAAGAACGAGAATCCAAGACCAGCTGCAAAGAATTGATAGAGCCCATGAACCAAGCGACCACGCCCAATATTAAAGGCTAACAAAGCAAAGAATAAGACTAGAGCATATAAAGTTGTGACGAGAGGGGCGAAGAAAAATGCTAGAGCCAGGCTAATCCCAATACGCACGAAACCTTTGTCATGATTATACTCTACCAAATACCTAGTTACTAAACTGAGAGCGTAAAACAGGAATGGAAGGGCCAAAATAGTGGCATAGCCACCGCCAAAGCTAAGTCCTCCAGCAAGAAGATAAAAGATGGTCAACACTTGTTGCGACTGCTTGTTCTCCTCCGTCAAGGTATAAGTTGAACGGAAAAGAAAAATCCCAGCACCCACTAGAGCAAGCCAAGTAAAGACTGCAAACAAAATACTACCCTTGCTTAGATACTGTAAAAAGTAATAGAGAAGACCACTTGTTCCAAAATAGTCTGTGTAGATATCTCCCCCCTGGTGCATAGCCCATCCGATATAAAAATCTTGTGCCTGCTCTGGGCTAGTTAGTCCTAGCAAGAAAGGAAGAACTACAGATACAAGTACAACTAGAGTGCTCCAGATTAGGATCTTAAATAATGGTAATGGAGCAAATGAACTTGGTTCATCCTCGAAGCGCTCCTCTTTCCCAACTAAATCATCCTGAATTCCCGTCCAAGATGGAGTTGGTTCCTCTTCTAATCTGCCATATACGTTCATTCATTCTCTCCTATGTTTTAATTTGTTCTAGTATATCAAAAAGTCTAAAGCTTGTCAGCCTGTGGTGGCCATTTGTCTAACTTTTGACAGAGACTAGCGAAGCGTTCAATTTCATAAAAACGATGATAGGAAGCAT
This sequence comes from Streptococcus sp. HMSC074B11, assembly GCF_001808705.1. Taxonomy (GTDB): domain Bacteria; phylum Bacillota; class Bacilli; order Lactobacillales; family Streptococcaceae; genus Streptococcus. The sequence goes on along the minus strand of NZ_KV794251.1, from coordinate 16,767 downwards.
TTTTATAGTGGTCTAAAAAATTTTTTTCTTCTACCGTCAGCATGGTCATTCCTCCTTTTCTCTTTATTCGAAAATGGAGGACGATTATATCAAAAAAGCTGAATTCCCAAAAGAGAATTCAGCACTTTATCTTTAGTCAGCCTTTTTTTCTAAATTTTTTGAAATGCTTCGATTTTTACCTTCCAGATACACCATAAGAATGGAGATATCTGCTGGGTTAACCCCAGAAATACGGCTAGCTTGACCGATGGTTTCTGGATTGATGAGTTTGAACTTCTGGCGAGCCTCAGTCGCAATGGAATCAATATCATCCCAATCGATGTTGGCTGGAATACGTTTTTCTTCCATGCGTTTCATCTTGGCAACCTGATCCATGGCTTTTGAGATGTAGCCTTCGTACTTGATTTCTGTTTCAATCAATTCGATAATCTTGTCATCCAAGTCCTCTGCAGCTGGCCCGATGAAGGCCACCACATCTTGGTAAGAAACTTCTGGACGGCGAAGGAATTCCTTGGCTGTAACTGCATCTGTCAATGGTTTGAAGCCCATTGCTTCAACCTTAGCATTGGTTTCCTTGACTGGCTTGAGTTTGATACTATCCAAACGCTTCATCTCATTGTCAAATTGATTTTTCTTGATTTCAAAACGAGCCCAGCGTTCATCATCCACAAGCCCAATCTCGCGTCCCATCTCTGTCAAGCGCATATCAGCATTGTCATGGCGGAGAATGAGACGGTATTCAGCACGACTGGTCAAGAGACGGTAAGGTTCAATGGTTCCCTTGGTCACCAAGTCATCAATCATCACCCCGATATAACCGTCACTGCGCTTCAAAATCAACTCAGGTTTCCCTTGGATTTTCAGAGCCGCATTGATACCTGCGATAATCCCTTGGCCTGCTGCCTCTTCGTAACCAGATGTACCATTTGTCTGGCCAGCTGTGAAAAGGCCTGAAATTTTCTTGGTTTCCAGAGTTGCACGCAACTGATGAGGCAAGACCATATCATACTCAATAGCATAACCTGTACGCATCATTTCTGCATTTTCCAAACCCTTGATAGAATGAACCAAGTCACGTTGCACATCCTCAGGAAGGCTGGTTGAGAGACCTTGGACATATACTTCTTCTGTATTGCGTCCTTCTGGCTCTAGGAAGAGTTGGTGGCGTTCCTTGTCTGCAAAGCGTACAATCTTGTCCTCAATCGATGGACAGTAACGAGGCCCCACTCCCTTGACCACACCTGTAAACATAGGAGCACGGTGGAGATTGTTTTGGATAATCTCATGGCTGGTACCATTGGTGTAAGTCAACCAACATGGCACTTGGTCTTTGACATAATCTTCATCACGCGAAGTGTAGGAGAAGTGATTTGGTGTTTCGTCTCCTGGCTGAATCTCTGTCACATCGTAGTTGATAGAAGAAGCCTTGACACGTGGAGGGGTTCCTGTCTTGAAACGACCGATTTCAAGTCCAAGTTCTTTGAGATTGTCAGCTAGGTTAATCGAAGCTAGGCTGTGGTTAGGACCTGACGAGTACTTGAGGTCTCCGATGATGATTTCCCCACGGAGGGCAGTTCCTGTCGTCACGATAACAGCCTTAGCAGCATATTCTTGATGGGTCGCTGTACGAACACCGACAACCTTGCCATCTTCCACCAAAATCTCATCAATCATGGTTTGACGTAGGGTCAGATTTTCTTGGTTTTCAACTGTTTTGCGCATTTCCTTAGAGTAGAGCTCCTTATCAGCCTGCGCACGAAGGGCACGAACAGCTGGTCCCTTCCCTGTGTTGAGCATCTTCATCTGGATGTAAGTCTTATCAATGGTCTTGGCCATTTCCCCACCAAGGGCATCTACCTCACGCACAACAATCCCCTTGGCAGAACCACCGATAGAGGGATTACATGGCATGAAAGCCAACATTTCAATGTTAATAGTCGCAAGTAAGACCTTGCAACCCATACGGCTAGCTGCTAGGGAAGCTTCCACCCCGGCATGCCCAGCACCAATTACAATAATATCGTATTCTTCTGTAAAATTATAAGTCATTTCTTAACCTTTCAAAAATTTCTCGCAAATAAGGAACTATCTTCTCCTCCTCTAGAGCTTGATCCATAGTAACCCATTTAAAGTGCGTATGCTCTTCAGGATCTAATCTGATAATCGGCTTCTCCCCAACCCACTCTTCTTTATAAACTAAGCGAGTAAAGACAGTATCCTTAGAGGTATCCAGTTGACTATCTTCGTGAAGAAGTTTGAGCGAACTGCTGTCTAGCCTAACTCCCGCTTCTTCAATACATTCTCTAAGAGCTCCATCTCGCGGAAGTTCACCCTTTTCAACCCCACCACCAGGAATATCCCAGTAAGTCGGATAAACGTTGGGTTGTCCTCTTTTAATTTCCGAACGCTGAATGAGTAAATAATCACCACCACTATGAACAAGTACATGGGCAATAAGCTTAACCATCATTTTCTCTCCTATTCGTTAAGATGGATGTGTCGTAATTGTCCGTCCCAATTTGGCAGGGCTGTTTTCAAAAAGGCTGGAACTAGTTGGAAATCCTCAAGTTTATCCAAATCAATCCACTCACAGGGTTGCCTTTTCTCATCTTCCTGCATGGTCAATGGGGCATCTTCAAGCAAATCCACTAGATAATGAAACTCGATATTGTGATAATAGACACCGTCTTGTTCAAAACGATTTTCAACTACAAAACCTAGTTGCCCAGCTTGAGCTTTGACACCCAGTTCTTCCCTCACTTCACGGACTACCGCATCTTCCGTGCTTTCATTGACTTGAATCGCACCGCCGATAGTGTAATACTTGCCCTTATCTTTGGTGACTAGAAGTTTGCCATTTTGGAGAATCAAGGCTGTCGCCCGAACTCCAAAAACCGTATTTTCTACTTTTGTCCGAAAGTCTTGTTGAATCATCTTTTTTCCTTTCCTCTAAACGACACAAAAACAGTCAAAACTCCAAAGAAGTGCAGGACAAAAAAGCCTGCAACATCCATGAGCTTTGACCATCATGACTATTGTTAAAGTTATTTTATCAAATCAAATCGTTTTGTCAATGCAAATCACTGTTTGAGCAAGGTCTGCACACTGACGATAATCATCTGTATTCCTATCGAGAATAGTAAAAGTCCCATCATTTTCGTTATAATTTTCATCAAATTTTCTCCCAAGAAGCCTGCAATTTGTTTTGCACTTCTTAACAGGAGATAAGTGATGACACATAGTAGAGCAAAAGCAACTACGGTTATCAGTTGATTCTGCAAACCTCCATTAGCCAGACTTAAAGCAGTTGTAATTGTACCTGGTCCCGCAAAAAGTGGCATTGCAAGAGGAGAAATAGCAATAGACATTGGATCTGAATTTACTGCTTGCTGCTCCATTCCTTTATAGCTAGGTGAATGATTACCATTAATCATATGATAACCGATAACGGCCACTAATATTCCACCAGCAATTCTGAAAGAAACAATTGTAATTCCAAATACTTTAAAAATGAAATCTCCTGAAAAGATAAAAACAGTTACAATAACAAAAGCAATCAAAAGACTCCTAAAAGCAATTTTTCGTGAAATTTTTTGACTATCATCTGCTACTAAAGCCATGTAAGCAGGAAGATTTGAAATTGGGTTCATTATAGCGAAAAATGCCATAAATGCATAAAAAAATTGAGAACTCATCGTTTTTACTTAACTCCAGTTAGACATACTGACAAACCTTGCCATCGCGGTAGGCATTATCAATCAAACCACCACCGAGACATTCTTCACCATCGTAAAAGACAACTGCCTGTCCTGGTGTAATGGCGCGTTGCGGTTCTGCGAAAATGACCTCTGCCTTGTCTCCTTTGACATGTACAGTCACCTTCGAGTCCGGCTGACGGTAGCGGAATTTAGCCGTACATTCGAGCGTAAATTCCTCTGGCATGTCACGAGTAAAGTGGACTTGACTCGCCTCTAGGCTAGTTGACATGAGCGAATCATGGTAGAATCCTTGGCCGACATAGAGGATATTCTTGCTCAGGTCTTTTCCAACAACAAACCAAGGGGCATTGTCACCGCCGTGTTGTCCACCAATACCTAGGCCACCACGCTGACCAATCGTATAATACATCAGACCAGCATGTTCGCCCATATCACGTCCATCCACAGTCATCATGCGACCAGGCTGAGCTGGTAGGTAGTTGCTGAGAAATTCTTTAAAGTTCTTTTCTCCGATAAAGCAAATCCCTGTCGAGTCTTTCTTCTTAGCAGTCGCAAGTCCTGCTTCTTCAGCTATTTTTCGTACTTCAGGTTTTTCCAAATGCCCCAGTGGGAACATGGTTTTTTGAAGTTGTTCTTGCGAAAGTTGGCTGAGGAAATAGGTCTGGTCCTTGCCATTGTCCACGCCACGAAGCATATGAACGATGCCATCCTCATCACTCGCTACACGGGCATAGTGACCAGTCGCTACATAGTCTGCACCCAAGGTCATGGCATAGTCCAAAAAGGCCTTGAACTTGATTTCCTTGTTGCACATAACGTCTGGATTCGGCGTGCGCCCTGCACGGTATTCCGCTAGGAAATACTCAAAAACGCGGTCCCAATACTCTTTCTCAAAGTTGACAGAGTAGTAAGGAATGCCAATCTGGTCTGCTACCGCAGCCACATCCTTGTAATCTTCGGTCGCCGTACAGACGCCGTTTTCATCTGTGTCATCCCAGTTCTTCATGAAGATACCGATCACATCGTAGCCCTGCTCCTTGAGCAAGAGAGCCGTCACCGACGAATCGACACCACCACTCATCCCCACGACAACACGTGTTTTAGAGTTATCACTCATGGTAAGTCTCCCATCTATTCGTTTATTTATACCCCTCAAAATTCTATTTACTATGACTTTCAATAGAATTTCTTTGAGTATAGTCATTTCGTTTGCTTTTAGTAGTAAAATGGTCTGGGAGACCATTTTAGCCTATCATCTTAAAATGAAAATATGATAGGCAACGAGTCGCAGGCATAACTTGAGTTCGCTCAATCAGTCTGGGAGACTGATTGAGGTTATAAATCAGACAAGCTCAGCTTGCATCTCATTTCGAGTTAACGACGTAATAAAAGATAAACGAAATGACTAGTTCACGATTGAAGGTCGTGTGTGCTTACGATTGAAGGTCGTTTGAGCAGTTTTCATTATAACATGCTTGGTTAGAGAAGACAAGAAAGAGGCTGATAATCTACCAACCTCTGGTTTTATTGATAAAAACTTTAGTCATCATCGTCTCTATAAAAATATTTTCTATACACTCTTGATAATACCAAAATTAATGCCCATATCGTACTAAGAGCTATAATAATAGAATTTATTAGATTTATTTTAGTATGTCCAATCACTAGTCCAATAATTGGACTAGTAGACATGCTTAGATATAATAAAAATAACAAAAAATGACCTTCACCAATTCCTGCAAAAAAATGTTTCATTTTAAATATCCCAATTTTACCTTTCGTCTTAATAATCCACTAGCAAATCTATTGACTTCTCTTTTTTTGAAAAATCTTGATAGCAAATTTACTCCACTTAAAGCCACTAAAATTTCAATCGTCATAATTTCTCCAAGAGAAAAATGCAAACTGACAAAGTTCCTGCTAAAATACTATCCTCCCATCAAATAGAGTGTCAACAAAAATAAAACAACCGAAATTGGCAGAAAAGCAGCACGATTTGTTTTACAAAAAATGGCATAACAAAGACTACCTATCGAAAACGTCATAATAACTTCAATAGTTACCTTTAGAGCAGGGTAATATATATTTTTAATAAAAAGAATTAAAAGGATAAAAAATACCAATGAACAAAGAACGGATTTGATATAAAATTTTAAATGAGTCATAATTTATTTTTTAGATTCTACCTACTATAGATAAAATCACCTTTCTTATTTTCTTCTCATGATATCCACTTTAATTTCTATATTCTTATGATACAATATGTTTAATAGAATTCTATTTATTGTTAACTTTTTTCACAAAAAGGAGGAAATCATGCGCTATGATTTCGGGAAAGTGTATAAAGAAATACGTGAGTCAAAAGGATTGACACAAGAAGAGGTCTGTGGAAATGTCCTTTCAAGAACCAGCCTTTCCAAGTTTGAAAGTGGCAAGGCAACTCCCAAATATGAAAACATGGAGTTTCTTCTCCGTCAAATCAATATGAGTTTTGAAGAGTTTGAATACATCTGCCATCTCTATAAACCGAGCCAGCGAACAGAAATCATGCAAACCTATCTCAATACGAGTTCCATCTTTGGTACCAGTAGTCTAGTCAATTTATTTGAAACATGCCAAGACTATCTTAAGATCCGTCACGATCTACCTATAGAGGAAATCAGAGATATGTTGGAAGTTGTCATTTATATCCGTCAACACGGAACAGGACAACTTTCAATCCAAGTGGAACAAACGGTCAAAAAGCTTTGGGAAAAAATTGAAGAACAAGATACATGGTATGAAAGTGACCTAAAAATCCTCAATACCATACTTTTTAGCTTTCCCATCGAACACCTCCATCTGATCACTGAACAAATCTTGCAACGCTTGGAAGAATATAAAAACTATCGACATTTATATGAATTACGAATGGCAATCCTACTCAATCTGTCCACCATTTACTTGTACAATCAAGATAAAAATACCTGTCAACAAATCTGCTACACCTTACTAGAGGATGCTAAGAAAAAGAAAAGATACGATATTTTGGCTATTGCCTATGTTCGAATAGGTATTTGTACTAGTAATGATCATCTGCTTCAAAAGGGCTTCTCCCTTCTGGAGTTAACTGATGAAACCTCCATGCTATCTCACCTCAAAAAGGAAGTAGAGACCTGTTATCAAGCAAAGGAAATATAAAAAAGCCGAGGAAATCCCTCGACTTTTGCATCTTATTCTGCTAGTTAGTTCTTAGTACCAACCGTTGTTAAGCCAGAAGTTCTTAGCAGCTGTCCATGAACCGTAACGTCCTGCAACGTAAGCATCTGCTACACGTTCTTGGTTTTCTGCTGAGTAGTCACCGTTCAAGTATGAATCTGTCAATTGGTAACGTCCGATGTAACGTCCGTTTGTAGCTGTGTAGCTACCGCCTGATTCTTTTTGAGCGATCCATTCTTTAGCTTCTGCTTCAGATCCGCTGACGGTTGAAGTTGATGCTGAAGTTTCTTCTGCTACAGTTACGCTTGCTGCTGGCGCTTCATAAGTTGTTGTTTCAGTAGCTGCAGGTGCTGCTACTGGAGCTTCTGCTGTCGCAGCTGAAGTAGTTGAAGTTGCTGGTGCTTCACCATCAATAACCAATACTTGGTCTACATAGATCAAATGAATATCTTTAATCTTATTTTTTTCTGCCAATTTTTCAACAGTTGTATTGTATTTTTCAGCGATTCCTGATAGAGTGTCACCTGATTTTACTGTGTAAGTTGTTGTTTCTTGTGCAAAAGCAAGTGATGGTGCAAGAAAAGCAAGCGCTGCTGCTACTCCTACAAGTCCTGTTTTAATTTTGTTAGTTGTTGATTTCATATTAAAAGATTCTCCTTCTTTCTTATATTTCCATCATACCCTACTATTATTACTGTTTCTTGACGGTTTTATGTAGAAATGTTACAAGACTATGTTTTATTTCACTTAAATAGCCTCTTTTTGTTACAAAAGGCTTGATTTTAGAGGCTTTATGGGGATTTTAGATATTTTATCATGGAATTGAGCGCTTGCATCTAATCTTTGATATAATAGAGGTAAGAATCTTTTTAAGGGGAAACAGATGCAATCACTTCGTTTTCAATCTGTCTTTGATATCATTGGACCAGTCATGATTGGTCCATCTAGTAGTCACACGGCAGGAGCTGTTCGTATCGGTAAAATCGTCTCTTCTATCTTTGACGATACTCCAACCGAGGTTGAGTTCCAGCTTTTTAATTCTTTTGCAAAAACCTATCGCGGGCATGGAACCGATTTAGCCCTTGTCGCTGGAATCCTGGGAATGGACACAGATGATCCAGAAATTCCAAATAGTTTAGAAATTGCTCACAAGCGTGGCATCAAAATTGTCTGGACTATCCAGAAAGACAGTAACGCCCCTCACCCAAACACTACGAAAATAACGGTTAAGAATGAGCACAAGACCATCAGTGTAACAGGAATTTCAATCGGGGGTGGTAATATCCAAGTGACAGAGCTCAATGGTTTTGCGGTATCCCTCAACATGAACACTCCTACCATCATCATCGTTCATCAGGATGTTCCAGGTATGATTGCTCACGTAACAGAGGCCCTCTCTCGCTTTGACATCAATATCGCTCAGATGAATGTAACCCGAGAAAAGGCTGGCGAAAAAGCCATTATGATTATCGAAGTTGATAGTCGCAACTGTGATGAATCTATCGAAGAAATTCGTAAAATTCCTCATCTGCACAATGTCAATTTCTTTCAATAGGAGAAAATATGTTTTACTCTATCAAAGAATTAGTCCAACAAGCTGAACTTGATTTTCAAGGCAATGTTGCTGAACTCATGATTACGACCGAGTTTGAGCTAACCGGTCGTGAACGTGAAGAAGTTCTCCTTCTCATGGAGCGCAACCTTGAAGTCATGAAGGCTTCTGTAGAACTCGGACTTAGCGAGAAGAAATCTCGTAGCGGTTTGACAGGTGGAGATGCTGCCAAGCTTGACCACTACATCAAAAAAGGAAAGACCCTATCAGACTTCACTGTCTTGTCTGCCGCCCGTAACGCCATTGCCGTTAATGAGCACAATGCTAAGATGGGTCTTGTTTGTGCGACACCGACCGCAGGTAGCGCAGGTTGTCTTCCCGCAGTTCTCACATCTGCTATTCAAAAACTCAATCTAACTCATGAACAACAACTAGACTTCTTATTCGCTGCAGGTGCTTTTGGACTCGTGATTGCTAACAACGCTTCTATCTCGGGAGCCGAAGGTGGCTGCCAGGCCGAAGTCGGTTCAGCTTCAGCCATGAGTGCCGCTGCCCTAACTCTAGCTGCAGGCGGAACGCCTTATCAAGCGAGCCAGGCTATCGCCTTCGTTATCAAAAATATGCTCGGCCTAATCTGTGACCCCGTTGCAGGTTTGGTTGAAGTTCCTTGTGTCAAGCGGAATGCCATGGGAGCAAGCTTCGCCTTCATCGCAGCCGATATGGCTCTGGCTGGTATTGAATCCAAAATTCCAGTTGATGAGGTCATTGACGCCATGTATCAAGTAGGATCTAGCCTCCCAACTGCCTTTCGTGAAACTGCTGAAGGGGGGCTCGCTGCCACACCTACAGGTCGTCGCCTTCAAAAAGAAATCTTCGGCGAATAATTTCATCATTATGAGGAGAATCAATGTCATCTATATCTGCTATCTTTTTTGACTTAGATGGAACGCTAGTTGATAGTTCTATCGGTATCCATAATGGTTTCACCTATACCTTTGACCAACTTGGAGTTTCTAGCCCTGGTGCCAAAATCATTCGAGGTTTTATGGGGCCCCCACTAGAAACCAGCTTTGCTAGTTGTTTGCCGACTGAGCAGATAGAGGAAGCCATCCAGCTCTATCGCTCTTATTATAAGGAAAAAGGTGTGTACGAAGCCCAACTCTTTCCACATATCAAAGATTTACTCGTAGAACTAGCTGAGCATTATCCTCTTTATATCACTACTACGAAGAATACACCAACCGCCGTTGACATGACTAGCAATTTTGGGATTGACCACTTTTTTGATGGCATTTATGGTTCAAGCCCTCAGGCCCTACACAAGGCTGATGTCATTCGTCAAGCTCTGGAAACTCATCATCTAGCTCCCGAAACAGTCGTTATTATCGGAGATACCAAGTTTGATATGATTGGTGCCCAAGAAACTGGCATTAAAAAACTAGCAGTAACCTGGGGATTTGGTGAGGAGAGAGACCTCATGGGCTATAATCCTGACTGGATTGCTCACCAGCCAACAGACATTTTACAGCATCTACAATTAAAACGTTAAACAAAAGACTCCCAGCCTAAAAGTTAGGTTTGGGAGCTTTTTGTCTGATCATAATGAGGAGAATGACATTCCCCGTACTCGTCCAATTATTCAAAAGGGGAAACTTCTTCGCTTTCAACTTCTTTAGATCTATTGATTGTTACTATTTCTACTTCCTTACTTGGCATGGCTAGCAGAACTAATAGAGCAAAACGTCCGACCATTGGAACAAAGTGAAGGAAGATAAAGGCCCAGTGGAAACCTCCATCACGCAAACGTCGAATCTTTAACGCTAAAGTAGGCAACAAAAGAAGTAGAGCCAAAATGGCATAAATACTGACAACCAATATAACTAAAGTAAAGTTCAGAGAAGGACCTTGGTTTATCTCTTTATTGAAGATAAGGATATACAGGGGCAGGAACAAGATATGATTCATCAGCCAAACCCACCAATATTCTGGACGTGTTGAGCGTCCTACAAAATCTACATAACCTATTAAAAAATTTATATAAGCCCTAAACAAGATATTTCTCCTTTTTAACAACTGTATACTATAAAGTAGACTCATTGTTATAAAACACTCCCAAATCTATTTTTAGATATGGGAGTGTCAGATATTTGCTTAACAATATAAAGAAAACTCTAAAACAGTTTCACTTGTAAAAAAACATAAACTTCTTAGTTTTTGTCTGATTCTTCGAATGGTGAAACTTCTACCACTTCTTCAGTTTCATTGATGGTTACTACTTCTACTTGTTTCGTTGGCATAGCTAACAAAACTAAAAGAGCAAGAGCTCCAACCATCGGAATAAAAATGATAAAGATTAGAGCCCAGTGGAAACCAGCATCACGTAGTCGACGAACTGTCAATGCAAGTCCAGGTAAGAAAAGTGCTATACCGAAGATCATATAAATAATAGCAATTCCACCCAAGGCCATAAGAGCCGCCTCATTTCTTGGATTTGCGAGTGCCTTAAAATATACTGAGTAAAAAGGGACAAGGAGAATCATATTTCCTAGCCAAATCCACCAATACTCTGAGCGTGTTGAACGGCCTGTAAAATCTACATAACCTTTAAAGAAATTCTTATATGCGTTAATCATAAGTTACTCCCTATTTTTTTAATTCATACGAAATGAAAATGAAAGAGCAAATTAGAAAGTTCGTTATAAACCATATCTAAGTACAGTAAAGCGACACAGACCTTATTTACTTTGATTTTCAAATAGTATAAATTTAGTTTACCATAAATGTTCAACAATGACAAGTTCGTATAAAAATTGGTAAAGGACCATTCGTTATCATAAAAGGTATGATTCCACTCGCTTCTAACATGAAGCTAGGAATCATACCTTTTTCTTTTTTAATGAGTGTGAGTTGTTTCATTTGCAAAACCGATAATGGCTTGCTTCAACTCTGAACCTTGCAAGATACGGAATTCTTCAATCTTTTGATCTATAACTTCAAGTGGCATGACATTAACTTTACCAACAAAAATCTTATCCATGACTTGATTATCAACCAATTCAGTAGATACCAACAACTCCTCATAGAGTTTCTCACCTGGACGGATTCCCACTTCTACAATTGGAATTTCATTTTCAGTACGCCCACTGAGAAGAACCATTTTCTTGGCCAAATCATAAATCTTAACTGGTTTGCCCATATCAAGGATAAAAACTTCTCCATCTTTAGCATAAGCTCCTGCATGGATCACCAAACGGCTAGCTTCTGGAATGGTCATAAAGTAACGAGTCATACGGAAGTCTGTCACAGTCACTGGACCACCCTCTGCAATCTGACGCTCAAATACTGGAATCACACTACCACGGCTACCGAGAACATTCCCAAAACGAACCGCACAATAGGTAGACTGGCTACGTTGGTTAAATCCTGTAACAATCAACTCTGCCACACGTTTGGTAGCTCCCATAACATTTGGTGGATTGACAGCCTTATCTGTCGAAATCATGACCATCTTCGGTACCTTAGCGGCGTCAACTGCCTTGGCGACATTATAAGTTCCGAGGATATTATTCTTAAAGGCTTCTTTGGGATTACGTTCCATCATTGGCACGTGCTTATGGGCAGCAGCGTGGTAAACAATGGCTGGTTGGTACTGCTCAAATACTTGAAGCAAGCGATCGTAGTCTTGGATGTCTGCAATCACAGGAACATAGTCAATTCCTTGGAAGCTACGAATCAATTCATGATAGATCAGATAAATGGAGTTTTCCCCATGACCCAAGAGAACCACGCGCTCTGGATTAAAGCGACTAACCTGACGGCAAATCTCAGACCCGATAGAACCTCCTGCACCTGTTACTAAGATGGTTTTTCCAGTAATTTCTGAGCCTAGGCGTGACTCATCTAGTTGAATTTCTTTACGTCCCAAAAGGTCCGTAATATCGATTTTTTGGAAACCACCTACCTGAGGATGCAATCCTTGTACAACCGACTCAATCTTGGGCATCTTATAACACTTCAAGCCAAGTTGGTTACACATTTTTAGGATACGCTCATACTCGGATGGATCAAGAGAAGGAATCGCAACGATAACTTTTTCAATCTGATGACGTTTTGAGAGTTCTGGTAACTGTTCATAAGATCCTAAGACTGGGATTCCTCCTAGTTTTTGGCCTTTTTTCTTTTCATCATTGTCCAAAATACCCACTAACTCAAGATCACTCGTAGGATGCTGGTAGCTGTTCATAAAGAGAGCTCCACCGTCTCCCGCACCAATCAAGAAGGTACGACGATGTTCCCCTTCTCCATCACTCTTTTTACGTCTAGAATAGATCAACTGCCAAGTAATACGAGGGAAGAGAATCAAGAAGGTTGTCAATAAGATAAAGAGGACAATAAAGCGCACAGAGAAAAGTGGCAAGAAGGCATAACAAAGAAGATAAGACAAGACACTGCTGATACTTACTCCGATGAATATCTTCATAAAGTCTGTGATTTTGCTATAGCGACTAATACTAGCATTGAGACCCCAGAATCCAATCATGATTTGATAGAAAAGGAAGGTCAAGCTTGTATAGATGACATAGTCCACAGGAGCTGGATTGATCAATCCATAAAACAAGATATAAGAAACAATGATTGAGGAAATCATGCTGGCAGCATCAAAAATCCCCCAAAAGACTTGTTTTTGTTGTTTATTTAACACTTCAACCAGATCAATTACATAATCTGTCATTTTTTTATTCATGTGAATGGTATCCTCCTACACAGAGAAAATGTTTAATTAAGCATGCTTAAAAAATCTTAATTTAAATACTGAATTTCGTTTTTATAACTTTTTCTCCATTTAAAACCTTTGATTAATCCAACTATTGTACCTATACCGTAAGCAAAATGGATAGAAAACAACATAAAAGGCATTAACAGTAATACTTCATTTTTATGTTTCAATAGGGAAAGTATAGTCAATAATATAACAAATAGGCCATAAATCGCTAATAGAAACATTAAAAACAAGGGAGAAAAAGGTAGTAACATAGCACTTACAAAAATGCTTAACACAAACGCAAAGGGAACATAATGAAAAATAGATAGACATTTTGGTTTAACATGAGTTGTCAATCCAATCCATAGACCATTTGAATACTTTTGGTGGAGCATCTTTTTAAATGTTGGTCGAATATATTGATAAGATAAAACGTTAGGACTAAATCTTATCTTATATCCGTGATTTCTGATACGATAATGAAGTTCATTGTCTTCTGTTCTTCCAAGTTGTTCATCGACTAGACCAGCTTTCTCAAAAACTTCTCGACGGTACATGCCATGAAAAATAGAAGAAACATATCTGTCTTGAGAGCTATTTCGATAATCTGCGATGCTACTTCCAAACATATTTTCTTCAACGATATGTAAAGCTTCTGACCATTTCCCTTCGCCTTCAACAAGCGTTGGTCTAGGCCCCCCACAGACATATTCCCCCTGATTGATGATCTCAACATTATTCTTCACAAAATCCTCTGTGACTTTGGAATGCGCATCAATCTTCAAAATAAGGTCTCCATTAGAGTTCTTAATCCCTAAATTAAAACCACTTGCTTGATTCTTTTTAGGGTTATCATACAATCTAATTGACCTAAATTCGGTATCCTCAGAGATAAATCGCTGAATAATATCCGTTGTCTTATCAGTAGACATTGCATTAATAAATAAAATTTCAATATTTTCTTTATTGTATGTCTGTTTTTTTAAATCTTCAATTAAGTCCGGTAAGTACTTCTCTTCATTATAAGCACTAATCACAATAGAGACGATTAAATTATCGATTTGTTGAATCACTTACAGTCTCCTAAATATTTTCTTTCACTATTTTATCACAAATTCCCAGACTTTCCTATTTTTATTTGAATCCCAGAAAAAAACTAGTAAACAACTCGTCCTACTTTACTTTTATTTAGTTTAAGTAAAACACCGATCTCCCTGCTCTAGCTTGACATCTCTTAGAAAAAAACTTAAAATAGGCTGTTATCAAAATCATCTTAGAGAGGTTCACATGAAAAAACGATCACTCTTTTTTATTCTAGGAATTATCTTAATCGGAGCGGTCTTAAGAGCTCCTTTTACGGCCTTACCGACTATTTTAGGAGATATTGCTCAAGGTTTAGGAGTTGAGGTCAGCTCACTTGGAGTTTTGACCAGCCTTCCTCTCTTAATGTTTGCTCTTTTCTCCTCTTTTGCGACGCGTTTGGCTCAAAAGATTGGACTCGAGCACCTTTTTACCTACAGCCTCCTCGTCTTGACAATTGGCTCAGTGATTCGTATCTTCAATCTCCCATTGCTTTATCTGGGAACCCTACTCATCGGAGCAAGCGTCGCTATTTTTAACGTACTTCTTCCTAGCGCCATTCAGGCCAACTATCCACAAAAGATTAGTCTCCTTACGACGGTTTATGTGACTTCCATGGGAATCGCAACAGCTCTTGCTTCTTATCTCTCTGTTCCCATTACTCAGGCGACATCTTGGAAAGGCTTGATCCTCTGCCTATCCTTTGTCTGCCTACTCACTTTAGCTGTCTGGTTCCCCAATCATCGTCACAATCATTTTCTAGAAGGACATGAGAAAAAACAAAAGAAAGAGAACATTCTAAAAGACAAGAAAGTTTGGGCTATTATTGTCTTCGGTGGACTCCAATCCCTACTCTTTTATACCAGTATGACCTGGTTACCAACCATGGCCATCAGCGCTGGACTATCTCATACGGATGCCGGACTTCTGGCTTCTATCTTTTCACTGATTAGTATCCCCTTCTCGATGACAATCCCAAGTTTAACAACTCGTTTGTCCAATGGTCACCGTCAAATCATGCTGACAGTCATCTCTCTGGCTGGATTGCTTGGAATTGCTATGCTCCTATACCCGAGCAAGAATTTCCTTTACTGGTTAGTAGCGCATCTCTTGATTGGTACTGCTTGTAGCGCTCTTTTCCCTTATCTCATGGTTTGCTTCTCTATTAAAACCAGCTCTCCTGAAAAAACGGCCCAATTATCTGGTCTTGCCCAGACCGGTGGTTACATCCTAGCAGCCTTTGGACCAACTCTGTTTGGCTATAGTTTTGACATGTTTCATTCTTGGATCCCAGCTGTTTTGGCTCTCCTCATCATTGATGTCATCATGACAATCTCCCTCTTTATGGTGGATCGAGCGGATAAAATCCTTTAAAAGGTTGAAATTCAACTCAACGAGAAATACTTTTCAAGCCAGACGGATGTCTGGCTTTTTTGGGGATTCGAGATATAAAATCATCATAGATATGCTAGTAGAATAATCTTGTTTTTGATATAATAAAATATGTAAAAACTAATAGTGAAACGAAAAGGCAGATTAGTTTTAACTAGCAATAATTACTATTTCAAAGTGAGGGCATAGTATGGATGAACAGAAATACAATTTGGAACAAAGTTTAGAAGAGTTAGGTAAGCTCCTTGACTTATCGGTCAAGGAAACAGATAAGGCTATATGTGAAGCTCTAGCAGAAAAAGCAAGAATAATTTATGAACAATACTCTGAATCAGAAGACACTGCTTTACTTTATGCTATGCTTCTTTTCAATTTGTTGGTTGAACAAGTGAATGTTGAGGAGCGAATAAACACTGCAAAAAACATCAAAGAAATTTTCGAGTGTTTCAACCAGTCTGAAGACATTGCTTTACAATATGCTATGGCTTTAGTCAATTTATCAGCTAAACAAGATAATGTTGAGGATTTACTGAAGACTAGCAAAGCAGTCAAACAAATTTTTGATAGCTTCAAG
>NZ_KV794251.1:0-390 GCF_001808705.1 Streptococcus sp. HMSC074B11 | reverse complement strand
ACAAATTTTTGAGCTCTTCAAGCACTCTGATAGTATTGCCTTACGGTATGCTATGGTTTTAGTTAATCTGTCAGCTAAACAAGAAAATGTTGAGGAATTACTGAACACTTCCAATGCAGTCAAACAAATTTTTGATAGCTTCAAGCACTCGGAAGATATTGCATTACATTATACTATAGCTCTAGCCAATTTATCAGCTAAACAAGAAAATGTTGAGGATTTACTGAATACTGCCAATGCAGTTGAACAAATTTTTGATAGCTTCAAGCACTCGGAAGACATTGCTTTACAATATACTAGAACTTTAGCCAATTTGTCATTTGAACAAAAAAATGTTGAGGATCGATTGAAAACTTCCATTGCAGTCAAACAAATTTTTGATAGCTTCAA
>NZ_KV794250.1:60567-79076 GCF_001808705.1 Streptococcus sp. HMSC074B11 | reverse complement strand
TGAGTCAGCATCAACAAGTGCATCGACATCTGTTATTACAAGTAAGGGAATGCCAGAAAGCTTGTCACTTGATAGCTTAGATATTGATAGTATTATTACATCTGATTCAATTAGTACATCAGTATCACAATCACTATCATTATCAGCAAGTATTAGTCAATCAATGCCTCGTTCAACATCAGCAAGCACAAGCACCTCAACATCAATGTCTCATTCGGCATCAACAAGTGTAAGTGCTTCAACATCAGCGACTCATTCTACTTCAACTAGTCAAGATCCTCAAACCGATACTACTAAGGCCCGTAAGCAATTACCAAATACTGGTGAAACAGCTTCGACTACAAATGCTCTCCTCGGAGTTGTAGCAGGTCTAACTGGATTAGGATTAGTGGCTAAACGTCGTAAGCGTGATGATGAAGAATAAGTCTAGTTTCATAAAGTTGATAAAAGACTAAGTAAGCTACGAGAAAACCTCCAAGGATTTTACAATTCTTGGAGGTTTTCAGCTACTTTAGAAGAGTATTTAACTAGTTGGAGCTTTGTCGACTAGTAAATCAATTTTGTATAGTTTAGGGGATAAAAAAATAAAATTGTAAGGGCTATCTTACTTTATGAAAGTGCATAAAAATGGTATACTATATAGTAGATTTTTGTATCTAAAAATGTATGTATTATTTAGAGGTGTTTGATTTTTCTATCAAATAAAGAATCATAGGAGAATTAGTTTATCCAAAGTGGCTTGCTCTAAAACAATAGGAATGATATTTTTGAACAATAAATAATATAAAATGAAAGATTCGAGAATAAGTATGGATTTTAGAAATGCAGTACAGTTAGTTGGAGATTATCATCATGTTGAAGTGTCTCCAGATGCTCATCTTGATTTGGGAGCAGATATCACAATCCGTTCGTTTGCAAGTATTGAAGTTTCAAATGGTGCGAATTTGAAAGTAGGAAATAGGGTCTTTTTTAATGACCATTGTTCAATCCGCTGTACTGAAGAAATCACCATTGGCCATGATACGATGTTTGGAGATGGAGTACGAATTTTTGATTCGAATCATCAATTTAATAACTATCATGTGTTTAAAACTGTAATGAGTGGTGCGCCTATTCATATTGGACGGGATTGTTGGATTGGTGCAAACACGGTTATTCTTAGAGGAGTTACTATTGGTGATAATGTCATCATAGGTGCTAATTGTCTCATCCACCAGGATATTCCTAGTAATTCAATCGTCACTCATAGTGAAACATTAACGATTAAGCCCAAGAATATTGCCAAATTCCATGCTTTTGTTTATACCTACTCAGATCAGTTGGAAGGTTTGGAGTATTTGTTGAGTAGTTTACCTGAAGTTGATTTTCATGTTGCAGCACCAACGAATGTTTCGGAGTATTTAAGAAGTTTTGAGCGATTTAAGAATTTTCAATTGTATGAGTATTGTCAATCACGAGAAGTTTCGGATCGTATTTTAGACATGGCTGATATCTATCTAGATATAAATCACTGGAATGAGGTTGATGATATTATTGGGCGCGCTTTAGCAATAGAGAAGCCGATATTTGCATTTGATAATGTAGTTCATAGATTGAGTGAAAAAATTCAAGTATTTGGACTAGACGATAAAGATAAAATGGTTGAGGCAATTCGTCAACAACTAGTTTAAGAAAGAGTTGTTTGAACATGTTCCTTTTCCAGTAGGAAAACTGTGTGAGGATCTTGGGACTAACTATAAGTGTTTTATGCAGGCAGAGAAGATAGTCTATACGCACAAAAATACCTACTGCTATCGCCTTAGAAATACAAGTATATCTCATGAATCATTTACAGAGAAAATGATGCGTGATGATCACGATGCACGCATTGAAAGAATTGCCTTATTAGCATTAAAGGGCTATGATATTAGTCGTTATTTAACGCAACATCAACAATATCTGAAAGCCTGGCATCGTTTAGCATTGGAAAAAGGACTTGCTGAAAGTGGAGAGACGCGTCGTATGGAAGAACTAGATTTTCTTCTTTCCGAAGAAGAGTAAACATCCATTTTTTACTGGCAGATTTGTCCCAGTGGGGCCAAAGTAATAGTAAAACTCAAAAGCTGTGTTTTCTGGAACTTTTGTGATAGAAGATAGGATTTTAGGGAGAAGAAAAGGTTAAACTTACAGTAGGAAGTTTTAACATAAGAATAGAGAGAAGGGTTTATATGAAGGCGATTGTAGTTGCTGGGGATAAGAATTATCTCACACCGATGCTTACGACGATAAAGTCTATTTTATATCATAATCAACAGGTTAAGATTTACATTCTACATCAGAATATCCCCAGCGATTGGTTTCGTGAACTTAAAATTCAAGTGGAGAAGTTAGGGAGTGTTGTAGAGGATGTTTATATTGGTGAGAATATCGATCTGGAGTGGAAAACGCAGGCTCACATCTCACCCGTTGCTTACGCACGGTACTTTATTCCCCGTCTTATCGAAGAAGAACGTGTCATTTATTTAGATAGTGATATTATTGTTAATGGAGATTTGAGTCCACTCTTTGAGTTAGATTTGGGTGACTACTCTTTAGCGGCAGTTAGGGATGCTGATGGCAATGGATTTAACTCAGGAATGTTGGTTATCGATAGCCAAAAGTGGAGAGAACAGGATATCACATCTAGGCTCTTTACTAAGACAGTAGAATATATGTCTTACCTTGAGAAAACCACTACAGAGGGCTTCAACGGGGATCAAACCATTTTCAATTTAGTCTTTCAGAATCATTGGCTGGAGTTGGATAAGCATTTTAACCTTCAAGTTGGTCATGATGTCATTGCTTTTTATAGCCACTGGGATTCACACTTTGAGTTGGATAAAGAACCTTTGATCATCCATTATACGACCTATCGAAAACCATGGTCTACTCTGATGGGCTATCGTTATCGGGACTTATGGTGGGCTTTCCAGGATGTTAGTTATGAACAGATTGCTGACCATTATGCAGGTTGTTTTACGATTAAGAGAGTTTATGATCGTCATCCGATCAATTTATTTACATTTACAGATTCTCAGGATTTTCTGTATATTGAAGAATTAGCACAAGCTCTACCTGATGTTGGATTCCATATTGGAGCCTATACAGATATGGGACCAATTCTGATGGCTTTGGATAAATATCCTAACGTTTACCTGTATCCAAGCATGGTTGGAGCAGTGATTGATGAAATGATCGAGAAGTCAGACGCTTATCTTGATATTCATAAAGGGAGTCCGATGGACTTTATCGTTAATCGCTATACCAGTGCAGATAGGCCAGTATTGACATTTGATGCAACCAATAAAAATCAATTGGAGAAGACAGTGGTTTCTTCCAAATCTCCACAGTCAATGATAGAAGCAATTAAAGAATTAAAGAAAGAAAAAATGGACATGAAAGCAATTGTACTAGGAGCCAACTACCAATATGCAGATAAGGTTCTAACTACAATCAAATCAATCTGCTGTCATAATCGAGGACTTCGTTTTTATCTGATTAACAGCGATTTTCCGACAGAATGGTTTTACAACCTCAATCGTAAGTTGAAGAAGCTAGACTGTGAAATCATCAATGCCCGTGTCAATAGTTCTCACATTAGCCAATATAAGACCAATATTCACTATGCAACATTTTTACGTTACTTTATCTCAGATTTTGTTGAGGAAGATAAGGTCTTATATTTGGACTGTGATTTGGTTGTCACAAGAGACTTAAGTCCCCTATTTGATGTCGAATTAGGAGACAATCCTTTGGCAGCAGTCAAGGATCTGGGGGCTCAAGTATATTTTAATGAGCATGGATTTAACGCAGGTGTCTTGCTCATCAATAATCGCCTTTGGAAACAAGAAGAAGTTCGCAAACAACTGATTGAAATGACCAATGAGTTGCATGACAAAGTTGCCCAAGATGATCAAAGTATCTTGAATCTCTTATTTAAAGACCGTTGGTTAGCTTTGGACTTTAAATATAACTGCATTACCTTGCACACACATTTCTCAGATTATCGTCCAGAACCTGGGACTTATCCACCGATTATTCATTATCTGACTGAGAGAAAGCCATGGGGACTGTATGAACGCTCCATCTATCGAGATGTTTGGTGGTATTATAATGCCCAAGATTGGTCTGATATGAGTCAGGTAACACCTTATCTGACAAAAGATCAGGTGAGTCAGTACACAGGGATTCAACATTCAGCCCTAGTCTATACCTTCTCAAGCGACTTGAGAAATATGGGCTACTTGATTGAACATCTACCAGATGTCAAGTTTTATGTGGCAGCTCCCGTTATGGTGGCGGATAGCATCACAGCTCTACTAACCTACCCAAATGTCTCTGTCTTGTCAGATATTGCTGGGCAACCAGCTTTGATTGATAGCTTGGTTGAAGACTGTGACTTTTTACTGGATATTAATGCTGATATCGAAGTTGATGGGATCATTGGCCGTTTCCTACAAGCAGGAAAACCAGTATTTGCATTTGATAGTGTTGCCCATGGTGAGCAAGGTCAGTTCCTCTATGATCAAGAGTATCCGGAAGAGATGGTCCGAGCTATTGAGGCCTATTGTCGAAATGGAGAATTACCTGTAAAAAAGCTGCAATCCTACCCAAAGGTACTGGATATCCAGCAGAGTCTTGATTATATACTAGAACACCATTCTTCTGTCATTCGTTATGGAGATGGGGAAATGGATATTATGATGGGACATGGGATTCCTTATCAAGACTATGATGAGACATTGGCAGAACAGCTTAGAAGTATGATCCAACTGGAAAGCTCTCCAGAATTGCTGGTTTGTCTTTCAGATGTTTTTGAAGGATTGGAACGCTATAATCCTGAAGCAGTCGATTTTTGGCAAAAGCATTTAGAGCATTATAAAGAAGCTTATCATAGATTTTGTACAGCAAGTTTCTATGGTTCGACTTTTATATCTCGTCCTTATATGGACCTCAAAGACAAGTCAGCTTCAGTAGCTCACTTTGAAAAATTAAAGAAACTTTGGGATAAACGAAACATCTTAATCGTAGAAGGTGAAAACTCACGTTCAGGAGTTGGTAATGACCTTTTTGACAATGCTCAGTCTGTTGAGCGTATCATCTGCCCTTCTAGAAATGCCTACAGTAAGGTTAAGGATATTCAAGAAGCGATTGAAAATCACGCAGATGGTAAACTAGTATTCTTGATGCTTGGTCCTACAGCCAAGGTTTTAGCTTACCATTTAAGCAAAAAAGGCATACAAGCGATTGATTTAGGCCATATAGACTCTGAATATGAGTGGTTTAAGATGGGAGCAACTTCAAAAGTGAAATTCTCACACAAGCATACCGCAGAGCATAATTTTGATCAAGAAATTCAGCTGGTTTCCGATGCTGCTTATGATGCATCTATCATAGTGAAGCTATAGTCAAGGAGTAGTTAATGAAAAAAAAAGTATTTGTCTTAGCTGGGGATTACGGTTATATTCGTCAAATTGAAACTACCTTAAAATCTATTTGCTATCACAATAGTGATGTCAAGGTTTATATTTTTAATCAGGATATTCCTCAAGAGTGGTTTATCTCCATCCGAGGAAAAATGGCATATCGAAATAGTGAGATAGTTGATATCAAGTTGTTTGAAGGTAATATGCAAAATTGGAGCTTACCACCTGTTGGACAACATATAAACTTTATGACCTTTGCTCGTTATTTTATACCGAGTTTTGTTTCAGAAGATATTGTTTTATATTTAGATTGTGACTTAGTAGTTACACGTGATTTGACAGATCTATTTTCTATTGATTTAACCAATAAACCTCTAGCTGCAGCAAAGGTCATATATGGTTTAGAAGATAGATTTAATGCGGGAGTATTATTGATCAATAATGCGTATTGGAAGGAAAATGCAATCCAGCAGGAACTAATAAAAATTACTGAAAGAGAACATAAAAACTTACCTGAAGCTGATCAAACAGTTCTCAATATAGTGATGGGAGAAAATTATGTATTATTAGATGATACCTATAATTTTCAAATTGGATACGATCAGGTCGCTGATAATCGGGGACAATATTTTATTTTTGAGTTACCATTAAATCCACTACCAGCGATTATTCATTATTTGTCTGCTGATAAACCTTGGAAGACTTACTCGGTAGGTCGCTTACGTGAAGTTTGGTGGAAATATAATCAGCTAGAGTGGTCTCAAATAAATAATCAAGAAGAACTTGTTGTAAAAAAATCTAAATATAAAGCGTTGATCATTACAGGTAGTCAGCAATTAGAACAAATTGATTATCTAATTAAGAATTTACCTGACTATGATATTCATATTTTAACCTTTACTGCGATGGGAGAAATTCTCAGAAGTCTAGCAAGTTATGAGAACATCAAATTGCATCCAACTGTTATGAGGTGGATGTGCAGGAAAATGATTGAAGAATGTGATGTTTATCTGGATATCAATCATGAGTTTAAATTTCCTGATGTTTTAGAATGGGTGCAAGAAGCTAATAAAATAATTTTATCATTTGATAATGTGGCTAATCCTTATCATGTAGATCAAGTATTTCCTAATGATAATCCTCAGGCTATGATCGAGTTTTTGAAGGAACTTCAAACTAAAGATTGTCTGTGAGTGATTTATTTTAAAAAACTGAATTAGAGATTTAAAATGAAGATAAATATTACAAATATTTACGGTATGTCTGGTCAAAGTACAGCCTTAATTGCCCAGAATGAAACCGTTAAAATTGCAAGAAATTTAGATTTTCACGAGCTTGGCTTTTACTTTTACAATATCTATAGTGATAGCCAAGGCGAGTTGAATAGCCGTTTAGATGGTGTTTTAGCTAAGTTGGGTTATGGAGATATTGTTGTTTACCAATCTCCTACATGGAATGGGAGAGAGTATGACCAGGCCTTTATTAGGAAATGTAAGATTTTAAACACGAAAATTATTACCTTTATCCATGACGTTCCACCTCTGATGTTTCCATCTAACTATTACTTGATGCCTGAGTACATTGAGATGTACAATCAATCGGATCTAGTAGTTGTCCCATCTGAACAAATGAAGGAACGGCTGATTCAGGAAGGATTGACAGTTCAAAAAATCATTATCCAAGGAATGTGGGACCATGTTCACGACTATCCTTTGAGACAACCTGCTTTTCAGAAAAAACTATCTTTTGCGGGGAGTGTGGAGCGCTTTGAACACCTATCCAACTGGGATTACTCAACTCCTCTCGATATTTTCTCAGAATCTAACCACGAAAATAGTAATTCAAGAGTTTCATTTAAAGGTTGGAAAACAGATCCAGAGTTGCTTTTTGCCTTATCAGAGGGTGGCTTTGGCTTGGTATGGGGAACCAGTGAAAATCCTGCTGATGAGGCAGACTACTATCGATTGAATATCTCTCATAAAGTCAGCACTTATCTTGCAGCAGGAATTCCAGTAGTGGTGCCATCCTATCTCTCAAATGCCAATTTTATAAAGGAAAAAGGCTTAGGTTATGTAGTGGATAGTTTGGAAGAAGCCAGTCGTCTTGTAGAGGAAACGACAACAGAGGTTTATCAACAGATGGTTGAAAATGTATATAAAGTTAGTTATGCCTTAAAAGAAGGATACTTTACAAAAAAACTATTGATTGATGCAGTGATGCAGGTTTTGGATATCTAGAGCATGATAGTTATAGAAAGCCCTCATCCATTAGGATGAGGGAATACCATTATTATCAAAAGACTTATTTATAGATTTAGCCATTTTTATTAGAATATTTCATTGGTTAAATAAAGTAGGAGAAAAATTTGAAGAAAAAATTGACATCGGTCGTTGTTAAAAGAGTCATGTGGACGATTTCTTTCTTATTCATTTACGTTCTAGGAAGTAGATTGACACTTCCCTTTGTAAATGTGAATGATACAAATTTTTTGGGCGGAACTACAGCATTCTTAGCCTTTTCAACTGCTATCACAGGTGGCAATCTTCGGAGTCTTTCCCTATTTTCTGTTGGACTGTCTCCATGGATGTCGGCTATGATTTTGTGGCAAATGTTTAGTATGTCTAAAAAACTTGGATTGGGAAGTTTACCACTAGAAGTTCAAGATCGAAGAAAAATGATATTAACATTTGTAATAGCTTTGATCCAATCGTTAGCTATTACCCTAAATCTCCCTATTCAATCAGACTTGAACCATGGGTTAGTATTAACTTTGAATGTTCTGCTCTTAATTTCAGGAACTTTTTTCTTGGTATGGTTATCGGATTTGAATTCTTTATTTGGTGTAGGTGGATCCCTAGTCATCTTAATGTCTAGTATGGTGTCTAGTATGCCAGAAAATATCTTAAAAAGTATCAAAGAATTACAAGTTGGTCCCTTATTGATTGTGGCGCTCCTGACTCTTTCATTGGTGTTTTTATTAATTGCAGTAAGGGTCCAGCGGGCTCGTTATCGAATTCCAGTAAATAAGATTATGATTCATAATCGTTTTCAACGTTATTCTTATTTGGATATTCTAGTAAATCCAGCCGGAGGAATGCCCTTTATGTACGCAATGTCTTTGGTGTCCATCCCACAATATAGCTTGTTGCTTATTCAGATGGTTCTACCAAAAGAAGCGTGGATTGGAGAATGGATTAGCCGCTTTGCAATTGGTCAGCCAATTTGGGTCTTCACCTATATTATTGTTTTATTTATATTAGGAATTGCGTTTGCTTTTGTAAATATGAATAGTGAAGAAATTGCTGATAGAATGAAAAAATCTGGAGAATATATTTATAATATCTATCCTGGAGAAGATACTAGTCGTTATCTCGGTAAAATTATATTTCGCTTTGCAATCATTGGGTCTATTTATATCGTGTTTATGGCAGGTTTCCCAATGTTGATTGTCTTATATGATCCGCGATATATGCAATTAAGTATGCTTTCAGGCTTGTTTTTGATTTTTAATGGTATGGTGTTTAATATTAAGGATGAAATTGATGCCTTGACATTGAATGAGAACTATAAGCCACTCTTAGAAATCGATTCATAATTGTGAGGAGAATCAATGTATTATTTCATTCCTTTTTTGGAGCGTAACAATCCATCTTGGCAAGCCAATATTGTGCCTTGGTATAGGACACCTTATCGCTTAGAATTTGATGATATTTTACACCAAATTCGTATTTTTAAAAACCAAAAAATAGAATCTAAGATGCTATGGTTGACCTATCATCCACATTTACGATATCTACTGCATCGACAAGATCTGTTTGAGTCTGATGTTTTCTCTGTTTTTGATGCTATGCAAAATATTGAACATGAGGAGATGCATCCTTTACAATTAAAGGATTTAGCATGGGATGAAGATTGTGACTTTATTTATACTCCTTTTGTAGTTGTAGTTAAACAAAAAGGGAAACTCTATGCGGAAATTGAATATGGTTCAGAAGGCTTTATCAGTTACATCACTTATTTTAAAGATAACCAAGTTGATTTTATTTGCTATTTTGATGATCGTGGGTTTTTGTCTAGTCTTCTAGAGTATAGGGATCAAAGACCAATTACTCGTTATTATTACAATGCTAAAGGTCAGTGGCAATTAAGGGAAGATTTGCAGGGAGAAAATCCAATTGTAAAGATAAATCCGGCAGTAAGCTACCGTTTTGGAAAATTAACTTATGAAAGTATAGATGAAGTTATTTGGGAATTCTTAACAAAATTTTTAAATCAAAACTATGAGGTTGGAGATTCATTTGTTTTGGCTGCTCATACTAGATTTCAAAATCAATTGTTAGAAAGATTGCCAGAAGAAGCTCCCAAAATTATAAGTTTCTTTGTTGAGCGAAATCAAGCAGATGATTTACAAACTCATCGTCAGGTAGTAGAACAGTCTAAATTGTTGATCAGTGATCGGAAAGATTTTCTTGAGCGATTACAAGAGGCCTATCCCCAATTTGCTTCTAAGATGCACCATTTACCATCTTTTGATACGCGCTTGAAGTTAGGTCTTAGTCAACGGTTAAAGGAATCAAAAATTTATGTTCAGTTAGATGTACAGAGTCAACAAGATACAGAAATTTTGTATGAAATCTTGCATTTCGTCTCGCAAAATCCTTTGGCTGAGGTCGTTTTTTCAGTATTCAATGCAGAAGGCTATCAGGTTGAGGCTTTGCAGAAACAACTCGATTCGCTGATTATGGAACGTCTTAACCTAAGGGATCTATTAAAGGATTCTGTGGTATCTGATGCGGAAAATACATTAGAGGAAAATACCAGAGATGATTATCGCTTTAAGATTATCAATCTCAATGATGAGATGGGCTTAATTCGTGAGTTCGAATATACTCGTTTAATTGTTGATTTAAATCCAGTAGCTAATATTTATACTCAGATTGCAGGGATTAGTGCAGGAATACCTCAAATCAACCTGCATGAGTCAGAATATGTGACTCATTTACAAAATGGGTATATCCTAAAAGATTTATCAGAGTTTAGTAAGGCAGGGCACTACTTTTTAGATACCTTGGAACATTGGAATCAAGCACTGATTTACTCGATTGATAAGATCCGACAAAATACAGGTGATCAATTTGTAGACAAGTGGGAAAAATGGTTAGAGGAGGCAAAGGGTGAGCGATAAATTACAGATTTTGCAGATAGGTAGCAGAAACTGGAGCCATGACTATGAGCTTCCTGAAAATATGGATTGGCACTTCTTTTGGCCAAGATCAACGACTGCCATAAAGAAGGTTATGAAAATGGAAGGCTTAAGAACTTTTTCAGCTGTTTTGATTGAAAATCCTGAGCATTTATCGGATTTGATTCCGTTGATGAGAAAGATCACTCCTTATACGATTTTCTACCCTGATACAGCTGAGCCTCAATCAAAAGATCTTCAAGACTTCTTGAAAAAAACTTGTGCTCAAGCAACAGATTTTTCAAACCCAGCAGAACTGTTACGACTCTTATCTAAGGCTCTGTTTAGAGGGCAGTATGGAGATAAGTTAGTTCCAATTGATATGATTGTCAATCCTGCTTTTACGGGAAAGATTCGATATAACGGTTATGAAAATCTAGAACTCTTAGGGAACTATGGGCAAGACTTCCGTCCCTTAATCAGCTGGAAGTATAATATCCGAGCTAGTGATTTCAATCCAGTTGAGCTATGGCTAGAATATGAGAAGGATTTAACTTGTGATATTCGCCTCATTGTTCGAAATATTCAAGATGGATCTACTGCTAACTTTGTCAAAGAGCGAGTTTTCACAGTTGAAGATATGAAGTCTGCCCTTGTACTGGATGATGATTTTTCTTCATTCATCAGTATCTCTTTAGAAGCTAGAGGAGCAGGTCATCTGAAAATAGGATCTCTTCACCAGCGTTTGACGCGTTACCAATTTGGTAAGTATGTTCTTGGTGGAGGCATTATCCATAATGAAAAGCGTGAAGAAATCAATTACTTTTTCTATCCAGGAGACTTTAAGCCTCCTTTGAATATCTATTTCTCTGGTTATCGACGAGCCGAAGGGTTTGAGGGATTTGGGATGATGAGATCCTTTGGGACACCTTTCCTTCTTTTCCAAGATCCTCGAATCGATGGAGGAGCTTTTTACTTGGGTGATGACTGTCTCGAAAATGGTGTTCGAAATGTCATTCAAGAACATCTGGATTTATTAGGATTCTCAAATAAGGAACTCATCCTTTCGGGGATATCTATGGGGACCTATGGTGCTATGTATTACAGTTCTTTCTTCGAGCCTAAAGCTGTTATTGTTTCAAAACCTTTGACTAATCTTGGTTTGATAGCAGAGAGAGGCAGACTTGAAGCCCCAGGCCTTTTCCCAACCGCTTTTGATATTTTGCGTCATCATTCTAAGGGGGAGGCTAGTTTAGATGCTATGAGAGCTTTGGATGATCGTTTCTGGACTCCCTTCAAACAAGCAGATTTTAGTCAAACAATTTTTGGCCTCTCTTATATGAAAGAGGAAGACTATGATCCACGTGCTTATGATGACTTAGTAGAGGCCCTTTATCATACAGGAGCTCGTATTATGACAAAAGGAACCTCGGGTCGACATAACGATGATAATGACACAACTATAACGTGGTTCAAGAATTTTTATAAGATGATTTTAGAGCAGGATTTTGGGAGAAAGTTTTAATGTTGATTAAACGGAATAAAGAAATATATTGGGGAGAGTTTAAAGGAGCCAGTTTAGGAAATATCAGGCAGAATTCATTTTTGTATGGTTCTATTGTCCTTTATCATTCTAGAGACCATGTTTATCTAGAAAATGGTATGGTGAATTCCGGTACTATGATTCATGAGTGGACCTCAAGTTTTAATTTTCAAGGAGATCGATTAACCCCAGCTTTACCTCTTTTGAAAAGGGGGTATCGTTACCGTTTAGCTAGTCAGATGACTGTTCAACCTCAAAATGGTCTATACTTCAGGCTCATCTTTATGGATCGTTATGATAGGCAGGTTGGTCAGGTAATAGAAAAAAACTTTGATTTCACCTTTACTTATCCTGAAGACGCCTATCATTACAAAGTACAACTGTTGAGCGCAGGCTTTCAATCGGTTGACTTTCATTCATTTTCAATAGAAGAGGACGATTCTGAACAAGATGTGGAAAAATAATAGACAATTGAGCAAGGTGAAAAAAATCTTGCATCAAATCAATCTAAAAAAAGATGAGATGGCCTCGCTAACAGATGATGAATTAGCAGGTAAAACTCAAGAATTTAAAGAGAGATTAACTGCTGGGGAAAGTTTAGATGATCTTCTAGTAGAAGCTTTTGCAGTTGTCAGAGAAGCTGATAAACGAATCTTAGGGATGTTTCCCTATGATGTACAGGTCATGGGTGGAATTGTCATCCACCAAGGGAATGTTGCAGAGATGAATACAGGTGAAGGTAAAACCTTGACGGCTACGATGCCGGTTTATCTCAATGCCTTATCAGGGCAAGGTGTCATGCTGGTGACTACTAACGACTATCTTGCTAATCGTGATGCAGAGGAGATGGGCCAAGTCTATGAGTTCTTAGGTTTGACGATTCGCATTCCCTTTTCTGAAGACGATGATGAGGAGTTAACGCCTGAAGATAAGCGGGAAATTTATAGTGCAGATATTGTTTATACTACCAACAGTGGTCTTGGTTTTGACTATTTGATTGATAATCTAGCCTCTAGTGATGATAAAAAGTACATGCCAGAATTTAACTTTGTCATCGTAGATGAGGTAGATTCAGTTTTGCTGGATAGTGCTCAAACTCCCTTGGTCATTTCAGGTTCACCTAGGGTACAGTCCAATTTTTATGGAATTATTGACACATTGATGACAACTCTAGTTGAGGGGCAAGACTATATCTTTAAAGAAGAAAAAAAAGAAGTCTGGCTTACCACTAAAGGCTCTAAAACTGCGGAGAGCTTTTTAGGTATTGACAACCTTTATTCAAAAGAGCATAGTGTACTAGCAAGACACTTGACCTTTGCTCTACGAGCTCATACCTTATTTAAAAGGGATAAAGACTACATCATCCGTAAGGGTGAGAAGGACGAAGAACTCGTATTGATAGATCAAAGTACAGGTCGTTTATTGGAAATGACCAAATTACAGGGTGGGTTACACCAAGCCATTGAGGCAAAAGAGCATGTTCCTTTGTCTGAAGAAACACGGGCAATGGCCTCAATTACCTATCAAAGCTTATTCAAGAAGTTTAAAAAAATCTCTGGAATGACTGGGACAGGTAAGGTTGCAGAGAAAGAGTTTTTAGAAACTTATGGGATGTCAGTGATTCAAATTCCTACTAATCGTAAGAAACAGCGAATTGATTATCCAGATAATCTCTATGTTACCCTACCTGAAAAAGTATATGCCTCACTTGCTGAGATTAAATATTATCATGAAAAGGGTAATCCATTACTGATTTTTGTTGGATCGGTAGAAATGTCTGAACTTTACTCCTCCCTATTATTACGGGAAGGAATTGCACATAACGTTTTAAATGCCCATAATGCGGCGCGTGAAGCTCAGATGATTGCAGAGTCAGGTCGTATGGGAGCCGTGACAGTTGCGACTTCTATGGCTGGTCGTGGGACTGATATTAAGCTTGGCCCAGGAGTTGCTGAACTGGGGGGGCTAGTTGTCATTGGTACAGAACGGATGGAGAGTAAACGTATTGACTTACAGATTAGAGGACGTTCTGGTCGACAGGGAGACCCTGGCTTGTCGAAATTTTTTGTCTCACTAGAAGATGATGTGATCAAGAAGTATGGACCTTCTTGGGTTCATAAAATGTATAAGGACTATACAGTAAATAAACAGATAAGTCCTGAACTTTTAGAAGGAAGACGCTATCGAAAATTAGTAGAAAAAGCGCAAAAGGCAAGCGATAGCGCTGCTAGATCATCAAGAAGGCAAACCTTAGAGTATGCTGAGAGTATGAATATCCAAAGAGAAATGGTCTATGGTCAAAGAAATCGCTTGATTGATGGAACCGAGGATCTTGATGTTTTTGTTGTAGATGTGCTAGATGAGTTCGTAAGAAAAAGCTTGTCAGAAGAAGCATTTGAAAGTAGAGAAGAACTGTATCATTTTATCGTTAAAAATATCAGTTTTCTTTATCATGCAGTTCCGCGAGAGTTGGATATGACGGATAAGGATGCTGTTAAACGAGTTCTGGAGATAACAGTTCAAAAGAGTTTACAAGAAAAACGAACGCTTCTGGAAACACTTGATCTCTTTTCTCATTTTCAGCGCTTAGCATTGCTAAAAGCAATAGATGATAACTGGGTAGAGCAGGTAGACTACCTTCAACAATTGAGTCTAGCGATTGGTGGCCAATCAGCTGCTCAAAAGAATCCTATCGTTGAGTATTATCAAGAAGCTTACAATGGCTTTGAAGAGATGAAAAAGCAGGTCAAGAAGGATATGGTTCGAAATCTTCTATTGAGTCGAGTAGACATTTCGCCTGATGGGGAAATTATAACTTATTTTCCATAAAAAGGGGACAATATGACAATTTACAATATAAATTTAGGAATTGGTTGGGCCAGCAGTGGTGTTGAATATGCCCAAGCTTATCGTGCGGGTATTTTTCGCAGCCTGAATCTGTCGTCGAAGTTTATCTTTACAGACATGATTTTGGGTGATAATATCCAGCACCTAACCGCAAATATCGGTTTTGATGATGATCAAGTCATCTGGCTCTACACTCACTTCACAGATATCAAAATTGCACCGACCAGTGTGACGGTAGATGATGTGTTAGATTATTTTGAAGGCGTAGAAAGTCGTCGTGAAAGAAATGGGAAAATTGAACGAATCTTCTTCTCAGATGAGGACAAGTTTATCACTTGTTATTTAGTAGATGAGGAAAAAGATTTTGTTCAGCATGTGGAGTATGTGTATGCTGGTAAGTTAATCCGCAAAGATTACTTCTCTTACACACGCTACTGCACAGAATATTTTGCTCCTAAAGACAATGTAGCGACACTCTACCAAAGAACCTTCTACAATGAAGATGGGACTCCGGCTTATGAGATGTTCATGAATCAAGGAACTGAGGAAGTTTATCGTTTCAAGGATCGCATTTTATACGGGAAGCCGGCCTTGATTCGTTATTTCATGCAGACACTTCAGTTAAGTAAATCAGATTTAGTAATTTTAGATCGTGAGACAGGGATTGGTCAGGTGGTCTTTGAGGAAGCGCAAGCAGCGCATCTAGCAGTGGTTGTTCATGCGGAGCATTATAGTGAAAATGCGACCAATGATGATTATATCCTTTGGAACAACTATTATGACTATCAATTTACCAATGCAGATAAGGTCGATCTCTTTATCGTTTCAACGGATCGCCAAAAAGAAGTCTTAGAACAGCAGTTTGCTCGCTATACCTCGCATGCTCCTAAGATTGTGACCATTCCAGTTGGAAGTGTTGATCAATTAACAAAACCACAAGAGAGCCGTAAACCATTTTCTCTCATTACAGCTTCGCGTCTAGCCAAGGAAAAGCATATTGATTGGCTCGTGAAGGCTGTTATTGAGGCTCATAAGGAATTGCCAGAATTAACCTTTGATATCTACGGTAGTGGTGGTGAAGAAGGACGTCTTCATGAGATTATCGCTGCAGGTCAAGCAGAAGAGTATATTAAACTCAAGGGCCATGCCGAACTTTCTCAAATCTATTCACAGTATGAAGTTTATCTAACTGCTTCAACAAGTGAAGGCTTTGGTTTAACACTCATGGAAGCAATTGGCTCAGGTTTGCCACTGATTGGTTTTGATGTTCCTTATGGGAATCAAACCTTCATCGAAGATGGCGAAAATGGCTACTTGATTCCAAGCTCATCTGACCATGTCGAAGATGAAATCAAAAAAGCTTATGCAGAAAAGATCTGCCAACTGTATTTGGAAAATCGTTTGGAAGGCATGAGAGAAAAGTCCTACCAGATAGCCGAGAAATTCTTAACTCAAGAGATTTTGAACAAATGGGAAAAAACAATCAAGGAGGTAGTGGATGATTCAGTTATTTGATGTATACAATCAAGAAAGTCAAGATTTGCATTATAGTCTGACTGAAACAGGCCTGTCTGATTTGGCTGTGGTTATTGAGCCAGATGGATTTTTACCAGATGGAGTTGTCTCACCCTTCACCTATTATTTGAGGTATGACAGTGGTAAACCCTTGTATTTTAACCAAGTTCCTGTACCAGACTTTTGGGAGATTGCTGGGAATAATCAATTTGGGACCATCAATGACCTCAATCAAGAACGAGCAGTGATTCATTTTGCAGATGGTTTACAGGCTCGTTTGGTAAAAAAAGTCGAATGGAAAACACCAGCAGGTCGGATCTTTCAAGTAGATCACTACAATCGTTTTGGAGCTTGCTTTGCCAAGACCACCTTTGATGCTTCTGGTCAAGCTATCATGACTTCTTATCGGAATGTAGATCAAAAGGAAGTTATTTTGGAAAACCATGTCACAGGTGATATTCTCTTGACCTTGGAAGGGCAAGGTTTGCGCCATTTTTCTGGTCGAGTGGCCTTTATCATAGACTTTTTGCAAGGTTTGAATGTGAATCTGGACCACCTTCTCTTTAATACCCTATCTACTTCGTTTTTGACTTCTTTCCATTTTCCAGAAAAATCAGGTAAGGATATCCTGGTTTGGCAAGAACCACTACATGATGATATACCAGGAAATATGCAACTGATTTTGGAGAATGACCAGCTTCGAGCTAAGACCATTATCATTCCAGATTATGTGACTTATGAGCGCGCTCTGCAATTGACGGATGAAAAATTCCATCATAAGTTTAGTCACCTAGGATATCATTATCACTTTAAGCGCGATAATTTTGTTCGTTCGGATGCCTTGATTGTGACCAATTCGGACCAACTCGAGCAAATCGAAAAATTGGTGGAAAGTTTACCAAGGGTTACTTTCCGAATCGCAGCAGTGACAGAGATGTCAGCTAAGTTGATGGATATGCTCCGCTATCCCAATATCGTACTCTATCAAAATGCGAGTCCCCAAAAGATTCAGGAGCTTTATCAGTTATCAGATATCTACTTGGATATCAACTATGGGAATGAATTGCTTCAGGCTGTTCGACAGGCTTTTGAACACAACCAACTGGTCCTAGCTTTTGAAGAAACCGCCCATAACCGTCGCTATACAGCTCCGAATCATATTTTCGCTAAGGAAGCAGTTGACGACATGATTCACACCATTGAGTTAGCTATTTCTCATGTCAAAGAGATGGGACGAGCTCTTGGAGATCAAGGGTACCACGCCAATTATGTGGATCCAATCATGTATCAGGAGCGGATGGAAACCATTTTAGGAGAAAGCCATGACTAAAAAAGATCTATTTTATCAAGATGTTGAAGGTCGTATGGAAGAGATGAAACAACAACCCATCAAAAAAGAAAAAGCTACACGTGGTGAAAAGATTAGTAAAACTTTCTCCTTCTTGTTGGGGTTAGTTATTTTGATAGGTTTATTATTTACTTTGATAGGACTTTTGAGGTAGTTAAATGACTGAATTATTGATAATTTTAACCATTATTTTAGCTCTTTCCTTAATCATTCTTGTGACCATTCAACCAAGACAAACTCAAATTTTTTCTATGGATGCTACTAGTAATATCGGAAAACCAAGCTATTGGCAAAGCAATACGCTTGTTAAAGTCTTAACCTTGCTTGTTAGCATATCCCTATTTGTGTTGTTGCTCCTCTTTATGGTTTTAACTTTTAACTAATCTTTATATGTATTGCTAGAACGTTTGATTTTAACAGTGAATATTTAAAGAAATTTAAGTTTGAGGAGAAATTTTTAAGAAAACTTTTAGGAATCTAGCTTATACTGTAAGCATAAGTTAAGAAGAACTTAACTTTAACTCCTAAAAATTTTTCATAATAATCTCCCTATAAAATAAAGTCGCCCAATCAGGCGGCTTATTTTTTGTTCTAATACTCAAGGAAAATCAAAGAGCAAACTAGGAAGCT
>NZ_KV794250.1:0-60467 GCF_001808705.1 Streptococcus sp. HMSC074B11 | reverse complement strand
GTGGTTTGAAGAGATTTTCGAAGAGTATAAGATTAAGCTTGTTCATGGTATAATAGTACTATGAGATTAGATAAATATTTGGTTGCCTGCACCGTAGGAAGTCGGACAGAGGTTAAAAACTTTCTAAAGGCTGGGCGCGTGACGGTCAATGGTAAAAAGGAAAAATCTGCCAAGCTACAAATCAATGAAGAGACAGACGAGATTTGTTTTGACGGGCAAAAGCTAACCTACGAGGAGTTTGTTTACTATATGCTGAACAAACCCCAGGGTGTTATTTCAGCAACTGAAGATCCAAAACATAAGACTGTGTTGGATTTGTTGGATGACTTAGCTCGTTCAAAGGAAGTTTTCCCAGTAGGGCGTTTGGATATCGATACGCATGGACTCTTGCTCTTGACCAATGATGGCCAACTGGCTCATGCTCTTCTTTCTCCTAAACGCCATGTGGATAAGACTTATCTGGCGCAGGTCAAGGGAATTATGACCCAAGAGGATGTAGAGAAATTTGCTCAGGGGATTCCGCTCAAAGACTTTACCTGTCAGCCTGCTAAGCTGGAGCTTGTGGCTCTTGATAGAGAAAAAAATCAAAGTCTGGTTCGTGTGACCATTGTAGAAGGGAAATTCCACCAGGTTAAACGGATGGTAGCCTACTGTGGCAAGGAAGTGGTGGACTTGCAACGTCTGACCATGGGAACTTTGACCTTGAATGAAAATCTGAAGCGTGGGGAATGGCGTCGCTTAACCAAAGAGGAAGTGGAAGGCTTGCGCGAAAGTGTTGGGTAAACTGTGGAATCTTTGAAAAAGGTGAGGAAAATATCCTTGCCTTTTTCAGTTTTTGGTTGCTTCCTTTGTGAAAAGAGTTATAATAGACTGTAGAATAAAAGGAGGATTTTATGAACGCTATTCAAGAATCATTTACAGATAAATTATTTGCTAATTATGAAGCAAATGTCAAATACCAAGCTATCGAAAATGCTGCTAGCCATAATGGAATTTTTGCAGCCCTTGAGCGTCGTCAAAGCCATGTCGACAACACACCAGTTTTCTCACTTGATTTGACAAAGGATAAGGTTACTAACCAGAAAGCTTCTGGTAGATGCTGGATGTTTGCGGCCCTCAACACTTTCCGCCACAA
Organism: Streptococcus sp. HMSC074B11; assembly: GCF_001808705.1. Classification (GTDB taxonomy): domain Bacteria; phylum Bacillota; class Bacilli; order Lactobacillales; family Streptococcaceae; genus Streptococcus. The sequence continues at coordinate 59,332 of NZ_KV794250.1, read as the reverse complement.
ACTCATCTCTCAATACAAACTTGAAAACTTTGAATTGTCACAAGCCCACACCTTCTTCTGGGACAAGTATGAAAAATCTAACTGGTTCTTGGAGCAAGTGATTGCAACTGCTGACCAAGAATTGACGAGCCGTAAGGTTAGCTTCCTACTCCAAACCCCACAACAAGATGGTGGTCAGTGGGATATGGTGGTTTCTCTCTTTGAGAAATACGGTGTTGTTCCTAAGTCTGTTTATCCAGAGTCTGTTTCATCTAGTAGCAGTCGTGAGCTTAATGCCATTCTTAATAAATTACTTCGTCAAGATGCTCAAATCTTACGTGACCTCTTGACTTCAGGTGCTGATCAAGCAACTGTTCAGGCTAAGAAAGAAGACCTCTTGCAAGAAATCTTTAACTTCCTTGCAATGTCACTAGGTCTCCCACCACGTAAATTTGACTTTGCTTATCGTGATAAAGACAATAACTACCAAAGCGAAAAAGGTATCACTCCACAAGAGTTTTACAAGAAATATGTCGACCTTCCATTAGAAGACTACGTTTCTGTGATCAATGCTCCAACTGCTGATAAACCATATGGCAAATCATACACAGTTGAGATGTTGGGAAATGTCGTTGGTAGCCGTGCAGTTCGCTATATCAACGTACCTATGGAACGCTTGAAAGAATTGGCGATTGCTCAAATGCAAGCAGGAGAGACTGTTTGGTTTGGTTCTGATGTCGGCCAGCTCAGCAACCGTAAAGCGGGAATCCTTGCGACAGATGTTTATGACTTTGAATCAAGCATGGACATTCAACTCACTCAAGACAAGGCTGGACGTTTGGACTACAGCGAAAGCTTGATGACCCACGCCATGGTCTTGACAGGTGTTGATTTGGATGAAAATGGCAAATCAATCAAGTGGAAAGTTGAAAACTCATGGGGAGACAAGGTCGGTACAGATGGTTACTTTGTTGCTTCAGATGCTTGGATGGACGAGTACACTTACCAAATTGTTGTTCGTAAGGAATTACTAACAGCAGAAGAACAAGCTGCCTATGAAGCAGAACCAATCGTCCTTGCACCATGGGATCCAATGGGTGCCTTGGCTGAATAAATGAGATATAAAAAGAACGGTTCTATAATTTTTAGGGTTGATGGAAATTTTCCACCAACCCTATTTTAGTGTATACAAAAAGGCCAACATCCATTATATTAAAAGCGCTGAAACCTAAAACAAAAGGATGATGACCATATGAACAATATACTAGAAGCTACACTACAAATCAAAGATAAAAACATTATTTGGGATAATAAAGTTCAAGAGAAGATATTTAAAAAGAGAAAATCTTTATTTTATGCAGCTACTTATACGCATAAACCAGAATTTTGTACCGTTTGTGGGTGTGTTAGCCGAAATAATAATATCGTTAAAAACGGCACGAAAACATCTCGTATCACTCTCTGTTCTGTTTCAGGCCTAGCGGCTTACTTAAATCTACGCAAGCAGAGATTTCTCTGTAGAGAATGCGGCTCTTCATTTACCGCAGACACTAGTCGAATCGTAGAAAAACACTGTCATATCTCTAAACGCTTAAAAAACGAAATTAAATCAAAAATAAGTGAAACAGTATCTGAAACCTATATCGCAAAAGAAACAAATGTTTCAGTTCATACGGTAAGACGTATCATAGATGATACAACACGTTTACTAAAGATTAAACCATTACACGATTTACCTGAGCATTTGTGTTTTGATGAATTTAAATCCGTCAAATCTTCCGATAGTAATATGAGCTTCATTATTTGTGATAGCACTACACACAAGCTGGTCGATGTTGTACGAGATAGAAAATCTTACAGCTTGAAAAAGTATTTTCATCGTTTTGAGCCTAAGACTAGATTAAAGGTAAAAACTATCTCCATCGACATGTACTTACCGTACATTCAATTAATAAAAGAAATGTTTCCTAACGCTAAAATTATCATTGATCCTTTTCATATCGTACAAGCCTTAAATAGAGAATTAAATCGAACTCGGGTACGTGTCATGAATCAGCATCGTTATAAAAATCCTAAATTATATCGAAAGTTAAAACATTATTGGAAGTTAATTTTAAAGAACCCTAATGAACTTCAGAACTATAAATATAATCGTTATAAGCTTTTTGAAAGCTTTATGACACCCCAAGGAATTGTGGATTATATCTTAGAAAACAATCCATCTCTTAAACATGATTATGAGGTTGTACATTCACTTCGTGAATGTATACAGGATAGAGATTATATAGAATTCAAGGAAACGATTGAAGCAGCTACGCAATTAGACCTATCTCCTGGTTTAAAAAGAGTATTAAAGACTCTTATGACTTACTTGCCATATATTCAAAATACTTGTGAGTATCCAACTAGAACAAATGGCCCCATCGAAGGAATAAACAATAAAATAAAAGTGCTTAAAAGAAATACCTACGGTTTTAAAAACTATTACCATTTTAGAAACAGGATTATCTTAATAACAAAAATGTTTGGCCCAAAACAAAAAGGAATTAAGCAACAATTAGTTGCTTAATCCCTTCCTAAAATTCTTCATCAACACTATTTGACAAAGAGCCCTTTTTTAGTGCTCAAAATAGCACTCAATTTTAAATGGATTTGGTGTTCAAAAAATAAAATCAAATGCAACAAACTAATTTCATTTTTAATAGGTACAATTAATTTTAGAAGATAGTACGAAAAAATATTGACTGTTTTCTTTAGAAAGTGTAAACTTTAGATAGATTATTTAAAGTGAGGTTTTTTTATCTTGTCTATATTAAAGAAGAAAGTTAATATGTTTAGTGTACTATTGAATGTGGTATTAATAGCTATTATAGCTATTGGAGTGCTATTTTTCTTACCTAAGGAACAAAAATCAGAAGTCAAATCGTCAATTAATATCGAAAGTATTGAAAAAGTGAATGAAGTTGTATTTTTGAATGCGGGAATTAATGAAATTATTACTAAAACAAATACAACTCAAGTTTTTGGGCATGATGTGCCGTTCTCTAAAAAAACAGCATTAGTAATTTTAAATTATAACGCTAAATTTGGGATTAAAAGTAGTGTAAAGGTTGAACAAATAGGTGAAAAAGAATATAAGGTTATTGTTCCAAAATTTGAAGTAATTGGTGTGGAACTTTCAAAAGATAATCCTTACAATTTGTATGATAATCATGGAGAGTTGTTAAGTGGGACTACAGAAGATGTTGATACTGGGAAATTGGTCACAAACCAACTTTCTAGTGATAAACAAGCAGAGTATTTAGATAAATTTAAGAGTGAAATTAAAGAATCTGCAATCAATTATTATAAAACAATATTTTCTTCAATGGATTCTGAAGTAAAAGTAACTATAGAATTTACAGAATAATTTTTGAAATACAAAACCCTGACCAGAGATGGTCAGGGTTTTGTGTGGTTCTATAATTTTTAGGGTTGATGGAATTTTTCCACCAACCCTATTTTAGTGTATACAAAAAGGCCAACATCCATTATATTAAAAGCGCTGAAACCTAAAACAAAAGGATGATGACCATATGAACAATATACTAGAAGCTACACTACAAATCAAAGATGTACACAATGAAGGTGTTACATTCCATTTCTTAGAGAATATTAAAGAAGTATTGCGTGATGAGAGTGGGAAAGTAACTGGTGTAAAGGTTATTACAATGGAACTTGGTGAACCTGATGAAAGTGGAAGAAGATCAACGCATGAACTGGCAGGTAGTGAACATATTATTCCATGTGACCTTGTCGTTGCAGCAATTGAACAAAAGTAGACTTTAGTGTTCTAGATGAAAGGTAAAAATTTGACTTTCGGTCAACATCAGAGTCCAATAGAAATGAACTAATAACAGGTGATGCATATTTAGGTCCTCAATCTATCGTAACCGCAATTAAAGGCGGGTGAGAAGTTGCGACAGAAGTACATGAATCGTTTAAAGAAAACACATAAATAACTTGTGGTGCCTTTCGTTTTTTTACTGGGAAAATTAAGGAACTATAGTTATAAATACTTAAAGATTTTAATATATTAACATGTATATATTTATAAGAAGATTAAATAGAAATATTTGATATTAGCAACAATATCTACATCTTATAACAATATAGGTATTAATATATTCATAAAATATTAGTAGGAGAATAGTATGAACAAGAAACTATTATCAGGCTTAGGGACTGACCCCAAAAAGTGAGAATTTAATAAAAACACCCTAGGGCTACCGTCTTCGGAATTCAACCGGAGACAGGTAGTCCAATTTTTGTTGATTAGGTTCTTCATCAACACTATTTGACAAAGAGCCAAAAGAATCAGGTGATGAACCTGATTCTTTTTTTGTTTGTACATTCTCACCGAGATTACATGATACCGAAGAAACGAGCTGCGATACCTACTGCAAAGAGAGCAAGGATGATTGTGATTGGAGATACTTTTTTCTTAAGCAACCACATGCAAAGGAAAGTAAGGAGAAGTCCCATCAATCCTGGGATCAATGAGTTCAACTGTCCTTGAAGGGTTTGTGGTTGAACGCTATCCAAGCTCAATCCGCTAAGTGCTTGGCCGAGGATTCCCTTCAATTCTCCACCTGTAACAGGACCTTCTGGGAAGACGATGTAGGCACCTTCTGACAATTGTTTACCCGGAAGGTTGATAGTGAAGTTGATTGACACCCAACGTTGTACAAGAACGGCAAGGATGAACATACCAAGGATAGAAGCTCCTTTAGTGATGTCTTTCAAGATACCACCTGACATGTCTTTAGTGATTTCAGATCCAGCCTTGTAACCAAACTCTTGTGTATACCAAAGGAAAGACATACGGATTGCATTCCATCCAAAGAAGAAGAGAAGTGGTCCGACGATATTACCAGTCGCAGCAAGTGATGCACCAAGGGCACCGAGGATAGGACGTACTGTAAACCAGAAGACTGGGTCACCGATACCAGCAAGAGGTCCCATCATACCAATCTTAACACCTTGGATAGCAGCGTCATCGATATCAGTACCGTTTGCGCGTTCTTCTTCAAGTGCAAGAGTAACCCCCATGATTGGAGCAGCTACGTATGGGTGAGTGTTGAAGAACTCAAGGTGACGTTCAAGAGCAGCAGCTTGGTCTTCTTTTTTAGTGTAAAGTTTCTTGATAGCTGGGATCAAAGAGTAAGCCCAACCCAAGTTTTGCATACGTTCGTAGTTCCAAGAACCTTGAAGGAATTGTGAACGCCACCAAACTTTTTGGCGATCTGATTTTGATAATTGAATTTTTTCAGCCATGATTGTTCCCCTTTCTAGTAGTCTTCTAGGATATCACCGATTGGATCGTTAGAAGTTGCAGCTCCTCCTCCTCCGTTTCCACCTTGTTTAGAAAGGTTGAGGTAGATGAAGGCAAGGGCAACACCGATGACACCAAGGGCAATCAAAGTCAATTGAGAGATTGCTGCAAGAGCAAAACCGATAGCGAAGAATGGCCATACTTCACGAGTAGCCATCATGTTGATAACCAAAGCGTAACCAACGGCAACGACCATAGCACCACCGACAGCCATACCACCTTTAAGCCATTCTGGCATAAGTTCCAATACGCCTTGAACGGCTTCAGTTGGCATTGCAAGCAAGAGTGCAGCTGGGATAGCAATACGTAGACCTTGAAGAGCAAGGGCAAAGTAGTGAGCGCGTTCAACAGCAGCAATGTTTCCTTCTTTAGCAGCAGCGTCAGCAGTGTGAACCAAACCAACTGAGATTGTACGAACGATCATAGTCAAGAAAAGTCCAGCTACGGCAAGAGGGATTGCAGTTGCAGTTGCGACTGCGATACCTTCAGTAGTAAAGTTACCACCTTTGATCATGATGATTGCAGCAGCAACAGAGGCAAGGGCAGCGTCAGGAGCTACGGCAGCTCCGATGTTAGCCCAACCAAGGGCGATCATTTGAAGTGATCCACCAAGCATAACCCCTGCTTCGAGGTTACCAGTTACAAGACCGATAAGGGTACATGCTACGATTGGTTGATGGAATTGGAATTGGTCGAGGATACCTTCAAGACCTGCGAAGAAGGCAACAACTACAACCAAGATAGCAGAAATGAATGAAATATCTGACATGGTTTTATTCCTTTTCTATTTAGTTTTAATTATTGAACGTTAGCTTTGCTAATCAAGTCAAACAAATCTTTTTTAGTGTCGTTTGGTACTTTACGTACATCAAATTCAACGCCAAGGTCGCGCATTTTTTCAAATGTAGCAACGTCGTCTTTGTCCATTGACAATACGTTATTGACCATTGTTTTACCAGTTGAGTGAGCCATTGAACCAACGTTAAGAGTCTTGATTGGCACACCGCCTTCGATAGCACGAAGGGCATCTTGAGGTGTTTCAAACAAGATAAGGGCGTGTGTTTCACCAAAACGAGGATCTTTTGCAACCTCAATCAATTTTTTGATTGGTACAACGTTAGCTTTTACTCCGTTAGGAGCAGCTTGTTTGATCAACTCTTTACGAAGATCGTCGTTTGCAACGTTATCTGAAGCAACGATGATACGGTTAGCTTTTGAATCTGGTGTCCAAGCAGTTGCGACTTGTCCATGAAGAAGACGTGTGTCAAGACGAGCAAGATTGATTTTCAATTTACCGTCTCCGATAACTGTTCCTTCTGGAATAGCAGCTTGGGCTACAGGAGCAGCTGCAGCAGTTGTAACTTCCTCAGCTGGGTTTAGCTCTTCTGGAAGAGCCTTGATGCCATCTTTGGCTTCTTTAATGATGTTCGCAGCGACTTTATCCACTCCAGCATTAGCATCCATAAGGCGCTCTGTGTAGGCTTGAATCAACATCGGCAAGTTAAGTCCTGTGATGATGGCAAATTTACGCTCAGGGTTTTCTCCCATTACGCGGCTAGCTTGGTTAAATGGAGAACCACTCCAAAGGTCAGCCAAGACTAGAACCTCATCTTCTGCGTCAAATGCAGCCACAGCATTGTTGAACTTGGCGTATAAATCATCTGGACCTTCGTTTGGCATAAAGGTTACAACTTGAACCTTTTCTTGTTCACCAAAGATCATAGATCCTGACTGATGAATACCCGCAGCAAATTCACCGTGGCTCGCAATAATGATTCCGATACTCATTATTGTCATTCCTCCTTATAAAATGTTTGACTTGTAGTTTAAGAAAACTTTAAGACTCCTTAAGTATAAATCGATTTCAGAAAAAAAGCAACTAATTATAATAAAGAGTGAAAAAAATCTCAAATTTTCATTTTTACAAATATTGATATATCAATTTTTTATAAAATCATCTATAAAATGGTAAAAAAATTTAATATAAAAAAGCAGAGGGACTAGGAAGTTTACGTCAGTAGTGCTCTTGGGCGTCTAAAAAATGCCCCAAGTCCAATTAGTTGTCGTGTCAAAATTTTATTACAAAAAAACGAGGTGGGATTTTCTGTCCCGACCTCGATTCTTTGCTTAATTTCTATCTTAGTGAGTAAAGTCTAGAACCATACGACCTTGGATGGTTCCAGCAGCCATTTCATCAAAGACAGCAATGGCATCTTCCACAGGGCGTTTTTGAACGACTGGAACAACAAGACCTTCAGCACCAAATTGGAAGGCTTCTTCCAAGTCTTTACGTGTTCCAACAAGGGATCCGATGACTTGAATACCGTCAAGAACTGTTTTGACGATGCTTAGATCCATCATTTCTGAAGGGAGTCCAACAGCTACTACACGACCACCTGCACGAACAGAGTCAACTGCTTGGTTGAAGGCAACTTTTGATACAGCTGTTACGACAGCTGAGTGAGCACCACCGTTTGTTTTTTCTTTGATAAGACCTGGAACGTCTTCGACTTCAAGACCGTTAATCACGATATCTGCACCAACTTCTTTAGCTAGGGCAAGTTTATCATTGTTAATATCAACTGCGATAACGTGAGCGTTGAATACTTTTTTAGCGTATTGGACAGCCAAGTTACCAAGGCCTCCAGCACCATAGAGGACAACCCATTGGCCTGGTTCAACTTTTGCTTCTTTGATAGCCTTGTATGTAGTAACACCGGCACAAGTGATAGAAGAAGCTTGGGCTGGATCGAGACCATCTGGAACCTTAACAGCATAATCTGCAGTTACGATACATTGTTCAGCCATACCGCCGTCAACTGAGTAGCCTGCATTTTTTACGGAACGGCAAAGAGTTTCTCGTCCGGTTGTACAGTATTCACACATACCACAGCCTTCAAAGAACCAAGCTACGCTGACACGGTCGCCAACTTTGAGGCTTTTTACATCAGGAGCAACTTCTTTGACGATACCGATACCTTCGTGACCGAGAACGCGTCCTGGAACTTTACCAAAGTCACCATGTGCAACGTGGAGGTCAGTGTGGCAGACACCACAGTACTCAACTTCTACAAGAGCTTCCCCAGTTTCGAGTGGACGGAGAACTTTTTCTTCAATAGCAACACCAGTGCCTTCTGGATTTACAACAACAGCTTTCATAGCTATCCTCCTTGATGATTCGTTGAGGTGCAGTGGAAAAGGGGCTTGGCTTGAGAGGTTTTCAAGTGAAGTCGAATTTGAACTGCCCTCTTATTTACTTATATGTGAAGTATATCACTATATTTACTATAGTACAATGGTTTTGAGGTAAAAAAACATGTAATCGCTTAACCGGTTGATAAGACTGTGAAAATTGAACAAGTAAGATTGATGCATTGGAGAGTAAATACCTATAAATGCTAGAAAAGTTGACTTTAGATCGCCTCTTTAAGGTTTTCAGCAAATTTTCTGAGTTCCTTCCCGAGGGGATTTTGGTATAATATAGAAAGCAATTGTTCTTTCTAGTAAGAGAATTTAGAGTGAGAGGTATCTATGTCCCCTTCTGTTCAGTTATTGAAAAACCGTTATTTAAAAAATATAAAAGAAGATCCAGATCTCTATATTGGGATTGAGTTGGAGTTTCCTATCGTTCATGTAAATGGGCAAGCGACAGATATTGAAGTCAGTAAGGACTTGATGCGCTTTTTGGTGGATGCTCTCCATCTGGAAGTTGAAAAAGAGGACCAGGATGGCAATCCAATTCAACTTGTAGAACCAAAGAGTCAGGATCGGATTCTGTTTGAGGTTTCCTACACTACCTTGGAGTTTGCCTTTGGTAGAGCCCAGAAAATCCAAGAGGTCCAAGGACGATTTCAAGCTTATATGAAGGTCATTCAGGAAAAATTAGGCGAAAAGGATCATGCTATCCAGGGCTGGGGGATTCACCCAAACTGGGATCAGAATGACAATCGACCTGTGGCTTATCCACGCTACCAGATGCTGATGGCTTACCTACATATGGGAAGTCGCCAAGAGAGAGTTAATTTGCATGACTTCCCACAATATGGAGCCTTTATCTGTGGGAGTCAAGTTCAGTTGGATGTATCGACTGCTAACTACTTACGTGTCATTAATGCTTTCACTCAGATTGAGGCAGCCAAAGCTTTCTTATTTGCCAATTCTGAGTTTTCGGGAGCAGAATGGGATACTCAGATTTCGCGAGATATCTTTTGGGAAGACTCCATGCATGGGATTTATCCAGAGAATGTCGGTGTCAATGCCAGACTCTTCAAAGATGAGGATGATTTCTTTGATTATCTAGACCGATCTGCGATTTTTACAGCAGAACGTGATGGGGAAACCTACTATTTTTCTCCAATTCGGGCTAGAGATTACTTAGATACTGATGAGATTACTGCCTATACTCTAAATGGAAAAGAAACTCTGCTTGTTCCTCAAGAGAAGGATTTCCAAACGCACCGTAGTTACCAATTCCAAGACTTAACAACTCGAGGAACGGTCGAATTTCGTAGTGTTTGTACGCAACCCCTAGACCGAACCTTTTCTTCAGCAGCCTTTCATTTAGGCTTGTTGGTGAATCTAGACAAGCTTGAAATTTACCTAGAAACAGCACCTTTCTTTGAGAGATTTGGTCGTGACTACAAATCTTTGAGACGCCAGTTTTCTAAGAAACAGCTTTCAGATGAGGAGACAGCTGGAATTGTTCAATTCTCAAAAGACTTGCTAGAGATAGCAGAGCAAGGTCTTAAGATAAGAGGTCAGCAAGAAATGACCTATTTAGAGCCTTTGAAAGAAAAAATTGACTCTATAATTTTCTTATAAAGGGAGAATTTTCTGAAAAATCATGTTATAATGGATGAGACTATAGATAAAGGATAGAGATTTATGACATTAGTTTATCAATCAACGCGTGATGCGAAAAATACAGTAACAGCCAGCCAAGCGATTTTGCAAGGTTTGGCAACAGATGGAGGCTTGTTTACTCCAGTTAGCTATCCAAAGGTTGATTTGGATTTTGAAACATTAAAGGACGCTTCTTACCAAGAAGTAGCTAAGCTTGTCTTGTCAGCTTTCTTGGATGACTTTACAACTGAAGAGTTGGACTACTGTATCACCAGCGCCTATGACAGCAAGTTTGATACGCCAGCCATTGCTCCTCTTGTGAAACTAGATGGTCAATACAACTTGGAACTTTTCCACGGTTCAACCATCGCCTTTAAGGATATGGCCTTGTCTATCTTGCCATACTTTATGACAACAGCTGCCAAGAAACATGGCCTGGAAAACAAGATTGTCATCTTGACAGCGACGTCTGGAGATACTGGTAAAGCTGCCATGGCAGGATTTGCGGATGTCCCAGGTACGGAAATCATCGTCTTTTATCCAAAAGACGGTGTCAGCAAGGTGCAAGAGTTACAAATGACCACTCAAACGGGCGAAAACACCCATGTTATCGCTATTGATGGAAACTTTGACGATGCTCAGACAAACGTGAAACATATGTTCAATGATGTGGCTCTTCGTGAGAAATTGGCAGCCAACAAGCTCCAGTTTTCATCAGCTAACTCTATGAATATTGGTCGTTTGGTCCCACAGATTGTCTACTATGTTTATGCCTACGCTCAGCTTGTTAAAACTGGCGAGATTAAGGCTGGTGACAAGGTTAACTTCACCGTACCGACAGGAAACTTTGGAAATATCTTGGCTGCCTTTTACGCCAAACAAATCGGCCTACCAGTCGGTAAGCTAATCTGTGCTTCAAATGACAACAATGTTTTGACAGACTTCTTCAAAACTCGTGTTTATGACAAGAAGCGTGAGTTTAAGGTAACTACTAGCCCATCTATGGATATCTTGGTCTCTTCAAACTTGGAGCGTCTCATTTTCCATCTTTTGGGTAATGATGCGGTTAAAACAGCTGAACTCATGAATGCTTTGAATAACCAAGGTCAGTATGAATTGACTGATTTTGATACAGCGATTCTTGACTTTTTTGCAGCAGAGTATGCTACTGAAGCGGAAACAGCCGTAGAAATCAAGCGTGTTTATGAGGCAGATGCTTATATCGAGGACCCTCATACAGCAGTTGCTTCAGCAGTTTATAAAAAATACCAAGCAGCAACAGGCGATGTGACTAAGACGGTGATTGCTTCAACAGCTAGTCCATACAAGTTCCCAGTGGTTGCAGTAGAAGCTGTAACTGGGCAATCAGGTTTGGGCGACTTTGAAGCCTTGGCTCAATTACACGAAATTTCAGGAGTAGCAGTGCCACCAGCAGTTGATGGCCTCGAAACAGCTCCAGTTCGTCACAAGACAACTGTTGCAGCAGCAGAGATGCAGGCGGCAGTAGAATCTTATCTAGGACTTTAAAACAGAGGAAGCAAACTCGGTTGGGAAACTAACTGAGTTTCTTTTCATCAGGAGGAAGGATTGTTTAAGAAATATAAAGACATTCTCAACATAGCTCTGCCAGCCATGGGTGAAAATTTCTTGCAGATGCTCATGGGAATGGTGGATAGCTATCTGGTGGCCCATCTGGGCTTAATCGCCATTTCGGGTGTGTCTGTAGCTGGTAACATTATCACCATTTATCAGGCCATTTTTATTGCCTTGGGAGCAGCAATTTCTAGTGTGATATCAAAAAGTTTGGGACAGAAAGATCAATCTAGACTAGCCTATCATGTGACAGAAGCACTTAAAATTACTCTGCTACTGAGTTTAGTTTTAGGGGCCTTATCCATCTTTGCAGGACGAGAGATGATTGCACTTTTAGGAACAGAAGCGTCTGTAGCTGAGAGTGGTGGACTATACCTAGCTTTGGTCGGTGGGACAATCGTCCTCTTGGGCTTGATGACTAGTCTAGGAGCCTTGATTCGCGCTACCCACAATCCTCGACTGCCGCTTTATGTTAGTTTTTTATCCAATGCTTTAAACATCCTTTTTTCAAGTGTCGCCATTTTTATCCTTGATATGGGGATAGCTGGTGTAGCTTGGGGGACCATTCTATCTCGTTTGGTTGGGGTTGTGATTTTGTGGTCGCAATTAAAACTTCCATATATGAGACCAAATTTTGGACTGGACAAAGACTTGCTGACTTTGGCTTTACCTGCAGCGGGAGAACGTCTCATGATGAGGGCTGGTGATGTGGTCATTATTGCCTTGGTTGTTTCTTTCGGAACTGAGGCAGTTGCAGGAAATGCAATCGGTGAAGTCTTGACTCAGTTTAACTATATGCCAGCCTTTGGTGTCGCGACAGCAACAGTCGTGCAGGTGGCTCGAGCAGTTGGAGAAGATGATTGGGCAAGGGTAGACAACTTAAGTAAGCAAACTTTTTGGCTTTCCCTCTTTCTTATGTTGCCCTTAACACTTAGTATCTATGCTCTCGGAACGCCCCTAAGTCACCTCTATACTAGTGATCCTGTGGCTATTGAAGCTAGTGTTATGGTGACGCTGTTCTCTCTACTAGGGACTCCTATGACGACGGGAACAGTCATTTATACAGCTGTCTGGCAGGGTTTGGGAAATGCACGCCTCCCCTTTTATGCGACAAGTATCGGAATGTGGTGTATCCGTATCGGAACAGGGTATCTGATGGGAATTGTTCTTGGTTGGGGCTTGCCTGGTATTTGGGCAGGAATGCTTTTGGATAATGGTTTTCGCTGGATTTTCCTACGCTATCGTTATAAGCAATATATCTCTTTGAAAGGATGACATATGAAAAAAATTGGATTTATTTGGGATTTAGATGGGACCTTGTTGGATTCTTATGAGGCTATTTTAGCAGGAATCGAAGAGACTTTTGCCCAGTTTGACATTCCTTATGATAAGGCTGAGGTTCGTGCCTTTATTCTACAAACTTCCGTTCAAGATCTGTTGGAAAAGGTGGGAGAAGAAAGAGGCTTGGATGCAGATATGCTCAATCAGGTTCGTGCTCAGAGTTTGGCTGAGAAGAATGCTCAAGTGGTTCTGATGCCAGGGGCGCGTGAAATCTTAGCTTGGGCAGACCAGCAAGGGATTGAGCAGTTTGTTTATACCCATAAAGGGGACAATGCTTTTACAATTTTGGAGAATTTGGGTTTGGCCCACTATTTCACAGAAATTTTAACCAATCAAAGTGGCTTTGCTCGGAAGCCTAGTCCAGAAGCTGCGATTTATCTTTTAGATAAGTATGGATTAAATCCTCAGCAGACTTATTATATCGGCGATTGGACTTTGGATATCGAATTTGCCCAAAATAGTGGGATTCAGAGTATTAATTTTCTTGCCTCACCTGCAACTTGTAATCAACAGATAGAGCGTTTAGAAGATATTAGTTCGTTTTCCTTCTAGAATTTTCTTCAAGAAGAATGTGTCAGCCTAATGACAAGAAACTAACAAACTATTTCAAGTAATGTGATTTGTTACAACGAATGTACAGTTCTGTTAAATAGCCCCAAAAGGGCTTTTTTTCTATTTTCTTTGTGTTATGATAGACAGGTACTACATTTGAAAAGGAGTTTGATAGTATGAAGAAAAGAATTATTTTAGCATCAACAGTAGCCTTGTCCTTTGCCCCTGTATTGGCAACTCAAGCAGAAGAACTAGTATGGACAGCGCGCAGTGTTGAGCAAATTCAAAACGATGTTACTAAGAATGAGAATAAAACAAGCTATACGATTCAGTATGGAGATACTCTAAGTACCATTGCCGAAGCTTTGGGAGTGGATGTGACCGTTCTTGCTAACTTGAACAAGATCAGCAATATTGATCTGATTTTCCCTGAGACAGTGCTTACTACAACTGTTAATGATGAGGAAGAAGTGACGGAAGTTGAAATCCAAACCCCTGACACAGTTCAGGCAGGTGAAAGCACAACTGCAAGAGCAGATTTGACAACCAACCAAGTCACTGTAGATGACCAAACTGTACAGGTTGAAGATTTAACTCAACCAGTTGAAGAAACAGAAGTTCAAGTTGAGCCAGTAGCACCACAAGTGACTGAAGAAGCAGTAGCAGAAACTACAACAGAAGCCTCAGTACCAGCAGCAGAACCAGTGACAGAAACTACGGCAGAAGTTTCAGCACCAGCAGAAGAAGCAGTAGCAGAAACACCTGTAGTGGAAGAAACCACTACAACAGAAGCTCCTGTTACAGAAACTGTAGCAGAGACTCAATCAACACCATCAACTTACCAAGCTGAAGCAAGCCAAGGTTCATCAGCGACTTATGCAGCACCAGCAGCACCTGATTATGCAAGTATTGCAGCTTCAAAGTCAGAAAATGCAGGTCTACAACCACAAACGGCTGCCTTTAAAGAAGAAATTGCTAACTTGTTTGGTATCACATCATTTAGCGGCTACCGTCCTGGAGATAGCGGAGACCACGGAAAAGGCCTTGCAATTGACTTTATGGTCCCAGTAAGCTCAGCTCTTGGAGACCAAATTGCAGATTATGCTATCCAAAATATGGCTAGCCGTGGCATTAGCTACATCATCTGGAAACAACGTTTCTACGCACCATACCCAAGTAAATATGGACCGGCTTACACTTGGAATCCAATGCCAGACCGTGGTAGTATCACAGAAAACCACTATGACCACGTTCACGTATCTATGAATTAAGAATAATAAGAAGCTATACATTTAAAAGTGTAGCTTCTTTTTGTGTAAAATAGTATTGATAAGTGAAATAAAAACTAAAACATGTTAGAATGTAAGCGAATACAAAATCGTACTAACGCTTTTAAGCATAGAGAGAAAGGATGAAAAGAATGACAAACCGATTAAAAACTCCATTTGAGAAAACAAGAGATGATTTTGAACAGGAATTTTGCGGAGAAATTGTCGAACTCTTAATTTTTACCCTCCAAAATGTAAATGGGGCTGCTTCTTTAAAAGATGGTTGTAAAATGCCGTCCGTTCATTTTAAAGCTAGTGTCAATGTTGAAACTCAGGACTTCTCTGAACTTGAAGGACGTTTGGAATGGCTCCTGACTCCGGAAGAATTTAAAGAAAAACATTGGGGCTTTAGTTTTGAACCCTACAAAATTCATCATATCAAATGCCAAAAACGCCCCTTCATGGAGCTAGAGCCATATATGTCAGAAGTAGCTAATAACTGCTACCACTTGCTGGAATACCTAGATGACCAATCCTCAGACTCTAGGTTAGAGACCTTGATTGAAACCTATCAAAAACCGGTCATCATTCAAGACGATATTGGCGAATTCACCTTAAACAGAGCCTATTCTTGGTTTGAAGGATTTATCACTTACGAGGGTGGTAAGATTCATGCTATCTTTGCTGCGAGTGCAGATGAAAGTCTCCCTCCAAGTTCTTTTGATGATCTAAAGAAATTTATGGGAACTTTCCAAGTTCAAGATACTCGGATTAAAGACTATATTGTCAAAGAACTCTGGGAAACAGCTCAAGACTGGATAGATTCAGATGAAAATGATGTGGAGTTAACAGAAGAGTATTTTACCAACTCTCTTTCCTTGAGTGAACTATCGATCAACGAAGATGGAGAATTGACCCTCTACTATGATGATCGTGAAGAAATTTTTGCAGGCCATGCCATCGAAGTTGTCATTGATAAAGAGGGAGAAATCCTTCGAGCAGATTTGGTAGGTTAGTGCTGGATTTTATCTAGAATATAGAAATAATAGCCTTTTGCGATTGAAACCAAGAGGCTATTTTTCGTGAGTAAGCAAAATAATTGCATTTTTAATCTTTCTGCAATATACTTGATAAGTCAATAGTTGATAAATCAAGTTTACGCAGGGAGGTAGAAATGAAAAAAATTAACGACTTATTGTACCAGCTCCATTTAACAGATCAGACCATCACACAACTTTTTGAGAAACAGTTGGGAATTAGTTTGACCCGCTATCAAATCCTGCAATTTTTACTTCAAAAGTCACCCTGCAACCAGATTGCCGTTCAGGAGAAGTTGCAGATTGACCAGGCAGCCCTGACCCGTCATTTTAAGATACTGGAGTCAGAGGGCTATGTCAGTCGCAAGCGTAATCCGGCCAATCAGCGAGAAGTCTTAGTTGAATTAACCCAAGAAGCCAAGAATCAACTCTTGGTTAATCCGCCTCAACGTCACCTGAAGGTGAAGGAACAGATGGAGAGCATCTTATCGACAGCCGAGCAGAAAGACCTAACAACTTTACTGACGAAACTAGTGTCAGGTTTAGAAAATATAGGATTTTAAGGAGAAAACGATGTCAATCATTACTACTATTTTGGCAACCCTTGTTGCCCTCGAACATTTTTATATCTTTTATTTGGAGAGTATGGCAACCCAATCAGATGCAACCAGCCGTGTCTTTAATATGGACAAGGAAGAGTTGACTCGACCCTCTGTCACCTCACTGTTTAAAAACCAAGGAATTTATAATGCCTTGATTGGAGTATTTCTTATTTACGGAATTTATTTCTCACATAGCTTAGAAATTGTAACAATCTTTGTGTTATTTGTCATAGGAGCAGCGACTTATGGGGCTTTAACAGCAGATAAAAAAATCATTCTAAAGCAAGGTGGACCAGCTATTCTAACCTTGCTAAGTATCCTTTTCTTAAAATAAAAACAACCAGCACTTTCCATAGAAGGTACTGGTTTTAATCATTCACATTAAACTTTTCTCCGCTTGATTTCGAGTAATCTTTGATAGAAGAAGAATTGACTACTATAGATATAAGGGAAAGAAGGGATGCTCGCAATTCCAAAGCTGATCCAGATAAGAAGATACCATGGTAGGAGTTGTAAATCAAGTACGAAGCGTTGGAACTTATAGCCTTTCATAAGGAAGCGACTGGTTTTGAGTACGCGACTTGGCTTGGCAATTCCAATTGCAAGGGTATCACAAAGGAGCAGCTCTACTTGGGAATAAGCGTAGTATTGCGGCAGATAGGCAATGGTTCCCAAAATCATCAGAAAGACGCTACCAAAGAAGTAGAGTGCAAAAGTGAGCAGAAAATGTTCGATATCTGAATTGGTGACGTCGACAGCTGGAAATTCAGGGTGAAGTTCTACAAATTTACGAGCCATGGCACTGCTGTAAAAGAGCAAGTAAACTCCAAAAAGATTAGGGATGCTCCACAAAAAGAGATAGAAACGCTTGAGCAAGAGAGTCAGAAAGGTCTGGGTGAAGAAGCGATTGTCAAGTAAGGACAGACTATCTTTAAAAGAAAGCTCTATCTCGGAAATTCTGTAAAGATTAATGGTTGTAAAAAGAGCACCAGCTAGGATAATAGAACTTGTGAATCCAACTGCTAGAGGAAAGAGTGAGGACTGGATCAAGCTCATCAAAAAAGTAAAGAAGGATTGCTCAAGAATTCCCTCATCAAGTAGGGATAATGGACTTATAAAGCTGGATAGAATCAAGAAAATGCTTGGTAATAAAAAGACAAGCAATAAACGTGGATGTTCAGCTTGAAACTGTTTAGCTTGTTGACGAACTTCTTTTAAATCAATTTTTTGGTATTTCATTCTTTCATTATACCATAGTTAGTGACAGTTCCTGTTTTTTTTGATAGAATCATACAGTATGCCCTTGGGCACAAAGTAAGAACTGGGACTGTCTTTCCCAGCTTCGGAGGTAAAAATGTCAAATTCACCAATCAAATATCGTTTGATTAAAAAAGAAAAACACACGGGAGCTCGTCTGGGTGAGATTATCACGCCACACGGAACCTTCCCAACTCCTATGTTTATGCCAGTTGGGACTCAAGCAACGGTCAAAACCCAATCACCAGAAGAGTTGAAAGAGATGGGTTCAGGGATTATCCTATCTAATACTTATCACTTGTGGCTGCGTCCTGGAGATGAGTTGATTGCTCGAGCAGGTGGGCTTCATAAGTTCATGAACTGGGACCAACCTATCTTGACGGATAGTGGCGGTTTCCAAGTATACTCTCTAGCGGATAGTCGTAACATCACAGAAGAAGGGGTAACGTTCAAGAACCACCTCAATGGTTCTAAAATGTTTCTATCACCTGAAAAAGCCATCTCTATCCAAAACAATCTAGGGTCAGACATTATGATGTCCTTTGACGAATGTCCTCAATTTTATCAGCCTTATGATTATGTGAAGAAGTCAATCGAACGTACCAGCCGTTGGGCTGAGCGTGGATTAAAAGCTCATCGTCGTCCACATGACCAAGGTTTGTTTGGGATTGTACAAGGTGCAGGATTTGAAGATCTTCGTCGTCAGTCAGCTCATGACCTTGTCAGCATGGACTTCCCGGGATACTCTATCGGAGGGTTGGCAGTAGGTGAAACTCATGAAGAGATGAACGCAGTTTTGGACTTCACCACTCAACTCCTTCCTGAAAACAAACCTCGCTACTTGATGGGAGTGGGAGCGCCAGATAGCTTGATTGATGGGGTTATTCGTGGGGTCGATATGTTTGACTGTGTCTTGCCGACCCGTATCGCTCGTAACGGAACTTGTATGACAAGTCAAGGACGTTTGGTTGTAAAAAATGCCCAGTTTGCAGAGGACTTTACACCTCTTGATCCTGAGTGCGATTGCTACACATGTAAGAACTATACCCGTGCCTACCTTCGTCACCTGCTTAAGGCCGATGAAACCTTTGGTATCCGCTTGACAAGTTACCATAACCTTTACTTCTTGCTCAACCTTATGAAGCAGGTTCGTCAAGCGATTATGGATGATAATCTCTTGGAATTCCGTGAGCATTTTGTTGAAAAATATGGCTATAACAAGTCAGGGCGCAATTTCTAAGTAAAGCTCAAATCCTAAGTTTTCTCTTAGGATTTTTCTGCTTTTTTTGATAAAATAAAGGTAATATGGAATGAACATTAGATGGTTTTTTTACTACTCTAATGAACGGAGAATAAACTCGTATGCGTATTAAATGGTTTTCCTTGATTAGGATTACAGGCTTACTCTTGGTGCTTTTGTACCATTTCTTTCAGACGATTTTTCCTGGAGGATTCTTCGGGGTTGACGTCTTTTTCACCTTCTCAGGTTTCCTAATTACATCACTCCTGTTAGAAGAATTTGGACAAAAAGGGAAAATCGATATCTTAGGATTTTTTAGGAGACGCTTCTATCGGATTTTTCCCCCAGTCGTCTTGATGATCCTGGTCGTTATGCCTTTTACTTTCTTGGTTCGACAGGATTATGTGGCAGGAATCGGTGGTCAGATTGCTGGTGTCCTTGGTTTTATGACTAACTTCTATGAAATGCTGACAGGAGGAAGTTATGAATCTCAATTTATCCCTCACCTCTTTGTTCACAACTGGAGTTTAGCGGTTGAAGTTCATTACTATATCTTGTGGGGCTTGGCAGTTTGGCTTATGTCTAAGCAAGCCAAAACAGGTGGGCAACTACGGGGAATGGTTTTTCTACTATCTTCAGCTACCTTCGTCGTTAGCTTTCTTTCAATGTTTATTGGTAGCTTTATCGTTAGCTCATACTCAACGCTTTACTTTTCAAGTTTGACTCATGTTTATCCATTCTTTTTAGGAAGTGTGCTTGCGACCTTGATAGGAGTTCGTCATACGACACCTCTTCTCAAACGTTTGAATCAAACCCTAGACTTGAAACAGACCTTGCTAGTATTTGGGGCTGGTCTCGGAGTTTTACTCTTATTGACCTTCTTTGTGAAATTCAATTATCTCTTTGCCTACTTGCTTGGTTTCTTGTTGGCAAGTTTAGCTGCCCTTCTGATGATCGTTGCAGCACGAGTTTTACATGAGAAAACTCCGACGATTGAAGAACCAAAGGTAATTAGCTTCTTAGCTGATACGAGCTATGCCGTTTATCTTTTCCACTGGCCGTTTTATATCATTTTCTCTCAGTTGATGAGCAATCTACCGGCAGTGATTCTCACCACTATCTTTTCTTATCTCTTTGCAAGCCTTTCTTTCTATGTGATTGAACCTTTCATTGCCGGGAAGAACACTAGTTTATTGCAAAAGGTAAAAGAAATTCCGCATATTCAACCAATCTTTGCGGGTAGCGTCGGTTTTCTTAGCTTGCTGACACTGATTGTGATGCTCATAGCTCCCCAAGTCGGTGCTTTTGAAACGGATTTGATGGTAAATGGCCTCAATCAAGCTCAAACCAATATTACCCGTACAAAAACCATGGCGGATCAAGCAGAAGCCAGTCGCTACAATATTGCTGAAGGTGTATCCATTATCGGAGATTCTGTAACCTTGCGCGCAACACCTGGACTTAAAGAGGTTCTACCAGACGCTCAGACAGATGGTCAAGTAAGCAGAAATACTAAGCAAGCCAATGCTATTATGCTCAACCACAGTCAGAATAAAGTCCTCCCTAAAATAGTTGTTATTGCTACTGGAGTGAATAACCCTGAGGATTATAAGGCTGATATCGATTCTTTGATAACAAATCTACCTAAGGGACATCAGCTTGTACTTGTGACACCTTATGAGGGTGATACAACTCAAGCAACTCAGCCTTATGTAGAACAGTATGCTAGCTATGTGCGTGAAGTAGCTCAAAAGTATCCTTACATTGAGGTTGCAGACTGGAATCAAGTGTCTAAAGATCATCCAGACATCTGGAAAGGAACGGACCAAGTTCACTTTGGAAGTGATAATACCAAATTAGAAGAGGGTGCTAAGCTCTACGCAGAAACGATAGCATCAGCTATCAAGGCCTTGGCAGATAAGCCTGTGAAGTCAAAATAATATCTAAAAAGTAGAGATGACCGTTCTCTACTTTTTCTTTTTAGAAAGTACTTCTTAGAAAATAATTCATTCTCTAAGCTTCTCTCTCTAACCTATGGCAATATCGTCTTACTCTAGGTTATTAGATCTTTGGGTAGTTTGGCTCAACTATGGCAATCTCTAGGCTTTCGTTTTTATGTCGGATCACGTCTTGATTGGGAAAAACTTGCCAAATTGTCAGAATTATGAGAAAATAGGTGCAGTCAGAAAATGGAGGGAATGCAATGAGAGAAGACATCAAGATTAATGACCGTGCTTTAGCATTAGGAAATCAAATCATTGACAAGCTAGAAAAAGTTTACGATACAGATGTGGAATTAGATGTCTATAATCTTGGCTTGATTTACGAGATTCATTTGGACGAGGCTGGTCTTTGTACAATTGTCATGACCTTCACCGATACAGCCTGTGACTGTGCAGAAAGTTTACCTATTGAAATTGTGGCAGGTCTGAAACAGATTGAAGGAATTGAGGATGTTAGGGTTAAAGTTACCTGGTCACCTGCCTGGAAGATTACACGCATCAGTCGCTATGGACGTATAGCACTTGGACTACCACCGCGCTAATAACAAAAAGGCTCTCTGCTAATAAACAGAGAGCCTTTTTGTTATTAGATTCCTCTAACTGCAAAATAGTGTCCGCTTGAATTTGCAAAGTTAAAGTTAGGGAAAGGTTGAGTATTGATCGAACTAGTGGTATCAGTCACTGCAGCTAGGCGTTTATGAAGACCGTGAAGATCTGCTGACTCAAAGAGTAGGCTGGGTTTCATATCAACTACCTCCGGTGATACTTGACGAATAAAATCCTTAGCATAGATAGTGAAAGTCAGCGTACTGTCAGCGTGAGGTTTCATCTCAAAAGTTTCAAATTCCATTATTTCTGGTTGATTAAAAACTTCAAATCCAATGGCAGACCAAAAGTCTCTCTCCACTGCTACATCATCTACGTAGAGCATAATTCCTGTATTTTGTGAAAACATTGTTTCTCCTTTGTAATCATAGTTAGAGCAAAGATTTTATAACATTCTATGAGAAAATACAAATAACTAGAAAAAGCAGTCATTTAGCGACTGCTTATTTTCTAGTTATTTTTTACCAGATTGTTCCATATTCCAGAAATCTGTAACGGCACCGCGTGATGCAGAAGATACGGTATGGGCATACTTACCAAGGACACCACGGCTATAGAGTGGTGGCAAGGTTGTTTCTGCCTTGCGTTTTTCAAGTTCTTCTTCCGATACGGCCATGGAAATTTCTTTGGTATCTTGGTCAACCGTAACGATATCACCTGTACGAAGGTAAGCAATCGGTCCACCATCCTGAGCTTCAGGGGCGATATGTCCGACAACCAGACCATAAGTACCACCAGAGAAGCGTCCATCTGTCAAGAGGGCAACCTTGTCTCCTTGGCCTTTACCAACGATCATTGAAGAAAGTGAGAGCATCTCAGGCATACCAGGACCACCCTTAGGTCCAACGAAACGAACAACGACAACATCGCCATCAACGATTTCATCTGACAAGACAGCTTGGATAGCATCTTCTTCAGAGTCAAAGACCTTGGCTGGACCAACGTGACGACGAACCTTAACACCTGACACCTTGGCAACTGCACCGTCAGGAGCAAGATTACCGTTCAAGATGATAAGCGGACCATCTGCACGTTTTGGATTTTCAAGTGGCATGATAACTTTTTGACCTGGTGTGAGGTCTGCAAAGTCAGCCAAGTTTTCAGCAACAGTCTTACCAGTACATGTGATACGGTCTCCGTGAAGGAAGCCATTTGCCAGCAAATACTTCATAACCGCAGGCACACCACCAACTTCGTAAAGGTCTTGGAAGACATACTGACCAGAAGGTTTCAAATCGGCCAAGTGAGGCACACGTTCTTGGATGGTATTAAAGTCCTCAAGTGACAAGTCAACATTAGCTGCGTGGGCAATAGCAAGCAAGTGAAGAGTGGCATTTGTAGAACCACCTAGAGCCATAGTCACAGTAATGGCATCTTCAAAGGCTTCACGAGTCAAGATATCTGATGGTTTGAGACCGAGCTCCAGCATCTTAACAACAGCACGTCCTGCTGCTTCGATGTCTTCTTTCTTGTCAGCTGATTCAGCTGGGTGAGATGAAGAACCTGGCAAACTCATACCGAGAACTTCGATAGCTGTCGCCATGGTATTAGCAGTATACATACCACCACAACCACCAGGGCCAGGGCAGGCATTACATTCCAGACGTTTCACATCCTCAGCTGTCATATCACCGTGGTTCCACTTACCGATTCCTTCAAATACAGAAACCAAGTCGATGTCTTTGCCATCCAGTTTTCCAGGGGCGATAGTACCACCGTAAGCGAAAATAGCTGGGATATCCATATTGGCAATAGCAATCATAGAACCAGGCATGTTCTTGTCACAGCCACCGATAGCCACAAAGGCATCCACGTTGTGACCACCCATAGCAGCTTCGATAGAATCCGCAATGATATCACGTGACGTTAGAGAGAAGCGCATACCAGGCGTTCCCATGGCAATCCCGTCTGCTACCGTAATGGTTCCAAATTGAACCGGCCAAGCACCAGCAGATTTGACACCTTCTTTTGCAAGCTTACCGAAGTCATGCAAGTGGATATTACATGGTGTATTTTCTGCCCAAGTCGAAATGACTCCCACAATTGGTGTTTCAAAGTCCTTATCTGTCATACCAGTCGCACGAAGCATGGCACGGTTTGGTGATTTAACCATGCTGTCATAAATGCTACTGCGGTGACGTTTATCTAATTCTGTCATTAAGTTCCCTCCCATTTCAGTTTTTACCATTATAGCATATTTTAAAAACAATGAACAGAAGAAAATTCTTGAATTTTCAGACAATTCAAACCATTGAAATCTTCTTAAAAAAGATTGCATATTTTTGTTGACATTTAAAATTAAAGTGATATCATTTAGATATCAAATATGGGAGGTCATTCTGATGACTGAAAAACTAATCAATTCAAAACCAAATGGTGTAGTAGCATTGATACTTATCGAGTTGGCACTCGTACTTGGTGTCTTTATATTTATCATGGGTGCTGGTTCAGAAAACATTTTTGGAATTATTATCGGACTTTTATTAATCTTAATTTCAGTTCTAGCTCATGCTGGTTTAAAAGTTGTCAAACCTCAGGAAGCTCTGGTTTTGACCCTCTTTGGTAATTATACAGGTACCATCAAAGAACCTGGTTTTTACTTTGTCAATCCCTTCAGTATAGCGGTCAATCCTGCAATCCACACTCGACTCTGACAAAGTGGCGATGTTAGCACAAAATCTCCTTTTTCAGGGATGAAATCATCAAATGGCAATGATGTTAGCCTTGAAATTGGCAAGAAACAGATTTCTCTCAAAGTTATGACTTTGAGTAATTCTCGTCAAAAGATTAACGATTGTTTAGGTAACCCTGTTGAAATCGGAATCGCGGTAACTTGGAGAGTTGTCGATACAGCCAAAGCAGTCTTCAACGTAGATAACTATAAAGAATATCTTTCATTGCAGTGTGATAGCGCCCTCCGTAATATTGTCCGCATCTATCCTTACGATGTATCTCCTAATGTGGATACTACAGGTGATGGGCAAGCCGATGAAGGAAGCCTCCGTGGTTCTAGTGAGATTGTAGCTAAACGTATTCGTGAGGAAATTCAAAGTCGTGTAGAGGACGCTGGTTTGGAAATCCTTGAAGCACGTATTACATACCTAGCTTATGCACCAGAAATTGCTGCCGTCATGCTTCAACGTCAACAAGCATCTGCTATTATCGATGCACGTAAGATGATTGTAGACGGCGCTGTAGGAATGGTTGAAATGGCACTGGAACGTCTCAATGAAGGAGAGTTGGTTGAACTAGATGAAGAGCGTAAAGCAGCGATGGTTTCCAATCTCCTAGTCGTTCTCTGTGGCAATCATGATGCACAACCAATTGTCAATGCAGGAAGCCTTTATTAGAAATGGCAGAAGCTAAAAAAAAGCAAATCCCCCTTCGACTCTCGAATAAGTTATATGCTGCACTCGCATCATGGGCAGAAGATGACTTCCGATCAGTTAACGGGCAAATTGAATATCTTCTCACCGAATGCGTCAAACAACGGAAAAAAGACGGAAAATACGTCTCAGAAACCATTGATGAACCATTCGAGATTGATATTTAGTCTATTTTCCTATCCATAAGATTGGATAGGAAAATTTTTTTATCTTTTTTTGTCAAGTAACTTTACTTTACAAAAAAGTTTTGATATACTATTAAAGTTGATGAAAATCAAACCTAACTGAATTTATATCTTAAAAGGAGAAATCAAAATGGCAGTACCTGCACGTCGCACTTCAAAAGCGAAGAAAAACAAACGTCGTACACACTACAAAGTAACAGCTCCATCTGTAAACTTTGACGAAACTACTGGAGATTACTCACGTTCTCACCGTGTATCACTTAAAGGATACTACAAAGGACGTAAGATCGCTAAAGCTGCATCAGCTGAATAATAGAAGGGAGATACCATGCGCGTAAATATTACACTTGAACACAAAGAATCTGGTGAACGCTTGTACCTTACTTCTAAAAACAAACGTAACACTCCAGACCGTCTTCAATTGAAGAAATACTCACCAAAACTTCGCAAACACGTTGTGTTTACAGAGGTGAAATAGGGATTCACTACACGTCAATAGATGTGAGGAACCTTGATTTTAAGCGATTCTTGAAATTCTAAATTTCACTACATTGCAATATAAATCAACCGAATCACTACCTTTTTCACTACCTTTTTTGAAATAAGAATAATGATTCGGATATGTAAAAGAAGAGGAGCTTTATTGTGAAGCTCCTCTTTTTTATTTGTTCTTTTACTTACAAATCGTAAGACCTGGTTTGACAAGGCTTTATTTTAAGCAATTTTAAAACAGCTTTACATCAAATTCTAGCAGACTTGTACTGCTTTTTTTATTTCAAAAAATTTGTATAAGTTTTATTGAATTAGGGAAATTTCAAGTAAACAACTTAGCTGTTATTACCCTCGAATAGAGTTCCCCACTTAGTGATTGATAATGGGAGTATGGGTTTATTTTTCTTGTAAAAATCTAATAGGTCATCATTAGTTATTCGAACCACATTGCCAATCTGATTTAGATTGATTATTTTAGGTGCATACAGATATACTATATACCCATCCTCAACATATCTATTGAATTCTAAAGCATCCAATTCCTTAGCTTTTTTCCCCTTTACTTGAAGCACCGCTTTTCTAAGATTACAAACATCCCTAGAAATCATTTCACACTCGATCTTAATTGTAGTGGATTTATTTGCTATTGAATTAGACAGAACATAATAGTTCTCTTTTATTTGTAAATAAGATATTACAAGTTCCTCTAAGTCAAAATCTGGTAGATTATCCAAAAGATTACCCTCTTGTTGAATAACCTTATAATATTTACTGCTTGATAATTGATTAAAAATCGTTTTCGAATACTCAATTATTATTCCATCACGAATTTTTTCAACAGTACCACCCCGAGGTCTATTGAAAGACGATTTAATTTGGCCAGGTACTTGCATTCCAAAATTATAAGCTTCGACTGGTAAGACTGCTCCAATATCCAACCGTTTATCACATACTACTTCAACAGGCGATATAACTCTACAAATCCAGTAATTACCATCCAGATCTCGTGTCCAGAATAAGTCGTCTACTTTAGCATCCCTAAAAACGTTAATTGCTGGATTAGCTCTTCCAGATATCTCTTTAACCCTGTAATAATACTCTTGAAAGCTCTCGCGATAGAGATCTTCACTTTGACTACTCCAACCAATAGCAACATACTGTTTTTTTCTATTTAAACAGAAATCTACCAATCCCTGCCTGAAATCAGTCCCAGTCTTCAAATGTAATCTTGCTACATAATCCATGAATTTTGCCTCACCTAAGGATATAATGTTTATTTTTTTAATTTCCTAAATTATCAAACACCATACCAAGTTTTTCTGAGTTACATGACATGAAAAATCTAACTTAATTTGACAATTTAGGTATACCTCCCCGTTAACACAAAAAAACTACTGGTCTAGTTGAAATGCATTTGCTTATTTGTCTAAAGAATTAAGAAAGCCAGGTAAGAAAGTATCAAATGTCTCATGATTTAACTTTACAAATTTATTCTGACCTACTTTTCTTGTTGTAGTAAGACCAGCTTCTCGCAAAGTTTTAAAATGATACGAAGCAGCTGATTTACTAATAATGAGCAAATCGCCAATTTCTCCACAACTTAGTTCAGTATTCGCTCTGTACAGTAATCTAATAATTTTTAGACGAACATTATCTGCTAATGCTTTAAAAATTTTAACTCTTAAATCATCTTCGCTAAGGTTATATTGTTTCATAGTCATAAAGTAATTTTACTATTGAAATAAACACTTGTCAATTTTTTGTACGGCCGTCGTTGACTTTTCTGCATTATAGTGATAATATAAAATTTAATAGTTCAATAATTGTTTAACTATTAAATTTAAAAAGGAGGTGTTTTATGAAACAGAACTGGATAGCCATTATTACGTAAAGTATATATTTATAACTTATAACAAAAATATTCTTAGAAAGTGATGTTAATATACAATGAAAAAATACTCTCTTTTGTTCTTCTTAACAATGTTCATTATAGGAACTGATACATTTTTAATTTCTCCACTGCTTCCAACTTTAGCAAACCTATATAATATAAATTCTTCAGTTTCTGGTTGGATGGTCAGCGCATATGCAATAGGTTATGCTGTATTTGCCCTTATATCAGGCCCAATTTCAGATGGTCGTGATAGAAAAAAAGTAATGACTTATGGGCTGATTGCTTTTACCATTTCAACTTTTCTATGTGGTTTTGCAACAAGTTTTCCTTTAATGCTCCTTTTTCGCTTATTTGCAGGTATCAGTGCTTCATTTGTAACTCCACAAGTTTGGGCTTCAATTCCTATTGTTGTTGATAAAAAGTATATTGTGCAGGTTATGGGATATGCGACCGCTGGTTTATCCGTTTCTCAAATGGCTGGGGTACCTATTGGTGGCTATCTGGCAAACTTTTCTTGGCAAACTCCCTTTTATACGATTGCGTTTGCTTCCTTAATACTTCTCATTTTAATCCATATTTTTCTACCAAAACTTGAAATTGGAAAAGCAAATAGAATTTCTTTTACAGAGGCTTATAAAAATGTCCTAACTAATAAAAAATCAGTTAGTTATCTAATTGCTTATTTTGTTTTTCAAACAGGTTCTTTTACAGCCATTACCTTTATATCTACATGGTTTACCAATGACTTTAATATGAGTTTAACTAACATTAGTACTGCAATTATAGCTATTGGTGCGGGTAACTTATTGGGGTCTTTATTTGGAAGTCAATTGGTTAAAAGATTTGGTTTACAAAGAACTTTTAAAACTGAATTACTTACATTAATTATCCTCTATCTTATTCTACCTTTTGCTAATAATTTTTGGGTAGCCGAAATTTTATTAACAATTATCTATATAAATAATGGATTTATTTTTCCTTTGTTTATGACGACTTTGCAAGGTACTGTTGAAAATGCACGAAGTACGATTTCTTCATTATCAAATGCAGTAATGTATTTAGGTGAAACAATTGCAGGTATAGTGGGAGGAGTTCTCTTTGTGAAATTTACAGGATTCTCAGGAATTTCTGTTTTCGCAGCTATTATGATTACCTTATCATGGTTATTGTATGCACAAGCAGGGGCGTTTAAGAAAGATAAATCTTAATCTCAATATTTTAATTCTAAAAACAATATAAAATAAAGAGGCTGGGACAAAAGTCCGATCTCAAATATAAAAAGCGAACAAAACTAGTTTTCTGGTAATCAGAATTCTGCTTTGTTCGCTTTTCGCATTTAATTATAGATTTGAAGGGCTTAGTAATTAAGATTTTTAAAAATTGAAATCTTTTTGTCCCAGCCTCTTTACCCATCTTCTGTATGCTCTATCATGACTTGTAACGCACGTTTTTAAATCCTTTTGGTTATCTGTGCGATTTTTTCGAGTTCTTCTTTCCGTTGACGATCACTCATATACTCCACTCGTGTAACTTGTGTCATTTTAACCGGTTTAATACCACAGGGTTTCAAGATTTGAGATTTTAGAACCTTTGCGTAGTCTTGAGAAAAAGGAAGAAAAATTTTTGGCGTATTATGCGTCGTAATGATCCACGCTTTTCCATCTAGTTGCCCCACCGGACCTCGAGGTCCATTCTGATAAGCAAAACCTGCAACAAAAACACGATCAATAAAACCTTTTAAAATAGCTGGCATTCCACTCCACCAAGTAGGGAAAATAAAAATCAACTGATCCGCCCAACTCAATAAATCTCTATACGGTTTCATGTCTTCATTATGCTGTAAATCTCTCCTTTTATGCCTTTCATCAAAACGTAAAACCGGATCAAAGTTTTCTTTATATAAGTCTACTATTTTAACCTCATGCTCTGGTGCTAAATGCTTTTGCACAGTTTGAAGGATTGATGCATTATAACTTGTTTCATTCGGATGTGAATAGATTATTAAAACATTCATCAGCTATCTCCTTTTATATAAATATCAAGCATCGTTCTGACGGTCTTTTGAACATCATTTTCTTTAAAGCTTTCTCCAACAGGACTCCTTACCAATAGAGCCAAACCAGCAATAAAACTCCAAAAATGGATCAAAATTTCTGCGTCACCACTAGAAAGATTTTCCTCATCTTTAAGTCTTAACGCTACCGACTTAAAATGTTCAAATCCTGGTAAAGAGGAGTTGACTGAAATAGTTTCCTGGGATAACTCCATATAGTTATATGGAAATTTGATAAATAATGCTTCAAATAGATAGGTTTCCTCTTGGGCAAACCTTACAAAGTTACAGCCCATCAGAGTTAGTTGAGTTCTTGCATCTATGGAAGTATCAATTCCAAGTATCATATTTTTCAAAAAGAACATTGATAAGTGTTCCATAACAACTTGAATATATCTATCTTTACTTCCAAAATGCTTATAGGGAGCTCCATGAGTCACCCCACATTTTTGAGCTATTGTACGCATAGACATCCGGTCAATCCCGTTAGTTCTGATTTCTTCAATGCCGACCGAAATTAACTTTTCTTTCAGTTCTTCCGTATTCCGTTTCATTTGACCACCTTTCCTTATCGAAGTATACGTTGTCTACTTTTTATAAAGTATACACCGTCTACTTATATTTGTCAAATAAAAAAATACTCAAAACTTTCCTTAGGAGTGTTTCTAAGATGACCTTATCTTCAATCCAAAAGGCTGAGACAAATCGTCTCAGCCTTTAATAACAGTCTCTATCCTTTAGGTGAAAATACCGATTTTATGGTATAATAAGGGTAACTCTATACAAGGAGGTGTGCCATGACTCTTGATGTAAATAAAGAAGAATTAACAATTTTAGGAATTCCCTTTGATAACTTTTCAGATTTTGATACTGTCTGGTATGCTATTGGGTCATCAATGATTGAAAATTATGAACCTACTGTTCAAGATGTGATTGATTTAAAAACTTATGTTATCAACAAACGAAAGGAATTGAATATTGGTTAAAAATCAATACGAAGGCTATGAGTACATTGACCCCAATCACCAATATACCTATCCAAATTCTACAGTCTTAATCAACAAACAAAATATTACAAATATTGAAGAAGCCTATCGGAATGAGCATTTATTCGTTACTAAAAGGCTTGCAGACTTGCGCTTGAAAACCATTGAAGTATATTCCATTAGTGATATTTTAGCCATTCATAAATATTTATTTCAAGATGTCTATGCTTGGGCGGGGCAATTTCGCAAGGTGAATATCTCAAAAAATGGGAATCCTTTTATGTCAATACAATCTTTCAGTACTGCCCAAGTATATATAAACCGCCTTATTCATACCTATTATCAAACTGCTAATTCAAAAGATGGGATTATTAAACAATTAGCAAAAATTCTTGATAATCTTAATTATTTCCATCCCTTCCGAGAAGGTAATGGACGAACTCAACGAGAAGTTATTCGTTCCTTAGCACTGTCAAAAGGATATTCTGCACAAATACGTGTGGAGCAAGATGACGAGGTTTACAATCTTTATATGGACGGAACAGTCTATGGAGATTTAAGAAAGTTAGAAGAACTACTTGGTAAAATACTGGAAAAATTGTAAATTAGTCTACAAAAATACTTCTATATTTTTAAATATCCTAAATATCACAGAAAATTATAACTTACCAAGGTTTAAATCATAATAGATAGACAAAAAGCTTCTGAAATCTAACATTTCAGAAGCTTTTTTCTTGTCATAAAATGGCTACAACTATTATTATTCAATACATATTATATCTATTTATTAAAATAATTAATAATTAAGTAGTGGTCCGCTAAGATGAAATTCAAAATTTGTAACATCAACTAAACCAACAACTTTGTCACTTTGATATAATTCCATCAAAAATTGTGCCATCTCTTCACTTGTGTGATATTTAGCAAAATGCTCATCATAATCATATTCTTTAGAATCTGTAGCAACTTGACCGAATTCCGTTTTTGTGGCAGCTGGAGCTAAAACCTTAGCTTTTAATTGATGTTGATTTGCCTCTAGTTCCAATGCCAAGCCTTCTGTAAAAGCACTGACATAAAATTTACTTGCACAGTATGTAACTGCATTTGGAACCATCATGTATCCGCCTCTAGATGATAAGTTAATCAATTGAGCGCCTTTACAATCTTTATAATCTCTCACATATAGAGTTGATAGAATTGTTAAAGCTTCAATGTTTAGATGGATTAATGTTATTATCTTTTCTAAATCTTGAGATTCAACCTTATCATAATTTCCAAAACCAGCATTATTTATTAGCGTAGTAATGTGATATTTTTTCAAGCTTTCATAAAGAGCAAAAACATTACTGGACTTCGATAAATCAACAACTTTAATAACAACATCTAAATCCGGATAATGGTTCAAAATATCTTGCTTCAATTTTTCTAGTCGTTCTTGACGCCGAGCAATTAAAATAAGATTCGTTCCTAATTTTGCAAATTGTCTTGCTGTCTCCGCTCCTATACCAGCACTGGCTCCAGTAATACAAGTATAATTCTTCGTTTGTTCCATACTATTTTCTCCTTTACAGATTGCTATTTGCATTTTTTATAAGAGTCGCTGCTCCCATCAAGGTTCTTGACAGCCTTATCACTAAGCCCCTTTGGAGCTCTCTATTCCTTCAAACCAATTTTTCGTCTATATGGTATTACCTCCTCTCCTAGCTTTATATCAAATTCCTTTGATACTATGTATTTTACATAGTAAAGCGCACTTTATGTCAAGAGAAAACTGAAAATTTTTTAATTTTTTAAAAATTATGCTAAAATAATAAAAAATAAAGGGGGGAAATATTATGGCTTACTATTCTATTGGAGAATTTGCTAAAAAAACTGGACTTCCTATTCCCACACTTCGATACTATGAGCAAGAAAAATTGATTTACTCACACAGAGAAGAAAATAATCGTAGATACTATGATGACTCTGATATAGCGTGGGCTCAATTCATTATTAGATTAAAAAAGACGGGAATGTCTATTAAAAATATGCAAGAATACGCTGACCTAAGATATAAAGGAGACTCCACAATTCCTCAACGACTTAGACTACTATTTTTTCAACTTGATGAACTTCATAAGCAACAAACTGAAATTAACCAACATATTGATTTTCTTGAAAAGAAAATTAAAACTTATTTAGGTATTAATCCTAATTAGCACCATTATTATTTTCTTTATCTAAAAAAGGGATTGACAATTGAACTCTTTTTATATTACTTGTTAAATGGTTGTAATTGGGATTTTCTTAAGTTGAACTTGTAAAATAGAAGTGTATACATTTTTAATCTATAGTCGTAGAGATTTAGTAAAACTATAGCCAAATATAGATCTTTTTCTATAATTTACTAATGTCTGTTATAATGGACATTATTTGAAATTTCCATTATAACAGACATTAATACAGTTTTGTAATATTATTTTGGTATAGTAATATTATAAAAGGAGGCGAGAAACATGAGAAAAATTGTTAGCATATTATTGTTGTCATTATCAATAATTACGTTAATTGCTTGCTCAAAAAACAACTACCAATCTTTAGATGGTGAGTATTATTGGATCTCAAGTGAAAGAAACGAGTTGGCGTTTACTATTAAAGGAGAAAATGCTTCCATTGAGCATGGAGAAGCCGACAGCTTTACCATTAACAAACAAAAGAATACGATCGAATTAACTGGACAAAATATTACGAGTCGATCAGAAGATTATTCATTTAAAGATGGGGTCTTTTCTGTTGATATTAGCGGAGTTAAGCACGACTACTATCTTAAAGGTAGCGAAGCATATAAAAACGCTCTAAAACAATATGGATATAAATAACATTATTCACACCTATTTTCCTGAATAGGTGTTTTTTTCAAATAAAAAAGACTCCGAAGAGTCTTCGCATTACTTATGCAATTCTTTATTACTCAATGTATGAAAAATCCCCCACAGAAGAATATTTACAATGATAAACAGCAATATTTCCACTAAATTAAAGTCTATCAAATTCCGTGACCGCATTGCCACCATAGCTTGGGAGTAGGGATAAATTAAAGATAATTTATCTGATACAAAAATCATCATAAATCCTACGAAAGTACCAATAGCACCAATTCCCACAGATTTACTGAAAACACGAGTTTTAGCTGTCACAAAAAACTGCACTTCCATCATACTAATTGTTCCAAAAATCCCCAATAAATCCCACTTGAGGTAGGTGAACAAATTAGAAATTTCTAAATGAATTAGGTGAGCACTGACATAAAAAATACCAAACAAGAGCAACTGTAAAACAGCAATAAACAAGATAATTACTATTTCTTTTGCCAACAATAATTTCCCAAGACTGACATTATTAGCTCTGAGAAATTCAATATTTTTCCTATCAAACTCTTTTCCTAACATCATGGCTACATAAATGCTGACCAAAATCGGAAAGAAAAGCTGGCTATAATAGAAGGTCAATTGTCCCCATAAAACAGGCACTTTTTCACTTTCTGCAACCATAGAATAAGCTGCACCTAAGTAAATCCCAAGACCAATCAGGCTACAAAAAGCTAAGAAGAAAATACCAATCATCAACATGGAAAATTTTTTGGTTTTCCGCCATTCTACTGATAGATAAGACATCATAGCTTGCCTCCTTTCTTTTCAACTAGATAGAGAGATAAGAAGAGATAGATTAGGGCTATTGGCAAATATGTAAAGAGTTTAAATCCTAGGTTTGTCACCAAAACATAACTCACTTTACTGGCGACTTGCTGGTAATCCACTAGAGACAGATATCCTATACCACCAAAAGGGAAAATCAGCTGTAGAAAAGCTGGTGCATGACCAAATCCAACTCCAAGAAATCCTCCGAAAATCCCTAATGCCAGTATCAATGCCTGCTTTTTCAGTAAAAACTGCAAAATCAAAAACAGACAGGTTAAGACAAAAGATGCTAGCAAGAAAATGACGATTTGCCAGAGGATTAGGCTAACAGGCATTTCTAGACCAGATAAGATTGCAATCAACTGGACCACTACTCCCTCCAAAAAAGCGAGAAAGGTCAAAACGAACATAGTCAGGCCAAGCTTACTCAGAAAGATATGCCGTACATTTTCACCATTTGCCAAAAGCAGTTTGAAAGTGTTGCCCTCCTTCTCGTTCTTGACAATCCGGGATACAAAGAGAGCGATCACGATAGGGAGAATCAAGCCATTTACTTCTTTTATCATATAGAAAATTAGGTTAATCTGGTGCATGTCTGGATTACTTAGGTAACGTGTAGCGGCTGCAATTGCCCAAGCAAATCCGACTCCCATAACTAGTATGATAATGAAGAAGGATTTGGTTCGTTTTGCCTTGAGCAATTCAATAGACAAATTATTCAACATAAGACTCACTCCTTGGTTAAGTTGAGGAAGATAGATTCCAAGGTTTCTTGTTCTTGCTTCACTTCATAAATTGGAACTTTCTCGACTATTAAATCTCGTAACAAACTAGAAATCTGCTGGTCGGCAAGGTTAGTCAGCTTGAGTTTATCCTCTTGTATTTCTAACATCTTGCACGGATAACCAAATAACACTTGGCTAATGGCTTCACGTCGACCTCTAAAATCCCCACGCACTTCCAGCCATTTATTGGACTGAATTTTACGAATTTCTCCCTCGTAAACGAGTTGACCATGATTGATAATCCCTACACGGTCAGCGATATGCTCTACTTCAGAAAGGATATGGGTAGAGATGAAGACAGTAATGCCCTGTTCTTTTGCCAACTTGATAATCAGTTCCCGAATTTCATGAATCCCTGCTGGGTCTAGCCCGTTGGTTGGCTCATCCAGTATCAACAAACGCGGTTTCTTGACTAAGGCAAAGGCTAAAGCCAAACGCTGTTTCATACCCAGAGAATAATCTTTAACCAATTTTTTCTTGTTTTTAGGTTGATCTAACCCAACAATTTTCAAGGTTTCCTGAATATTTTTCTTATCAAAGCCAAGGATTTTTTGGAAAACCAAGAGATTTTCATAGCCTGTCAAATTAGGATAATAAGACGGTTCTTCAATCATAGAGCCAATCTGATTAAGATACTGCTTGTCCGTACCTATGGATTGACCAAACACTTCAATCTCCCCAGCTGTACGAGAAATCAAAGACAAAATCATCTTCATGGTGGTTGTTTTCCCAGCTCCATTTGGACCTAGAAAACCATAAATCTCACCTTGTTGAACTGATAAGGAACTAAGGTTAACTACCTGAGTGTCCTTAAATCTCTTTTGTAAGTTTTTTATCTGTAAAACATTACTAATCATTATGAACTTCCTCCTCAACGAGATTCATTTGTTGTTTAGCCATTTGGAAATACCTCACTGATTAAAATTTATTTGAGAAGTATCTCTATCTAGGTTATGTCTTTATTATAGACATGCTAGATTAATTTTAAACTAAGCTAACCTTAATTTTACATTAAGATTAAAGTATTTTTCTTTTTTTCACTCTTTTAAATGGTATAATTTAAATAAGCGAGGTAAGATTATGAGTTTCGAACAACAACTCCTGAATAAGCACATCCTTATCATTGATGACGACAAAATTTTAAACTCTTCCATAAGAGATATTCTCACTGCCTACGGATTTTCCAATCTAACATCAGCCTATGATATAGAATCTAGTTTGGACATGATTGAAATAGAGCAGTTCGACCTTTTCCTTTTGGACATTATGCTACCCGATGGGGATGGCTACACATTAGCAAAACATATCCGAAAAAAAGGCGATACTCCTATCCTCTTTCTGACTGCCAAAAATAATCCTGAAGATGAGATAGCTGGTTTCAATGCTGGTGGTGATGATTATATCATGAAACCCTTCATTCCAAAAAATCTTATCTATCGTATTATGGCTCTGCTCCGTAGAAGTTATAAATCAGAACAGGAAACAATACAGATTGGACAGACTTTGGTGAGTTTTCGGAATGCAACAGTACAAAAAAATGGAGCAGAAATTTCTATTACGCCAATTGAAATTCAGATTTTGAAAAAACTTTACGATAATAAAAATTACATCGTTTCAACCGAATCTCTCTGTGATACGATTTGGGGAGTGGATAGCTTTGGTTATGAAAACTCTTTGACTGTACATATTCGGAAAATTCGAGAAAAAATAGAAGAAAATCCTTCAAAACCTCAATATTTAAAGACAGCTAAAGGGCTAGGATATAAATTGTTATCATGATTATGAATCAAACCAAAATTTTAAGGTATTCACTAAAGAAATTTATCTTTTCTTCCATCATTATCTTTATTACCAATATTATTCTAATTGCCAGTTTTGTTTTCTACATTAGTAAAAAGCAAACTGCTACTGAGACTGTGAAAATAATTTCTGAACACATTACCATCACAAATAATAACGTCCACATACCTGAAAATGATATTTCTAGTCTAAAAGAACAAAAGTTATGGCTCATGGTATTGGATAAGCAGACTGGAAAACAAGTGTTCGAACAGTATAAACCTACAGAAGTTCCTTCGCAATTTGACTACGGGGACATTTTACAGTTTTCTCGCTATTATCTTTCAGATTATCCTGTTTTTAGTCAGATAAAAGGTGGATACATCATTGTTGTTGGTTTTCCAAAAGATAAAATTGCTCGTTATAGTTTTAATTACTTAGATATAGATAGTCTCCGCCTGTTTCCACTAATAGCATTTGGAGTATTGCTTTTCAACTGCCTTTATTTCGCTTTTCTTTACTACTATGGCGTGACGCATATCAATCGTAAAATTGTGCCTCTTGTAACTGCTATTCAGAATCTCCCAGATGGTTTGAAAAATCCAATAAATTCTATATCAGAACTAGAATATCTTACAACTGCAATTAATCAAACCGATACTCTACTCAAAGAGAATGAAGTCTTTAAAGAGCAATGGATTTCAGGTATTGCACACGATATCAAAACACCTCTTTCTGTCATCATTTCTAACGCGTCCTTGTTAAATGATTCTGAACTAGATACACAGTTTAAAAAACATATTCGTCCAATATTGACGGAATCCTATTACATCCAAAATGTTTTAAATGACTTAAATATAGTAGCTCGCCTTTCATCCGGTCATCTTCAATTAAATCAGACTGAAACAAAAATTATCCCCTTCTTCAAAGACATTCTCATCCATATTTTAAATCAAGAAATCTGGAATGAATTTGAATTTGAATTTGATTACGATTATTCACTTGTTAATCAATCTATCATGATTGAGCAGTTTTTAATCACAAGAGTTATCCATAATATCATCTACAACTCTGTTTTACATAACGAAAAGGGTTGCACAATAAGAATCCACTTATACAAAAAAGATACAAATGTAATTGTCGAAATCAAAGATAATGGACAGGGAGCTTCACCAGAAAAAATTGCTGAACTTAATGAATTATCTTTTAAAAATATTGATATTTCTAAAATTAGAACGACTGGAATCGGGCTAAAAATTTCAAAACAAATTGTTGATTTGCATCAGGGCTCTATTTCGTTTGCTAGTGTCCAAAATGAATTCTTTGAAAGTATCATTTCACTTCCAATTTTCAACATTACCAATTAGCCAAAAAATGGAGAAGAACCATTAGAGTTTTCTCCATTTTATTCATCTTATCTTCCACTTATACCCTGTCTAGAAAAAATAATACACTATTATTATTTTACATTAACAATATCACTGTTCAACAGGTAAGAAATTCCCTACAATAATCCCTACAATTCTAGGATCTTCATCATACGAAAGAAAAATATCTCGATATTTTGGATTGATAGAAACTAACCGTAAACCCTGTTCTTCCTGGTAAACTCTTTTAATGTATGTCTGATTATTACAGACTACTGCATATACTGCACCATCATAATCAAACCCTGTTTCACGGATGAGAGCCACAGAACCATTTTGATATTTGGGTTCCATTGAGTCACCAGAAATCCATGAGGCGAAATCGTGGGCTAGTTCTTCATCAAAATAGACAGTATCATAGTTTTGATCGTTATACACCGATGAACCGATACCAGCAGACATTTGTTCGTAAACATGGTATTCGTATAGTTTTTCTGACATTGAAACAATGTTCTTACATTTTTCTTTTTGAACTAGGCCTCTGACATAACTAAGTGCATTATTCTTACCTTCATCCGATAAAGTATTATATAGTCGGACGATTTCGACCTCTGTAAAATAACCTTTTGGAACATTTAGAATCTGCTCCAAAAGCTTTATTTTTTCTCTAGATGGTTGTTTTATTCCGCGTTCCCATGCAGAATAGGCTTGGTAGGTAATACCCAATTGATCTGCAATATCTTTTTGAGTCATTTTTAGCTCTTTTCTGCGAGCCTTTAGTTTTTCTGGTTGGTACATCGTTTCCCTCACATTAATAGTAATTTCAATTCAGCTTTTTGTTTTGCCTCTTTGTCCGTTAGCTTATTTTTATCCCAAACATAAGCTATAGATTTTCCTTTGTCATAAATGAGCCATACTCTTAAATTATTACAGTAAGTCTTTATTGTTTTCCAATTCTCTTGATCTAGAAGTTCTGGATATTCTTGACTAGTCACGAAGCCTTTTTTGATTACTGATTGCTCAATCTTATTGATTAGAGAAGTCTGATAGTTGTTGAATTCCTTTATAATCTGATCTTTGACACCGTGAAACAAAAGGAGTAGTGTGGCATTTTGTCCATCAATATAAGCATCGATAGCCTGCTTAATGGTACTTTCTTTTCCAGGATAATATTCTCTAAG
Source organism: Streptococcus sp. HMSC074B11 (assembly GCF_001808705.1). Taxonomy (GTDB): domain Bacteria; phylum Bacillota; class Bacilli; order Lactobacillales; family Streptococcaceae; genus Streptococcus. The sequence goes on along the minus strand of NZ_KV794250.1, from coordinate 19,853 downwards.
AAGATCTAAAAGGCGATAAAACAATGCCTGTTTTGAAACATCCAGACTATTTTGAATCTTTTGAAAGGTGTCGCAACTATAATAAATCTTTGACAACAAAACAATGTCAGGCATTAATACTACAGCAGAGAAAATATTCGCTTCTCGCTCTAGTAGGTTCTCCTGATTATCAATAGATTCTGCAAAATAATTACCTTCATGCTCTAGTATAAAATGTCCTAGCTCGTGACACAGAGTGAAATTTTGCTTCACAATGGGATTATCCTTTTCATAAGAAAAACTAATACCTAATTCATCAATAACAGTTAATCCTTCAATCTTGTGATTTGAGAAGTGGTGACTAATTACTTGAATTTGATATTTTTGAATACAATATTGAAAGAAGTAGTTGAAATTATAATTTAGTAATGAAATACCATGATCCTTCATGTATTGGTATAACACATGTTTTGTAGACTTACTTATTCTTGTATACAATTCATCCAAAGAATGGTACCTCCTTTAAGTATAAATTACAAAACTAAACCAATTTGGTTGACTTTAGTATATAAAAAAAGTGGACGAATGTCCACTTTTATCTAATTTATAAATACTAGCTTGTTATAAATTATAGATTTATAATCATAAACTTTGTAATCTATAGATGTATCAATATCAATATAATCAAATACTGTCATCAAAATTCTTAATAGAGCTTTGTAATTAGTGCACCTTTCCTCTTCATCTAATTCAAAACGTCCATAATGCAGTGTTTCTATTGCTAAGGTTAAAAATGATCCTATGTTAAGTACATTTGATTTAAATAATGCTTGCCAGTCTTTTTTACGGTAAGAGATACTTTTAAGTTGTTTAAATAAATAGTCATCACTTTTTTTTATTTCTTTACTTACTTTCATTAAATCAACACTATCTTTAAGGTCTTTTAAAATTAAACTTATTGAATCATACACACTTGCGCTAGTGAAATGAGACAAATTAAATTCATTAACAATCTCAAGAAATACCGATTTGAAAAATTCTTCTAGAGTTTTTGATGCCAAAGTTTCAGAAATAGAATTATTATAATTAAAGACTAGTTTTTCTCTGATCCCAACAGTATCGTAAAATAAGATTTGATCTAAACTTCTATCAGAATATTCAATATCATCATTATATACTCCCCAAACATTATCAACTATTTCTTGGTTATATGGCTTCCTACCAAACATTGGAATGTGAGCTTCACCACCATTCTTGAGATATTTGTAAATTTTAACTCCATTATTTAAATATCCAAATAGAATAGTTTCACCAATCTGTGTTTTTGCAGTAATATAAAACGATTCAACACTTTTTCTAGCAATTGTTTCACCTGATTTTACAGCTTGTTTATAAATACAATGTAAAGTGTTTGAGGACGAATAGTATTTAACTTGCTCCAAATATAAATTTTCATTTCTCATGAATACTTTAATATATTCATGACTATCGTTTTTATCTTTTTCAATAATAAAAGTAGGTCGAAAATAATCTCTTTTAGCTTCTAACTCTTTCTCCTTTAGTTCATTTGCCTTTTTTTGTTCTTCTTGTCTTTTTAGTTCTTCTTCATTTCTATCATCATCATATTTTTCCTGTTGTTTTATAAATGAATAAACGGTAAAAGTGATAGATAATGCTGTACCATAAAAGGTTATGTATGTCTTAATTGTTGAAAAAAGAGATTTCATCAACTCTAAAAAATCCAAATTAATAGAATTAATTCCTTTATTCAACAAAAAAGAACATACTTCAATAATAATTGGAAATAAAAATATGAACAACACAAAAATATTTGTACGCTTATTTATTTTATCACCATAATCCATCGAGTGAGCACTAACCTTTCCAAATTTGAAAATATCTATAATTTTAATAATATTGTACTAACCATTTGTTTTATTGATTATATATTTTATAAAATTCTTTATCAAATCAACCAATAATACTGATATTTAGTTAATTTTCTTTTCTAAACGCCTTCTTTCGTTTTTCCATAAACTCTATCAATTCTTTTTTAAAGATTTCTTTTTCTTCATCAGTTAGTCCTTTTGAGTTCATACGGAAAAGAAGTTCCACATTATCTAATTCTACATCATTCCCTGCAAGGTAGTCCATCGTAACACCAAAGAAATTCGCAAATTTCTCTAAAGTTTTAGACGATGGTTTTCTTTTTCCACTTTCCCATTGCTGATAATTAGGTTGTTTGATCCCAAATTTTTCCGCAATTTCCTTTTGTGTTAATCCTTTTTTTAATCGGAGTTCTTTTAATCGTTCTGGAAATCCCATTGCTAATTCCTCAATAAATTTAAAAATATTTTTAATAATCTCTTGACAATATACTCAGATGAGTATATAATATAAATATATTCGAGAGAGTATATTTCTTTTGAAAATAATAACCTTATTTTAGAAGGTTTTGATCATTGACAACTAAATAAAAAGTGCGTCTGACAACCAGAGGACTGACTATCAAACTACACATTAAGATTGGTACTTTTATTGTAATTGTTTTGATAAGAAAAGTCAAGTCCGTTTTATGGTTGAAGTGAAGATATAAAACATTTATTTGTGGGCTTCCACGCATTTCGGACTTTCGCACTTTTCCGAATAGTAAAGTGAACTGGCTTCGCCAAAGGGCGTAAGAGAATCCCTTGGGTATGATCATGACTACCTAAAGAGATTGGCTGGGAAAGCGATGGTAATTGACGCAAAGCACCTTGCTAAACGTTGCCACCGTGGAAAGAGGGATCTTTCCAACCAAATAACTTTTCTTTACTGCTGTCTATCATTATTGATAGACCTACTCTCAAGCTACTAAGTTCTTTCCTTTTTTCACTTAGTAGCTTTTTTACTTATTACAATAAAGGAGAAAAATATGACAAACTTTTTTCGCACTACAATGTAAACGACTCTACGATAACTATGAATTTACCTATGGTATGTTTAGCGAATCTGATAAACTACAGGCTAAACTCTATGCTCAAGCTCAAATTGATTTAGACCATCTCGCAGATGCTGCTCGTAGAAATGGCTATGCTCATGGGGATATTCAATTCTATAGTCGTATGTTTAAACGCAAACTTTTTACACACTATTACTCAAGAGTGAAGCAACTAGCTTAACTCTTTTTATTTTACACTCAGAAAGGAAAATCTTATGATCTCAGATACACTTAAAATGAAACCAGAATTTATTGGCCCTGCTTACTACGAACGTTTGGGAAATGCTCCTAAATTTATTTTTGGAAAAGAAGGCAAATACCAACGTCACATTCTAAATAGCGCAGAACACGGTGCCTTTCATGTCATCACACCAGCTTCTACAACGGTCTTCCCAGAAGATGCTCTGGTAGAAACAGTCAACCCAATCTTCTTCCCAGACACTGCTCTAAATGGCAATACTGTTGCACCTTATCTCAATGTCTTTGCGGAAAAATTGGTAATCAAAAAATAAGAAATAAAAGGAGAAAATCACATGGCTAAAATTGGATTAAACTACGGAGAAAAACTACAAATTGCTGACAAGACTTATCGTGTTATTACAGATGGGCTAGATGTCCCAGCTGTCCTTGGAAAACTGACTTTCCGAGGCATTGAAGGTCCTGATATTATCTTTGAAGTGGATCGTTCACAACGAAATCCTGATGGATCATTTGTACAAGTCAATACAGGTGAGATTCGTGGAATTGTTGTAGGGATTCATTCTTCTGTCCAGCACGAAACCCTCTTTTTCACCATCGCAGATATGTCAGAGTCTGAAATTGAGGACTTGGGAATTAAATACCGAGAAGAGGTTGAATTGGAAGATATTGTTATCACCCATACCCATGTCAATCGTAATGATATCTATAAGCTCTTTGCTTCTAAAATCAAGAAAAAAACTGGAGGCGCACCGACTAAAGAAAACAAACCAGTAGAAAATAAGAAAGAAAACTAGGAGGTGATGCAGAATGAAACTCTTTACCTATCGAGGAAAAAGAGTTCGCGTTTTTCATCGTAAACTAAAGGGAATCACATGGTTTATCTGGTGGTTTCCTTTTTTGTTGGTTATTAGTTACTACAGCTACTTACATTTAGAAGAATTAAAAGTTCATCCCTTACCTCAAGGTTATTTTCTAGGAGCTGGATTTCTTTTTTCTTTGCTTCTCTCTTGGTTTATTAATCGAGTTTGCTACAGAAAGTTGCTCTTTTTTCAAAAGCTCAATAGCCTTCGAATTCTTTCACGCTTTTTGCTAGAGAATAACTTGTATCTTGTGAAGAAGGTTAGGCGAGACAAAGGGATAGTTGAGAAAATCACTCTTCCCAAGGTCTACCTTAAACAAAGTCATTACGAGATTCAAGTCAGTTTTATATTAGAAGGAAACAAGTTTCAAGATCGATTTTTAAATCTTGGCTCTACTCTTGAAGTCATGTTCAATGGGGACTTTCGTGATAAGAGTTTTGATAATTGTTTTGTTAAATACAAAATTGCTATCAATCGGATTGATAGTCGTATTTCAATTGATCAAGTTGAAGTGAAAGGTTCAAAAATCCGACTTATGAAAGATGTTTACTGGGATTATGTGAAAGATTCCCACTTACTAGTTGGTGGAGGTACTGGTGGAGGAAAAACCGTTACTCTCATGTCCATTATCTATGCCCTATTAAAAGTTGGCTATATAGATATTTGTGATCCTAAAAACTCAGACTTAGCTTCTTTAAAGAAACTTCCAGTCTTTCACGGTCGAGTGTATTCTAGTAAAGAAGATATCATTAATTGCTTTAGAGAGAATGTCGAGTTTATGAAGAAGCGCTACGAGGTCTTAACGTCTTTTCCAGACTATAGACCAGGTACTTATTACACCCATTACAATCTAAAACCTAAGTTTATTCTAGTTGATGAATGGGCTGCTCTCATGGCCAAGATTGACCGTGACTATAGCCAACAGTCGGAGCTCATGGAATATCTGACTCAAATCGTTCTAGAGGGTCGTCAAGCTGGAGTATATGTGATCTTTGCCATGCAACGACCTGATGGAGAATATATCAAGACTGCTCTTCGGGACAACTTTATGATGCGTCTTTCAGTCGGTCATTTAGAATCAACAGGATATGACATGATGTTTGGAGATGCCAATAAAACCAAAGAATTTAAAAAGCTAGACGAGATTAACGGGGTGAAAGTGGTCGGTCGTGGTTATATTGCTTCAAGTGGGAATCTAGCTGGCGAGTTTTATTCACCTTATATTCCACTTGATCAGGGATTTTCATTCTATGATGAATACGCTAAAATTCCCATTATGGAATTTGAAGGAGAAGAGTTCTCAGTATTTGAAGAATACAAACCACCAGTTGAAACAATTGATCCTATAGAGGAAAAGGAGGTTGTAGAAAACGAACCAAACAAGCGACCACTAAAGGAATTTGCGGATGAGTATGATCTAAAAATGCAAACTCTTCGAAAAATCATCCCTTATATGGAAGAGTACGGAATTTCATTTGAACGCACTGACTCCGCTATTCTCATTGAACCTTTCCAAGAAAAGTTACTTCTTGAAACCATCACTCGATTTGAGAAAGATGGACGGAAGTCTTATCCAAAAGCTATTGAAGCGATTGTCCGTCATCATGGGCTAGGACAAGGGCAAGGGCAAGCCTGACCGCAGGTCAGGCGAAGACCGAAGCCCGCCGTTCCTGGCTCATGATGACAACGAACCCCCGTTTTCTAATAGGGGGGTTACATTTGGCAAATACGCCAAGTCCACCCCTCCTCATTCCTTATGGGAGTTGGGTTTTCAATTTTTATGAAGTGTGTCACTTTCGTCAAAAAAGTGTGTCACTTTGTTAGAAAGAGGTGTTGCGATGAATGGATAAAATTAGTCCTTTTCAGATTAAGAATTTCAGAAAACAAACAGGACTTAGTCAAAAAGCATTTGCACAAGCTGTTGATCTTCCGACTAGAACCTACCGTTCTTATGAAACAGGCGAAAGAGGACTGACAATTGATAAGTTCAGAGAACTTAAAGAAAAACTTGGTTACTATCAAGATTGCGATAAAAACAGTCTTCGAGCTCAGATCGACTATCTACGTTTATCCTTTCCTAGATTAAAGGATCTAGATGCGTTCTGTGAAAAATTTCTTCACTGTCACCTAAGTGAATTTACAGACCAAGAAACTCGTCTCATGAATTATACTCACTTATGGCAACGAGGTAATATCTGGATTTTTGATTTCTTTGATAAGTGTGTGACCAATGATTACCAAACTTGTCTTCAACTATCTGGTCAAGGATGCCGTGAGTTGGAATTACTTCTAGAAGACAAGGGAATCACTTGGCAGATCTTTCTTCAAAACATTCTTTATTCCTATGAAGATGTTCGGGTGAAGCGTTTAGATATTGCTCTAGATGAACTCTATAAGGGTTATGGTCACGAGGACGAACAAATTCAAATTTCCAAACTGATTGATAAACTCTATTCCAAAGAGATTGTCCTAGACACGATCAAGAAATGGAATATCACAGGTGGTGGATCTTTCACAGATAATGAAGACATGGAAGCGAATCACGGCTTATCCATTTACTTTGGAAGTCGTCAAAGTCAACTCTACTTCAACTTTTATGAAAAGCGCTATGAAATAGCTAGAATGGAAAACATCTCCTTGGACGAATCCTTGGAGATTTTTGGTATCTGGAATCGCTATGAATTGCGGTTCTCAGATCAGAAAGCTCAAGGTGTCGTGGAGGAATATATCAACGGTGTAGATCTAGGAGAAATCGCAAGAGGTATCATCAATAAAGAAATCCAAGTCTATGATGGCCTCACTCGATTTGGAGCCTATAAACCTGATGAAAAATGGCAACGTCTCTTTGGAGGAGTCGAACCCTTGAAACTCTCAACCAACCCACAGCCTTACAGTATTGAGCGAACGATTCGCTGGCTGACCTATCAAGTTGCTAACTCCCTCGCACTAGTTACTGAAGCAGATAAAATCTTGCAAACAGAATATATGAAGATGATTCAGAACAGCGGAGAGATCACTGATCGAGGAAAAGCCATGTTAAGACTTCTCAAAACCAACAAACACTATGAACACTAGAAAGGAAAAGCAATATGGAATACAAAGTTCAAATCAATTCACTAGATAACTTTAGAGCCTGGTCTGGTGGACTAACGACCTTAAATACCGTCCGTGAACGTGGTGGAGTAGATACTCTAACCGTCATCTGTGAAGATATCTTCTCTGGTGATACACCAACTGAAGTACAAATCAATGATTGGCTTTGGTTTGATTCAGATTTTATCTACCAAGCTCTAGGATACGATGATCTACTTGAGGTTTCTTGAGATGATGAAGAAAATCTATCAAGCAGACTTTTTACTTCTTCCAGAACATGAATTTTGGTATATGTATATCATTTTAAGAAAAGGTAACGACTTCTACTATGAGTGCGCTGGCAGGTGTACAGAAGACCTTCCAGATAGTAGAGGATTTTATACCTATGAACATGCCTGTTTCACGCTAGATGGTCAAGTATTGAGCGTAAATAAAAAAATGCGACCGTCACTCATTACTTATACCCAAAAGACCATTAAAGACAATCAAGAAAAATTTAGAAAGGAAATTGAAATGGCTACTAAAACTATTTTTGAAAAGAAAGTCTCTCAAGTTACGAATGAACTGGGAGAATTACTGAAAAAGAAAGATCATAGAGAGGCTTGGACCAAGGCTGGAGAATTAAATAGTCTCCTAAAAAAAGAAGAAGCCAAAGACCTAAAACCTCAATTGATCGAACAACTCCAAACTGAGCTACGAGGCTACTATTACATTAACGGCGAGATCGAAAAAGCCAATAAGCGCCTTTATGCAAAAGGATCAAAGCTCATTGAGCTTGCTGGTCTCTAAAGGAGGATCTATGGATAAAGCTAAACGCTACTTGCTTCAAGCAAAAGAATATCTCTCACACTTTAAAAAGGTGGAGAAAAAAGGAGGCCCACCAAAGCTAAAAGTCACCAATAAAAAGACCGTCAATATCGCCGTCATAGGAGGAATTTCTTTCCTCCTTTTTGTTGGTTTCTTGGGATCTATCCGTGCTATCACACTCTCAAATAAGGTAGGAACATTGCAAGCTCAAGTAGAGGCCACTCAAAAGCAACAGACAAAGCCTATGGAGTCGAGTAGAAAATATGACTATAAACTCCAGTATTACTTGAATGATTACGTATATGCTTATTTCACACTTCCTAATGAAGGTGAAAAACAAAAATCTCAAGTGGACTACTTAAATAAATTTTACAACTTCATCCCTGATGTAAAATCTCAAGGGCAAGTTCGAAATCCTAGCACACTTCTCTATTCTCAGTTAGTGACTGTAGAAGGGAAAGTTGCGATCTATAAGGTTAAATACAAGGAAAGCATCCATCGGGATAACAACACAGAAGAAAAAGAAATCGTGACAGGTTTTAATATTCCTTTTGATGAAAAAGATGGGAAATATTACGTTTCTGGCCTTCCTTGGTTTTCTGCCATTGAATCCTCACAAGCTGGACACTTTAGCGAAGATGATAAGCTCCAACTCACTGCCAATGATCATTTTTCAGACAGTGAGCGAAAGAAAGTAGACAAATTCCTCAAGGTCTTCTTTACCAACTACACCACAAGCCAAGATAATCTTAATCTGATTGCTAAGGATGTGGATATCATCGCAAATAGCACTTTCAAAACGATCGACTACACTTATCTCAAACAGGACGGTGATGATTTAATCGCTTATGTCCAAGCCACCTTTGAAGTTGGAGGTACCACTCACTCGGAAAACTTCACCTTTACTCTATCAGAAAAAGAAAAGACCTACTATGTCTCAAAACTAGAACACACCATTCCACTGAATTATGCAAATGATAAAGAATAGGAGAACTCTATGAATACAAACAATCTACGAACCTTCCTTCAGGGTGATGGAATTTGGATCCTAACAGCTATTGCCGTGCTCTTGGCAATCAAGGCTTGGCGGAACAGTTCTTGGCTTCAACTCTTCTCTGTCGTTGGTTTCTATGCCGTTATTGTTTCAATTGCGAAAGGACAAGATATCCTAAAAGCAGTCGGCTGGTTCCTACGACTCTTCGGTATTGAATCAGGACTTTAAGTATGAATGAAGAAAGACTTTATGATTACAGTAAGGGCCTAAATGCTCCTTATTGGATCCAAGAAATCAAGACAAAAAAGGGCACTCGACTATGGTACTTTGCGACACCTATGCAGTTGTCCTTTTTCATTGTCTTTATCATCGTCTTTGTGGCCATGTTACTCTTTGGAGGATTTATCTTTGTGCCACTCGCAAAAATCACTCACTCAATTTCTCTCTTGCTCTATTGGTATCTCCCTTACAAATTGGCCAAGTTCTATACTGAATACGAGCCTCACGGTAAAAAGATGCACGTCTTTATCGGAGATTACCTGATTTACTTCTGGGATTTTAAGCTAAACAAAAAGCTATCTACCACGAAGATCGAATAGAGCCTGTAGAAGAAATTGTCTTTGAAAAAACAAATCTATAGAAAAGGAGGACCTATGAGTATTACTTTAACTTATCCTATTAGGGAAACACATGAAAATCTAGCTCTCAAAAAAGATCAAACAGTCATTGCGTATTACCGTATTCCAAATACTCCCATCACCATTACGGATGATGAAAAAAAGGGCAAACATAAAATCACTGTTGCTCAAATGATGAAGAAGCTCCAGAAAAACAAGTTCTTTGAAATATCTCTGATCCCTAAAGACTATCTCTTAGAAGAGAAAATGCGGGACTTTTCAGATGCTCTAGCAGATGACAGTCGTGAACTAGGAGAAGAACTGCTTCTCTACACAGTGGATCGCCTAACAGATGAAATGGAAATTCCTTATCAGTTTGATTGGGTCGTCGGAGTAACCTTACGCAAACAAAATCATGGAGCTACAGTAAAAGACTTGGCCTATGAGAGCTTTAATGAGTTCACTGAAAAGATCGCAAAGGGTCTTGGCTATGAATATGAATTAAGTCCTACTTGGTATGAAGACTATAAAAGTGATGAATTCACTATTTTTCAAGCTTTCTCCGTCCTTCGGGCAAAACGGTTATCCAATGAAGAACTCTTTTATTACCAGCGGATGCAGTACCTTCGCTATATCCCTCACTACAAGAAGGAGGTACTGGCCAATCGTGCTCAATTCAATATCACTGATACCTTGATCAAAGTCTTAAAAGGTGGCTTCCTCAAGCTAGAAAGCCCTTATGGATCCTCTTTTGTGACGATTCTTCCTGTAGGTAAATTTCCTGTTCAATTCAACGGTTTTCATCTTGGCGAATTTATCCAACGTTTGAACTTTCCCGTAGAGCTACGAATCAAGGCAGAATTTATTGATACTGGTAAAATCAAGGGGCGAATGGGACGCTCGAATACACGTTACAGAAACATCATGGAAGAGGCAGAAAATACTGATACTGTCCAACAAGACGAGATCATCATGGGCTCTATCTCCCTAAAGGACTTAATGAAGAAAGTCGGAAATAAGGAAGATATCATCGAATATGGAGCCTATCTGATTGTCTCTGCTTCTAGTGTGAACCAACTCCGTCAAAGACGGCAAGTGGTTTTGAACTACTTTGATGATATGGGCGTTGAAATCAGTGAGGCCTCTCAAGACGGACCTTATCTCTTTCAAGCCCTGCTCTATGGAGAAAACCTCCAAAAGAAAACTCGCACCTGGACACATATGGTCACAGCTCGTGGATTTTCAGAGCTCATGCCCTTCACCAATACCTCTTCTGGAAACCGTATCGGTTGGTATATCGGCCGAGTAGATAACTGGACAGGGCGTTGGGACAATATTGCAAAAGCCATTGATTCCTCAAAGAATATTGTACTCTACAATGCGACAGTGGGAAATAAGGAAGATATCGCTGGAAAGATTACCAAGAACCCGCATATCATCATTACGGGTGCAACAGGACAAGGAAAATCCTTTCTCGCCCAGATCATCTTTTTAAGTGTGGCTTTACAAAATGTTAAAACCCTTTATATCGACCCTAAACGTGAACTTAGAAATCACTACCAAGAAGTGATTAACTCGCCTGAATTCGCACGTCTCTATCCTGAACGCAAGAAACAGATTGAGAACTTTAACTTTGTGACACTGGATAGCTCACTACCATCAAACCATGGAGTTTTAGATCCTATTGTCGTTCTAGATAAAGAACAAGCTGTAGAGGTCGCAAAAAACATGCTTGAGTTTCTACTACAAGCTGTAGATGATGTCACGATGGATCAAAAAACAGCTATCACAGAAGCTATTAATGCGATTGTGGAGAAACGAGTCGCTGGTGAGAAGGTCGGATTTAAACACGTCCTAAAAGTTCTGAGAGACTCCTCTTCCTCTGAAATTGCTTCGGTTGGTCGATATCTAACTTCAATCGTCACAAATTCTATCTTGGAACTAGCCTTCTCAGATGGAACTACTCAAGGGCTTAACTACGAGTCACGAGTGACTATTCTAGAGGTCAATAACCTCAAGCTACCAAAGGATGATTCCACAAAAATTTCAGATCATGAACGCAACTCTATCGCTCTCATGTTTGCGCTTGGTGCCTTCTGTACCCACTTTGGAGAACGAAATGAAAATGAAGATACCATTGAGTTCTTTGATGAAGCATGGATTCTTATGAAATCCGCAGAAGGAAAAGCCGTTATCAAAAATATGCGTCGGATTGGACGCTCCAAAAATAATACCTTGGCACTGATCACTCAGTCCGTACATGATGCAGAAAATGACGATGATACAACTGGATTCGGGACCATCTTTGCTTTCTATGAAAAGTCTGAACGAGAAGATATCCTAAAACACGTCAATCTAGAAGTCACTGAAAGTAATCTCGAATGGATTGACAATATGATCTCTGGCCAATGCCTGTACTATGACGTCTATGGCAATCTCAATATGATATCCGTACACAACATCTTTGAAGATATTGATATGCTTCTAAAACCAATGAAAGCTACGGTATCATCAAGCCTTGAAAATAAATACGCTAGTTAGGAGGTGAATCCATGCAAGAAGCTTTTGACAAACTAAGAGGAGTTGATATCTTCTCTCTCAAATCCTATATGGAGCCTACTGGGTTCGCTTCCTTTAATGGGGCTTGGGTTCTGATTAATGAGCTTTTCGTCAACTTCTTCTTTTTCATTCTAAACGCAGTGGTCGGCTTCTTTTCTTTGCTGATTCGAATTCTTGAAAAGATTGATCTCTACTCCAACTACAAGAACTATGTATTTAATGGAGCGATGAATATCTGGAAAGGATTCATTGGTTCAAGCTCTGGTGGGGTCGCAAAACAATCACTCGTTTCAATGTTGCTTCTGATTCTAGCTTTCTATCTCTTTTACCAGTTTTTCTTTTCGAAAGGAGCTTTTTCAAGAACTCTCCTTCATGTCTTTCTGGTACTCATCCTTGGCTTTGGTTATTTTGGAACAATCGCTGGAACATCAGGTGGTCTGTATCTACTAGATACCATTAACCATGTCTCTCAAGATGTTACTAAAAACATCACGAATATCAAGGTGGAGTATGGCAATAATAAGTCCATTAAAATTGGCGATTCCATGGCAGATAGCTATATTGCAGAAACCTCTTATAAAGCTTATGTCTTTGTCAATACAGGTCAAGAAAATGGGAAATATAAGAATAGTCAAGATGGAAAACAAGAGACTTTTGACGATAGTAAGGTATTAGGAACAGGCGATAAGAATGGAAACTTTAAAGCAGTTAAATCGAAAGATCGCAATAAATATCTGGATGAACTAGGAAATGGAGCCAATGATGATGGTGAAAAGAACCGTTGGGTTTCAGCTATGCCTGACTTCATCTTTACCCGTATGTTTTATGTCATCTTCAAAATCTGTGAAGCCTTTGTATTAGCGATACCGGTTATTTTGATTCAGATGTTAAACGTCATCGCTCAAACTCTTGTCTTGATGATGATTCTGCTCTTTCCAATTGTGCTATTAATGTCTTTTGTGCCAAGAATGCAGGATCTGATTTTTGGAGTCTTGAAAGTCATGTTTGGTGGGTTACTTTTCCCAGCTATCACAAGTCTATTAACTCTATTAGTTTTCTATATTGAGAAAATGATCGAAAACATTATCATTACAGGCTTTGATGGCATTCTTAAAACACTCCCATCCTTGATTATCTTTGGCCTTGTTTTTAAACTACTCATTTCAGTCGTCTCAAAGGGACTCGTATATTTCTTTCTATGGAAATACAAAGCTGAACTGATCCAATTCATTCTTGGATCCAAAGCTCGAATGGTTGCGAATGATATTGGAAACAAAGTTGAAAAAGGGGTCACAAAGACCAGAGAGGTAGCTTCACAAGTACCATCGATAAGTCTTTCATCTGCTCAACATCTTGGGAATTTTGCCTTAGCAGGTGCTGGTTTCGGAGCCGGAATGGTGATGAATGCCAAAAGTCACTTCCAAAATGTCGGATCTTTCTTTACCAATAAGGGATCAGAGCACCAACCTGATGAGGTGCTCCCAGCAGAAACACTTGAGACTCCGATAAGTCCAGATGCTCCAGAACCAAGCATTCCGAAAACAAAGCAAACGCTAGAAGGGATTAAACCAGTTGAAGAAAAAATACCACCAACTCCTTCAATGGAATCTGCAATCACAGTAGAGCCAACACCAAGTTCAAACGAGGAATTTCAAACTCTTAAAGAAGAGTGGATTTCTCCATTTAAACAGCTCCGCATTAATAGTATTGAGCACAAATTAGAGGAATATAAAGATCCTCAAGCCATGTACAAAGCCCAAGGATCCAATGCCTTCACTCGTGCTTATAGGAAAACCATGACACGAGATGATAAATTGAGAACCAATATTGAACGAAGAGACCGATTAACAGAACGCTTAAGACAACTTAGAGGAGAATGATATGAATACCAAGATACGCTCAAGAACTGCTTTTCCAAGAGTTCTTGAAGAAACTCTTTATCAAGCCTACCAAGAAGGAAAACGCTCAGTCGATTTCCTTCTTTTGTTTCCAGTATCAGAACAAGAAAGAGACAAAATCATCTTACAGGCTAAGTCCTATTCAGTCGTTTTAGATGCAAAATGGCGTTTTGGGACTGTTCTGTTCACTGCTTATATAAGACATTAACTAGAAAGGAGATTCGATGAAAAAACTAAAATGGTTTCTATTAGCCGGTCTCATTCCTCTCTTTCTACCGGTCCTCATCATCATTATCCTTATGGGGGCTGTCGGAGGTGGTGGAACGAATGGCTCACCTCAATCCCAAAATGGAGTGACTTATGCGGATCACTGGTCAGATGGAGATCCCTATACTCACAACCTACTGGTTCATCGCTTCGGTATTACAGCAGAGCAATTAGACGGCTTTTTAGATACGTTAGGAATCTCCTATGATAAGAACCGAATTAATGGAAAAAAGCTCCTCGAATGGGAAGCTAAATCTAATCTTGATGTCCGTGGAATCGTTGCGATCGCACTGAATGAAAGTTCCCTTGGAACTGCTGGGGTAGCCACTAATCCTGGAGCCAATATGTTTGGTTTTGGGGCTTATGATTCCAATCCAGAATATGCCAATAACTTTAATGACGAGGTTGCGGTTGTCGGACTAACCCAACAAACCATCATTGGAAATAAAAACCAAACCTTCAAAATTCAAGATGACAAGGCTAAAAAGTTTGCGAATGGTACTCTAAATCCTTCTACCGATGGTGGTGTTTATTTCACAGATACTACAGGATCGGGAAAAAGACGTGCAGAAACCATGCAAAAACTGGATGCCTTCATTGATGAACATGGAGGAACTCCAAAAGCTCCTGAACAAACTACAGGAAAAACTAGAGATGGTGGAGGAGTAACTTCAAACGATATCCCTGTTGGCTACAGTCTAACAACAGCTATTGACACTACTGGCTATATCACAAGCACTTATCCATGGGGACAATGTACCTGGTATGTCTTCAACCGTGGAAAACAAGTCGGAGTCAACTTTGATCCATTTATGGGAAATGGTGGACAATGGATGAATAAACCAGGCTTTACAACAACCCACACACCAACAGAGCACTCTGCTCTATCATTTAGCCCTGGACAAGCTGGAGCTGATCCAATATACGGACACATTTCATTTGTGGAACAGGTCAAATCAGATGGTTCAATTCTCGTCTCAGAGTGTAATGTAAAAGGGTTAGGAATAATTAGTTACCGCACATTTGATGCAGAAACTGCCAAACAATTTACCTATGTTATTGGACATTAGAAAGGATAATTATATGGATGCACTACAACAAGTAAAACTAGATAAAATTGAAAATCTTCTTCAAGTATTGGTGAACCTTCTTGACAAAAAAAGCAACTCCAATCACTTGGAAATTATAACTCAAAAAGAAGTTCTAAAAGAATTGAATATATCACCTAACACGCTGAAGAGTTGGGAAAGAAAAGGACTAGCTCGTCTGGAACCACCTATTGAAGGAACGAGAACAGTCTACTATAAACGGCAAGACATCATTAAATTTCTATCAACTTAATAGTAAAGCAGGAATGCAACAAACAACTCAGGAATATGCTAAAATAAAATCATCTTAAAAGAAGGTGAGGGTCTTATTTTAGTCTTTTAAATATCCGAATTAAGAGGCAATATGAATAAAGAAACCATTCAACACAACAATAAAAAAGTTATAAAAACTACCAAGCAGAACGGTGAAATAAGCTATTCAATCAAAGGTGTTTATATCGGAACAGATATTAAGACTGGTAAGCGAATTACAAGAACAATCACTGCTAAAACATTAAAAGCTTTAGATAGAAAAATTGTTGAATCCAAAATTCAATTTGAAAAATCTGGGTCAACTATTAAAGAAACTATCCAAATTGGTAATTTTGAAAGTTTAGCTGAATTTTGGTTTAGCCATTTTAAAACTTGGGTATCTTCGCAAAACACAATAAACCGTGTTCGAGGGTACTTAGATACTTACATCATTCCACAATTTGGCAATTATAAACCTGAGCAGATCGAAGCATCAGATATTCAATTATGGCTAAATCGATTAGTAAAAAAAGCCAAACAAGCAATTGAATCTGGAAAAAAACGTGCCCCGAAAGGCAGTGCAAAAGATTTTGGTGCAATGGCACATAAAATGAGTGATATTTTTGATTTTGGAATAACAAATTGCGGTTTGAAAACCAATCCTGCAAAGACAATCAAGATACCACCAAAACCCAAAGCCATTAAAGAACGTATCATGGTCCTTCATGATGAGGATTTAAAACTTTGGCTAGCTTACCTTGACACACTACCAAACACGAGAGCAAATCGGCGGTTTAAAATCATTTGTAATACATTACTGGCTTCAGCACTACGAATCAATGAACTATTAGCTTTAGAAATTACTGATCTTGATTTTGAAACTAATGAAATCATTATCAATAAAACTTTAATGTGGAAAAGTGCTAATAAAAAATTGAACCAAAAAGGAGGGATTATTTGTAAGAATTCTCCTAAAACTGATGCCGGTAATCGTAGAGTTGCTGTTCCGATATCAACTTTAGAAGGACTAAGGGAATTTCATCAAGAAATGAATCTCTATTTTAAAGAACATCATTTACCAAGATCCAAATTGATATTTCCTACGATTTATGGAAATTATATGTGTGATAGAAATGAGCGTGCAACTCTAAAAAAACGACTTATCGAATTGGGACTACCAAATTATGGGTTTCACCTATTCCGACATACACATGCCTCTATGATGCTCAATGCCGGAACTAACTGGAAAGAGCTACAACATAGGATGGGACATAAGTCTATTACCACAACTATGGATACATATGCTGAACTAGCACCAAAGAAAAAATTCGAAGCAGTTGATATTTTTCTGGATAAATTACAAGAACTCACAGATTAATACAATCACTACCTTTATCACTACCTTTTTTCTTCAAAAACCTATACTCCTTGATATGACAAGGGGTACAGGCCGATTATTTAACCCTTACAGAAGTGAAGTAAGCATTCAATACGAATCAATACATAAGAAAAACGCTGATTTCAAGCGTTTTTTCTTTTTTCAATTTCAATACATTTCACTATATTTCAGTCCAATCTCTACCTTTTTTAGATAAATATATCATTTAGATATTGAAATTAAGCCCTGCTATCATTTCGATGGCGGGGCTTTTTAATGTTTGGTACACTACCTTCTTATCTATATTTTGATGGAGCTGAAGTTGACATCTACAAAGTTTAATGTTAAAATACATTCAAAAATATATTTGAATGAGGTGTTTTATGATTCAAAATGTTGTTACTTCAATAATCCTGTATTCTGGGACAGCCGTAGACTTACTTATTATCCTAATGTTATTTTTTGCCAAAAGAAAAAGCAGAAAAGACATCATTAACATCTATTTAGGACAATTTCTAGGCTCTGTTAGTCTAATATTGCTAAGTTTACTTTTTGCATTTGTCTTAAATTATATTCCTAGTAAAGAGATTTTAGGTTTGCTCGGTTTGATTCCAATTTTCCTAGGACTCAAAGTTTTGCTTTTAGGAGATTCTGATGGAGAAGCTATTGCAAAAGATGGTTTGCGCAAAGATGATAAAAACCTGATTTTTCTAGTCGCTATGATTACTTTTGCAAGTTGTGGTGCTGACAATATTGGTGTTTTTGTCCCATATTTTATTACCTTAAATTTAACGAATTTGATAGTGGCTTTACTTACTTTTCTAGTCATGATTTATCTCTTGGTTTTTTCTGCCCAAAAATTGGCACAAGTCCCTTCTGTTGGAGAAACTTTGGAAAAATATAGCAGATGGTTTATTGCCGTTGTTTATTTAGGATTGGGGATGTATATCCTGATTGAAAACAACAGCTTTGACATGCTAAGGACTGTGTTCGGCTAGGAGAAAAAATTATGAAAAAAGATAGTATCTGCCAAGTGAATATTATAAATCAACAAAATGTTACAACCGCAACGAACTACCTTGAAAAGGAAAAAGTCCAAAAATCACTTCGTATTTTATCAAAGTTTACCGATAATAAACAGATAAATATCATCTTTTATCTCCTTGCTGTTGAAGAACTCTGTGTCTGTGATATAGCCTGTTTACTAAATCTCAGTATGGCATCTGCCTCCCACCATCTTCGTAAACTAGCCAATCAAAACATCTTGGATACTAGAAGAGAGGGGAAAATTATATATTATTTTATAAAAGATGAGGAAATCAGAGATTTTTTTAATCAACTAGGATAACAACTATTTTTACTACTCTACCATTCACTCTACCTTTTATTATGTAGCATTCTAAAAACATTGATGTACCAACGTTTCTAACAGCTGAAATAGAAATTATTTAATCTTTTTATAGAAGTGAAGTAAGCATTCAATACGAATCAATACATAAGAAAAACGCTGATTTCAAGCGTTTTTTCTTTTTCCCAATTTCAATAAAAATTAACTAAATAATTACATTTTTCGTGTAGTTTTTTAAAATCAAACATAAATTTTATTAAAGCATATATTCGTGAGCATATATTTTGCATACGCTTTCGCATTATGATATACTATATTTAACCCAAATATATTGGGGTTGTGAAAGGAGGGTGCATATTATGTTGTGGTCCATTATTGTAGGAGGTTTTATCGGCCTCGCTGCAGGAGCAATCACTAAAAAAGGTGGCTCAATGGGAATTATTGCAAATATTTTTGCCGGTTTAATTGGGTCATCCGTCGGTCAATCGCTTTTTGGGACATGGGGACCTTCTCTAGCGGGAATGTCAATTATTCCATCGATTGCTGGTGCGGTGATTGTTGTCGCTGTAGTATCATTCTTTTTGGGTAAAAAAGGTTAACTTTTTACTCAATCATAAACTATAGATTTAAATTTAGTATTGACGGGTAAACCTATAGTTTAGTGCTTTAATTGAAAGGATTTTATATGTCAAAATCAAAGAAAATATTATTGTTTATTTTCTGTATTTTAATCTTGACAATTTTCCTTCCTATTTTGATAGATTACCACCAGGTTAGTGATTTAGGGATTCAATTGACTAGCTGGCGACAGACATCATTTGAATATTATCTCGCTAGATATGTTTTTTGGGGGCTTCTAGGCCTGTCTATCTTAGTTTTATTATGGATGTTAGTAATCCTGTTTTATCCTAGACAATATCTGGAAATAAAACTTGGAACTAAAGACGATAAATTAAAACTAAAAAATTCAGCTATCGAAGGCTTTGTTCGATGTTTATTGGATGAACACAAGATGGTCAAAAATCCCAAAATTCAGGTACATACTCGGAAAAAGAAATGTTTCGTTTCTGTAGAAGGTACAGCTGTTCTTTCAGATAACATTGCTAACAAATTTGAAGTAGTTCAAAACGAAATCACTAAAGGATTGAAAGAATTCTTTGGTATTGATCGAGAGGTTAAACTGGAAGTTTTAGTGAAAGAATATAACCCTCAAAAAGCAGCTAAGAAAATTGTTAGTCGTGTAAAGTAAGGAAGTAAAAAATGGAATGGTTTAAAAAATATCAATACCCAATTCTATGTGGTGTAGTAGGTATTATTCTAGCTTGCTTCATCCTATCCTTTGGTTTCTTTAAAACGATGTTTGTTTTAATTTGTGGAGCTTTAGGAATTTGGTTGGGATACTATGTACAGAAGAATTATTTAAATAAATAAAGGAGTTTCATATGTCAAACGTAGAAAAAAATGCAACTGAAAAACAAGATGTTGTTTCTAAAGATGTTCGAGGAGAATTAACTTACGAAGATAAAGTTATT
>NZ_KV794249.1 GCF_001808705.1 Streptococcus sp. HMSC074B11 | reverse complement strand
TTCTTTTATTTCTGATTTCAAGTTAGTGAAAGTTGTCATCACTTCTTGAAAGAGTAAAGGATCAAATTCTTCTGAGTCTAATACACGGACAAGTGGCAACATTGGATAATGATCTCTCAACTCCTCCTGCAGGTAATCTGAAATCATTTTATCATTCGAGATAACACTATCTACTCTAACAATCGCTGGAATGCTAGTAATACTCTCCTCGTTTTGATAAAAAGTTAAAGCCACATCCCCTGCAGAAACAGACTCAAATTTTAAGTTATCCGATGAAAGTTTAAAATAATAAGCCAATGGTTCTTGTCCGACTCCTGTTAGGTAGTATCCACGGATAATTTTGAATAACTCTGACATCGATCTGTCTCCTTCCTAACAAACTTTTAGAAGTCTAAACGGAGCTTGATACACATCTGGATAGTGAATCAATCTCTTTTTTCTTTGTTCAGGAAGTGGCTTTCGATAATGTTTTTGAAGATACTGAAATGCTAGTCCCAAAGTATCAAAAACTAAAACTTTATTCTCCCCATTACAAATATAGTCACCTAATTCAAAACTGAAAATTACATACTTCATTCTTCTTCTCACTTTCTATTTTCGCCAACCATTGCCAATAGATCTGTCTCTAATTCAAAATCATATCCGTTTTCTAAACGAACTCGTTGACGAATCCCTATAAGTGAGAGAATTAATAAAACTCCTCCAATAAATATAAGGCTAAATAATCCAACTGTAACTAAAATCATATCATTCCTCCATAGGTTATTTTATGTACATGTATATCCTTGTAATAATCGTAGATATAAATGTAAGGCAGTCTG
>NZ_KV794248.1:8752-15069 GCF_001808705.1 Streptococcus sp. HMSC074B11 | reverse complement strand
CAGACTTCTACATCGAAGTTGAGCGTATTGCGGCTGGAGAAGTTGAGAATACTTTTGTCAATATTGTCAATGGGCAAGAAATGACTGCGAAGGTAACAACACACACTCCAGAACCACCAAAACCAAGCGAGCCTAAGAAACCAAATCCTCAGCCATCACTTCCAAATACAGGAACAGCAAGCAGCATGCTTCCAGTTGTGGGAATGATTTTGGGATTGTTGAGTCTTGCAGGCCTTCGTAAGTCGAAAGAAAACTAATTTGACGAACTAAAATGAAATGATGACCACAAGTTGAATAAAGACTCTCTTGTGGTCTTTATAGAAAGGAGAAAAAATGCAAGTATTTATCGCTTCTGGACGTGTTGCATTCATTCCAAATGATGCAGTAGATCGAACCAAAAATGGTCATACCAGTTTCAAATTTGAGTTTGTTTGTGATTCGAGTATGACTGATGATACAAATAAACCAATCTCTAGTTTCTTCCATGTACAAGTCTATGGAAAACAAGCGGAGTTGATGGCTCAGAGCCTATCTAAAGGCTCTCCAATCCTCTTAAAAGGAGAAATTATCCAACGACCTTATAATGATGAACAAGGTCAACGTCGGACGTATCAGTTTATTTCCCCAAATCAACAAGGAGGAATTACTTTCCTTGAAAATAGGGAAGCATCTAACCGACGTAAGCAGGAACAACAGGGCTTTTCTCAGCCGATACCAAGTTCTATTCCTCCATCTTATCCTGAACCAATGGATGTAGAATCCCCATTCTAAAGGTATTGAAAGCATACAAGAACACTTGTGTGCTTTTTTGTTACACAAAAAGTTATATAACTTATGATATAACAATATCTTTTGTCCCTTTAACAAAGAATTTGATATTATCCCTTAGAATAGAGGGGAATTAAGAAATAATAAGAAAGGAGTGCAACAATGGCAAGACAAAAATACAATTATCTGTCCGATGAATTGATTGCAGAATCTCTTCAGGTGACCAATTACTTAGAACAAAGTCGATCTAGTCGATTGAATGTTCTTCAGTTGGATGGGGAGAAATGGTTAGAAAATTACTTTAACCGTTATGAGAAAGCCTCTCCAAGGCTACAGTTTCACATATTTCTCTTTTCGAGCTTCTATACTCGAAAAATGGAATGGTTCTTGGAAGGTGTAAGGGGGTAGTCGTTTGTTTGAGTTATTTGAAGTAGTATTTTATACCCTTATCCAACTGATTCGAGCCAGTTGGCTTAATACCTTCCTTTTTCTAGGGGTAGCAGGTTATTACCTATTCAAACTCTTCCAGCCGTATTTTTTAAGAAGCTATCAAAGGTTATTAGCAGGAAAGAGTAGTCTAAGGCAAGCAATAAAAAGAGGTTGGAAAAATCGTAAAGGAATTGATTGGAAACAAGTATGGTTCAAATCAGTTAGAGGGTTGCTCAATGGGATGAAGTCATTCTTACCTAAAATCTTTGCGCTTGTCTCTCTCATTCTTTGGAATGTTTTCTTCAGGATATTCTATACCCTCCCTTTTGTTAAACGAGAACGGAAACGTTTTGATAAAGAAATGAAGCCCATTCTTTATTTTAAAAGTTACCGCAGCTTCGTTTATATGGGATTAGGTTTTAGCTTTATTGCTTTTATCTTAACCAATTACCTGGTTACTGTTTTAAGAGCCACAATTCGCTTTCTCTATTTTAGTGCCTGGTCGTTTAAAGATGCTAGTAAGGCCGTAAACTTCGACTTAAACAGCCTCTTGTTTCAAAGCTTATTGAACGCTAAAGTCTTCTTAATAGCACCAATTTTAGCATTTCCAATCTTTCTATTGGGCTTAGTTATCGCCTGGAAATCTGCCTGGATAAACTTCGAGCAGTTTCGAGACTATAACAACAACGAAGAAGGAGATGACCGTTTTGTGACGATTGATGAAATTCGTCGTCAATACAAAAAGATCCCCAATAAAGATTTAACTTATCCAGGTGAAGGTGGAGCTCCTGTACTTCATGAACTGACTCATGATCTAGCAGGACAAACACTGAGAACTCAAATGTTATGGCAAAATAGAAAAATGAGCCGATACGTGACAAATGCGGAGCGGATTTTAGGCATGTTAGCTTTTCCTTCTGGATATTATTACATTGAAGATAAGCCGACGAATCTGTTAGGAATTGGGATGACTCGTTCAGGTAAGGGTGAAGGTCATATTACTCCAGCAATTGAAATCAACAGTCGTGCTGAATTGCAGCCATCGATGGTACTAGCAGACCCGAAAGGGGAACATTATCAAGCCTCCTACAAACTCATGAGGCAACGTGACTATGATGTCAATGTTCTTTCTTTCCAAAATATGGATTGGTCTATGTCTTTCAATCCGCTAGCTCTAGCCATCGCTGCCGCAAAGAAGGGCTACTATGAGAAAACTCAAACCTATGTCAATGCAGTCGCAGAATCCATTTATCCGAAACAAAAAGGTGGAGAGAAGGGGAATGCTGAATATTTCCGTAAGTCTTCTATATCCCTGTTTAATGCTCTTACAATGGCTTTGATGGATCGAGCTAATGAAACCGTTCAAAATGGTGAAGACGATGCCTGGGATACCATTACGATCCCTAACGTTGCGAAATTCTTGGCGACAATGGGTTCTGAAGAAGTCTTTGTAGATGGTGCTGGAGAAATCGTCGAGAATCCAAGCAGAGAACAACAAGTGTCGAAAAAGTCAAAAATCACAGTCTATTTTGATAATTTGAGACAAGTCAATCAACAACAATTCTCGAAATTTAGACAAATGGCTGATATCGAATTTCGTGCTTCAGACTTTGGTGGTGATGAGACTAAAGGTAATGTCTACTCTAGCATGATGACAGGAATCAATCTGTTCTTGCAAGACAACGTGGCCAAACTGACTTCTAAAAACTCTATTGATTTAGAGTCTGTTGGCTTCCCACGTCGATTATCTGTCAAGCTGAGATCAAGCACCAACAGTCAGCTTAAAAACGAATTTAAGCACAAAACTGCTAAAGTAACGATTACAGGATTGAAGAAGTGGGGTAAAGTCGAAAAGAAAGTCGATTTTATAAAGCAAGCGACAGCTTTAGTCGATGGGGAAGGGTATCTGACCTATGCCATTGAGCCTAAACTTCCAGATCAGTTTACGGTAACGATTGATTTCAATCATAAGAATAATGGCCATTCCCCTGTTCGAGATCAAATCTTTCAATTTTCAGCTGAAAAAGTCTATCGAAGAAACGGAGATAGTCTAGAACTAGATGAGTATAGCAAGAAGCCGATTTTAGATCATATCGATATAACCGTCCTTAAGAATAAAGAAGATACCAAAAATCTTCTTCAGGAGTC
Source organism: Streptococcus sp. HMSC074B11 (assembly GCF_001808705.1). Taxonomy (GTDB): domain Bacteria; phylum Bacillota; class Bacilli; order Lactobacillales; family Streptococcaceae; genus Streptococcus. The sequence continues at coordinate 11,724 of NZ_KV794248.1, read as the reverse complement.
GGATATTGAACTGGTCTATTCAGATAAACCGAAAGTCATTTACCTGGTAACACCGCCAAACCGAACAGAGTATAATGGGATTGTTTCGTTATTCTTAGATCAGCTATTCAATGCTAACTATGAGCTTGCTCTCTCAAGTGGTCGTAAATGTATTAATCGGATTCTCCATATCTTAGATGAGTTTACAAATATCCCTGCGATTCCTCACATGGATACAAAAATATCTATTGGATTGGGTCAAAACATTCTCTATTATCTATGGATTCAAAATCTGGAGCAATTGGATGATAAATACGGCCAAAATGTTGCTCGAACCATTATGGACAACTGTTCATTGAAGGTTTATGTTAAAACAACATCTTCAGATACCAATAAGAAATTTAGTGCTGACCTGGGTACACGTACCATCACCAGAAGACGGCGCTCCAGCAATATCCTAGACGAAGCCAATCCAAACGTGTCAGTCGAGAATCCAAAACAAGAGTTGTTGACACCAACGCAATTGGCCAAGCTCCAGGAAGGAGAAGCGGTTATCTTACGTGGAGTCAAGGGACGGGATAATGTTGGACGTAAGGTCACAACGGATCCAATCTTCGCACATGATGAGACGAGCTTCCCTTACAAGTACATGTTCTTACAAGAGGAGTTTGATACATCGATGACTCTTGCGGATATTCCAGTCGAAAGTGCACACCGTGAGCTAGAACTTCAGGAGATCGCAGTTGATGCAGGTACAGCCTTCAACAACATCATAGACTGGAGGCAACGTTTGACCATGCCTCTCCTCAGCAACAATGGAGAAACTCCTAAACTATCAGGTCGTCACAGTAAAGGACAAAAGGTACAATCCCAATCATTTACATCTACAGATGAACTATTCCAGGCGGCTGCAGCTAGTGTTATTCAAGGTGACTATGATTATTATGATGATGGAGACGACTTTTTTGCGGATGAAGTTATCTAAAAAGATATACAATAAGTTATATAAACACTTGCAAGAAAAAAAGCTGTTTGCTATAATAAAATAAAGAATGGTTAGGAGAAAAATGATGAAAGCAAATCACTTTTTAAGAATTGTTTTAGTAGGTTTAGCCTTAATTATACTCGGAGCTTGTGGTCAAAAATCACCTGATTCTATTGCTAAAAATGTGCTAAAAGATAGCTATACAGGATCTTCCCCAGAAGATAGTTATGAGAGCAGTGTTTTTACGGGTGGAGCAGGATCTACCGTAAAATTTGATAAAGAGAATAGGACAATCTCAAATGGTGACGATAGAGACATTAAGTATAGTGTTCTTTCAGAAGAACAAGTGAAGACAATCCCAGCCGCTTTCAGAGGAACTATTGTTAGTTTAGAGAGTCAGCTGAAAGGAAAGGATACTTTTACAATCGCTGTTGATTATAGGGGTGTAGATAAGCCTGAAGAAGCAGAGGCTTATTATCAAGTCGTTTTGACTGAGGGTGGTAAAAAAATCCGAATCATTGAGCTACGTCGTGGCTATAAAGAAGACAATGCTTTCTATGATTTCAATGGAAAAGCAGATTAATTTACAAAAGTCTCAATTATTTGAGGCTTTTTTGGTTATCAGAATTTCATTGTCCCTTTAAAAACGATTTTGTCATTATCGAATATGATAGGGGTATCTTAAAAAGAAAGAAGGTACCTTTAGTGCACTATCAAACCTTTTCAGATTTGGTGAATGAGATCAAGAATCTCAATGGTGAAATCACAGGTGAGAATGCAAAAAAGCTGGGGGAGTTCTATTCCTATTGGGGGAACTATTTAGAACCGACTCCTGCATTTATGGCATTTCTCACCTATTTACCAGGAGGGATTGCAAAAGCTCTTTATCAAATCACTTCCAGTCTAGAACATGTTTTTAATAATATGTTCAAGCTCTTTGGGCTTTTCGGATATTTGGGGGATCAGAAGACAGTCATTGGTCAATTTTTCTACTGGTTTCAGATATTAGGAACGTCCTTGTTTACTCTGATTTTGGTTGTGTCGGCTATCGCAGGAGTCTTTACTAAGCCAGTAAAGTATAAGGGGGTTATTATTAATTTCCTTTTGGTGACTGCAGTAACCTCGGTTTTGCCTTTAGCTTTGACCACCATCTCAACAGCAGTGGCACAGGATGCCATGTCTATCCAGACAGTCTCCAGTGAAGCGCCATCTGGTAGTCAACCAACTTCCTCCTTGGCTCTTCAACCCATGAAAAATAATGTGGTAGACCTAAAAGTCTTGATTTACAAGGATTTTTCTACGGAGTTGTTTCCAATGGATGATTATGGCTATATCAAGCCTGTTCAGGAAGGCTCTACTCCTGTCAATAATATCACGGATGACCCTGCACAGCGGGATACGACTGATTTTGCGACTAAAATCGATTTTGGGGCAAACTATGGTACAACAAATCCAAAAATGTTGGAAGATATAATGAGCGAAGACAAAATACCTGGTATTAAAGGCTTGTTCCTACATAAGTTGAATTCCAATAATACTGGAGTTGAAAGCATTACAGAACACCGAGTCATTAATCAATTGAGTGCTTTTGAATCAGTTTATATGCGCTATAAAGTCAACTGGATAGGGATGTTTCTTCAGTACATTATCCTTGTTGTTCTATTGGTCAGCATGATCATTAAGCTCGTCAAATCAATTTTTGATATTTTGATTGAGGCAATGATCTCTCCGATTCTTGGTTATAGCTCCCTATCAAACTCAAAGAAATACAAAGAGTTGTTAAGAACGATTGGTGGTGCCTTAGCAGGAATCTTCTTTGAAGTTATTATTATGCGTGTAACACTTGAGATTTTCAGAGATTTGCCAATCCTATCTGTTTCAGCAGTATCTAAGCTTTCTGGCGGATTCTTTGATGGACTCAATATGTGGGAACAGTGTCTTGCAGCTGCCTTTGTCTATATTGGAGTATTCTTTGCGGCAATGCAAGGAGTGGCCATGATTGAACGCT
>NZ_KV794248.1:8175-8652 GCF_001808705.1 Streptococcus sp. HMSC074B11 | reverse complement strand
ATGGATATGGCTAAAAAAGCTCCAGATGCCTTGTCTAAAGGCAGTCAGATTCTGGGGAATAGTCTTGCCAGAACTGGAGGTGGTATTCAAGGTGCTTTGAACTCTATAAAAGACCAGGGATTAATGAATGCGGCCAAAGGTGGTGTAAGTAATATGGTTGATTTGGCAGAATGGAAAGCATTTGAAACTATGCAAAATACGAAAGGGGCAGTTGGCAACGTTTTAGATAAGCTGGATGATAAGGCTGTCTCTGCGCACAATGCGACCTATAACGCTTTGAAAAACGATGCGATTCCTGGAATTGATCAATTTGGACCAGTTGACATTCCTGAGTCACCAATCGATCCAGGAACAACGGATGCACCTATTGTTGATTCAACTCCTTCAGCTGAAGAAATAGGATCCCCAATTCAAGAACCACCACTTCAAACTGAAGGAGCAGAGCCACCAATTCAAGATTCAACTCATCCAACTGGA
>NZ_KV794248.1:0-8075 GCF_001808705.1 Streptococcus sp. HMSC074B11 | reverse complement strand
TCAAGATTCAACTCATCCAACTGGAGGAACAGAGTCACCAATCCAAAATTCAACTCATCCAACTGGAGGAACAGAAGCTCCAATTCAAAATTCAGCTCATCCAACTGGAGGAACAGAAGCTCCAATTCAAAATTCAGCTCCATCAGTTGTAGAATCGACACAAGCACCGAAACAAGCAGACTCTTCTCAACAAAAGTTTCAACAGAGCATGAGTCAAATGCAATACATGAACCAACAGATGCAACAAGCAGGACAGCGTATGCAGGGAGGACGACATATCACAGGTGCTGAAAGTCCTGAAGAGGAGGAATAGGATGAATTATGGATTTAACAGGGAAGAATATTGTTATCACAGGAAGCCTACGTCCTCTAACTAGAGAAGAAGCAGTACGATTTTTAGAAAGTAAAGGGGCTGTCGTGCAAAACTATGTGTCTGCTAGGACAGATATATTGGTTGTAGGACACAAGCAGTTGAATCTTTTTGATCCAGATAAAAGGTCTAAGAAGCATGATGCAGCGCTTAGAAGACTATCAGAGGGCCAATTGATTACTTTTCTTTCTGAAGAATCATTCTTTGATTTAGTTAAGAAGTCTCAAGATTGAGGCTTCTTTTATTGTGTAAAAAAGTATATAACTTTTTGTGTAATTTATTCCTGAAGGATGATGAGAAAAATGCTATTGTCCCTTTAAAAGATATTTTCGATTATTCATTATAATGTGAGTGTCAAAACAAATATAAAGGAGAAATTAATGTACGGTGAAAAATATGGTGTACCTAGAGATATTTATGCCAAAATCAAGATTATAGGACTTCTTATTCTGGACATTACATTTGTAGGAATAACTGGTCTAATTGCTCTAAGCGTTGGATTAAGAATTTTTCCGAAAAGCCAATGGATACAAATGTTCGCATTCATATTTTTAACACCAGTTATGAGTTTGTATCTGGTGTTGCCAGCTAACGGTGGTAAAAAGAATTGGCACAGTATGTTTCTTTTCTTCAGACGAAGAAGAAAACGTTACATCAGTTTGAACTATATCAGAAGGAGAAAATCATAATGGCAATTAAACAAACTTCATCTAAAAATATTGAGAAACGACCTTTAGGACGTATTCGAGAAATGAAGAAGCATACGCAGGAATATTTCGATTTACATTCTTGTGTTGAGTTGTTAGACGTAAAATCAATTATTCCAAATAGACAGGCTTATATCCAATTAGTAGATTATGGATACTTGCAGCTGATGGAAATTCCAGGTAAAGACTTAGGATCGATGTCTTACAACGAGGTGATGCGAACAATCGAAAATTTTGAAACTTGGTTAACTCGATTTGGACCGAATATCCAAGTGGAGACGACAACCTTGCCAACAAATACTGATACACAAATTTCTGACTTACGCCATCATTTGAGTTTAGTGCGACAAGAACTCTCTAAGCTATCAGTAAATGAGAGACGTTTTTTACAACTCAAAGATCGTGAGTTTTGACTTCAAAGTCAAATTAAAGTTGAAGAGAGCATCCGACAAGAAGTCTATAATACAGAGTTTATACTGTGGCTATTTGCACCTACAACAACTGAATTGGACGAATTAGTTCGGAAGGCACAAACTTATGGAAATAATGATTTTGTTCCTCAAGAAATTAGCTATAGGAAGAAAAATCAGATTATAAAACAATACAACAATATGAATGAGAAAGTATAGGAGAGATAGTATGCCTGATTTATCAAAACGTAGACAAAGACAATTAAAGAATGAAGGATATGACCTTGCTTTCCTTAGCCAGATTCAACCGCAAGGAAATATTGATTTTAAAAAGGATGATCGTTCCTGGATAAGTGGAGATGGATATCATACGGTCTTACACTACTATGAATATCCAACTGAAGGAATGGATCGTTTTTGGCTTTCTGAATTATTGTTATTACCTGGTACACGTGCCTTCTTGTCACTGTATAAAGAAGATAATAGACAGCTTCAAAAAGAGATAGAGGACTCTATTGAAGAAAAATCAACACGTATTACTAATAACAGTAAATTAACAAATAATCGGAAAGAACTAGATGAAATTGACAATCTCAATAAGTTAAGTCGAGACATTGATAAGCGGAATATAGCTATGTATGGGATGTATATTCGTGTCTTTGTGTTCGCATCAACCAAGGAAGAATTGTTTAAGAAGGTTGAAGAGGTCAAAGACAAAACGTCTAAATTTAAATCAACTATCCTATCAGGAGAATTAGAATTTGAATATCATGCTCCTTTTATTCCAGCTGAGTATCAGATTGATTTACCAAATCATCGAAGAGGGATACCTACTCCAGCTCATTCGATAGCTGGGGGATATTTCTTTAATCATACGAAACTTGAAGACGAAAAGGGATTTTATCTTGGCTGGACTCCAACAAACGGAGCAGTGAACTTCAACTTTCTAGAACGTGATGAAAAAAGAACACGTTCGTTTATGATTCTATCTGGTAATCCAAAGATGGGCCAGCGCTCTTTCCTTATGAAACATACAGATGGTCTTTATGCAAAGGGGCACTATATTCGTAATTTTGATGCTACTGGTCAGTTTCTTGATCAGACAAGAAAGCAGCATGGATTGATATTTGATTTATCAGGTGAAGCTAACCGAATTAATATCTTCCAGGTCTTTCCAACAGTAACCAATGAAGCAGGAACTGAAATTGATAAGAAAAAGTCCTACAACCTTCATATCGAGAAATTAAAGAGTATTTATAAACTCCTGAATAATGAAGTGACAGGAGATGATTTAATCACATTTGGAACTCTCTTGAATGAATTCTATATTGAAGAAAATTTATGGGCTCGGAACCCATCGTTGAATCCAGAAAAACTGAAAGCAACTGATCTTGTCAATGAAGACTATCCTATCTTGTCAGATTTCATTTTGTTTGTTGATGCCTATAAACGTCGACTAGAACAAAATTCTAGCACGGATATGGCTGAAAACAAAGCCGTTAAACGTATTTACAATACTTTTAATGAATTATTGACAACAAACGCAGAAATTTTCGAGGGGACAACCGAATTTCAAGATATCTCTTCAGAGCAAGTTGTGACATTTGATTTTTCTGGATTGAAGAGTGCACCTCATCTCTTAAATGTTCAAATATTCTCAGTTCTTTCTCTTGTTTCAGCAGATATTGTTAATAACGGTAAACGTTGTAAGCAACTACTGAAAAGGAACCCTAGCTTAACAGAGATGGATATGCAACACTATATTGTCAATATTAGTGGTGCACAGACACTCATTAATCCCAAGCATGAGAGCAGTGTGAATCTCTTGGCAGATATGATTGATACAATGGGGGAAAACTTTGCTGGAGTTGTGTTGTCCGTAAATTCTCTGAGGGGTATTCTGTTTGAGACAGGTATCGGAACTCATAAGGATCCATACGTAACTGCGGTTCAGAGGATTTTTGGTCTGATGCAGTATAGAATTTTTGCTCAGACAGATGAAACTAGCGTTCCACTATTAGCCAATGCTTTATCAGGATCAATGAATCAGTCTGAATTAGAAACATTGCCTCGCCTAGCCAAAGGACAGTTGTTTATGAATATTGCAGGAGTTGGAAATCTAGTATTTAACCAGCAATTATTAGCTCCAGAAGTTGAGCGCTATGGTGGTATCGAATAAGAAAGGACATTAAATTTAAATGGTTAAAAACAAATCAGGAATGATTACAAGGACAAAGCAGAAATTTGATGAATATGTTTTGATTCGTAAATGTCGTATGAAACAAGAAAGAGATTATTTTGCTTCAGAGGGAGAATCAGATCCAAAACGTCTAGAAGCACAAAAGGAGCGAGATAAGGAATTTTTGAATGGTCTCAAGAAAATAGGTCTAGGGTTCATTGTATTTTTAGTTTTTTATGGCATTTTACGAACAATATTAGGATTGTGGTAGATAGGGGAGGTATCTATGAAAAAATTATTAAAGCCTAAGATTATCCTTCCTTTTGTAGCGATACTGTTAATTATCAATGTTGGGATGGCCATGTTGGCTGGGATTATGGGCGCTGTAGCTAGTAATGGTGGACATGATTGTGGTGCTGTAGAAACAACATCTTCAACTAGTGACTCAACAGTTTCTTCAGCTGATGGTTCCATAGATGGTTTTGTAAAAAAGCATAAGGAATCCTATATTCTATCTTGGAGAGCAGGAGGTTTTCTACCTTCAGCTTCCATCACTCAAACTATGATAGAGAATGGCTTTAATTTTACGAATCCTAATGGAACTTCCTTCTGGATGGCTCATAACATGGGAGGTGTTAAAACCTCCAGAAAAAGTGATTTTCCAGTCACTATTGCGACGTATGGTGAAGACAGTATTGACTTAACAGGAACAAAGCCTGGAGCAAACGTTGGAGACGGTACAGGAGGAGCTTATACTTGGTTTTCTAGCTATGATGCAGGGATTGTAGGGAAAGCTGAGTTTATGGCTCACCAGACACTTTATAAAGGGGCTATAAACAATATAAATGGCATTGCAACTCTATCTGCCATAGCAGATGGTGGATGGGCCACAGATGGCACCTATAAGAGCAAGCTAACTGATATGTACGAAAAGCTAGGTACTAAGTATCAGTGGCTTGATAAGGAAGCCATTGCTGCTCATGGTGAGAAACCTTATGCAGTATCGAATACACAAGATGCCAGTTCTTCAGATAATGCTATTTCTTCTTCAGCTGAAAAAAGTGATTGTGGTGAATCAGGTGGTAGTGTCGATGGAACAGGAAAAGTTCCTTCAGATGCGACTGCGTGGGGGTATAAACCAGAAGATTTACCAGATAGTTTGAAACCGTTTATTGTCGATCCTAAGAGTTTAGGCATGGATTATGCTAAGTCTACAGGGTGGTATAATCCTGGAAGGGACGATATAGCTGGACAATGTGTGAATCTTACAATTAGTGTCGCAAATCATATATGGGGTCATTCTGGTTCAGTTCAAGGTAATGGGAAAGATCAGGCAGCAGCTTGGGCATCAATATTCGGGAATTCACTTAAGTCAACTCCCAAAAGGGGTGCTATCTTTTCTACACAGGTGGGAGGCGGAGGCTATGGTCATACAGGAATTGTATGTCATGTCTTTGAAAACGGATCTATCTTATTTGTAGAACAAAATACACCTTTAAGTGGTTGGGATACGTTTAAGACCCCTTATACATGGGACTATCGAATTTGGACTCCAGAACAACAGCGAGCCCAAGTTATTTCGTTTGCCTATCCAGATGATAGGGAACCTAAATTGAATTCAAATTAAAAGGAGTATATAAGATGATTGATTGGATAAAGGAGAATATGGTTGTATCGATTGTAGTAGGTATTCTATTGGTTTTGGCAGGAATAGGGATTGTATCGAGTTTCAGGCCATCTCAACAAACTAAAATAGAAGAAGCTGCCCAGGTGAGTTCTTCAGGAACCACTCAAAACGAGCCGTCTTCCAAAGAGGAAACAGCAGACGAGAAGAATTATCGGACAGCTAAGTTAAAACTAGAACGCCCCTATGCAGAGGCAAGCTCAGAAGACAAAAAAGAAGTGTTAAAAGCCTTTGAAGAAGCAGTAGCAGATATAAAAAAGACGAATTTTCTGCCAAATGTCAAGGGAACAATCGAGAATCATTTATCTATGACACAGAATGCGATGGTTCAAACCTTTGCGATGGCTATTCTAACGAATCAGTATGATTTTCAACCTAAACAATTAGAAGTGATGCCGACAGAATCAGAGGACGTTATTCAATTTTTAGTTGTCCTGACTAAAGGTGGGGAAGAGAATAGCTATTTCATTGGTAATTTCAATACTACAGTTCAACAAATCCAACTAAAAGCCTATGTTGGTGGAAATATAGGCGGTACATATGGCTAAAAAGTTGCACAAAAAGTTATATAACTTTTTGTGCTTTTATATTGACAAGAAAAGTAGTTTTAGGTATAATTAAGTATATAAAAAGTTATATAACAAAATATACAATTATCCAAGGAGGGAATCATGAAGATTCAGACGACAAACTTAGGAAAAGGTGGCGGTGGTAAAACTACAGATACCTTTAATGAAGGGGATTGGTTGGCACGTGTTAAGGGACTTAGAACACTACTCATTGATGGAGCTTGGGAATGTAATTTGACAAGAACATTTGATGTAAAATGTGAGAAAACCGTCTATGATATATTTACGACTGGAGAGTATGAGATTGTTCAAATTTCTGAAAATCTCAGTTTAATCTGCGGAGATGAACGTCTAACAGATGAGCAGCTGGATCTTGGCAGTCGAAATAATAAATACTTGCAACTCTTTATGTGGTTTAGTGAGCACTATGAGGAGCTGGCCGCTCAGTTTGATGTGATTCTGATTGATACCCATAATGACGAAAGTTTGGTGACGGCCAATTTTATTGCCGTTTCGGATATGGTCTTAGCGGTATCCGATGCTTCTCTCAACGGTTTTCGGGCTTGGCTGTCTCTGAAGAAATTTGTCGAGTTTATCAAGAATGAAGCAATCGAGGTCATTTCTAAAAAGAGCTATGTCACAGCGGAACCTTATCTGATTGGCAATAAAATTAAGTACGTTGGCCAAAATGTGACAGATACCTGTAAGCAGTTTTTAGAAGTTGTGGAAGAAGATCCTGCTTACCTGGGTTCTATCCAGGAGAAAGAGCTCATGGCCAAAAGTCTTGTGATCAGTCAGAGTGTCTTTGAGCAGTATGAAGAGATGACAGCTAACCAACAAGAGACACATCAAAAGTTTTATGATAATATAAACTACGTATATGAAAATATTTTGAGTGTGTTAGAAGGAGAGGTAGCATGACAGAGAATCGATTCGCACAAGTAAAACAAACATTCCAAAGTACACCAAAGAGAGAAAAGACTCCTTCGTCTAGGAAACAAAATCAGGAGGCTAGAAAGTCTCCTGAGAGCTATAATAAAAAGCAAAGATATCCATTCTCTTTACATCATAATGTTCGATATGATATGTTAGATGCTTTAGTAGAGTATCATGGTGAGAAATCAGCTTCATCTTATATCGAGAAGATGATTATAAGAGAATGGGAAAAGATGCAGAAAAAAATTAAGTAATGAGATATCGGAAAGGATGATTTTTTATGATAGATTTTAGTAAAGAAATAAAGAAGAAAAATGATAATGACGATGAAGATCCACAACCAGAGAAAAAGCATGTTCGTGATATGAAGAAAAAGAGAGAGAAGGAGGAACTTCTTAGAAAGTTGCACGAGGCAGAGTCTAATATTTCCAGTTCAGATCAAAAATCACTTGAAATGGAGAAGGAATAATGAAATACTTATCAAATTTATCAGATATTCCAGAATTTTCTTCAGCAGCAACAGATTCAGGACAATTCTTTATTCCTCGTCCAATAATAGACAACCCACAGTTCAATGATTTGAAGGGTAGTGGAATTTTTCTCTACATGCTTTTATTAAATCGTTTAAGAGCTGCAGTTGACTTTGAATTAAAAGGATATGATGAAAATGGAAATACTTTTGTATGTTACCCTATAGAGGAGCTAATGGAGGCTCTTCAATCAGGTAAAAGTAAAGTGATTTCTTTGAAAAAGAAGCTAAAGAATCATGGTTTAATTGAAGAAGTCCGCCAAGGATCCAATCTACCCAATAGAATTTACTTAACAGATGAGATTTTAAAATATTACTGATAAAGTAGGAGGAATCTATGATGATTTTCATTGATATTAAAAGACTTGTTCAGCTGTTCTTTATTTTTATCGGAGCTATAGCTATCTATATGTTCTATAAGACATTTGGTCTTAGTATGGTGTTTATAATTGTTTTAGGGTTGGCTGCTTTAAAATTCGCTCCAGCTTTCCTTCCAGTTGTATTATTATTGTATTTTGGGCTTCACTTTACAGGTGACTTTTCCTTTATTGCAGATGGAATTGTGACAATTCTATGGAGTATCATTTTGATTCCAATGGCTATATTCACTATTGACATGAGCAAATCCTATTTTAGTAAAAAAGAGAAACCCTGGTATGAAAAGTAAGAGTTTATCTGAAAAGATAGGCTC
>NZ_KV794247.1 GCF_001808705.1 Streptococcus sp. HMSC074B11 | reverse complement strand
GTTTCATCTCACCACTGCCATTCGCAAAAATCTGCTTTGTTTTGAGCTGTTCTGAGGTATATGTTTGTCTTTGTGGTGAGAAAATCGCTCCCATCAAAAGACTTAACCAAGTCACAAACAACATTGAGAAAATGACTAGTTTTCTCTTAATAATATTCTCTTGAAACCAAACTTTAGTCTTAATAAATGGCTTCAAAATTGGGCTAGATTTTATCTTTTCAATCCAGCGTTTGATTGTATCTATCATAATGGATATATCCTTTCTACTCTATGTGAATTTTTGTTTTTATACCAGTGCCTTACCTCCGTTTCTCATGCTTCTTATATCCTTTCCAAATAAATGAAACCTTACTTTTCGGCCAAACACTTTTTAGTAACATTAAGAACGCTAATGGTAGCCTTTTCGTTTTGATTTCATTTCCAAAGTTATCACATATAGTTATCCTGAAGAGCGGTACGAACCAGATCGCAATCAAGATAGTTCCAACTGCGCCATGCGCAATAGCATTTAAAAATTGATACATACTACCTCCTTAGACATACTTCAATCTTTGAAAAGCCGTCTCGGCCTACTTACTCAGCTTTACCCTTTTAGTCATTTATAGCCTCCTGGATTGCTTTCTCATCTGCTACAATCTTTTCCTCTGA
>NZ_KV794246.1 GCF_001808705.1 Streptococcus sp. HMSC074B11 | reverse complement strand
CACAGTAGGTGCCTCCTGCTCACCAGCAGTACCAATAGGATCTGTGTACTCAGGAATGGTCACTACTGGAGCAGGCTCATCCCCTTTGCTTGTAAGGATTTTTTCTTCTACTGGGCTAGTTTCATCCTTAGGAAATACTGTTACAACAGAGCTGCTTATTGTTTTTCCTTGGATAGCATAAGCTTCTATCGAATTACCAGCTTTACGATCTGTAGCCTCAGGAATGTCTAGTTGGACCTTGTTATCCTTAATGGTTAGAACAGTTTGTTCACCTGATGTGACAAGATGGTCCTCATCGACTTTTCTGAGTAGGAGAGGATCCTTGATGCCAGGGAATTTCACGGCAATAGCATCCCAATTACCAGCTGGTAGGGTTAAGGTAACAGTCTTATCTTTGGACTTAATAGGATCAAGGCTTGGACTATCGAGAGACACAGATGGTGCTTTTAAGATATCAAAGGAATCAAGAGAGATTTTCTTTCGCCCTTCTGGAGAATTTGGATCGACTTTCAAAGTAAGGACGTGATCACCATCAGCTAGATTGGTGAATTCGCCAATCAAAGCTCCTTTTTCAGTCGCTCCTGGAGTGTAGAAGTCAAGGGCTGGCATCTCTTTTCCATCCAGTGTGACAAGTGCCTTGCCTAGTGATGCTGTTTTTAATCCATAGATTCGGATACCTGTTCCAGAGAATGGGATGGTTGCAGTGGCTTCAGAAGCAAGGCTATCATCAGCGTTGATGTCAGCGTATTTTTCTGTAGAAGCATAGAGTTCTGCATCGCTCCAATCCTTAAACATGGAACCATACTGGATACGAGGGTCACGGTCGTCAATCTTCTCAACAGTTGCTCCTTGTCCTGGGAAGACTTTGAAGTAATCGAGAGAAATTTTTGCCCGCTCATTGGCACGTCCTTTGTGCTCGCGCTTAACAGTGATGGTCATGAGGTGAGAACCTGAAGAAAGATTTGTGTAACGTCCTATCAATACACCTTTTTCAGTTGCTCCTGCAGTATAGAAGTCAAGTTCTCCAACAGATTTACCATCGATTTTAACGTCAGCAAGTCCCAATTGAGATGACTTGAGTCCGTAGATTTCAATACCAGGTCCATTGAATGGAATAGTTGCAGTCGCATCCTTATCGGAGTAATTTCCATTTGAGATATCAGCGTATTTCTCTGTTCCACCAAAGAGTTCTGAGTCAGCCCAGTTTCCATAAGCAGAGCCGTACTGGATGCGCTTGTCACGGTCATCCATCAACTCAGTGAAGGCATCGATAGAAGCAGGATCTGAAACTGGTGTTGTACGGTCCCCTAGCATAGCCTTAACGCTATAAGTATAGGCATGACTAGAATCAATCGAGCGATCGACAAAGTGAGTTTGGTTGGTGATAAACTCACGAACGCTAGGAGTTTGGCTGTTTTCATCCTTGCTTTCTCGTCGGATGACATAATGACTTGCTCCCTCAACTGTGTTAAAGTCGAGTTCAGCTGTGACGGAATCTTTTCGAAGGGCTGATAAGCGAGTCACTCGTCCAGGGAAGTTTTCAAATGTAATGACATCACCCTTTTGAGTCGCAAGTTGGATACGGTTATCTTTGAGGCGACTAGCTTGAACTTCCTTGCCATTAATCTTGATAATACTAGATTCGATATTTGGATAGTCTACGACTAAGTCTCCACCAACATTAGAAAGGAAAGATAGCGTTTCAAGATTTTTCTCTTTCCATTTCATGCTGACTTCAAAGTTACCACGAGCGACTAAGCCTGAGACTTGCCCGTCTTTCCATGCATCTGGAAGGGCTGGTAATGGGGCAATGTAGCCTGTGTGAGACTGAAGGAGCATTTCTGCCATACCGCTGGTTGCACCAAAGTTTCCATCAATTTGGAAAGGCGCGTGCGTATCCCAGAGATTTTCTAGGGTTGAAGATCTGAGCTGTTCTGCCAACAAACGGTGGGCACGATTTCCATCTAGAAGACGGGCCCAGAGGTTGATTTTATTAGCCTTAGACCAACCGGTACCACCATCTCCACGATGGTTTAGGGTTGCGCGTGCTGCTTCCAGATATTCCGGCTGATCTTTGCCAAATAAAGTACCTGGGAAGAGCCCAACCAGATGAGAAACGTGACGGTGATGGTTTTCAATTCCTTCATTAGTGAATTGAGGACTGTCTTCCTCATACCATTCCTTGATTCGGCCATCTTGGTTGATATGAAGTGGTTTGAGCTTATCAAATTTAGCCTTCACTTCTGTCACCAAATCTTGGTCGACCTTCAGATGATTGGCTGCTTCCATATAGTCGTGGAATAGCTGCCAAACTAGAGATTGGTCAAAGGTATTCCCAATCGTGATAGTTCCATGTTCTGGTGAGTAGGATGGAGAAGAAACCCAGCGGTCACTAGCCTTGTCGTAGTGTAAGAAGGAGTTCCAGAACTTAGCTGTTTCCTTGAGCATTGGATAAATCTTTTCCTTAAGATAAGTTTCATCCTTGGTGAATTTGTAGTAGTCATAGACGTTCTGCATCATCCAAGCATTGGCAGCCGGAGACCAGCCCCAATAGTAGTTCCAACCAGGAGTGGTCCAGCCAAATGGTGTCGCCTGAGTATGAACCAACCAACCGTTTTCTTGCCCTTCTTTGGATTCGATACCTGCATATTCTTTAGCAGCGATACGACCATAATAGCGCATGTCGTCAATATAATTGATCATTGGCTTAGCTGTTTCTGCGAGATTACTCATGTAGGCAGGCCAATAGTTCATTTGTAGGTTGACATTGAGGTGGTAATCTGAGTTCCAAGGTGGATTATCTACAGCATTCCAGACCCCTTGCAAGTTTGCTGGAAGTGCATCTGTCCGGTTACGAGAAGAACTGATCAGTAGGTAACGTCCGTATTGGAAGAAGAGTTCTTCTAGTTTTTGCCCTTTTGTTGGATTATAGGTTTGGAGAGCTTCTTTTGTAGTTTGATTAGACTTGCTGCCGCCGAGGTTTAATTGAACACGATTGAAAAGACTCTGGTAATCCTTGATGTGGTCATTTTTCAGAGTCTCGTAGTCTTTGGCTTTGGCAGCTTCTACGATAGATTTGACAGTTTTTTCTACATCAATATCCTTGCGGTAATTGGTTTTCGGATTTTGAGCAAAATTAGTCTTGGCACTGAGTAGCAGTGTTGCATAACTTGCTCCCGTAACTGTCAAATAGCCATCTTGAGTAGTAACTTGTCCATCTGTCTTGATACCAAGATAAGAGGCAAATTTAAGACCGTTGTCTTTGACAGTTCCCTTGAGTAAAATACCATTAGAATCAACGCTAACAGTCCCTTGTTTGTATTTAGAATTCTCCCAAGAATAATCTCCATTAGCAAGTAAATCTTCAGTCAAGCTATTCCAAAGGGTAAAATCAAGCTTCTTATCTCCCTTTTTAGTCAAATGGGTAACAGTGACGTCATCTGGGTAACTAGAGAAGGTTTCTCGTTTGAAACTTGTCCCGTCTTGAGTATAGGAGGTAGTTGTGATAGCTTCAGAAATATCTAAGCCACGATGATAGTCAGTAACATTTTCCAAGCCCTTCTTTTGGTTATTAAAGACCATGAAGATATCACCGAAGGCTAGGTAGCGACCGTATTGGGCATTGTTTGGCCCAACCAAATTTCTCTCTGCTAGTTGTTTGGCTTTTTGACGGTCACCGTCTTCTAAGGCCTTACGGATTTCTGCTAAGACCTTGTAGCGATCTTTGTAGTTTCCGCCGTTGTAGTCTTGACTATCTGGCTGTGGGCCTCCAGACCAAAGGGTTTTTTCATTGTACTGGATTCTTTCTTCACCAATCAAGCCAAAGACTTTGGCACCCATTTCTCCATTTCCGACTGGAAGGGCTTGTTTTTCCCATCCGTCATAGGAAGGAGCAGTTGGTTGGTTGTAATGTAGTTCGTAATGTTCTTGCTTGTTCACAGGAAGTTCTGGTTTCTCGCTCTCCTTATTTTCAGCAGGGGCGGTAGCTGTCGTTGTCTCTGACTGACTACTTGTTTGAGGTAATTCTGGTTCTGCGATGGTTTGCTTCTCAGATGATTCAGCTATAGGCTGAGTCTCTGTGTTAGAAGCAACAACTTCCTCAACTTTCGTATCCGGTTTAGCCGAGGTTTCAGTAATTGTTGCCTCACTTTCCGGAATCTCGATACCGTCAGCAGCCACACCCTGTGCTGCTAAAAAAACAGCTCCTAGTAAAACAGAGGCAGCTCCGATGCTCAATTTTCGGATACTATACTTGCAGGACTTTTCCCAATATCTTTTATCCACAAAATTCTCCTTTCTCATATTTGGAAGCGCATACATTTTATTGCAAAAAAATAAGTCTTCAGAAATATGTGTGATTTTTCAGATAATCTTAATATAACAAATAAACAAAACTATTGCAAGGGCTTTCAAGGAAAATGGGGTTATTTTACTAAGTTTTACTAAGTATGAAGTATTTGCTAATTACTTAGGAAATCACAGTGGATGTAAGCGTAAATCAAACTAGTCAGGCGGGGGACTTTATGGTATAATATAGAAGACTCAAAAAGAAACAGGAGAAATATTATGGATCTTATTTTAGCAATTGTCTTGATTGTTTTAGCTTTTCTAGGAGGAGCTCTTGGAGGTATGTACTTGGTGCGCAAGCAAATCGAAAAAGAATTTGCGG
Organism: Streptococcus sp. HMSC074B11; assembly: GCF_001808705.1. GTDB lineage: Bacteria > Bacillota > Bacilli > Lactobacillales > Streptococcaceae > Streptococcus. The sequence goes on along the minus strand of NZ_KV794246.1, from coordinate 34,441 downwards.
ATAACCCACGTTTGAACGCAGAAGCAGTTCGTACTCTCTTGAGTGCAAATGGTCAAAAGCCAAGCGAAGCTAAAGTACAACAAGTTTACCACCAAATCATTCGCCAACAAAAAGCAGCCCTTGCTAACAATAAAAAGAAATAAATAGGAAAAGTCTGGGATGAAAGTTCCAGACTTCTCACTATGTTTGACTGATATTTAGAGACAAGACTTTTTCCTTGCATTCTATTGATAATTGATTATGATTAAGAGGGAGACAGTGGGGAGTTACCCAATCTGTCAGAAATTTCAGAAAGAAATGAATAATAATTATCAATCAGAAAAAAATACTAGAAAGAAGACTGTATGGATAATCGACCGATTGGTTTTTTGGATTCGGGCGTTGGAGGTTTGACGGTTGTACGTGAACTCATGCGCCAGCTTCCCCATGAAGAAATCGTCTATATTGGAGATTCGGCACGGGCTCCTTATGGTCCCCGTCCTGCTGAGCAGATTCGTGAATATACTTGGCAACTGGTCAACTTTCTTTTGACCAAGGATGTTAAGATGATTGTCATTGCGTGTAATACAGCAACGGCAGTCGTCTGGGAAGAGATTAAAGCCAAGTTGGATATTCCGGTGTTGGGTGTGATTTTGCCTGGTGCATCAGCAGCTATCAAAGCAAGTCAAGGTGGGAAAATCGGTGTGATTGGAACCCCGATGACGGTAAAATCAGATATTTATCGACAAAAGATTCATGATCTAGACCCAGATTTACAAGTGGAAAGCTTGGCCTGCCCTAAGTTTGCTCCCTTGGTCGAGTCAGGTGCTCTATCGACCAGTGTGACCAAGAAGGTGGTCTATGAAACCTTGCGTCCCTTGGTTGGAAAGGTGGATAGCCTGATTTTAGGTTGTACCCATTATCCGCTTCTTCGCCCCATCATCCAAAATGTGATGGGACCAGATGTAAAACTCATCGATAGTGGTGCAGAGTGCGTGCGAGACATCTCTGTCTTGCTCAATTATTTTGAAATCAATCGTAGCCGTGATGCAGGTCCGCTGCAACACCGATTTTATACAACAGCGAATAGTCAGAGTTTTGCCCAGATTGGTGCAGAATGGCTGGAAAAAGAGATTCATGTGGAGCATGTAACATTATGACAAACAAAATTTATGAATACAAGGACGACCAGGACTGGTATGTTGGATCCTACAGTGTTTTTGGTGGCATTCGGACTTTGACGGATGATGACTTAGCGTTTCCTTTGTTTGATTTAGCCAAAATCTTTCGAGATGAGGAGCGAGGATTTCCGCTTTCAGTCACTGTTTTACGATATGGTTCAGCCTATCGCTTACTCTCTTTTGTGGTAGATATTCTCAACCAAGAAGCGAACCGAAACTTAGAAGTCATTCAACGTCAAGGTGCCTTGCTCTTAGTTGAAAATGGTCAACTTCTGCATGTGGAATTGCCTAAAGAAGGAGTCAACGTTCAAGATTTCTTTGAGACAAACAAGGTCAGAGAAACTTTGCTGATTGCAACTCGTAACGAGGGCAAGACCAAGGAATTTCGTGCTATCTTTGATAAGCTAGGTTATGATGTAGAAAATCTCAATGACTATCCTGATCTGCCTGAAGTAGCTGAAACAGGTATGACCTTTGAAGAAAATGCTCGCCTTAAGGCTGAAACCATCTCCAAATTAACAGGCAAGATGGTGCTAGCAGATGACTCAGGTCTCAAAGTCGATGTCCTCGGTGGATTGCCAGGTGTCTGGTCAGCTCGATTTGCAGGAGTAGGGGCTACTGACCAAGAAAATAATGCTAAACTCTTGCACGAATTAGCCATGGTCTTTGAACTCAAGGACCGTTCAGCTCAATTCCATACAACCCTGGTCGTAGCTAGCCCAGGTAAGGAAAGCTTGGTGGTCGAAGCTGATTGGCCAGGCTACATTAACTTTGAACCTAAGGGTGAAAATGGCTTTGGTTATGATCCGCTCTTTTTAGTAGGAGAAACTGGCAAATCATCAGCTGAATTAACCCTCGAAGAAAAAAATAGTCAATCCCACCGTGCCTTAGCCGTTAAGAAACTTTTGGAGGTATTTCCATCATGGCAAAGCAAACCATCATTGTAATGAGTGACTCCCACGGAGATAGCTTGATTGTAGAAGAAATCCGTAACCGCTATCTGGGGAAAGTCGATGCTATTTTTCACGATGGTGACTCTGAGCTTCGCCCAGATTCACCCCTCTGGGAAGGAATCCAGGTCGTCAGAGGGAACATGGATTTTTATTCAGATTATCCAGAACGCTTGGTGACTCAACTGGGTCCTACCAAGATCATCCAGACCCATGGACACTTATTTGACATTAACTTCAATTTCCAAAAGCTTGATTTCTGGGCGCAGGAAGAAGATGCAGATATCTGTCTTTATGGGCACTTGCATGTTCCAAACGCTTGGATGGAAGGGAAGACTCTCTTTCTAAACCCTGGTTCTATCAGTCAGCCACGTGGGACTATCAGAGAATGCCTCTATGCCCGTGTAGAGATTGATGATAGCTACTTTAAAGTGGACTTTTTGACACGTAACCATGAGGTCTATCCAGGCTTATCCAAGGAGTTTGCTCGATGATTGCCAAGGAGTTTGAACAGTTTTTACTGGAGCAAGAGGAAACCTTTTTAACTCCTGCTGAAAATTTGGCTGTACTCATTGATAGCCACAATGCAGATCATGCAATTCTCCTCCTTAGCCAGATGACCTATACCAGAGTGCCAGTAGTGACTGATGAGAAAGAATTTGTCGGAACCATTGGACTTAGAGACATTCTGGCCTACCAGATGGAGCAGGGCTTGAGTCAGGAAGCTATGGCAGACACGGATATCGTGCACATGACCAAGAAGGACGTAGCAGTTGTCAGTCCAGACTATCGCCTCACGGATGTTTTGCACAAGCTAGTGGACGAGTCCTTCTTACCAGTTGTGGATGCAGAGGGGATTTTCCAAGGCATTATCACGCGTAAGTCCATCCTCAAGGCAGTAAATGCTCTCTTGCATGACTTTAGTAAGGAATATGAGATTCGAAGCAAATGAGAGAAGGAATTTCAGTATTTTTAGAAGAAAAACAAGGTTTGTCTGTAAATTCTAAGCAATCCTATAAGTATGACTTGGAGCAGTTTTTAGATTTGATTGGAGAACGAATCTCTGAGACAAGTTTAAAAATCTACCAAGCTCAACTATCTCAGTTTAAAATCAGTGCCCAAAAGCGTAAGGTTTCTGCTTGCAATCAATTTCTTTACTTTTTATACCAGAAGGGGGAAATTGGTACCTTTTATCGTTTAGAATTGCCGAAACAGGCTGAGAAAAAACAAGTCAAGTCAGAGCTTTTAGACTTGAGTTCTTTCTGGCAAGAAAGTGCCTATCCAGAGGGACGCTTGTTGGCCTTACTGATAGTTGAATTGGGCCTCTTACCAAGTGAAATTCTAGCCTTAAAAACAAATGATGTGAATCTAGACTTTCAAGTATTGAGAATCAATAAAGCTTCTCAACAAAGAATCTTGAGCCTTCCTACAAACTTGCTTGCAGAGTTAGAACCCTTGATGGGGCAGACCTATCTCTTTGAAAAAGCTGGGAAGCCATACTCCCGTCAGTGGGCCTTTCGTCAGTTAGAAGCCTTTCTAAAGGAAAAAGGTTTTTCAGATTTATCGGCTCAAGGATTGAGAGAACAGTTTATATTAAGACAAATCGAAGAAAAGGTTGACTTGTACGAAATTGCTAAAAAATTAGGATTAAAGACAGTCATGACCTTGGAAAAATATAGATAATGGATATTAAATTAAAAGATTTTGAAGGGCCTTTGGATCTTCTTTTGCACTTGGTTTCAAAGTACCAGATGGATATCTATGATGTGCCGATTACAGAGGTTATCGAGCAATATCTAGCCTATATCTCGACATTACAAGCTATGCGTTTGGAAGTCGCAGGTGAGTACATGGTCATGGCTAGTCAACTCATGCTGATCAAGAGTCGCAAGCTCTTGCCAAAGGTTGCAGAAGTGACAGACCTAGAGGATGACCTGGAGCAGGACCTCCTTTCTCAAATCGAAGAATACCGTAAGTTTAAACTTTTGGGAGAGCAGTTGGAAGCCAAGCATCAAGAACGAGCTCAGTATTACTCAAAAGCGCCGACAGAGTTGATTTATGAGGATGCTGAACTTGTCCACGATAAGACTACTATCGATCTTTTCTTAGCCTTTTCAAACTTGCTTTCCAAGAAAAAGGAAGAATTCTCGCAAAGTCACACAACCATTTTACGAGATGAGTACAAGATTGAGGATATGATGGTTATCGTCCGAGAAGCCTTACTTGAAGGTCAGCAATTATGCTTGCAAGATTTGTTTAAAGAAACCAAGGATTTACAAGAGGTCATCACGCTCTTTTTAGCGACCTTGGAGTTGATTAAAACCCAAGAAATTCTCTTAATTCAAAAAGAGAGCTTTGGAGATATCTATCTCATGAAAAAGAAAGACGAAAATCAAGTAGAACAAAGTCAGGCTTGATAGAGAGGAAATATGAGTACTTTAGCAGAAATAGAAGCGCTCTTGTTTGTAGCGGGTGAAGAGGGGATAAGGATTCGCCAGTTGGCTGAACTCCTTTCTTTGCCACCGACTGGGATTCAGCAAAGTCTTGAAAAATTAGCCAAAAAGTATGAAAAAGACCAGGATTCCAGTTTAGCCTTGATTGAGACAGGTGGTGCCTATAGATTGGTAACCAAGCCTCAATTTGCAGCTATTTTGAAAGAATATTCTAAGGCGCCCATCAACCAGAGTCTATCTCGAGCTGCGCTAGAAACCTTGTCCATCATTGCTTATAAGCAGCCTATCACACGGATAGAAATTGATGCCATCCGTGGGGTCAACTCGAGTGGAGCCTTGGCAAAGTTGCAGGCTTTTGATCTGATAAAGGAAGACGGGAAAAAAGAGGTTTTGGGTCGCCCTAATCTCTATGTAACTACGGATTATTTCCTAGATTACATGGGTATTAATCATCTGGAAGAATTACCAGTGATAGATGAACTTGATATTCAAGCACAAGAAAGCCAATTATTTGGTGAAAGGATAGAAGAAGATGAGAATCAATAAATATATTGCCCACGCAGGTGTGGCCAGTAGGAGAAAAGCAGAAGAGTTGATCAAGCAAGGCTTGGTGACGGTTAACGGACAGGTAGTACGTGAACTAGCAACGACCATTAAGTCAGGCGACAAGGTCGAAGTTGAAGGCCAACCAATCTACAACGAAGAAAAAGTCTACTATCTGCTTAACAAACCGCGCGGTGTGATTTCCAGTGTGACAGATGACAAGGGTCGCAAGACTGTTGTGGATCTCTTGCCTAATGTGAAAGAGCGTATTTACCCTGTGGGACGTTTGGACTGGGATACGTCTGGAGTTTTGATTTTGACCAATGATGGGGATTTTACAGATGAGATGATTCACCCTCGTAATGAGATTGATAAGGTCTATGTTGCGCGTGTGAAAGGGATTGCCAACAAAGAAAATCTTCGTCCCTTGACTCGAGGGGTTGAGATTGATGGCAAGAAAACCAAGCCAGCTGTTTATGAGATTCTTAAAGTAGATCCAGTTAAAAACCGTTCAGTTGTACAGTTGACAATCCATGAGGGACGCAATCACCAGGTCAAAAAAATGTTTGAAGCTGTTGGTCTCCAAGTAGATAAACTCTCTCGAACTCGTTTTGGTCATCTAGATTTGACAGGACTTCGTCCAGGAGAATCACGCCGTCTCAATAAAAAAGAAATCAGCCAACTACACACCATGGCTGTAACAAATAATAAATAATGAAAAAAATCTTAATTGCGCCAGTGCGCTTTTACCAACGATTTATCACGCCGGCCTTTCCACCGTCTTGCAGATTTGAGCCTAGTTGTTCAAACTATATGATTCAGGCAATTGAAAAACATGGATTCAAGGGAGTTTTGATGGGCTTGGCTAGGATATTACGTTGCCATCCTTGGTCTAAAACGGGTAAAGATCCAGTACCGGACTACTTTTCATTAAAGCGAAATACAAGAGAAGAAGGATCACATTTGTGATTCTTTTATTGTTATAAGAGTAAGTTACTTGGGAAAATGTTGATTTCCACTACCTTTCTCCTATAAAAAGTGGTAAAATGGTTGAAAGAAAGAAGGGATAGAAATGACAACATTATTTTCTAAAATCAAAGAAGTAACAGAACTTTCCGCTATCTCAGGTCATGAAGCACCTGTTCGCGCTTATCTTCGTGAAAAATTAACACCTCACGTGGATGAAGTTGTGACTGATGGCTTGGGTGGTATTTTTGGGGTTAAACACTCAGAAGTTGAAAATGCACCTCGTGTTTTGGTAGCCTCTCACATGGATGAAGTTGGTTTTATGGTTAGTGAAATCAAGCCAGACGGGACTTTCCGAGTAGTCAGCATTGGTGGTTGGAACCCTATGGTTGTCAGCAGCCAACGCTTTAAACTCTTTACACGTGAAGGACGTGAGATTCCAGTAATTTCAGGTTCAGTTCCTCCACATTTGACTCGTGGCACAGGTGGACCAACCATGCCAGCTATTTCAGATATCGTTTTTGACGGTGGTTTTGCAGATAAGGCTGAGGCTGAAAGTTTTGGTATCCGTCCTGGGGACACAATCGTGCCAGATAGTAGTGCGATTCTAACTGCTAATGAAAAAAATATCATCTCAAAAGCATGGGATAACCGTTACGGTGTGCTTATGGTTAGCGAATTAGCTGAAAACTTGTCAGGCCAAAAACTAGGAAATGAACTTTATCTTGGTGCTAACGTCCAAGAAGAAGTTGGACTTCGTGGTGCCCATGCATCTACAACAAAATTTGATCCAGAAGTATTCCTTGCGGTGGATTGCTCACCAGCAGGTGATGTTTATGGTGGTCAAGGTAAGATTGGTGATGGAACCTTGATTCGTTTCTACGATCCAGGTCACTTGCTTCTCCCAGGCATGAAGGACTTCCTTTTGACAACTGCTGAAGAAGCTGGTATCAAGTACCAATACTACTGTGGAAAAGGTGGAACTGACGCAGGTGCAGCTCATCTGAAAAATGGTGGTGTCCCATCAACAACAATCGGTGTCTGCGCTCGTTATATCCACTCTCATCAAACACTTTATGCCATGGACGATTTCCTTGAAGCCCAAGCTTTTCTACAAGCCTTGGTTAAAAAATTGGATCGTTCTACAGTAGATTTGATCAAAAATTACTAAACTAAAAAGATGGAGGTGATAGGTATGGAAGAACCAAACCTAGAAACCTTGATACGGGACCTTTACAATCATGCCCGTCAAAACTTGAGTGAAGATTTAGTGGCTGCACTCCTAGAAACTGCTAAGAAATTGCCCAGCACCAATGAGCGCTTGCTTGCAGTCCGACTTTCAGGGCTAGTCACACTTGAACTCCTCAAGAATCCTAGAACACCGGCGCCAGAGTTAGTTAATCTGGCCCGCTATATCAAAAAGGAAGAAGCAAGGTACAAGGGTGCAGCTGCCTCTTCCTTTATGATTGGAGAGCTATTTAAAATGCTTTGATTCAAAAGAATCAAAGCATTTTTTTATCTTAGATTTGTTCAGCCAAAACCTTTTCAGCAAGGTTCATAGCATGGTCTGACACACGAGTATAGTGTGAAATGATGTCGATAAAGTTGACACCTGCTTGGGTAGAACATTCACCATTGTTTAGGCGTTTGATGTGAGTCTTACGAAGGACACGTTCCATCTTGTTGATGGCTTCATGGCGTTCAATAAGAGCTTGAGCTTTTTCAAGGTCATTGTTTTCAACACTTTCAAGAGCATCTTTAACGAAATCGCTTGTTTGACGGTAAATCTCTTCCAACTCTTCTAGGGCTGAGTTAGAGAATTGAACATTCTTGCGTTGCAAGTAGTCGTTAAGATTAATCAAAGCTTCAGCGTGGTCACCGATACGTTCCAAGTCTCGAGAAGAGTCAAGGATGTTGGTTAATACTTCACTCTCTTTTTGGCTCAATGCTTCACTAGATAGACTAATGAGGTAACGTGTTAATTTCTCGTCGATTGTGTTGATAGCTTCTTCAGTCTTGTGTCCCTTTTCTGCGACTTTTTCGTTAGAATTGATAATGTAGTCGTAAGAAAGATCGAATGCTTTTACAGCATAGTTTCCTAGGTGCAAGAGTTCTTTCTTGGCATTTCCTAGGGCGATAGAAGGAGCTTGCTTGATGAGTTGTTCATCCAGGTAAAGAGGTTCGTATTTAACAACTTCGTCTTCACCAGGGATTAGCTTAGTAACAAAGTAAGCCAAAGCACCGATGAATGGGAATTGTACAATGGTGTTACTTACGTTAAAGGCACCGTGTGAAAAGGCAATCGTCATCTCAGGTGAGAGGTGAAGTAGAGCCTGGAAGTACTCAATCATTGAAGTGAATGGGCCTAACAAGATTAAGCAGAGGATGGTTCCTAGAACGTTAAAGGTAACGTGCGTTGCTGCAACGCGCTTCGCAGATACATTGGCACCAGCTGCCGCGATGATAACGGTTAAGGTTGTACCGATATTATCTCCGAATAGGACTGGTAGTGCCCCTTTGAGGTCGAGGAATCCACCTGCATAAAGACCTTGTAGGATCCCGATGGTTGCAGAAGATGCCTGAATCAGAACGGTAATAACTGCACCAGCAACAACTCCCAAGATAGGATTTTGACCCAAGGTAACCATGTATTCCTTAAACTGAGGCAAGTCTTTAAGAGGGCTCATCCCAGCACTAATGAGGTTGAGGGCATAGAAGATACCACCCACACCAAAAAGGATACGTCCAATATTATTTGCAGTACGGTTTTTAGTAAAGAATAAGAACATGGTTCCAAGGAAAATCAAGGGTAGGGCATACTCGCCAAGTTTGAAACCGATGATGAAGGACGTTACGGTCGTTCCAATATTGGCTCCCATGATAATCCCGATGGCCTGTCTAAGGGTGAGGAGACTAGCACTGACTAGTCCAACCGTAATAACCGTTACACCTGTACTTGACTGGATTAGGGCAGTGACGACAATCCCCACTAAAACTCCTAAGAAGGGATTACTTGTGTACTTGTCAATGTAATATCGAAGGCGGTCTCCAGCAGCTTGTTGTAAACCGTCTCCCATGGTCTTGATACTATATAAAAATAGACCCAGACCACCTAAAAAGTGAAAAATAATTTCCTGCCAATTAATGGACATTTTCTTTTTCCTCCGAAAAATAATCGCGGAATTTCTCCCATTCTATTTTAAAGGATAAAAGTAAATCTAACAAGTAGTAAATGCTCTTTTTTTGAGAAAAATGTTGATTTTATTCGAAAAATGGTCAATGATTGTCTAATTTATATTAATTCTTCACTTCTTTATAGTTCTTGAAGGGCTAGTGTTGACTCTTTTTCTAAATATCGTAAAATAAAAATGACCTGTTCTGTGTATTTTTGGAACAGCTACTTTTTTAATTCAAAAATAAAGCGCTTACTTTTTATGGAAAGTCAAAGGAGAAAAAGATGAAGAATCCATTTTTTGAAAAACATTGTCGCTATAGTATTCGAAAATTGTCAGTGGGTGCCTGCTCATTGATGATTGGTTCAGTTCTATTTGCAGGTCCAGCTTTGGCTGAAGAGTCTGTCGTTCCAGAAAATGGGGCAACAACTACAGCAGTAGCTTCAGAACAACCGTCAGCCACTACTCCAGCAGAAGCAACCACACCAGCACCAGAAGTATTGAAGGAACTGGAAGCGACGGAAGATAAGACTAGCGAGCAGCCTGTTTCAGAAGAGAAACCAAGTTTGGATCAATTGACTGCAGCTGATAAGGAAGCAACTAATCCAGTTGCTGAAACGCCTAAGGCTGAAGAAACGCCTGCTACTACAGAAAATAAGCCAGAAGAAAAAGCTACGGTCTCTGATGTTCCTAAGAAAGAAGAAAAAAGTCTCCGACCAAAAGAAATTAAGTTTGACACATGGGAAGATTTGTTGAAATGGGAACCAGGTGCTCGCGAAGACGATGCTATTAACCGCTCTTCAGTGGAACTAGCCAAGCGCTATCGTGGACATGTAGTTAACGAAAAAGCTAATAAGGACGCTAAGGTTGAAGCTCTTGCAAATACCAACTCTAAGGCTAAAGACCACGCTTCTGTAGGTGGTGAAGAGTTTAAAGCCTACGCTTTCGACTACTGGCAATACTTGAATTCAATGGTCTTCTGGGAAGGACTTGTTCCAACTCCAGACGTGATTGATGCTGGTCACCGTAATGGTGTTCCTGTATTGGGTACCCTATTCTTCAACTGGTCAAATAGCATTGCAGACCAAGAAAAATTTGCTGCAGCCCTTCAACAAGATGAAGACGGAACTTTCCCTATCGCTCGTAAATTGGTTGATTTAGCTAAATATTATGGATTTGATGGTTACTTTATCAACCAAGAAACAACAGGTGATATCGTGACGCCTCTTGGTAAGAAAATGCGTGACTTCATGCTTTACACCAAGGAATATGCTGCCAAAGTCAACCATCCAGTCAAATATTCTTGGTACGATGCCATGACCTATGAATATGGTCGTTATCACGAAGACGGACTTGGTGAATACAATTATCCATTCATGCAAAAAGAGGGAGACAAGGTTCCTGCGGATCATTTCTTTGCCAACTTTAACTGGACCAAAGAGAAAAATGACTACTCTGTAACTATGGCAAAATGGCTAGAGCGTAGCCAGTACGATGTCTTTGCAGGATTGGAATTGCAACAAGGTGGTTCCTACAAGACAAAAGTGAAATGGGATGCCCTTTTTGATGAAAATGGTAAACTTCGCTTGTCACTTGGTCTCTTTGCGCCAGATACTATTACAAGTCTTGGTAAGACAGGAGAAGATTATCACAAGAATGAAAACATCTTCTTCACAGGTTACCAAGGAGATCCAACTGGTCAAAAACCAGAGGATAAGGACTGGTACGGGATTGCCAACCTCGTAGCTGATCGTACACCAGCAGTGGGACGTAGCTTCACAACATCCTTTAACACTGGACATGGTAAAAAATGGTTTGTAGACGGTAAAGTCTCCAAGGATTCTGAATGGAACTATCGTTCTGTATCAGGTATCTTGCCTACATGGCGCTGGTGGCAAACATCCTCAGCTGCTAAACTTCAAGCTGACTATGACTTTGAAGATGCCTACAATGGAGGTAACTCACTCAAGTTTGCGGGTGATTTAGCTGAAAATACCAACCAAGATGTTCGTCTCTACTCTACAAAACTGGAAGTAACAGATAAAACGAAACTCCGTGTCGCCCATAAAGGTGGTAAGGGAAGCAAGGTCTATGTAGAGTTTGCGACTCAGAAAAACTATACTTACGGTGGCGAGAATGCTCGTAAAGAACTGACTCTATCTGACGATTGGACAAAAGACGAATTTGACTTGAGTGCCTTGGCTGGTCAGACCATTTACGGTATCAAGCTTACTATCGAAAACACTGCTGCTCTTAAGGATTACCAATTCAATTTGGGTGAGTTGACCGTGTCAGATAATCAAGAGGCTCCTCAAGCACCAACAGCTCTTAAAGTAGCTAAACAATCTCTGAAAAATGCCCAAGAAGCGGAAGCCATTGTCCAATTTACTGGTAATAAAGACACTGATTTCTATGAAGTTTATGAGAAGGATGGCGATGCTTGGCGCCTATTGACAGGTTCATCTGCAACTACAATCTACCTACCAAAAGTTAGCCGTTCAGCCAGTGCAACTGGTACTAGTCAAGAGTTGAAGGTTGTCGCAGTTGGCAAGAACGGTCTTCGCTCTGAAGCAGCAACTACAAACTTTGAGTGGGGAATGACTGTCCAAGATACCAGTCTTCCAAGACCTCTTGCAGAAAATATCGTTCCAGGGGCTACTGTTATCGGAAGTACCTTCCCAAATACAGAAGGTGGAGAAGGTATCGAAGGTATGTTGAATGGGACCATCACCAGTCTATCTGACAAATGGTCTTCTGCTCAATTAAGTGGTAGTGTTGATATCCGTTTGACACAACCACGCCGTGTTGTGAGATGGGTTATGGATCACGCAGGTGCTGGTGGAGAGTCTGTTAATGATGGCTTGATGAACACCAAAGACTTTGACCTTTACTACAAAGATGAAGCAGGTGAATGGAAACTAGCTAAAGCTGTTCGTGGCAATAAAGCCCATGTTTCAGATATCACCCTTGATAGCCCAATCACTGCGCAAGACTGGCGTTTGCACGTTATTACATCCGACAATGGAACACCATGGAAAGCTATCCGCATCTACAACTGGAAGATGTATGAAACTCTTGATACGGAGAGCCAAAACATTCCAATGAGTAAAGTTGCAGCGCGTGTTCTAACAGACAATAAGGTTCAGCTCGGCTTCTCAGAAGTTCCTGCTGGGGCAACCATCACAGTCTATGACAAGGCAGATTCACAAACTCCAATCGCTACCTTAAATACAGCAGTTGGAGGGGATTTGGCAACAGAACCATTGAGTTTTGAAAAACGTCCAAACCTTCTTTACTACCGTACACAATTGCCAGGTAAAGAAATCAGTAATACTCTTGCTGTGACGATTCCTCAGGATGAAAGAAAGATTAAGGCTGTCAGTCTAGAAGTAGCACCTAAAAAGGCAACTTATCAAGTTGGTGAGGAATTGAATCTTAAAGGTGGTCTTCTCCGTGTCAAATACGAAGGTGAAGAATCAGATGAAGTCATCAACCTTAGTCATGCAGGAGTTACTGTTAATGGCTACGATGCTCACCATCATGGCGAACAAGAGTTAACAGTAACCTATCTTGGTCTTCCAGTTGCAGGTAGCTTTAAGATTCAAGTCACTGGTGAAGAAACTGGTCCAAAAGAGGTAGCAGCCTTGTATATTAGCAAGCAACCGAAAATTGACTACTTGGTAGGTGATGCTCTAAACTTATCAGAAGGACGTTTTAAGGTCTTGTATGATGATGAGACAGAGACTGAACATAGCTTTACAGACCAAGGAGTCGAAATTACAGGTTATGATTCTCAAAAAACAGGCCGTCAAAAACTTCAGTTGCACTATCAAGGACAAACTGTCGACTTTGATGTTCTAGTATCACCTAAGGCAGCCATTAACGACGAATATCTGAAACAAGAAATCACATCTGCTCAAGGACGCAAAGAAACAATAGCTTATACATTTGCTGATGCCGAAAAACAAGCAGCTCTTGCTGAGAAGCTTGATGCAGCGAAAGCTATCTTAGAAAATCATGATGCTAGTCAAGAAGCAGTCAACCAGGCCTTGAATGACTTGAAACAAGCTGGTACTGAATTGGATGGCAATCAACGTTATCAAACTGCTAGAGAAGAATTGGAGAGCTTGCTCGAATCTGTCCTTGAAAAAGATCCTAAATCTGAGTTGATTGTGCAAGCTGAGACTTTATTATCTTCACAAACGCCAACTCCAGAATCCTTTGCGGACATGAAAGAAAAGCTGAATAAGAAACTAGCTTCTGCAGAAGAAAGTCATCATGTGGGTAGCTTAGAAGAAGGAGAAACTGCGCCAACAGTTGAAGCGCTACCTGAGTTAGTGATTGAAACAGAAACTCAAACCTTCGAACGCCAAGAACGTCCAGCAGGAGACCTCTTGTTGGGTGAACGTCGTATTGTTCAGGTAGGTGTAGAAGGGCAGACTCGTCGTCTGATTGAAGTAGATGCCAAAGGTAACCGTACTCTTCTTAAAACAGAAGTAGTCAAGGAAGCAGTTGCAGAAATCACTGAAGTTGGTACCAAGGTAGAAAGCCGAGTTCAACCGCTAGAAGGTCCAAAAGTCTTAGAAGTTAAGAAGCCAAGCTTGGTTGTGGAAGAAGAAGTTCTTGCATATGGACATGAAGAAAGAGTAAATCCTAGCCTCCCAGTAGGAGAACGACGCTTGGTTCAAGTAGGAGTTGCAGGTCTTCGTAGAAACCTTGTAGAGATTGATTCTGAAGGACATCGCAGTCTTAAGGGAACGGAAGTTCTCAAGGAAGCCGTAACTGAGATTGTTGAAGTCGGTACAAAAATAGTTAAAGTACCAGGTGACAGACCAGTTACACCTGCTCCAGCGACTCAAGATACTAAGAAGGAAATTAGAAAAACAGAACCTAAGACTGAAACATCCGTTTCGCTAGTTCAAGCAAGCCAGGCAGCGAAGCAAGAACCAGCAAAAACAGAAGCACAAGCTGAAAAAATTGAAGGAAAACAACTTCCAAATACAGGTACAGAAGTAGATGCAAATCTAGTAGCTCTTGGCCTAGCTGGAGTTTTAAGTGGCTTTGGTTTGCTAGCTCAAAAGAAAAAAGAAGATTAAGATAGAGAGTGTATCTAACACTGACTTCATATTAATAAAAAAGATTTGACTTTTAAGAGTCAAATCTTTTTGTATAGGGGAGGAGAATAAAAATGGTAGAGTATTCTGTCGTAGTTACAAGCACTGTCCTGAATTAATCGAGAAAAATTGTTGTGGATAAAAGTTTAAGGTTTTGCTATCTCTTTTATTGATTTTGTGATATAATTAACACGTAAAAAAAATTAAGGAGTCTTTCCAAATGGCAAAATTGACTGTTAAAGACGTTGAGTTGAAAGGGAAAAAAGTTCTCGTTCGTGTTGACTTCAACGTTCCTGTAAAAGATGGCGTGATTACTAATGACAACCGTATCACTGCAGCTCTTCCAACTATCAAGTACATCCTTGAACAAGGTGGACGTGCGATTCTCTTCTCTCACCTTGGACGTGTAAAAGAAGAAGCAGACAAAGCTGGTAAATCACTTGCTCCTGTTGCTGCTGACTTGGCTGCTAAATTGGGTCAAGAAGTTACATTCCTTCCAGGTGTAACTCGTGGTGCTGAATTGGAAGCTGCAATTAACGCTCTTGAAGATGGACAAGTTCTTTTGGTTGAAAACACTCGTTACGAAGATGTTGACGGCAAGAAAGAATCTAAAAACGATCCTGAACTTGGTAAATACTGGGCATCACTTGGAGATGGTATCTTCGTAAACGATGCATTCGGTACTGCTCACCGTGCACACGCATCTAACGTTGGTATCTCAGCAAACGTTGATAAAGCAGTTGCTGGTTTCCTTCTTGAAAACGAAATTGCCTACATCAAAGAAGCAGTTGAAGCTCCAGAACGTCCATTCGTAGCTATCCTTGGTGGGTCTAAAGTATCTGATAAGATTGGTGTTATCGAAAACCTTCTTGCCAAAGCTGATAAAGTTCTTATCGGTGGTGGTATGACTTACACATTCTACAAAGCTCAAGGTATCGAAATCGGTAACTCACTTGTAGAAGAAGACAAATTGGATGTGGCGAAAGCTCTTCTTGAAAAATCAAACGGCAAATTGATCTTGCCAGTTGACTCAAAAGAAGCAAACGCATTTGCTGACTACACTGAAGTGAAAGACACTGAAGGTGAAGCAGTAGACCCAGGATTCCTTGGTCTTGATATCGGACCTAAATCAATTGCTAAATTCGACCAAGAATTGACAGGTGCGAAAACAGTTGTTTGGAACGGACCTATGGGTGTGTTTGAAAACCCTGACTTCCAAGCTGGTACAATCGGTGTTATGGACGCTATCGTAAAACAACCTGGCGTTAAATCAATCATCGGTGGTGGTGACTCAGCTGCTGCAGCTATCAACCTTGGTCGTGCAGACAAATTCTCATGGATCTCTACTGGTGGTGGTGCATCTATGGAACTCCTTGAAGGTAAAGAACTTCCAGGATTGGCTGCTCTTACAGACAAATAAGAATATAAAAAAAGGAGAACTTCGGTTCTCCTTTTTTTGCACACTCTGGTGAGATATTTAGAAGTAGAGGGATAATTGGACAGAATCCAAAAAAACAGTAAAATAGAGGAATACGAATCATTATGAAATTTGAGGGTGATATCATGAAAAAGGGAGAAAAGCAAGACAAGACATCCATCTGTGGAATTATCAATGTAACCCCAGATTCCTTTTCGGATGGTGGTCAATTTTTTGCTCTTGAGCAGGCGCTCCAGCAGGCTCGTAAATTGATAGCAGAAGGGGCTAGTATGCTAGATATCGGCGGAGAATCGACTCGGCCTCGGCCGGGAAGTAGCTATGTTGAGATAGAAGAGGAAATCCAGCGTGTTGTTCCAGTGATTAAAGCGATTCGCAAGGAAAGTGATGTCCTCATCTCTATTGATACTCGGAAGAGTCAGGTGGCAGAGGCTGCTTTGGCTGCTGGTGCCAATCTAGTCAATGATATCACTGGTCTTATGGGTGATGAGAAAATGGCCCATGTGGTTGCTAAGGCTGGTGCGAAAGTAGTCATTATGTTTAATCCAGTCATGGCGCGACCTCAGCACCCTAGCTCGCTCATCTTCCCTCATTTTGGTTTTGGTCAAACCTTTACAGAAAAAGAGTTAGCTGACTTTGAAAAAATGCCAATTGAAGACTTGATGGAGGCTTTCTTTGACAGAGCCCTATCGAGAGCGGACGAAGCTGGAATCGCACAAGAAAATATCCTGTTGGATCCAGGAATCGGCTTTGGTCTGACCAAGAAAGAAAATTTGCTTCTTTTACGGGATCTGGATAAACTACATCAGAAGGGCTATCCAATCTTTCTTGGAGTGTCGCGTAAGCGGTTTGTCATCAATATCCTTGAAGAAAATGGCTTTGAAGTCAATCCTGAGACAGAACTTGGTTTCCGCAATAGGGACACGGCTTCGGCTCATGTAACCAGTATCGCTGCGAGACAGGGTGTGGAAGTGGTGCGCGTGCATGACGTAGCCAGTCACAAGATGGCAGTTGAAATTGCATCAGCCATTCGATTGGCTGATGAAGCGGAAAATTTAGATTTAAAACAATATAAATAAGATGAAAGAAATTGAAAACAATCAGTGGATTGCTAACTACCGGACGGATCAACCGCATTTTGGCTTGGAACGAATGGTGGAACTGTTAGCTTTGCGCGGAAATCCCCATCTCAAACTCAAAGTCATCCATATCGGAGGAACCAATGGCAAGGGTTCGACCATTGCTTTTTTGAAAAATATGCTAGAAAAGATGGGGCTAAGAGTTGGAGTCTTTAGCTCACCCTATCTGATTCATTATACCGATCAGATTGCCATTAATGAGGAATCTATCCCAGAAGCAAGATTAGAGGCCTTGATGGTAGCCTATCGCTCACTACTTGAGGGGGAGCATGCTCATGATTTGCAGGGGACGACAGAGTTTGAGATTATCACTGCTATAGCCTATGACTATTTTGCTTCTGAGCAAGTCGATGTGGCCATTATGGAAGTAGGTATGGGTGGACTTTTGGATAGTACCAATGTTTGTCAGCCTACCTTAACAGGTATTACGACCATTGGACTGGATCACGTAGCTCTTCTGGGGAACACTCTAGAAGCCATCGCGGAGCAGAAAGCAGGTATTATTAAACAGGGGATTCCTTTGGTGACCGGTCACATTGCCCCAGAAGCTTTAGCTGTTATCGACCGTGTAGCAGCAGGAAAAGATGCTCCTAGAATCATCTACGGGAAAGATTATCAAGTCAGTCATCAAGTGAGTGTGGGGACTGGCGAAGTCTTTGACTATACAAGCCCACTTAGACAAGGTCGCTTCCAGACAGGCCTGCTTGGTTTGCACCAGGTAGAGAATGCTGGGATGGCACTTGCCTTGTTGGATACCTTTTGTCAAGAGACTGGGCGAGAATTGCCAGAAAATGATATAGTGGCTCAAGCCTTAGAGGGAACAAGTTGGCCTGGACGTTTGGAAGTTGTTTCTAGGGAACCCTTGATGATTTTGGATGGGGCCCACAATCCCCATGCCATCAAGGCTTTGTTAGCTACTCTGGAAGAACGATTTACTGATTATCATAAGGAAATCCTCTTTACTTGCATTAAAACCAAAGCTTTAGAGGATATGTTGGACTTGTTGAAAACAGTTCCAGATGCGAAGCTTACTCTAACACATTTTGACGATAGTCGGGCGACGGATGAAAAAGTCTTGAAAGAGATGGCTGATTCTAGAAATCTCAACTACCAAAGTTGGCAGGAATTTCTAGACAAAAAATTATCAGAAAATGAAGAGAAAAAAACAGTTAGGATTATCACGGGCTCATTATACTTTTTAGCCCAAGTGAGAACCTACCTAATGGAGAGGAAAAATTAGAATGGATACACAAAAAATTGAAGAAGCTGTAAAAATGATTATCGAGGCAGTTGGTGAGGATGCAAATCGCGAAGGCTTGCAGGAAACACCAGCCCGTGTCGCTCGTATGTACCAAGAGATTTTTTCAGGTCTTGGGCAAACTGCTGAAGAGCACCTGTCAAAATCTTTTGAGATTATCGATGACAATATGGTAGTGGAAAAGGATATCTTTTTCCACACCATGTGTGAACACCACTTTTTACCATTTTATGGTCGAGCTCATATTGCCTACATTCCTGATGGGCGTGTAGCAGGCTTATCAAAGTTAGCTCGTACGGTGGAAGTCTACTCTAAAAAGCCACAGATTCAAGAGCGTTTGAATATCGAAGTGGCTGATGCCTTGATGGAGTATTTGGGAGCCAAGGGAGCCTTCGTTGTCATTGAAGCAGAACATATGTGTATGAGTATGCGCGGTGTTCGAAAACCCGGAACTGCAACCTTGACAACAGTAGCTCGTGGTCTATTTGAGACAGATAAGGATCTTCGTGATCAGGCTTATCGTTTAATGGGACTATAATACTCTTCGAAAATCAAATTCAAACCACGTCAGCTTCCATCTGCAACCTCAAAACAGTGTTTTGAGCAGCCTGCGGCTAGCTTCCTAGTTTGCACTTTGATTTTCATTGAGTATAAAAAGAATCCGCTTTGGGCGGATTTTTCTAGAAAGGACTAGTTATGGATCAACTGCGAATTAAAGACCTAGAAATTTTCGCCTTTCATGGACTTTTTCCTAGTGAGAAGGAACTGGGGCAGAAGTTTGTCGTTTCAGCCACCCTATCCTATGATATGACCAAGGCTGCGACAGACTTGGATTTAACTGCTTCTGTCCATTACGGAGAACTTTGCCAGCAATGGACGACATGGTTTCAGGAAAATACTGAAGATTTGATTGAAACAGTAGCCTACAAACTAGTAGAGCGTACTTTTGAGACCTACCCTCTCGTTCAAGAGATTGAGCTGGAACTAAAAAAACCTTGGGCACCTATCCATCTACCGCTGGATACTTGTTCAGTAACCATCCACCGTCGCAAACAGTGTGCCTTTATCGCTTTAGGAAGCAATATGGGGGATAAGGCGGCTAATCTCAAGCAAGCTATTGACCAAATGAAAGCTCGTGGTATCCATATTCTCAAAGAGTCTAGTGTCTTAACGACCGAGCCTTGGGGTGGTGTGGAGCAGGATAGCTTTGCCAATCAAGTCATTGAAGTGGAAACCTGGTTGCCAGCTCCAATCTTGTTAGAAACCTTGTTAGAGATTGAATCAGAAATGGGACGGGTCAGAGAGGTTCATTGGGGACCTCGATTGATTGACCTGGATTTGCTTTTTGTAGAGGACCAGATCATCTATACAGACAACCTTATCTTGCCCCATCCTTATATCGCTGAGCGCCTCTTTGTCTTAGAGTCTCTGCAGGAAATTGCACCTCATTTCATCCATCCAACACTGAAACAACCGATTCGCCACTTGTATCGTCAATTGGAGAAAGAAAATGCCTAAGTTTTTCGAAACTTATAGTAAATGGAAAAGTCTAGGGGAAGGAATGCTAGCTATTATCCTCGGTCTTCTCTTGATTTGTTTTGGACAGATTGTACCGAGGCTTGGTTATCAACTCTTGATGGCCTACTTTTCCTTGTCGACTGTTTGGCATTTATTGACACGATGGTTTCAGGAAAAGTCCCGTAGAGAAAATATTTTTGTAACCGTAGCCAAGTTAGGACTTGCTGTCATTCTATTTGATTCAGTCATCCTGCAAGGGATAGCCCTCTATGTCTTAGTCATTGCTATTGGAAGTTATCAATTGTTTACAGGTTTGATTAGCCTGATTACCTGGTTGACTTACCGAAATAATCATATCCATCCGAGGCTCAATTACTTATTTGATGCTTTGTGGATGATGGGATTTGGTCTCTATAGTATCTCCCCTTTTCATGACGCAACAAATTTTGAATTGCTCTTACTTGGTTTTTACTTACTGATGTTAGGGGCAAGTAGTCTCAGAGATGGTTTCTTTTTTGAAAAAGGAATCCGTAATCCTAGGCTTAAGCGGAAGATACGAATGACCCTGCCCATTTTTGTAACAGCTCTAATTCCTATCAATACCCTACGTCGATTGAATAAATGGTTTTCTAATCATGAGTCCGAAGAAGGGAAAGTACATTCAGAGAGAAAAAATGACCAGACAGTTGATATGGAAATTTTTATCCATACTTCAGAATCCTCTTTCTTTTTAGCCATGGGGCATGTGGATATCTGCTATCAAGGTCAGGTTATTTCCTATGGTTCTTATGATCCGCACTCGGAGCGTTTATTTGGGATGATTGGGGATGGGGTTCTATTTAAGGCTAATCGAGAAAAGTATATCGAACTCTGTAAGAGAGAAAGCCAGAAAACTCTCTTTGTCTATGGCTTAAGCTTGTCTGAACAACAGAAAGAAGCAATCGAGGAACAACTGAGAGAAATTGAAGAACTCTTAATTCCTTGGGAACCAAGTTCTCAACTCATGAAAAGAAGAGAAGGAGAAATCAAGCATACCTACTCTTATCAGCTGAAACACGAGGCTGATGCCGCTCTTTATAAGTTTAGTTCGTCTAAGTTTAAGACCTATTTTGTTCTCAGTACAAATTGTGTCTTATTGGCTGACTCTATCGTGGGTAAAGCTGGAACAGACATTCTCAGCCCCCAAGGATTTATCGTCCCAGGAACTTATCAGGATTATCTTGATTTAGAATATACCAAACCAAGTGGTATAGTAGTCAGTCGTTCTATTTATTAGCAAAAAGAAAACTCTAGTTTCCTAAGTAGATAGGGGAAGCTAGAGTTTTTAAAATAGGTCATTTTCTTCTGGTAGGAGAATGGTTTCCTTCCCATCCATATCTAGCACCAGAACTTTAGGTGGATAGAGTGGGTCAAAGGGATGGTTGAAGTCAAAGTCAATCGTTGTTGGAAGATGTTGACTAGAAAAACGAAAAGTGATGGAGCCTTCATTATTCAAAAGCCGAAATTCCAATTCATCTTCTAGATCAAAAACATGCTTTAAAAAATGATCGATTATATACCAGATTGAATCGATAACATCGTCGGGTAAATTGGTCACTACACCGAAACTAGCGCATCGTCTATGAGAATCTGTAAAAGCCATCCCTATCTCCTAATTGATTTTTTTATTATCATACTGCAAACTGCTAGAAAAATCAAGAAAAGTCAACTACCTTTAAAAAGATGGGAATGATTTTGAAATTTTTTCAACGAATCTTCATCAAATGCTTGAAAATGCTTACAATTAGTGGTAAAATGAGAACAGTAGAATCATGAAAACAAAATTTTCAAAGTAGAAAGGAAACGGAATGAACACAGATGATACAGTAACAATTTATGACGTTGCCCGAGAAGCGGGAGTGTCAATGGCGACTGTCAGTCGTGTTGTCAATGGCAATAAGAATGTCAAGGAAAACACCCGTAAGAAAGTTCTAGAGGTCATTGATCGCCTTGACTACCGCCCTAATGCAGTAGCTCGTGGTCTAGCAAGCAAGAAAACAACAACAGTTGGAGTTGTTATTCCAGATATCACAAACACTTATTTCTCTACCCTTGCTAAAGGGATTGACGATATCGCGGAAATGTACAAATACAACATCGTCCTTGCTAACAGTGATGAGGATGATGAAAAGGAAGTATCTGTGGTCAATACTCTCTTTTCTAAACAGGTGGATGGCGTTATCTTCATGGGTTATCATTTAACTGAGAAGATTCGCTCAGAGTTTTCACGCTCACGCACACCTGTGGTTCTTGCAGGAACAGTGGACATAGAACACCAACTTCCAAGTGTCAATATTGACTATAAACATGCTACTGTTGATGCAGTCCGCCATCTCTTGAAACGAAATAAAAAAATTGCCTTCGTTAGTGGACCATTAGTGGATGATATTAATGGCAAGATTCGCTTGGCTGGTTACAAAGATGCTTTGAAAGAAGCGGGAATTAACTACAGTGAAGGTCTTGTTTTTGAATCAAAATACCGTTATGATGATGGTTATGCCTTGGCAGAACGCTTGATTTCTTCTAAAGCAACAGCAGCGATTGTAACAGGTGATGAATTAGCGGCAGGTGTTTTGAACGGACTTGCTGACAAGGGAGTTTCTGTACCGGAAGACTTTGAAATTATCACCAGTGATGATTCACAAATCGCGCGCTATACTCGTCCAAACCTAACCACCATTGCGCAACCTTTGTATGATCTTGGTGCTATTAGTATGCGTATGTTGACGAAGATTATGCATAAGGAAGAGTTAGAAGAGCGTGAAGTTCTTTTGCCACATGGTTTGGTAGAACGTCATTCAACTCGTAAAGATTAACAAGAAGAGGCTGGGACAAAAGTCCTAGCCTCTCAATTGTCTTTGGATTGTCGAGCAAGACGCAGTGGTTGAGTGGGCTCTACTACGCTGATTTCATCAGCTTTTACAGCCCTACTCAACTGTGCGGAGGTGGGACGACGAAATCGAATTCTAACGAATTACCGATTTCTGTCCCACTCTCGCTTTTTAGTAGTAAAAACTTTTTGGTCAATGGTTCAAGCATCAAGTTGATGGTAGAAGGCTTGCGGGGGTGACTAGAAAACAAGACTTGACCTAGTAATTTCTATTTCACCACTTTTTTATACTCAATGAAAATCAAAGAGCAAACTAGGAAACTAGCCGCAGGTTGCTCAAAGCACTGCTTTGAGGTTGTAGATGAAACTGACGAAGTCAGTAACCATACCTACGGCAAGGCGACGTTGACGAGGTTTGAATTTGATTTTCGAAGAGTATTATCCTTCCATATAGGCTCGTAATTCATCCCCTGTAAGGCCAGCATTGATAGCAATGAGGAGTTTGAGACGGGCCTTTTGAGCGTTTAGCTCTTTGACAAAGAAGATACCAGCATTTTGTAGACAAACGCCACCCCCTTCATAGGCATAAACAGGTTCAGCAATCCCGTTAAAACAACGAGAAACCAAGGCGATTGGGAGTCCTTCTTGGATAAGGGCGTTCAATTTTTGTGATGTTTCCTTGGGAACATTTCCAGCACCAAAGGCCTGGATAATAAGACCATCTAGCTGGTCAACAGGAAGCAAATCAAGGAGTTCTTCTGTCATACCAGCATAGACTGGAATAATTGGAACCAAGCCCTGGATCCTATCAAGGTCAAAACGAACACGGGGTTCAGCTGTTTTGAAGTAGAGAATCTCGTATTTCATGATGAGCCCAAGAGGGCCGTGGGTCGGCGTTTGAAAGGTACTAACATTTGTCGTGTGCGTCTTGGTCACATACTTAGCAGCGTGGATTTCATCATTCATCACGACCAAGACCCCCTTATCAGCAGCCTTATCGTCACTCGCTACGCGTAGGGCACTGAGATAATTGTAGACACCATCGCTTCCGAGTTCGTTGGAACTACGCATGGCACCTGTTAGTACGATCGGTTTATGAGGAACCTCCATGGTATCGAGGAAATAGGCAGTTTCTTCCAAGGTATCTGTCCCATGTGTAATCACGAAACCTTCATAATGATCAGCCTCCTCTTTGATTTTTTGATAGAGGGCCAGCATATGCTTGGGTTTAATATGGGGACTTGGCAGATTAAAAAAGTCGAGCGCGTGGACTTCAACTCCTCCAAGTGGATTGGATACATGATTCATAGGGTTTTCTTGGCTAGTTACAACAGCGCCAGAGTCATCGGCTTGCATGGAAATAGTACCACCCGTATGTAAAACAAGGATTTTCTTAGGCATGATTTACTCACTCTTTCTGAAATGTGGTATAATCATTGTATCACAAAAGGGGAGAATGAGGTAGGATGGAAGTCAAAGCTGTTTTTTTTGATATCGATGGAACACTAGTCAACGATCGCAAGAGTGTTTTGAAATCCACTAAGGACGCGATTAAGATTGTGAAGGACCAGGGGGTGCTTGTTGGAGTAGCGACAGGGCGAGGACCTTTTTTTGTTAAGGATTTAATGGAAGATTTAGATTTGGATTTTGCCGTAACCTATAACGGCCAATATATCTTTAATAAAAACAGAGTCTTGTTTACAAGTCCTCTTTCCAAGTCTCATTTACGGCAGTTGATCACCTATGCCAAAAAAGAGGGCAAGGAGATTGCTCTAGGGACCAAGGATGCCATGCTGGGTTCGAAAATCATGTCTTTTGGCCTAGGTTCTTTTTCTCAAAGGGTGAGTCGCTTTGTCCCCTCTATGTTGACTCGTACAGTTAGTCATTCCTTTAATCGAATGGTGAGTAAGATTGTTCCTCAGAAGGAAGAGGACTTGCTTCACTTGATGAATCAGCCCATTTATCAAGTTTTGATGCTAATGACGCCAGAAGAATCTGAGAAAGCAGCAGCTGATTTTAAAGACTTGAAATTAACTCGTAGTAATCCTTTTGCAGCCGATGTCATCAATCAAGGAAATTCCAAGCTAGAAGGCATTCGCCGAGTCGGAAAAGAGTATGGTTTTGATCTCAATCAAGTCATGGCCTTTGGTGACTCGGACAATGACCTAGAGATGTTGGCGGGTGTTGGGATGTCAGTCGCTATGGGCAATGGTAGTAGCAGTGTCAAGGAAGTGGCGAAGCATATCACAACCAGCAACCAGCAAGATGGGATTCACAAGGCCTTGGAACACTTTGGTGTTTTGGCTTCAGAGAAAGTCTTTGTCAGCCGTGACTATCATTTCAATAAGGTCAAAACCTTCCACCACATGATGGATGAACGAACTCAAGAAGAGCCACAAGCTTGGGATTTAGAAGGTGCTACCCATAGAGCGGGATTTAAGATAGAAGAACTGGTCGAGTTTGTTCGAGCTGCTAGCTCTTCTGAAGAAGACTTCGAACGGGCAGTTGGACAGTTACACCAAGCGCTGGATCAAGCAGCACAGAAAGTTGCTAAGAAAACACCTGCTAAGCAAGATTTGGTAGGGCAAGTAGATGCTTTAATTGATACCTTGTATTTCACCTATGGTAGCTTTGTTTTGATGGGGGTGGATCCAGAGCGGATTTTTGATATTGTCCATCAAGCCAATATGGGTAAAATGTTTCCAGATGGAAAAGCTCATTTTGACCCAGTTACTCACAAAATCCTAAAACCAGATGACTGGGAGGAGAGATATGCTCCAGAACCAGCCATTAAAAAGGAGATTGAGCGTCAGATAAAGGCCTATGAACGCCACAAGGAAAGAGCCGATAAGAAATAGGCGATAGAAAAGGAAGCCTTGAATGCTTTTTTGATTTCCTGGCTCCAACTACTGCATCAACAATTTATGAAAAAAATGAGGTTAGGAGAAAAATCCCAACCTCATTTCTTTTTTATTACAAAGTTTTGTCCTTATCTCTAACGACGAGAAGGTCAACGCTGGTATGGCGTAGGATATATTCTGATGAAGAACCAACTAGCAGGCGCTCGAAAGCATTGAGCCCTGTTGCTCCAACCAAAATCAAATCAACCTTTTCTTTGTCTGGAATTGTTTTAGCTAAGAGAGTTTTAGGGTTACCCATCTCAATAACAACTTTTATGTCTGTGAGACCAGCATCTCTTGCACGCTTTTCGTATTCTGCCATCAAATCGTTGGCCTCGACTTGTAACTCTTCGTAAACTTCGGCATCAAATGTTGAGATGCTTTGAAGAGCACGTGTGTCAATGACATGAGCAATAGTTAGTTTCGCTTGGTTACGCAGTGCTGAATGAACTCCTTTGATGAAAGCCAAGTCGGCTTCCTTAGAACCGTCAACTGCTACCATGATATTTTCATAACGTTGTGTCATAGCAAAAACCTCCTCATTCTTATTACCTTCATTGTAATCCTTTTCACTAAAAAAGTAAAGTAAAAAACGATAGGAAGAAGATAGATGCTTTTTGACTTTGACTTGGAGTTTGTTATAATAAAAATAGAAAAGCTAAGAGGAATAGATATGACAAAAATCGCAGTATTATCAGATATACATGGCAATACAACAGCCTTAGAGGCTGTTCTGGCAGATGCCCAGAAGGCGGGGGTTGATGAGTATTGGCTCTTAGGAGATATCCTCATGCCTGGAACAGGACGAAAAAATATTCTTCAGATATTGGACACTTTACCCATTACTCTTAGAGTTCTGGGCAATTGGGAAGATAGTCTTTGGCGAGCCTGTCATCGCAAGTTAGATGAAAGCAGACCGAGCCATCGCTACCTCTTGCGCCAGTGTCAGTATATTATGGAAGAAATCAGCATCAAGGAGATTGAGGCACTGCAAGACTATCCTTTGCAAGTGCACCGTCAGTTTGGAGATCTGAAGCTAGGGATTAGTCATCACTTGCCTGATAAAAACTGGGGGCGAGAATTGATTCACCTTGGTAAGCAAGAGGATTTTGATCGTCTTGTCACCAATCCAGATTGCGATATTGCCATTTATGGTCATATCCATCAGCAGTTTCTTCGTTATGGTAGTGGCTGGCCAGCTTATCCTGAATCCAGGTTCGATTGGACAACCCTTCTTTTTATCTGAGAATTTACGCAAAGACTTGCGGGCCCAATACATGATCTTAGAATTTGACGAAAAAGGTTTAAAAGATGCTGATTTTCGTCGTGTCGATTATGATATTGAGGCAGAATTACAGCTAGCCAAAGACTTACAATTACCCTACTACCAAGTTTATTATGAAAGCTTAGTTAATGGGATTCACCATACCCACAATCAGGACTTGTTGCACGAAATCGCTCAGAGTCAAGGACATGATGTTGAATTGAACGACTGGCTTAGTGGTAACTCTTGACATTACAACTAGAAGAGATATAATAAACTTAAGAAAAGAAGGAACTAATCTGATGAAAAAAGGAGAAGAGGATGCAAATTTCAAGTCGATTTACCATCGCGACCCATATGTTGATCATTATTGCCCTAAAAGGGAAGGAAAGCAAGGTGACTAGTGATTTTCTAGCTAGTAGTGTTGGAGTCAATCCAGTTATTATCCGTAAAAACTTGTCCCAACTGAAAAAGGCAGAGTTGATCTCAGTCGCGCGTGGAACTGGAGGGGCAGAGATTATCAAAAATCTTGAGGATATCAGTCTTTTGGATATTTATCAAGCGGTCGAATGCCTTGGAAAAACTGGACAACTCTTTAGTTTTCATGATAATCCCAATCCAGCCTGTCCAGTAGGAGCTAACATCCATGGGGTTTTAGATGAGAAATTACAAAAGATTCAGCTAGCCATGGAGCAGGAGCTGAGCCAAACCAGTCTTGCTCAAGTGGTGGCAGATGCAGAGAGTAGGATAGAAGGATAAGGGGATCTTAGATCCTCTTTTTTATGTGGATAATGATGATAAAATAGAATCATTAAAGGAGGAAGAAATGTATCTCGTTATAGGAATTGTATTAGCATTTATGCTGTCATTTTGGAAGGATAATCAAAGTGGCTCTTTATATTTTTCTATGGATTATTATTCCTTGCCCTTCTGTTATCCTATAAGGGAATTCTTTGGTAGAATAAAAAAATAAACAAAAAAAGCTAGTTTTCTGATATTCAGAATTCTAGCTTTTTCGTTTTGTATCGTTAAGCTGAGTGCTCATATATAAATAAAACTGTAAATGATTATTCTTTCAAAAAAAGGTAATTTTAAAGATCACCAAGCGAGATGGTGTTCAGTTCGCTAATAACTTGAAGCTGGGGCATACGTCCAATATTGATTAGTTTTGGATGTTTTAAACCTTCGACATCAAAGTTGGTTAAAATGGCATCATATCCAGCCTCCATAATCTCATCAACATTCAATGTAGCCTTGTCCCATGTTTCAAACTGGATATTTTTAGAAGTGTAGTATTTATAGAGAGAGATGAGGGCCCGAGGATGAGCAAAGTCAAATTCACTCAAAAAAAGGACACGAACCTTATTCTGAGATTCTAACAGTTGTTCCATCAAATCTGAAGCGTGAGTCAAGAGAGTGTAAACCAGATGGACGACAGCGTGTGCCAGTTCTTTTTGTCCCAAGCTAGACTTATAACGCATCATTTCGAAAACAGCTGCTTCGTAAAATTCAGGGAAGAATTTCTTGATTTTTTTGAGCGTATAGGATTTATTATGAGAAATGATGGATTCTGAGTTGATTTCTTGACGTTCAAGAAGAGCGGTATTGTGTAGGTGCCAGACTAGCTCGTCTGTATTTGTAAAGTGAATTCCAAATTCACGAGTCAAATTATCGAGGACATCTCGGGCAGCGTGGTAAGAGTGGTTAACTTCCTTATCATCTGAACGGGCGGCTAGAAAATCTTCAACAGTAAAGAAGATTCCTTTTTGAGTATAAGAATCAAAGATTTGTTCTAAGGTATGACGGTTAACCTCGATATTCAGACGCTTAGCCAATGGTTCGAGTTGATCTTGGAACTCTGGCAGTTGATCATATAAAGGAAGATCATTTGTAGAATCGCTCGTTGTTTGGATGGTTGCACCGATCTTAAATCGGTGCAAATTAACAGCTATTTGTGTTTCTAGCTGCAACAAGTTGGCATAATTGGCAGGAAATCCTGTCATTTTAAGAAAGAAAGCAACAAATTCTTCAATGTCTTTCTTAGAATCAGTAAATGGCCATTTGAAGTAACCATAGGCTTCATGGAAATACTGGGCAAAAAAGAAACGGATGTCTTTTTCGTCTCCAATGATAGAGATTGGAGTGACCTTGAGTTTGAAGCGGTATTTATTTTGCAAGGTATGATTAATCTCAGCAACCTTTTTTCGAAGTGCAGGAAGCGAAACATCAAGAGTTTGAGCTAGATGTTCATAGGTAAATGGTTCTTCTAATAAAAAGAATGCTCTCAAAACTTGGAAGTTAGAAGAATCTTGTAAAATGTGGCGGTAAATTCGTTCAACGCCTAAATTGTTATTATTGGCGAGTCTGATACCAGCTGTTGAAGATTGGATTTCGAAGCAAGAGAGAACTTCGCGCATCTCCTTGATGTCACTTTTGATGATACGAGTGTTGATGTCTAGGGCTTCTGCCAGGGGATCCAGGTGGATCCAGTCTGAATTTTCAAATAAATATTCTAAAATTCTTAATTGCCTTTGTTCTTTTTGAGTTAATAGGGCTCTCATAAATTATTCCTCCTGTAATAAAATTGATTATAACAAACAAAAATCATATTTTTAGAGATGTTAGTTATTATATCACAAGTAAATCAAAAAACAAAGAATATGCCTGTATTTGTTATATTGTATTTTAAAAGAAAAATCGTCATTTTAGAATTTTTTTGTATGAAAAGAATTTTTAAATATATAATTCGAAATGATTGACTAAAATGAATCTTTGTTTTATAATTTATATTGTATGTTAAAGACATGCTATAATTTTAAAATTAGGAGAAAAGATTCATGTATTTTAATCGTAAAAATGCAGAACAGAAAAACTGGCGAATGATCAAAAAAGGGAAGCATTTCCTATTTGGTTGTTCGCTTGTCTTTGCAGTTGGGGCAACTTTGGTAGCTCCATCAGTCAAAGCAGATACAGTAGGACCTAAGCCGGAAGCTGATTCTACTACGGGAACAACTAAGTCAACTGCAGATGAAGGAAATGGTACTTATGCAGCACCAGCTGTAGAAGTAGCTCCATCATCACCAGTGGCTCCAGCTACAGTAGTTACTGAAGGGAAAACTGAAAAAGCAGTTGAAACTACTCAAAATTCTAAAGAAGAACCAGTAGTTGCGACTGAAAAAGCTAAGGAAGCAGATAGCATCCAAGCGCCAGAAGTGACGGTTGTTTATGATCCATCAGCACTTACTGATGAAGAAAAAGCAAAAGTTGTAGCAGCTGTTAAAGCGGTAAACCCTACAGCGACTGATGTTCAAGTCCAAGCAGACGGATCAGTAGTTGTGACTTTTGCAGATGGTTCAAGAGCAAACTTAACAGCAGCACAAACGATCAAAGATGGTTCTCAGGTCGTTAGAACACGTCGAGGCAGAGCACTAGCAGAAACACGTTCAGCATCAACTGAAACACGTGCGTCAGATGGTGCACAAAATCTTGATTATTCTAACAAACCAGATTCTGAAGGCTTCATTAAGATGAACTATGAAGTGGATAATGCCCAAAATGCAATCCACTGGACAGTTGTTGTAAATGGTGGTCGCGTGGGAAACCAAGCTAGTGGTTATTCTTATTTTACTGTTCCAAAAGATTCTGTAGGGACTCCGACTAACTGGAGAGTGTTGCAAACGGATAAAAATGGAAATACCATGAGTGATCGTCGTTATTGGAAAGATAATGATGGTGCTTACGTAATGGGTGCCAAAGGTAAAATGAATACCTATACTGGTTCTGAAATGACTAAGGAACTGAAGAAGTTATACACAGGTATTGGTAATCCTGCCATTAAGGGGAAAGAGGCAGAAGCAGCGCAACAAGCGTCAGAAAGTTCACAAGCGTTGTACATGCTGACAGCTGACGTAGCAGGTGGAATTGCTAAAAACCCAAGTTGGACGATCACTTTTGATACTCCAATTATTGACAAATCTAAGCCTTTAGACTATACAGCCGGATTGCAAGGAACAGCTGGTATTGGTGGAAAAACGAATATTATGACTGGTTATGCGGATAACTTCATTGATAATGAAAGTTCAAAATTCCAAGCAGTAGCAGTCAAAGAAAAATACACTGCAAAAGTTGGTGGAAGTTTTGATGCGAACCCAGCTACTTATGTAACCAATAAAGCTGGAACTCCAGAATTTCCAAATAACTACCGTGGTGCAACAACATTTGCATGGAAAGACGGGCAAGCTCCAACAGCTACACAAGCAGGTACTTATACTAAAACCGTAGTAGTTACTTACCCAGCTCATTATAACCAAACTCCACAAGAAGTGACAATTACCTTTGAAGTTGAAGGGGAAACACCAAAACCTGTTGCACCAGCAGGTCAGGCTCCAGAAATCACTTCAAATCTTGATGGGAAAGCAAGTACACCAGCTGATGTAACTGTAAAAGCAACAGCAGGCTCAACTGTAAAACTTTATAATAATGATGGTGTTGTGATTGGTGAAGCAGTAGCAAACGACCAAGGTGTAGCAACAATCACTCCAACTAACAGCCTTCCAGAAGGAGAGATTACCGCTACCTCAACACCAGCAGGTGGAAGTGAGTCAGCTAAGAGTGCACCGATTACAGTTACAAAAACACAGTTGACCTATGTAGGTGGAGGAGTTAGTGGTGATAACTACACTCAACTTTTGGTTACCGAGTCACATCTTACAGTTTACCCGGGTGATCCTGTCAATGTAACAATTCAAGCAGCAGGATCACCGTCAATTGAAAAATTTTGGATTCCTAATAATCCTTATTTGGCAAAAGGACTAGCATATACGAATGATCGTAATGGTGGTTTCCTAGATACAGCAGGCTCATCAACTTATAGACAGCGTAAGGCATACTATAGTGGTAATGTTGATATGACGCAGTCTGCAGGTAGTTCCACTGCTACCTATGCTGTTAAAAATAAAAATGGGAAAGTAGTAACGAGAAATCTTACGATTACAGTGCTTGAGACTTCTAAAAAGTACACACCAGCTGTTATCACTAACAAGATCGAAGTTGCTGATCCTAACAATGTAAGTGAAACTGAGAAGGCAGCTATTGCAAAAGCGGTTGGAGACGCGAATACTGCGCTTCCACAAGGAACAACATACGTTGCGGATGAAAAGGGTAATGTTACTATTACTTATCCTGATAAATCAACAGATAAGATTTCTGCGGCATACTTAGTTACACCTGCAAAAGACACCACAGCTCCAGATAAACCAGTTGTGAACACAGACCTAACAGGAAAAGCAGGCACTAAGACTCCGGTTGAAGTGACTGCAGAAAAAGGTTCAACAGTAGCTCTCTACGATAAAGATAACAACAAGATTGGTGAAGCAACAGCTGGAAGCAATGGTAAAGCAACGGTCACTCCAACAGTTAACATTCCAGCAGGAAATGTAACAGCTAAAGCAACAGACGCATCAAGAAACACATCAGACGCAAGTGATCCGAAAGTTGCAACCCCAGCAGCACCACTAGTAGCGCCAACAGTAGAGATTCCTTACTCTAATAAAGCAGATAAAGAAGTTTATGTATACGGTGGGGAAGAAAACTCATTCGATATCAAATTTAAAGATGATAGCGGAAAAATTGCAAGTGCTACTGTAAAACAAGGTGGTAACAGAGTGTTTGCCGATGTTGCAGGTGAAGCAAATACCATCAACACTCAATATGGATTTAAAGCAAATGTTATCACTACTGAAACACCAGCAACAGCAGACGCACCTGCGGTAATCACTTATAGAGGTACCCCAGCAGCGACAGATGGTTTGACCCAAGATAGACTAACTGCAGCAACTAAAGGAGAAAATCCAGCAGGTTTGCCTTTGGGATGGCGTTATGCAACTGCAACTGACACAGATGGTGCATATATTGAGAATGGAGCAGTAGGTGGTACAAACGCAACTGATCCAGGTGCATTCCGTGTCGTGCTTAAGGCGCAAAATCAAAAATATGATATTGCAACTCCAACCCAAAAAGTTATTGTAGCAGATCCATCTAACATAACAGAGGATGACTTTGCTAAAATCAAAGAGAAAGTTCAACTTGAGTACTCTCAAAACAACGATGATGCTAACTTGGCAGGCAAAAAAGGTACAACAGCTGATAAAACTAATAAGATTCAATCAATCACAAAAGATGCGAATGGAAATCTTGTAGTAACCTATACAGATGGTTCAATAGATAAAAAACCATTATCAGAATTTGTAAACGTAGCACCAACAGTAGAGATTCCTTACTCTAATAAAGCAGATAAAGAAGTTTATGTATACGGTGGGGAAGAAAACTCATTCGATATCAAATTTAAAGATGATAGCGGAAAAATTGCAAGTGCTACTGTAAAACAAGGCGGTAACAGAGACTTTACTTCTGTTGCAGGTGAAGCAGATACTATCAATACTCAATATGGATTTAAAGCAAATGTTATCTCTACTGAAACCCCAGCAACAGCGGATGCACCAGCAGTCATTACTTATAGAGGTACTCCAGCAGCGACAGATGGTTTGACACAAGACAGACTAACTGCAGCAACTAAGGGAGAAAATCCAGCTGGTTTGCCTTTAGGATGGCGATATGCAACTGCAACTGATACAGATGGTGCACTGATTGAGAATAAAGCCGTGGGTAGCTCAACTGCAACTGACCCAGGCGCATTCCGTGTCGTGCTTAAGCCACAAAACCAAAAATATGATATTGCAACTCCGACCGAAAAAGTTACTGTAGCAGATCCAGCTAACGTAACCGAAGCTGAGCTAGCTAAAATCAAAGAAAAAGTCCAACTTGAGTACTCTCAAAACAACGATGATGCGAACTTAGCAGACAAAAAAGGGACAACAGCTGATAAAACTAATAAGATTCAATCAGTCGCAAAAGATGCGGATGGAAATCTTGTAGTAACTTATACAGATGGTTCTATAGATAAAAAACCATTATCAGAATTCGTAAACGTAGCTCCAACAGTTGAACTTCCATACTCAAATCAAGCTAATAAACAAATCTATGTTTATACAGGTGAAAACACTGATCTAACATTTAAATCATCAGACAATACTGCTGTTAAAGATATGTATGTACGTGGTCCTGGTGGTATTGGAGAGGATAATACAGCAAGATACGGTTTTACAACTGGAAAAATAGAGAATTCAGCTGTTACGCATGGTGATGGTACTGTATCAGGTGCTACAGCTACTATTAAGATGACGGGTGTTACAACACTTACAGCTCCAAACAGATGGACAAGTTTTGTTGTTGCTAATGACAATGATAATGCACCATCAAATACAGATTTTAATGCATTAGATAAAAATCCGAATGCAACTCAGACACCAGGATATGTTCAATTCATCGTTAAATCACAAACAGATAAGTACGATATTGCAACTCCAGCTCCAGCTGATAAAGTTGAGGTAGCAGATCCAACCAATGTAACAAACGATGACTTAGATAAAATCAAAGAAAAACTTCAACTTGAGTACAATAAGAAAAATGATGATGCGAACATCTCAAAAGATTCTCCAGTTGATAAAAATGGTAAGATTAAATCGGTCACAAAAGATGATCAAGGAAATCTTGTAGTAACCTATACAGATGGTTCTAAAGATACAAAACCATTATCAGAATTTGTAACAAAAGCAACACCAGCGAAACCAAGCACACCAGT
>NZ_KV794245.1 GCF_001808705.1 Streptococcus sp. HMSC074B11 | reverse complement strand
CCCCCCCCAGCACCAGCAATTAAAATTGCTGCTTTCGCATTTAATCCAGGAATTGCACTTAGTAATAATCCAGCAGCTGCTCCACCTATACTAATTAACACACCCCAAGTCACATTATTTATGTACACATCCATAAGGCCATCACCAAGATGCACTACTTTGTTTTCTCCTTTTATGCCCAAACGTTGAGTATAAGCAGCGTACACAGTTTGATACTGTTCTTTACTAAATAAACCACTATTGTATAGCTTTTCAGCAGCTTTAAGAACGTCTTGATTTGAAAAAACAAAACTTTCTTCCGTAGTTTTTACTGATTCAACATCTAAACTATTTTCAGAATTGTACAGTCTATCAAAAGCTAATACAGATGAACAATCTCCTAATAGTAATCCAACAACACTAAACGAAACTAAAGCTTTTTTAAAACTTAGCATAGGTATCCCTCCTTCTACATTTCGTCTTTTAAGTATTTACTATTTAACAAATTAGCCTATGTATCACCCTAGTAAAACTTATTTTGGCAATATAGTTTCCGTATTTTTTCTTTCTAGCACAAAATAAGTTCTTTTCATTTTTATTATACTCTTTTCAGACAAATACTTCAAATAGCATTTATTCTACCATCAACTAGTTTTCACAACTAAAACGACTC
>NZ_KV794244.1 GCF_001808705.1 Streptococcus sp. HMSC074B11 | reverse complement strand
TCCAATAGGCCAATAAATAGACTTTGTCACTCTAAACAAGACCGCAAATATAATACCGCCGCCCATATATACGAAAAAGTCTGTCAAGACCCAACCATAATTACTGATATGCAAGATTCCAAATAAAGCAGCAGAACCAAGCACATCCAGTCCCCATTTTTTCCCTTTTTCCAAAGCGGTCATCACCAATCCACGATAAATCATCTCTTCAAAAATGGGACCTGCAATCACAGGATAGAAAA
>NZ_KV794243.1 GCF_001808705.1 Streptococcus sp. HMSC074B11 | reverse complement strand
ATACTGACAAGTGAGGGAGAAAAAAGACAACTGTCTCTTTTACAATTGTCTTTGTTTGTTATTTTATATTGATAATTTTTTTGGTTAAAGTTCTGCAATCTGATTAAGATTTACTTCTGCTACTGTATCATTACCAAACATTGAGATAATCATCTTAACTTTATTGTTATCAATTTCTGTGATCTTACCTGTGTAATCAGCGAAAGCACCGTCAATAATACGAACAGTTTGACCAACTTCGACATCAATATCAAATTCTTGGACAGTTTGACCCATAGAAACTAAAATATCGCGAATTTCTTGTTCCAAAAGTGGAGTTGGTTTTGATCTGTTTCCGTGTGAACCTACGAATCCTGTTACGTTTGGTGTGTTACGTACAACAAACCATGCTTCGTCGGTCATAACCATTTCTACAAGAACATAACCTGGAAAGCGATTTTCTTCGATTTCTTTTTTCTTTCCATTTTTTTCCACTTGCACTGTTTGTGTAGGAATCTCAACACGCAGAATATTTTCTAACATATTGTATGTTTGTGCACGCTGCAATAGATTTTCTTTTACTTTATTTTCGTAGCCAGAATAAGTTTGTAGCACAAACCATCCTTTATCAAAACTATCCATGTTTTTTCCTTTCCTAACTGAAGAATTTCAGCGACTAGATCTTTTTCTTAGCTTATTTTAAAAAATATTAATAAAACGAATCAATCCGCTAACAATCAATTGGTCAAAAATATAAATCATCACTACAAAGAAAGCAGTGTATTCCATGATAGATTTAAAATCTAACCAACTTTCCTTGCGAGTCGGCCAAGTTGTTTCTTTAAGAAGTTTAAAAATGTCCTTAATAAAACGCATCGTTTTCTCCTATCTCGTTTCTCGGTGTGTGGTGTACTTGCCACAGTGTTTACAAAATTTATTTACTTCTAAGCGTGTTGGTTTTGGATTTCCACTAATCTTAATCGAATAGTTTCTAGAACCACAAACCGCACAGGCTAGACTTGCTTTTTTAAGTGCCATAACGCCTCCATCTTAACTATTATAACAAGAATCCTCTGCTTTGACAAGCTTAATTGTTTTTTGAATTCTTAAATCTTGAACGGTAACTTCTCAAAGTAATATCCACTTGTACTAACGGTGAAACTTAGTTTGAGAATTCAGCCTTCCAAAATCTCAGCTCAAGTTTTCTTCTACCTCAGACTGTATGTTTCGAAAATCAAAAACCTAGGAATCATCCTAGGCTTTATGATGTTTATTTTCCAAGGTAGTATTCAGAAACTACGTTCAATTTTTCGTCAAATTCGAATACCAATGGTGGGAAGTTAGGGATTTCTACGTCCATGATTTCGTCGTCTGACAATTGTTTGATGTGTTTTACAAGAGCACGGATTGAGTTACCGTGTGCTCCTACGAATACGTTTTTACCATCTTTAAGAGCTGGAGCGATTTTATCTTCCCAGAATGGAAGGGCACGTTCCAAAGTCACTTTCAAGTTTTCAGCATCTGGAATTACTGAGTCATCAAGTGAAGCATAACGACGGTCAGTATGAGCTGAGTACTCATCATCACGAGGCATTGCTGGAGGCAATACATCGTATGAACGACGCCAGATGTGAACTTGCTCATCACCAAATTGTTCAGCAGCTTCAGCTTTGTTTTTACCAGTCAAACCACCGTAGTGACGTTCGTTCAAGCGCCATGATTTTTCAACTGGAACCCACAATTGGTCAGATGCTTCAAGAGCCAAGTTAGTTGTTTTGATCGCACGTTTCAATACTGAAGTATAAGCTTGGTCAAATTCGATACCAGCTTCTTTGATCAATTTACCAGCGTCAATCGCTTGTTGTGTTCCTTTTTCAGACAAATCAACATCAGCCCAACCAGTGAAAAGGTTAGCTTTGTTCCATTCAGACTCACCGTGGCGAGCAAAAACCAATTTTACCATTTGATGGATACTCCTTTTATTTTCCGAGGTTTCCCTCGTTTATCTATTCTATTTTACACAATTTTTCACAAAAAAGCTAGTCAAAATCAATCGAAAAAGAGAAGAGACTTCTTGACTCTTCCCTTTATGTATAGAACTATCCTTCAATTTGGAAATGTTTTAAGCTCGACAAGTATAGCGCTCCACCAATGATGAGGATTATTCCACCGATCCATCCCAAGAATGGAATCAATGCTACTCCCGATCCAACGATAAACAAGATAGACGGCGCAAGTGAGATACGTTTGTCATCCTTATAATAGACAAGAGTGAGAATTCCTAGGATAAGAGTTGCAATTTTTACTAAAGTAAAAACAAGGAAAACAACTCCCAAAACAAATCCCGCTAAATCTTCATTGTCAGAAATAGCCGCAATCATAACTATAACAACTGGTAAGATCGCCAAAACAGCTCCTACAATGATTCCAAGAATTCCATCAACTTGTGCAAGTGTTTTTGTCTTCATAACTGTCTCCTCAAAATGTTATACAATCGTTATTTTACCATATTTTAGTTTTTATTTAAAGTTTTTACCAACCGATGAACCGCGATTGATGATTCCTTTACTGGCTCTCTATACGAATCAAACTAGTGATATTTAAAGAATAGTTCTATTTTTTTACTTGTTATTTTACATTATGTTCAGTCGTTCAAGTAATCCATTTATTTTTTTCATAATTTCGTTAAATATTCTCACTCAAATCAGAACCTCTAATTAACAGAGACGTGTTTATCATTAGATTTGGTGCTAATCTTTAGTATTCCCAATTTTTAGTTTAGATTATACTCATCATTTATTTTTTTGATTCCCCTTATTATTTACAATAATGAAACAGTTCGTATGTCATTCTCATGCTTAATTTTTTGTCATTTTATAAATGTTATAGATTTTCTATTATAGCATATAGCACACCATATTCCTCCGTGAGGTTATCTGAGGTTTAGTATTAGTTTCCCTGTACTATTTCTTACTCAGATTTAATTTAGCGCTCTTGATTGTTTCTGATAGAACTATACAACTAGTATTAATAAAATGTTGACTAATCTACATTCTGCAATTTTTCCGAGATGTCGTTATTAGGAAAAAATTTAATTTATCTGACTTCAAATAGTAGTAAAACGAGCCTTGAAATCATGACCACCCGTCTAACGGGTGGTT
>NZ_KV794242.1:29852-46441 GCF_001808705.1 Streptococcus sp. HMSC074B11 | reverse complement strand
GAATGACTTTTCAGGAACAAAGGTTACTGTACCATCTGCGGCTACTGTATATGTCCCAACACCATCAACTGTCTTGGTTGTTGAACCATCATCAAATGTTGCCGGAACAGCTTCGTTAATCTCAACAGTCTTCTCGACACCGTCAACAGTTACAGCTCCACCCTTGAATTCAGGTTTACCTGTTTGAGTTGCACCTTGGATGTCAGTTGATTCAGATGATGTTGCTGTTGGGGTTACAGGAACAATCTCAGGTGTGTAGGTTGTATCAACCTTGATACCGTTTGAGCTTTCAGCTTGCACCTTGGCTGGTGTTACCGCACCAGTGTATGATTTGTCTGACGGTGTGAATGTTACAGTACCAGTTGCTGGATTGATAGTGAATGTACCGATTGACGTTGTACCATCGGCAGCATAAGCTGGCGTGCTTGAAACTTCGTTACCGTCTTTATCCAAGAGTTTGTAACTATTTTCTTTGATAGTAATTGCCTTGTCTTGACCGTTGACTTGAACAGTTGTACCTGCAAAGGTTGGTGCTCCTGTTTGAGTTGCACCTTGAATATCCTTAGATTTAGCAGGTTGGGCTGTTGGCACTGCTGCTACAACAGTTGGTGTGTAAGTAGCATCTGAAGTGATGGTTGCAGTCTTGCCGTTAGCATTTATAATCGTAGCAGTCGCTTGAATTGTTACTCCAGTTGCAGTTCCAACAAAGTCTTTTTCAGGTGTGAAGGTAACCGCTCCTGTAGTAGGATCGATTGTATAAGTTCCTTCACCCGCTACTGTTACACTTGTTTCATTAGTAGGTTGACCAGTCATTGGATCTACTAATTTCTTACTAGTAATCTTCGTAGCCTTATCGTTGCTTAACTCAAATGTTGGTGTTTGAGTTTGAGGAACATTTTGAACATCCTCGGAAACCTTATTAGTGGGTGTGATTGTAG
The DNA here is from genome assembly GCF_001808705.1 of Streptococcus sp. HMSC074B11. Classification (GTDB taxonomy): domain Bacteria; phylum Bacillota; class Bacilli; order Lactobacillales; family Streptococcaceae; genus Streptococcus. Next base: position 45,503 of record NZ_KV794242.1, on the reverse strand, counting down.
TTGGCGTTACAGTTGGGGTGTACTTAGCTATTGCTGTTTTTATAAACTCTGACTGAACTTGTTTATTTTTATCACGTCCAACTGGAGCAGTGAGTGAAACTGTTACTCCCTTAGCAGTGCCCGTAAAGCCCGGTTCCGGCACAAAGGTAACTTTCCCAGTCAAATCGTCTAAGTAGTAAATTCCTTCCCCTTCTACAGTTACAACAGGATCATTGATTATCTTGCCAGTCGTAGGACTCACAAACTTAGCTGGATAGTCAAAGTCTGGTGCTACTTTAACTTTTTCACCATTACTATTTGTACCCTCTAGTTCAAACTCTGGTGTACCTATTTGAGTCGCACCTTGAACATCAGTCGAAGTTTTGTCAACTCCTTCGATTTCAATTGGAGTGACTGTTGGAACGTATTGACCATCCATGGTATTCAACTGACCATTAATGTTTGCTTCTTGATCTGGGAATTTTGTTGACCAACCAGTATCATAACCGTTGTTATCTGAACGACGGATAGAAATACCATCAGCTGTTCCAAGGAAGTTATCTTCAGGAATAAATTCAACGTCGACATCTTTACCGTTGGCAGTAATCTTGTACTTACCTTGTCCTGGAACGACATAGTAACCGTCCGCATTAAGAGTTGCACGGTTGCCATCTTTATCAACGATGTATGGTTCTACCGTTTCGTCAATAACGGCACTAGAATTAAGCTCATACTTGTGTTCTCCACGTGCTGTAAAGGTTACAGTTGCAGTTTGCTCCTCCCCTTGAAGACCACTTGTTTCCTTGAATTCCCCTTTTGGTGGGTGCGTAATTTGAGTTCTGAAGTCTTCCACTTCCCCTGAGAAGGCCATACCAGTTGGGCTCTCAATCTCGGTAGCTTTCTTGGCAATACGAACACGAGCACCTAGTTCTTTAACGCTAGGATCGATATAAGTCTTGCTCTTTGCAAAGGTCAACTCAACGGTGCCGTCATTTGTGATTCTTGCAAGATCAGAGCGTTCATCTTCATCAAAGGTACCATTTTGGTTAAAGTCTATCCAACCGTAGATATAAGCTTCTGAAGCTCCATCTGTATGGGCTTGAACTGACAGCTTGTAGTTACCTGGGCGTGTACGGTCCATCTTGATCATCTCATTGGTTGTACCTTTAAGCTCATCTGGAAGCAATTGGTCAATTCCTTCATCGGCCGTAGTTGCCTTATCATCACCGAACCAGTCAGGAGTCGTATTCTCATCCATATCTGGGCTCACATTACCAATATACGGTTGATTTACTTTAGCACCAGTTACGCCATCTACAGTTGCAATGGTATGCATAGCCTTACCGTATGACTCAGGAGCGTCTCCTTCATCAATTGGGAAGAATCCTAGCATTGCTGACTGTTTACCACCTGAAGCGATATAAAGCCCCACTTCAGATGCACCACGCGTCATAACGATTGGAACAGTATAATTACCTGCAGAAATGTTTGGTCCAAAGATACCAGTTCCTAGACCACCTGTAACTTGGTCAGGATTTCCAAAATACTTCCAAGCTACTGGTTTCTTATCAGGTCCAACTTGATTAGAATCACGAAGTTGTCTTAGGTTAATGTTATTATATTTAGGTGTAGATCCAAAAAGATTTTCAGTATCTTGTGGTGAATATGTTACAGAAGTAGTTGGTCTGATAAACTTTTTCCATTCTCCAAGGTGTTGCCAACCTTCTCCATTGGTAGTAAACATAACAAATTCACCTGGGTTAGCAGACTCCCCATCAGCCATAACAATAGCTGGCTTAACTGTCTTGCCACGGAAGGTTGCAGAGATTTCAAACTGAACTCCAATATTTCCACCATTCATAGCTGAACCCATGGTAGTCTTCTTGGTTTTCGTATCAACGTTTTCAAATCTAATTTCAGTCCAATTATTTTGAGCATCAGCGACAACATCGGCTTCCATACCATCATTAAAAGCTTTTTTAGCGCCTGTTGAAGTTACACCACTTACATAGCCATTTTTTGCATTTGGATCATAGGTTGCTTTTTCGGCTTCTGTAGCTCCTTGATTTTCCATCCGTTTCTTATAAATCTCAGTTGCTTGGAAAGGCTTCAAGGATTTGACTTTTACAGTGACTACATAGCCAGGCATGATTTCCTTGGTATAAGTAGCGCCAACTTGAAGAGCTAATTTTTCTTCTAAATTTTTATCAGGAAAAGCGTCATTTTTAGGAACGAGGACTGTTTTTGCCCCTGTCCAGTTGGCTACATCTCCAAAGTCCAACCAAGTAATCTGGCTAGTCAAAGATTTTGCGTCAAGGTCTGTTGTGAAGCCAGGTTTTTCAACTTTTGGAGTTGAAGTTGCGTCTTCAACATCTGCACCAATCCCAGAGGTTGTTGTATCCGCACGAAATGCTGTATTTTTATTAATCTCTTTACCATTACGAGGATCGTTCTGACCTGTATTTGCGATTGCATTTGTACCTTCTGCTGGCTGAGTATTTGCTGCTGGTTTTCCGATACTTTCTTCAGTTTTTTCAGTAACTTCAGCCTTAGCTTCCACAACTGGTTTTGATTCTGCTACTACCTTATTTTTAAGTTTTGCATTTACCGTTGTTACAAGTGATTGATAAGCAGCATCCAACTCAGCTTGACTTTCAGCAGAGGCAAGAGCATTCTTAGCATTATCAAGACTTGCTTTTAAAGCATCAATACTTTCATCAGTCTTATTGCTATATTTACCATTCGCCAGGTTTGTTTCAATCTCAGCAATATAGGCTTGCAATCTTGTTTGATCTAGTTTCAGCTTAGTTTCAGTTGCACCTGGAACAACTGGAGTTGCCTGATAAGTTGTAACATCTTCTTTCTCAGCTTGAGATGTAGAGAGAGATTCCGGCTGTTCCTTTCCAGTCGTCACAGTCACCTCGTCAGTTTGCTTATTCTCAGCGACTTCTTCAGCTGCTACTCCTGTAGCCGTTCCAAGCATGACTAAAGTTCCTAGTAAAACCGAACAAACTCCTACATTTAACTTACGAATTGAAAATCGACTAATACGGTCATTAAACAGATCATTTTTCACTAACATTACCTCCAAGTTGCATAAAATTTAACTTAGTTTAGAATAAATATGTATTTACTATTCATTATATTTCGTAAACTAATCGCTGTTATATTTTATCATGCCAGCCCTTGAATACCAAGCATTTTGCTCAATTTTTTGGAAAAAATTTTTCTACTTTTATAGCTCAAATTATTTAGTAAATCATATAAAAATCAATATACCTTTTCTATATATTTAATACAAAAAAAGAGGGAAGACCCTCTTTTTGTTTAAGCATTATTTTATTCGCTTACTTCAACAGTTTCAACGACTTCTTCTACAGTCGTATCAACTGGAGCTTCTTCTTGTGAAGATGCTAGATAAGACTCTTCGTTGACTGCTTGTGGTTCAAGATTACGGTAACGTGCCATACCTGTACCAGCTGGGATAATCTTACCAATGATAACATTTTCCTTAAGACCAAGGAGATGGTCTTTCTTACCACGGATAGCCGCGTCTGTAAGGACACGAGTTGTTTCCTGGAAGGAAGCTGCTGACAAGAAACTATTTGTTTCAAGTGAGGCTTTGGTGATTCCCATAAGGACTGGACGACCAGTCGCTGGCACTCCACCTGCGATAAGAACATCCTTGTTAGCATCTGTAAAGTCGTTGATGTCCATAAGTGTTCCCATGAGAAGATCTGTGTCTCCTGGATCCATAACTCGAACTTTACGGATCATTTGACGAACCATTACCTCGATGTGTTTGTCACCGATTTCTACCCCTTGGCTACGGTAAACTTTTTGTACTTCACCGAGGAGGTAAGTTTCAACTGATAAGACATCACGTACAGCAAGGAGACGTTTTGGTTGGATTGAACCTTCTGTCAATGCTGCACCACGAGAGACTTGGTCCCCAACTTCAACACGCATACGAGCTGTAAATGGTACCACGTATTCGCCTTCTCCAGTTTCACCCTTAACGAAGACTTTCTTAGTACGAGTTGAAGCATCTTCTTCGATAGCAGTAACTTGTCCTTTGACCTCTGTGATAACCGCTTCCCCTTTAGGATTGCGGGCTTCAAAGATTTCTTGGACACGAGGAAGACCCTGAGTGATATCGGTATTTGAGGCAACCCCACCCGTGTGGAAGGTACGCATTGTAAGCTGTGTACCAGGTTCCCCGATAGATTGAGCAGCGATTGTACCAACTGCTTCACCAACTTCAACCGCATCACCAGTCGCCAAGTTGATACCGTAACAGTGACGGCAGACACCATGACGAGTGTTACATGTAAATACAGAGCGGATAGTCACTTCTTCAACACCAGCATTGACGATTTCACGCGCCTTGTCTTCTGTGATCAATTCATTTGGACCAATGATAACTGCACCAGTCTCTGGGTGTTTAACAGTTTTCTTAGTGTAACGACCATTGAGACGTTCTTCAAGAGACTCAATCATCTCTTTACCTTCAGTAATAGAACGGATCAAGAGACCACGGTCAGTTCCACAGTCATCCTCACGAATGATAACGTCTTGGGCAACGTCAACCAAACGACGAGTCAAGTAACCTGAGTCGGCTGTCTTAAGGGCCGTATCGGTCATACCTTTACGAGCACCGTGTGTTGAGAAGAACATTTCGAGTACTGACAAACCTTCGCGGAAGTTTGAAAGGATTGGCAATTCCATGATACGTCCGTTCGGAGCAGCCATCAGACCACGCATACCGGCAAGCTGTGAGAAGTTTGAGATGTTACCACGGGCTCCAGAGTCCATCATCATAACGATTGGATTCTTCGGATCTTGGTTGGCAATCAAGCGTTTCTCCAATTTTTCACGGGCAGCACGCCATTCAGCCGTAACGGCATTGTAACGCTCGTCGTCTGTGATCATACCACGACGGAATTGTTTAGTAATTTGTTCTACACGTTTGTGTGATTCTTCGATGATTTCAGCCTTGTCTTCAACGACTGGAATGTCGGCAATACCCACTGTCAAACCTGCAAGAGTTGAATGGTGGTAACCGAGGTTCTTCATACGGTCAAGTAGGGCAGAAGTTTCTGTCGTACGGAAACGTTTGAAGATTTCAGCGATGATATTTCCAAGGTTTTTCTTCTTGAATGGAGGGTTAAGCTCAAGTTTGCTGATAGCTTCCTTGATATCTCCACCTAGTGGCAAGAAGTATTTAGCTGGAACGCCTTCTGTCAAGTTGGCATTATTTGGTTCTTGCAAGTAGGGTAGACCTTCTGGCATGATATCGTTGAAGAGGATCTTACCAACAGTTGTAAGCAAGATTTTGTGTTTTTGCTCTTCTGTCCATGGTTTGTTAAGACTGTCTGTTGCGATACCAACACGTGAGTGGAGGTGAACATAGCCATTGCGGTAAGCCATAACAGCTTCGTCACGGTCTTTGAAGACCATTCCTTCACCTTCACGACCAGCTTCTTCCATGGTCAAGTAGTAGTTACCCAAAACCATGTCCTGAGATGGAGTAACAACTGGTTTACCATCTTTCGGGTTCAAGATGTGCTCAGCAGCCAACATCAAGATACGAGCTTCTGCTTGGGCTTCTTCTGAAAGCGGTACGTGGATGGCCATTTGGTCCCCGTCAAAGTCGGCATTGTAGGCTTCACAGACAAGCGGATGCAAGCGAAGGGCCTTACCGTCAATCAAGACAGGTTCAAAGGCTTGGATACCCAAACGGTGAAGGGTCGGTGCGCGGTTCAAAAGCACTGGGTGTTCTTTGATAACTTCTTCGAGGATATCCCAGATACGCTCATCTCCACGTTCCACCAAGCGTTTAGCGGCTTTAACGTTTTGCACGATATCACGCGCTACGATTTCACGCATCACAAATGGTTTAAAGAGCTCGATAGCCATTTCACGTGGCACACCACATTGGTACATCTTAAGAGTTGGACCAACGGCGATAACGGAACGTCCTGAAAAGTCAACACGTTTACCGAGCAAGTTTTGACGGAAGCGTCCTTGTTTACCTTTGAGCATGTGGCTCAATGATTTAAGTGGACGGCTACCTGGTCCTGTAATTGGACGACCACGACGACCGTTGTCAATCAAAGCGTCAACCGCTTCTTGAAGCATACGCTTCTCATTTTGAACGATGATACCTGGTGCGTTCAACTCAAGCAAACGAGCCAAACGGTTGTTACGGTTGATAACACGACGGTAAAGGTCGTTCAAGTCAGATGAGGCAAAACGGCCACCATCCAACTGCAACATTGGACGAAGATCTGGTGGAATAACCGGAAGGATGTTAAGAATCATCCATTCAGGTTTGTTTCCAGACTTGTAAAAGGCATCCAAAACATCCAAACGACGGATGGCTTTGATACGTTTTTGTCCAGTTGCTGTCTTCAATTCTTCTTTAAGTTCAGCAATTTCTTTTTCAAGATCTACTTGTTTCAAGAGGTCTTGGATAGCTTCGGCACCCATTTTAGCAACGAATGATCCGTAGCCATATTCACGCAAGCGCTCACGATATTCACGCTCTGTCATGATAGATTTGTGCTCAAGTGGTGTATCCTTCGGATCGATCACCACATAAGCAGCAAAGTAGATTACTTCCTCGAGGGCACGAGGGCTCATATCAAGGGTCAAGCCCATACGGCTTGGAATCCCCTTGAAATACCAGATATGAGATACAGGAGCTTTCAACTCGATGTGTCCCATACGTTCACGACGAACTTTTGTACGCGTTACTTCAACACCACAACGGTCACAAACAATCCCTCTGTAACGAATGCGTTTGTACTTACCACAAGCACATTCCCAGTCTTTTGTAGGACCAAAGATGACTTCGTCAAATAGTCCTTCACGTTCTGGTTTCAACGTACGGTAATTGATTGTTTCAGGTTTTTTGACTTCTCCATAAGACCATGAACGGACTTTGCTTGGAGAAGCTAGTGTGATTTGCATACTTTTAAAACGATTTACGTCAACCACTATTTCTTCCCTTTCTATTCTAAGTGAGCTACTTATTCTTGTTCAGTAGCTTCTTCTGTTGCTTCCGCTTTTGCACCTTCTTCAGCTTCAAAAGCAGCTTTTGCTTCTTCAGCAGCTTTTTTACGTGCTTTTTCAAGGTCATCTACGTGGATGACATCTTCGTCCATGCCCTCGTCAAGATCACGAAGTTCAACTTCTTGATCATCTTCGTCAAGAACACGCATGTCAAGACCAAGTGATTGCAATTCTTTAACAAGAACTCGGAAGGATTCTGGAACACCTGGTTTTGGAATTGGTTTTCCTTTTGTAATAGCTTCATATGCTTTCAAACGTCCGTTGATATCGTCAGACTTGTAAGTCAAGATTTCTTGAAGGACATTTGAGGCACCATAGGCTTCAAGCGCCCAAACCTCCATCTCACCGAAACGTTGTCCACCAAACTGAGCCTTACCTCCGAGTGGTTGTTGCGTAACGGTCGAGTATGGTCCGACTGAACGAGCGTGCAATTTATCATCAACCATGTGGTGGAGTTTGATCATGTACATGACACCAACTGACACACGGTTATCAAATGGTTCACCAGTACGTCCATCGTAAAGGATAGTCTTAGCATCGCTATCCATACCTGCTTCCTTAACAGTTGACCAAAGATCTTCTGAACTTGCTCCGTCAAAGACTGGTGTTGCGATGTGGATACCAAGAGTACGAGCTGCCATACCAAGGTGAAGCTCCATAACCTGACCGATATTCATACGCGATGGCACCCCAAGTGGGTTCAACATGATATCGACTGGAGTTCCGTCTGGAAGGTAAGGCATGTCTTCCACAGGAACGATACGAGAAACAACCCCTTTGTTTCCGTGACGTCCGGCCATCTTATCTCCGACCTTGATCTTACGTTTTTGAGCGATGTAAACACGAACCAGCATATTAACACCTGATTGTAATTCATCACCATTTGCACGTGTAAAGATCTTAACATCACGAACGACACCATCAGCACCGTGTGGTACGCGAAGTGAAGTATCGCGAACTTCACGAGATTTGTCTCCGAAAATAGCGTGCAAGAGACGTTCTTCAGCTGAAAGGTCTTTTTCACCCTTAGGTGTTACTTTACCTACAAGGATATCCCCTTCTTTAACCTCAGCACCGATACGGATAATACCCATTTCGTCAAGGTCTTTAAGGGCATCTTCACCAACGTTTGGAATTTCACGAGTGATTTCTTCAGGCCCAAGCTTTGTATCGCGTGTTTCTGATTCGTATTCTTCAAGGTGGACAGATGTATAGACATCATCTTTAACCAAGCGTTCGCTCATGATAACGGCATCCTCGAAGTTGTAACCTTCCCATGTCATGTAGGCAACGATTGGGTTTTGTCCAAGCGCCATTTCTCCATTTTCCATAGAAGGTCCGTCAGCAATGAAATCACCTTTTTCAACGATATCGCCAACTTTTACGAGAGTACGTTGGTTGTAGGCAGTACCTGAGTTTGAACGACGGAATTTTTGGATGTGGTAAACATCAAGGGAACCATCTTCACGGCGTACTTCTACCTTATCAGCATCTGCGTAAGTAACCTTACCACCATGTTGTGCAATAACTGCAGCTCCTGAATCATGAGCTGCTTGGTATTCCATACCAGTACCCACGTAAGGTGCTTTGGGATCAATCAATGGCACAGCCTGACGTTGCATGTTGGCACCCATGAGGGCACGGTTGGAGTCGTCGTTTTCCAAGAAAGGAATACATGCTGTCGCAACGGCAACTACCTGCTTAGGAGAAACATCCATGTAATCAACACTTGATGCTGGATATTCCTGGTTAACCCCTTGATGACGTCCCATGACAACTTTTTCAGCAAAAGTGCCATCTGCGTTCAATTTAGAGTTAGCCTGCGCTACTGTGAACTCATCTTCTTCATCGGCTGTCAACCAAACGATTTCGTTGGTTACTTTTCCAGTTGCACGGTCAACCTTACGGTATGGTGTTTGAATGAAACCATACTTGTTGAGGTGCCCGTATGAAGACAAGTTGTTGATCAAACCGATGTTTGGCCCTTCAGGTGTTTCAATCGGACACATACGACCATAGTGAGTGTAGTGCACGTCACGCACTTCATATCCAGCGCGGTCACGTGTCAAACCACCAGGTCCTAAGGCAGACAAACGACGTTTGTGTGACAACTCAGAAAGTGGGTTGTGTTGGTCCATGAACTGTGACAATTGAGAAGAACCAAAGAATTCTTTGATTGCTGCAGTTACTGGACGGATATTGATAATTTGTTGTGGTGTTAGTACTTCGTTATCTTGAACAGACATACGTTCACGAACGTTACGTTCCATACGTGAAAGTCCAAGACGCACTTGGTTGGCAAGCAATTCACCGACGGCACGGATACGACGATTTCCGAGGTGGTCGATATCGTCCACACGACCAATACCTTCTGCTAAGTTGAGGAAGTAACTCATCTCAGCCAAGATATCTGCAGGTGTTACAATACGAACTTTATCATCTGGATTTGCATTACCGATGATTGTTACAACACGGTCTGGATCAGTTGGTGCAACAACCTTGAATTTTTGAAGAACAACTGGCTCTGTTACTACAGCAGCATCATTTGGAATGTAGACAATCTTGTTCAAGTCGCCATCCAAATGGCTTTCAATGCTTTCAATCACACTACGAGTCATGATTGTACCAGCTTCTACCAAGATTTCTCCAGTTTCAGGATCTACCAATGGTTCAGCAATAGTTTGGTTGAGCAAACGTGTTTTAACATTGAGTTTTTTATTGATCTTGTAACGACCAACTGCAGCCAAGTCATAACGACGTGGGTCAAAGAAACGAGCTACAAGTAAGCTACGTGAGCTTTCAGCAGTCTTAGGCTCACCTGGACGAAGGCGTTCGTAGATTTCCTTCAAAGCTTCGTCTGTACGAGAGTCCATTGGGTTCTTGTGAATATCTTTTTCAACAGTGTTACGAACAAGATCGCTGTCACCAAAGATATCAAAGATTTCATCATCGCCTGAGAAACCAAGCGCACGAACTAAGGTCGTAAATGGAATCTTACGAGTACGGTCGATACGAGTATAGGCGATATCTTTTGAGTCGCTTTCAAGTTCCAACCAAGCTCCACGGTTAGGGATAACAGTTGAACCGTAACCCACTTTACCATTTTTGTCTACCTTGTCATTAAAGTAAACACCTGGAGAACGCACCAACTGTGATACGATAATTCGTTCACCACCGTTGATGATGAAAGTACCCATCTCAGTCATGATTGGGAAATCACCAAAGAATACTTCCTGGGTTTTAATTTCGCCAGTTTCTTTGTTAATCAAGCGGAAGGTTACAAAGATAGGTGCTGAGTAGCTGGCATCATGGATACGAGCTTCTTCAAGCGTATATTTAGGTTCTTTGATTTCGTAGCCAACAAATTCCAACTCCATTGTGTCTGTGAAGTTTGAAATTGGCAATACATCTTCAAACACTTCCTTCAGACCATGGTCTAGGAAATCTTTGAATGAATCAGTTTGAATTTCAATCAAATTTGGTAAGTCAAGAACTTCTTTGATTCTTGAAAAACTACGACGGGTACGATGTTTCCCGTATTGAACGTCATGTCCTGCCAAGATGATTCTCCTTTTTAAATAAAGTTCCAAGCTTAGTGATCTAAGCTAGTAATTATCGTTAGAGGGTTCTAAAAACCCTATCAACTTATCCCCCTCGACTAATTTTCAGAATCTTTAAATCTTTGTTACAAAGATCGAAAAACCTGAAAAAAAGCACAAAAAGAGCAGCTAAATCCGACTTTTTCAGGAGATTTAACTGCTGTGAGCCTTGTCCGGACAATATTTCAGACAAAACCTACGACAAATGATTATTTACATTATACCCTATTTAGCTAGATTTTTCAAGGTCTTTTAAAGATTTTTCTCTTCCTTAAATCCGTTAATTATCAGCATCTTTCTTTGAAAAACCAAGTCCATATTTAGGAAAACGCTTGCCTTAACTATTTCCCCATGCTATACTGTTATTGAAATTAATAGACAGGAGACATTTTATGAAAACAGCTAAAACCACTGTTACAGTCGTTTCTGCACTTGCATCTGTCATCTTATTGACCAGCTGCGCTACAAAATCCACAGAAACACAAACATCCGCTAATAACTCATCTGACAATCAGATTACAATGACTTACGACCAGTTACGGTCTAGAGAAAATACCATGTCAACTCTCTGGTATCAAAAAGCAGCTGAAACAAAAGCTTTGTATCTACAAGGCTATAATGTTGCTACAGATCGTCTAAAGGAATTACTGAAAACAGAATCAGACAAGCCTTATTCGATTGTTTTGGACTTGGATGAAACAGTCTTAGACAACAGTCCTTACCAAGTTCAAAATGTCAAAGATGGAACAGCATTCACACCTGAAAATTGGGATGTTTGGGTCCAAAAAGCTGCAGCTAAAGCCGTCCCAGGTGCTAAAGATTTTCTTCAGTTTGCCGATCAAAATGGTGTCCAAATCTACTATATTTCTGACCGCTCAGTTGACCAAGTAGATGCTACCATTAAAAATCTAGAAAACGAAGGTATCCCTGTACAGGGACGTGACCATCTCATGTTCCTAGAGAGTGGTGTAAAATCTAAAGAAGGTCGTCGCCAAGCTGTTCAAGAAAAAACAAATCTTGTGTTACTATTTGGTGATAACCTTGTAGACTTTGCAGATTTTTCTAAAACTTCTGAAGCTGATCGTGACAAACAACTTGAAGAATTGCAAAAAGAATTTGGTGAAAAATTCATCATCTTCCCAAATCCAATGTATGGATCATGGGAAACAGCAGTTTACGGTGGTAACAAACTAGATGCCAAGGGACAAGTAGAAGAACGCGAAAAAGCCTTACAAGGCTTTGACAAATAAAGTAAGCTTGAAACTGAATAAATTTATAAGCACATAAATAGGGACAATGGCTCTTTAACTTACAAAACTCAAAAAAAGCGGACAAGAGAGGATTCTGATAACCAGAAAACTTTCCTGTCCGCTTTTATCATGTGATTCGTATCTTAATGAGCCAACATTTCTTGAGCAATCTCTTGACCTGATAAGCCATCTGGATAGTAGGTTGGCCAGTTGTCCATCTCTTCAAAGAGGGCTTCTTGGCTAGTGCCTCCAAAGAAGATATGGAAATGTTCTGCCTTGACCGGAGCGATATTGTGGTCGCTAAACTGAACATACTTGAATTGCCCAGCGTCTGCATCCGTCGCTTCAAAGAGATAACGAACTCCTCGATTCCCTTTCTTATAAGTCAAGATTTTCTTGCCGACATACTTGTAAGTATATTTCTTACTTTGGCCACCTTGGATGAATTCCATAGTGTTATCCGTGATGTTAATCTTGGTCACATCTGTTTGGTAACCCTTTTGATAGTAGGCTTTGTATTCATCTTTAGTCATCTTACCAGTCAACTTAGCCTTGTAGTCAAAGACTTGGTCAAGAGTCCCATCCTCAAGGAAAGGATAGACAGACTGCCAGTTGCCAGCATAATCACTTAGGGTACGGTCCTTAACATCTGCATCCTCAAAGTAGCCATTATGAACTGTTTTAGTTTCCTCTGCCTTTTCTGGCTCAATTTCTGCTCCTGCCTGATTAGTTGTTTGCTTGAGTGCCTTGAGATTTTTCTCCATGATAGAGATATAGTTCTCGCCGTCCTTCATATCCTCTTCGGTCAAGCTTTCCAGAGGATTCAGAACGTCTAACTTCACTCCTGTTTCTTTTGAGAGAGTATTAGCTAGAGCTTGTGAGGCATTTTCTTCAAAGTAGATATAAGAGATCTTGTTCTTCTTGATATATTCGGTCAATTCTGCCAAGCGGCTTGCTGAGGGTTCCGCATCTGGTGAAAGACCTGAAATAGAAACTTGATTGAGTCCGTAGTCCAAGGCTAGATAACGGAAGGCAGCGTGTTGAGTCACAAAACTCTTTTGTTTTGCAGCAGAAAGCCCTTCAGTATAGGCCTTGTCCAAGGCTTGCAGTTTTTCGATATAGGCTGCTGCATTTTGTTCAAAAGTCGCCTTCTTATCCGGATAGTCAGCTGAAAGACTATCACGGATATGTTCTACAAGTTTGATTGCACGCGCAGGAGACAACCATACATGAGGGTCATACTCGTGATGATGACCTTCTTCACCATGGTCATGGTCCTCCTCTTCTTCACTTCCTGGAAGGAGCAGCATATCTCCAGTAGCTTTAATCGTTTTTACTTTTTTCGCATCTAGGGATTCTAATAACTTAGGAACCCAAGTTTCCATATTTTCATTTTCATAAACAAAGGCATCTGCGTCTTGGATTTTAGCGACTGCCTTAGCTGATGGTTCATAATCATGTGGCTCTGTTCCAGCCCCGATTAAGAGTTCAACATTGGCTGTGTCCCCTGCTACTTGCTTGGTAAATTCGTAGACAGGATAGAAAGTTGTAACGATGTTTAATTTCCCGTCTGCCTGTTTTTGATTGGAACAAGCCACTAAGAATACCGTCACAAGACTTGCAAAAAGTAGGCCTAGTTTTTTCATTTTTTTCTCCTATTTGATAAAACGTTTGAGTAAGCTGACTAATAAAAAGACAACTACAAAGATAAGGGTGATACTTGCACTCGGTGGTGTCTCTGCATAATAGGATATATAGAGTCCCGCAACCATACCCAGAAAGCCAATGGCGCTAGCAAGAATCATCACCGAACTAAAGTTCTTCCCTAAACGCAAAGCAATACTAGCTGGTAGGACCATGATGGTCGATACCAAGAGTGCTCCTGCAGCTGGAATCATAAGCGCAATGGCCACACCCGTCACCATGTTAAAGAGGATAGACATAGTACGCACTGGAAGACCATCTACAAAAGCTGTATCCTCGTCAAAAGTTAAAATATACATCGGTCTTAAAAAGAGGAAGGTCAAGAGTAAAACTACCGCAGCAATGACAAAGAGCCCAATTACCTGCTCTTGACTAATGGTCACGATAGAACCAAACAGATATTGGTCCAAACTCATCGAGCTAGAGCTCTTCCCCTTACTCATAACAATAAGTGAAACTGCAAGTCCTGTAGACATGAGAATGGCTGTCCCAATCTCCATAAAGCTCTTATAAACCGTACGCAAGTATTCAAGAAAGACTGCTGCAATCAAAACAATAGCAATAGTTGAGATGGTTGGAGAAATTCCCAAAACCAAACCAAAGGCAACCCCTGAAAGGGAGACGTGACTCAGAGTATCACTCATAAGGCTCTGACGACGCAAGATGAGGAAGGTTCCCAGTACTGGCGAAAAGAGACTCATGGCAATAACAGCCAAAAAGGCCCGTTGCATAAAATCATAAGAAAATAGATTAAGCATGTTCCACCTCCTGATCATTTTCATGGACATTGAAACAACGCCATGGCGAATCTTGATCACGAACAAGGTGGATATTACGATCTGCGTAATCCTTAACTTCTTCAGGATCGTGAGTAATCATCAAAACAGCCTTGCCATGATGGTGGGCACTATGGTGCATGAGCTCATAAAATTCATTCTTGGTACCTGCATCCATCCCTGTTGTCGGCTCATCCAAGATAAAGATATCTGGATCTGAAGCAAACATACGTGCAATGACCGCTCTTTGCTTTTGCCCACCAGAGAGAGAACCAATGCGTTTATCCCGATGTTCCCACATGCCAACTGAGTTTAAACTAGCCTTGATGTGTTCTTCATCATGGGCATTCAAACGACGGAACCAGCCCTTTCTTGGGTAGCGACCTGATTTGACAAATTCATAAACAGTACTTGGAAAGCCTGCATTGAAACTAGCAATTTGCTGAGGAAGATAGGCAATTCTTAATTTTTTCCCATGAATATTTGTCTTTGAGATGGTTACTTTCCCAATTCTCGGTTGTAAAATACCTAGACTAGCCTTGATTAGAGTCGTCTTGGCAGCTCCATTTTCTCCAGTGAGGGTGACAAATTCCCCACTATCAACACTGTAATTGATATGCTCAAGCACCGGTTCCTTGTCATAATAGAAGGACAAATCCTCTACTGTGATGTATCTCATTACTTGATTTCTCCTACTAAAGCAGTTAAAAACCGCTGGATAATTTTTTGTTCGTTTGGTGTGAACTGAGTGGCAACCTGCTCATAAGTCGAGAGGGTATGCTCATGATGATGGTGGTGTTCCTCAGCAATTGGTCGTGCCAAGTCTGTCAATTGATAGAAGATAACGCGAGCATCCTTGGGATCCTTAGATGTCTCCAACATCCCCTCCTTGACCAAGGATTTGATAGCCTTGGTAACGGCAGCTTGACTGACATTGAGACGACGCGCCAACTCAGAGTTGGTTAGCGACTCCTCTGATAAAAGCATGAGAATATGCTCCTGGGTATTGGTCAAGGCCACATCACTCGTGCAATGACCGATGAGAATTTCATGCTGATTTTCCGCCTTTAAAATAATCTCGTTTAAAAATTGATCGATATCTTTTGCCAACTGTCTCATGATTTGCTCCTTTCTTAGAACGGAATTTCTATAAATACAAGGTTTTCATACTCTTCAAAAATCAAATTCAAACCACGTCAGCTTCGTCTTGGCGAACTCAAGTACAGCCCGCGTCTCGCTTCCTAGTTTGCTCTTTGATTTTTATTG
>NZ_KV794242.1:0-29752 GCF_001808705.1 Streptococcus sp. HMSC074B11 | reverse complement strand
CTAGTTTGCTCTTTGATTTTTATTGAGTATCACACCATTCCTTTACTAGTTAAGTATATCACATCCAAGTAAGGAGTCAAGAAAAAAGATGAAAACACCTGAGATGTTTTCATCCTTTAGAATTATTTTTCTTGTTTGCGGCTAGTCCAGAGGGCTGTCGCTCCAAGAATCATACCCAATAGCATCATGAAAATAGATTGTTCACTACCTGTATTAGGAAGTAATTTTTCTGATACGACTGTCTTGTTGGCAAATTTATCTGCAACCTTATAATCAACTTTTACAGTAGATGTTTGGGCAGGAGTTGTTCCTTGAGTTTTTCCTGATGGAGTTGTTTTTGTTGCTGAGTCCTTCTCAGTTTTAGCTGGAGTTGTCTCTTGAGTTTTTCCTGGCTTAGTTGCATCATTTCCTGATTTAGCCGGAGTTGTTCCCTGATTTTTTCCTGGCTGAGTAGGAATTATTGCTTGATCTTTTTCTGGTTTAGCCGGATCTGTTGCTGAATCTTTTCCTGGTTTAGCTGGATCTTGCTCTTTACCTTGATCTTCTGGCAGTTTAAATGTTTTTGAATCCACAGAAATCGTGCGTGAATTTGGATTTACATTTTCATACTGAGTCAAATCAGCTGTTTTAAGGTAATCTTCAAAGGCAGCATCCATTGAAGGGCCTTCTTCTCTGGCACCACCAAGCATGGTGTAACCGTCACCACCTGCTGCAAGGAAGTCATTGGTTTCTAGGTAGTAAACTTTTTCCAAATCTAGTTTTTCATAAATACCAGTCGCACGATTCTTAACTTGAATAGCCAAGACACGTTTGCCTGCAGCTAGGTTTGTATCGTAATAGACCTTGGCTCCTGAAATCTGTAAGAATCCACCACTTGGTTCTAGCAATGGTTGACCATTTTCATCCAAGACAGTTTTTCCTGCCTTATCAACCTGCAAAATAGATCCGAGTGATTTTTCAAACATGTCAAAAACTTGCTGACCAGTTACTTGAATTTGTGAGATTGTGTTTCCAAATGGTAAAACCGCAATGACATTTCCTTTTGTAATTGGTTTACCCTTGGCAATCGTTTCACGCAAGCCACCACCATTTGTCACAGCGATATCTGTTGGATGACTAAACCCTGTTTGACCATACTGGTAGAGAGAATCTGCTACGACATTCCCAAGGTTGGTTTCACGGACACGAACATTTTCACGGTCACCATTCAACTCAACTGGACTATTTGAAACAACTTCTATAGCATTTTCAGCGTCATACTTTTGTTTGATATCCTTGACAAGTTTTTCAATTTTTGGATTAGCTTCCAATTTCTTAGCATCTGCAGCCGCAATGAGTGAAGGATTCCCCAATAATTGTCGAGATTTATATGTGATTTTACCAACGTTATGAAGATAACTTCCTGTCTGGTTGTAAGTCACATTGTCACCATAAGTAGTCGATTCTACTGTATGAGAGTGACCGTCAATCACTGTAACACGCTTACCTTTCAAAAGAGGATTTTTCGAAAGTGCTTCTGCAAGTGTTGAACCACGCCATTCTACAGGTGTTGTTGTATCAACTCCCAAGTGAGCGAGAACAACATAATGTTTGTAGTCTTTGCCTTCTGCCAAGGCTTTAGCTTGAATTTCTTCGATAACCTTGTTAACCTCTGCAATAGGCTCTGTAAAGGTTACACCTGTAACATTCTTAGGGTGGGTCTTGGTAGCTGTTTCAGGCGTTGTCACACCGATGACGACAAATTCATCACCTTCAACATCCTTATTCTTATCAACAATTGTTGCTGCTTCAAATAAACGAGCACCATTCACATAAGTATTTGAGCTGAGCAATGGGAAGTTCAAGATTTCTTTGTATTTTTTAGCTTCGTCAAGTCCAAAGTCAAACTCATGATTTCCTACAGCCATAGCATCGTAGCCCATCTCATTTAAGATTTTGGCACGTGCTTCACCCTTTGTAGAGTTTGAAATTGGCAGACCTTGGAAGGCATCCCCTGCATCCACCACTAGAGTCGTTTGATTGCCCTTTTCGCGCTCCTTCTCAATAACTGTCGCGAGCTTGGCATCTCCAATTACTCCTTTTTCTTCTACGATACGACCATGCACGTCATTAGTATGCAAGATAACAGTATCTGCTTCTTCTTTTTGAGGTGCAACCTCTTCAGCTGGTGTTGCCGTACTTGTAACAACCTCAGGAGTCGCTGCTACTGCTGGTGCTTCTGCAGTGCTCACAACTTCTGTAGCTTCTGAAGTACTAGTACTTTCTTCAGCATAGACTTGTCCAGCTAAAAAGGCTGGAGCTAATAGGGCTGTCGATAGGACAGGCAACAAAAAACGTTTATTCATATTGAAATCCCTTTCTCTTCGTTCTTTTACCATTATACGCTATTTAGCATGATTTTAAAACTTTTAACCTTTTTGAAGGTAACCTATCCGACATTTCATAAAAAAAGTCTGAACAAAAAGCTCAAACTCTTTTCTATATTATTATTGAAAATCTTTGATGTTACCATCGTAATCCGCCCAATCTTGGCTAAAGAAACGATCATTCATTTGGTAATTAGGTGCTGTTGTTGGATTGCTCAAAAAAGGATTTACAACCTTATCAAACGCCAACCAGCCTAACCAACCAATATGAATCGTGTCCTTAACAAAGTATGGATCTCCACCGTTTTTGGAAAAGTCAGCGATATTGGTGAAGCCTTGACTCTCCAACTGGTAACGAATTTTTTCAACTGTGTGTTGATACATCTCCTCACTTAGCCCGGTATAATCCATCCATTTTTTATTGACAGGTTGAAAGACAAAGAGTACATTGACCTTAGATTTGGCAAATTGATCGAGCACTAACTGCAAATCATTGTACTCAGGTGATTTGAGAAAGTTAAAATTCTTTTGAGACCCTTCCCATTTTTTCCAATCTTTCTTTAACTTAGTATTGTAAAAATGATTATCTACTCCCAAATCATTATTGGTTGTATTTTCTTCACCCTCTTTTCGAGCGATAGCTTCCAATTCTTCATAAGAAAATTGTTCTGGGAGGCTACCCAAATATTTCTCAACGTGATCTTTGTACCTTAATCGTCCACGAATGGAGAATTGTCCAAAAATAGCTGACTGTTTCTCATTTAATTGCGACGAAATATTAATCATACTTTGGTCGAACTCTGATAATTTTTCTCCTTTGGCTAATTTCTCAACGATGCTCTTCATAGAAACACCAGGATTTTGCTTTAAGAGTCTATTGGCAGCATACTGAGAGGCTGCATCCCCAGATTGATTTTCCAAGAAGGCAGTCAACTGATCATTATTAAAATAGGTTTGAAAAATAGTCGGGTCATGATCCTCTTTTGTAAACCACTGTGGAGAGATTACAAATACCGCTTGCTTATTTTCAAGCTCGGATGTGATTTGTTGTATCCCAAAATACTGGCTGAGGGTAGCTGCTCCTGCCTGTCCCATAAAGTAAGGACGATAAGAACGGTCATATTTTTCAGCTAGTACTGCTGGATGCATACTATCAAAACGCATCCACTCACTAGATCCAAAAAAAGGCACGAAACGCATATCAGGATCCGTAAGAGCTCTTACTTTTTGGCTTCTTTCCTTAAAGCTTTCTGCACTTATCGAAGCGGCAGAGTATTTTTCCTCCATGAGATTATGACTCGGGCTACTTGGATAGAAACAAATAAGAAGAAAAACCAATAATCCCGCTACAAAGATAGGCCCGAAGATTAACCACAGGCGTTTAAGCATTCTTTAACTCCGCAATTCCTGCTACGATTTTATTAGCTGTATTCCAGTCATCACGACCAAATTCTGTAACTGGGACACGAATATCAAAGCGATTTTCGATTTCCACGATCAACTCAACTGTTCCCATACTATCCAAGACACCTGCATCAAAAAGATCCTCATCCATCATGTCAGAAACATCTTCCATAAACAATTCATCAATAATTTCAATAACTTCTGATTTGATATCCATTTTTTAACTCCTTTTATTTTTTAAACCATAAATCATTCAAAAATCCAGAGAAGATTAAGAATGAAATCATCACGACATGGAAGGTTATAACCATGCCAAGCAACTGAACCCAGCGATTCTCAGGCAAGGGAGCTTGCCCTGCTTTCTTACGTTCTTTATTGAGCGTTTTTTTCTTTCGAACCCAAGCATCATTAATCACTAAACCTAGCCCATGAAAGAGTCCATAGACAATGTAAAACCAAGTTATCCCATGCCAGAACCCCATAAGGAGCATGTTCAGGATATAGGCGACACTTGAAGTCACATTTCGATTCTTAAAAAGCTTCTTTCTCGTCATCACCATGACCATGCGCATAAATACAAAGTCACGAAACCAGAAGGATAAACTCATGTGCCAGCGATTCCAAAACTCTTTCAAATCTCTTGACAAGAAAGGTTTGTTGAAGTTAATCGGACTACGAATTCCCATCAGATTTGAAATAGCTATAGCAAACATAGAGTAACCTGCAAAGTCAAAGAAGAGTTCTAAACCAAATGTGTACATGATGGCCACTACATAATAGTTAAAGACGCCACCTGTTTGTAAAGCTAAATTCTTTAGCGGTGGTAATAAAATCTCGCCTAAAATATGAGCTAGGATAAATTTATACAGAAATCCCCACATGATATACCGAACGGATTCAGCTAGCATATCCATCAACTCATCGCGCTCTGGTATCGTCTGATAATTTTCATTAAAACGTTTGAAACGATCAATAGGACCACTTGAAAATGTCGGCATAAAGAGAAGAAAACGCAAATACTCCCACATCTTCAAATCCTTAATGACTCCATCTCTGAGTTCGATGATAGTACCCACCGAACGAAAGGTCAAATAAGAAATTCCGATAAAACCCAGCAAGGATTGTGTTCCATTAATGGCTGTTTGCGCCTTTACAAATATAATTGGAAGTAAAGATAACAGACTAACGAGATAGAAAATCCATTTGCCATCTCGAATTTTTCGATACTGCTTGTAAAAAAGAACCAACAAGATTTGCCAGATTAGATATATCCCTAAGGCAGCCAATTGATTGGTCTTGCCACCCGTCAACATGGTAACGATAAAGAACAGACTAACCAGTATTTCATACCAAGCAAAGCGTTTTTTGAAAAAAAGACCGATAAAGATTGGCAAGGCAGCAGTAATCACGTACAAAAAGTACTGCGGATTCCCATACGGCTCAATATGAGGCAGCTGTTTCAGGAAATCCATCATCTATTATTCACCTCGTTAATCAATCCTTTGATGTCAATCTTGCCATTTGGAGTCAGTGGCAATTCCTCTCTGTAAAGAAACTTAGATGGCATCATGTAAGACATCATAATATCTTCCAAGTCTTCCTTGATAGCCTTCGTGATATCAATTTCGCGCTCAAATTGTTCTTTGATGCCATCTTTTAAGATAACATAGGCTAAGAGGTTTTGGACCTTGTGATCCTTGTTGTAACGTGGAACTGCAACAGCAGATTCAACGTACTTGGATTTGTTCAAGTTTTGAGAGACATCCTCTAGCTCAATACGGTAGCCGTTAAACTTGATCTGGAAGTCCATCCGTCCACCGTAAAGAAGAAGACCTTCATCTGTCATAGTTCCAACATCTCCAGTGTGGTAGGCTGGCAAACCTTCAAATTCGAAGAAAGCTTCAGCTGTTTTTTCAGGATTATTCATATAGCCTTTTGAAACAGCAGGTCCAGATACGATGATTTCCCCTTGTTCCCCATTTGGTAATTTATTGCCTTCTTCATCAACGATAAAGGTTGGTGAATCAGGTTTGGTGTAACCAATCGGAAGACGTTTCAAGGTTGCCAACATCTCATCTGTAACAGCAACTGCTGACAAAGCCACCGTCGCTTCCGTTGGACCGTAAGCATTGATGATACGCGCATTTGGAAAACGCTCGCGCAATCTTTGAGCAGTTTTAACTGTCAACTCTTCTCCATCAAAGTAGAAATGGGTAAGCCCTGGCATCTTTTCAGCATTGAAATCTTCAGACAGCATTGCCATATCTGCAAAAGATGGCGTTGAAGTCCAGATAGCAATCGGAAGTGAAAAGATGGTCGCAAAGAGTTGCTTAAAGTCTTGAGTAAGGGCTGATGGGAGGGCAAAAAGCGTTCCTCCAAGAGCCAAGGTCGGTGCCCAATACATGACAGACAAGTCAAAGGAATACGGTGGTTGCGCCAACATTTGTGGACGCTCTGGCGTCGCAAATTCCTTGTCCGTAATCATCCAGTTGGTAAAGCTGAGCAAATTAGCATGCGAAATTTGCACCCCTTTTGGTTTTCCAGTTGTCCCTGATGTAAAGATGATGTAGTAGTTATCATCCCCCTTGACCGGATGCTGCAAATCATAAGCTTTTTGAGCTGCATAGGCTTCATGTACCTGCTCCAAGGACATGGTTGGAACAGCTGGGGTTTCGATTGGAAACTCATTGATGGCGATGATTAGGCTTGGCTCAGCTACTTCAACAATCGCAGACACGCGCTCCAAGGCAGAGTGGCTATCAATTGGAATATAGGCATGACCTGACTTAGTCAGAGCTACAAAGGTAGCCAACATTTCATACTCCTGACCACCAAAAACCACCACAGGAGATTTTTCAGGTAATCCTAGCTGATCAATGGTTGCAGCCAAACTATCTGAATCAGCCTTTAAATCACCATAAGTGTGCTCTTGCCCTAAGACATTGTATACTGGAAAGGTAGGTTGAGTTTGGGCGAAATATTCAATCGCTTCAATCATATCTTTTATCGGCTTATTAGACACGATGATTTTTCTCCTTTAAACTAAAATTCATTGTAAATAAAGCTTCCCTGACTTTGTCCTAGGTAACTAAAAAAGTAAAGCAAACCAAGTAGAACAATAAAATACAGGACAGTTTGTCCTAAAAAAACATAGATTGGTTTCTTTTTATCCATAATTAACTTCTTTTTGTAAATTTTCAATAATTTTATGCAAATATACATTTACTATTTTTTCTTGTTCCCATTTTACCACTTTAGTCTCTTTATTTTCAACTGTTTACCATTTTTAAAGAGTACATTTTAGCCTATTTTAGTTTTTTCTTCATAATTTTACTGATATAAATAAATCACTTTAAAACGATAGTAGGCACCCCACTCCCCCTTTGGGCATTTTTATGCTAAAATAGTAGCTATGGATAAAATTATAAAAACAATATCAGAAAGTGGATTTTTTCGTGCTTTTGTTCTAGACAGCACTGAAACCGTCCGCACTGCTCAAGAAAAACATCAAACCCAAGCTAGCTCAACTGTGGCACTCGGCCGTACCCTCATTGCTAGCCAGATTCTCGCAGCCAATGAAAAAGGAAATACCAAACTAACAGTTAAGGTGCTGGGAACTAGCTCTCTAGGGGCCATTATCTCCGTCGCTGATACCAAGGGGAATGTCAAAGGCTACGTTCAAAATCCTGGCGTTGATATCAAAAAAACTGCAACCGGTGAAGTCCTAGTTGGACCTTTTGTTGGTAATGGCCAATTTCTGGTTATCACAGACTACGGTACTGGAAATCCTTACAACTCTATGACTCCCCTCATCTCGGGAGAAATCGGTGAAGATCTAGCTTTCTACCTAACAGAAAGTCAGCAGACCCCTTCTGCAGTCGGCCTCAATGTCCTTTTGGATGAAGACGACAAGGTCAAAGTCGCAGGTGGTTTCCTCGTTCAAGTTTTGCCAGGAGCCAAGGAAGAAGAAATTGCTCGCTTTGAAAAACGTATCCAAGAGATGCCAGCTATTTCGAATCTTCTAGAAAGCGACGACCATATCGAAGCCCTTCTCAAGGCTATCTACGGAGACGAACCATACAAACGTCTGTCTGAAGAAGAAATTCGTTTCCAATGTGACTGTAGCAAAGAACGTTTTATGAAGGCTCTTTCTAGTCTTCCAAGCTCAGACTTGCAGGAAATGAAGGACGAAGACCACGGGGCAGAAATCACTTGTCAATTCTGCCAAACTACTTACAACTTTGATGAAAACGACCTGGAGGAACTCATTCGTGACAAATCTTAATACACCTTTTATGATTGGCAATGTTGAGATTCCCAATCGTACCGTTTTAGCACCCATGGCGGGAGTAACCAACTCTGCCTTCCGTACCATTGCAAAAGAGCTTGGAGCTGGACTCGTTGTCATGGAAATGGTCTCTGACAAGGGAATCCAATACAACAACGAAAAAACTCTTCATATGCTTCATATCGATGAAGGCGAAAACCCAGTCTCTATCCAACTTTTTGGTAGCGATGAAGACAGCCTAGCACGCGCAGCAGAATTCATCCAAGAAAACACCAAGACCGATATCGTTGATATCAACATGGGTTGCCCAGTTAATAAAATCGTAAAAAACGAAGCTGGGGCTATGTGGCTCAAGGACCCAGATAAGATTTACTCTATCATCAACAAGGTCCAATCTGTCCTTGATATCCCCCTCACTGTCAAAATGCGTACGGGCTGGTCTGACCCATCCCTAGCAGTTGAGAATGCCCTAGCTGCCGAAGCTGCAGGTGTCTCTGCCCTCGCTATGCACGGCCGTACACGTGAACAAATGTATACAGGTCATGCAGACCTTGAGACTCTTCATAAGGTTGCACAAGCTCTGACCAAGATTCCATTTATCGCTAACGGAGACATCCGTACGGTTCAAGAAGCTAAACAACGCATCGAGGAAGTCGGTGCCGACGCCGTTATGATTGGACGCGCAGCCATGGGAAATCCTTACCTCTTCAATCAAATCAATCATTACTTTGAAACTGGAGAAATCCTGCCTGATTTAACCTTTGAAGACAAGATGAAAATTGCCTATGAGCACTTAAAACGCTTGATTAACCTCAAGGGAGAAAAGGTTGCGGTCCGTGAATTCCGTGGCCTCGCTCCTCACTATCTCCGTGGAACATCTGGCGCCGCTAAACTCCGTGGAGCTATCTCACAGGCAAGCACACTTGCAGAAATTGAAGCTCTCTTACAGTTAGAAAAAGCATAAACGTATAAAAATTGGCAAATCTCAAATTGAGATTTGCCGTTTTTTATATATTTTCATCTTGCAAATCTAGCTGCTTCACTCTAGCAATATAGTATGCCATAATCAACAACAAATTAAAGCTGACAATCCAAATAGACCATTCATGGAAAAAATGCATAGATACAGCCAAGCTAATGGCCCCCACTACGAAACTACCTACAACAATACCATAGTTCAAGGCTTGACGACGATATTCTTGGATATCTCCTTCTCCTCTAACGATGTGATACAAAGCAGTCAACATTTTTCGGTAATTTCCAGACGTCATAAAAATGACATAGGGATGATCTTCAATCAAACTACCCGTAAATGTTAGCATCATCATTCCAGTTCCAAAAGCAATAAAAGGAACTTCTAATAGAGGAAAGCGGGAAAAGAAGGGCAGAACAAGGGTCCCGATAAATAAGGGAAGCAGCATCTTAACCCGCCAATAGGCTGTTTTGCGATATTCTTTCATGTGTAAGGCAAACAGAAAGCCTAGGGAAAAGAATATAATAGAACAGAATCTCAACATGGTATTGATGACATGTGAATCGTGCCAATCTGATATCAGTAGGAGAATGTTCCCTGTCTGCGTTGCCACCAAACTATGGTACTGGATATGACAGAATACATCCAAAGAACCACCGATAAAGCCAAGGAACACTCCCATGAGTCGTGTGTTTTGAGGTAAAATTAATTTATCTGGCATTGATTCATCACTCATTTCCCTTTGATTTTTTCATTATACCACTTTCTCTGAAAGAAACTAAGTGAAAAACGGTCAGTTCAGGTAGATATGATTATATATACTCCTAAGTTAGTCTCATCTCTGGAGTTCATTTATGACGTCTTATCAACTTCAAATGCTGTAGGTACTCATCAACTGAACTATTTTTAAACAAATTATTTCTGTACTGAAGTCTATGGCTTAATCAAAGTAACACTTGAAACAGTACCATCTGCACCTGTTGTGATTTGGATGACTTTTCCACCACCTACTTCAGCATTGTATTTCCCATCATCAAGGGTATAAGAATAACTTTGGATAGAGTAGTTTTCTTTCTTGCCATCAGCAGATTCTACTGTAAATTGACCACCTGATGAAACAGTGATCATTTCACCATTCGCACCCTTCCAATTTCCAGCCGCAGCCGAAAAATCTTTGTCTACCATAGTCAAGACACCTTTATAACGTTTATTGTGCTCTGCTTGCTTGTCTTGGAGTTTGCGATCAGTTGCTGGATCATAAGCTGACTGATTCGGTTTTGCTTGTGTTCCTTGTTGATTGGATGGGGCTTGAGAAGGGGTTTGCTTAGCAGAAGGTTCTTGGTTTTGTTTTGTTTCTGGTGCTGGTGTTGCTTGCGATTGGTTAGCAGTAGTTGTTGACTGATCAGAAGATGATGATTTAGCTTTTTCTGTTGAAGTTGAACTTGAGGACTTCTGATTCTTGTTCTCTTTACTTGAAGAACTTGCCTTAGAACTAGAAGATGCTTGTGTTGTCTTGCTAGAACTATCACTTGCAGTATTCTCTTTCTTATTGCCACAAGCCCCCAATAGTAATGTTGAAGCGAGTACAGTTGCAGCCATTAATTTGATAGAAGTTTTATTTTTCATTTTATGCTCCTTTTGTAACATTTTTGAAATGTTAAGAAATGTTTTTGTAACATTATTGTAATATTTGTTTTTGAATCTGTCAACTATTTATCTAAAATTTTTTAGAATTATTTTTTAGTACATTTATTTCCTTATCCCTCCTATATCTTTTATTCGTAAAGAATTAAAAAAAACAGGAAATTTTTCCTACTAAAAATACTATATTTTATAAGTGTAATCGCTTGTATTTTTTTCTTGAAGGGCTATAATAAAATTGAGATAGGATATTGGAGGTGTAGGCTTATGTTAAGCAAATATTACAAGTATCTTCCTTGGGTGATTTTAGATGCTTTCGTTTCTTATGGGGCAGCTACTCATTACGCTCAAACAACATTTGATTTGTTCTACCTAACTGCCATTTTCATGATTGTCTATATAGCTTTATTGTATTTACACGAAACCTATTTAAAATATAAATACAAAGATTTATTCATTCGAATCATGAGCAATTCAAAGAAAGATAAACATCCTTAAACAAAAAGAGGTCGGGAAAAATCCCGACCTCACTTTTTTATGAATAATAAACCTTTGACACGATAGCTGAATTGACTTTTGACACAAACTGTATTTTCTCTATTCTCAAGCTCAACCAGCCATCGGATTTGTCGAAACTTCTCAGGACTGAAACTAAGAAATCGAGACTTGGTCTATCGATTTCGGTCTCCAATCTTTTTATTTTAATCGATAGGTTTTTCTTGGTTTCTTTTTAGGCACTCGTTTGAGCCCAACTTCTTCTACATACTCACCGTATTTTACGAGAAAGTTATTGCTGACAATTGGTCGTCCTGGGTTGATGAGATTAACTAATTCGGTTCCTTCATAGACAGTGAACTCTTCCTCCAGCAGATAGAGAAAGGTCGGATTCCAGTCAAGACGCCCTTGGATTCGTTTAATAGACTCTTGGATAATGGCATAATGGTCAAAGGCGAAGGCTTGCTCCCCCAGCTCTAGTCCCTCTAGGAAGCACTTGCCCGTCTGAAAATCAACATCGACAAAAACCACATCCTTGGCATCATCACCAGCTTGAACGAGATCAAGTGCGCGGCTAGGTAGATACACCAAGTGGGCGATAGTAACCGTCCAGCCCCGCGGATCACGACCTGGAGTAGATACTGTCATCAACTGTTCGATTTTTTCCAAAGGAAGGTCAAGGTTAACCTCCTCTCTCACTTCACGCTGACAAGCATGCCTTGCATCTTCGCTCTTATCCATAAAACCACCGACCAAAGCCAAACAGTTTTGATAAGGATGGGCCTTGCGACGAATTAGCAAGAGTTTGATTTTCCCTTCCACAAAGCAATAAGCTACCATATCCACCGTCACGCTCGGTTTTTCATACTGAGGAAGATCCTGTTTGCAGTACCAGTCTAAAAATTCCTTCTCCGTCGCATGAATCTCAAAATATTCTCTCTCTGTCATTCCAGCCGGGATTATCGTTTCAGCCATCTTATCCCTCCTTGACAGCCTTAGTCCATTGGTACCAACCGACTAGACTATTAATGGTGTAGACCCAGTACATCCCTTGGATATGGATGTTTTCACCCCACCAGAGGTAGATACTAAAGAGATTGGTTGCAATCCAGAAAATCCACTGCTCACGGTAAAGACGTGTCATCAAGAGCTGACCAACACCATTGGTCGCATCGGTAACACTGTCACGGAAAGGACGAGCACTACTGATACTTTGGTAGGCTAATCCCATGCCAATCCAGATGAGAGCTGTCAAGGCCAAGTACTTGAGCCAATCAATCAGACCAAGTTTCTTAGCTTCAAAGTGAGACTCCTCTGGTCTTCCTTGCTCATTGATCCGATTAGACAACCAAGTATAGAGACCAATAGGCTGCATGACAAAGAAATAAACTGTTGTCAAAACTTCACCGTAGAAAGTAGCATTCATAGCTAGGACCAAATAGATTGCAGAGTTAATAGCACCAAAAAGGTAGTTACTAGCCCGACCTTCAGCTACCAAGATAACGCAGACAATCCCTGTCCAAGAGGCCAAAAGACCAACCCAATCATGACTTTCCGTGTTTTGTGTAAACTCCAGAATAAGAGGGACACTTGATAAAGCAATCAAATAGAGCCACTGGAAAAGACTGCGTCCCACAAAGAGGTCTTTCCAAAGCAAACTCATTACTCCTGCAAAACCAATTTTACGAGCTTCTGCGTGAACATTTTTAAAGTTTGCGATAAATCGAGTGATTTTTTCAGTTATTTTTTTCATTTTCTTCTCCTAATCTGCTTGGTAAATGGCATCGATAGCTACTTTTGCTGCTTCATAATTTCCTAGATAGTCATCAGCTAGATAAACATGAGGGATAGTAGCCAGATATTGCTCCCTCATCATATCCAAATGCTGAGAAAAACTATGACGGATATGGTCTTCTGCCATGGTCATGTCTCGAAAACCATCATTAACATAAGAGCCAACAGGTTGCACAAAGAGGATTAAATCCCACTTTTCCTTGGCTAAGATGGAAACGAATAGATTATCAAATGTTTCTACGGACAAGTCCCCCTGCTCTTCAGTTTCCATGTAGTAATCGTAGTAGCCCTTGGTTACCAATGAGTTGGTGTCTGCAATGACCAAGCCTCGATTGGCATTGCTATCGATTAACTTGGAAGTTTGGTCATATTGCCCCAATAGAAGGTAATAATAGTCTTTTGGAGTAAGCTCATCATCTCGGACATTATTTTTTATCTGATACTCACGAGCATATTCCAGACTGACTGGCGCATCATAGAAGCGAGCTAAATCCTTGGCTAGAGTTGTTTTACCATTACTAGCACTTCCCATAATCAACACTTTTTTCGTAAACTGACGGCGGAAGGGTTGAGCGATATATTTCCAATATCTACTTGGGTTTTCTCGAATCATGGTAGCCGAAATTCCAAATTTTCTTTCCTGTAGAACAGTCTCAAAACCACGTTCTGACAATTCTTGTTGGTATTCGGACTCTCCTACAAAAAAGATAAGCTCCTCACTAGTCTGGTCATAGGAAATGGCCTGTAACATCTGATCCAACCACTCCTGCCAGCCCATCGGATAGCGTGGAATATTGCTTTCGTCAAGTTTACAAACATAGGTCAACTCATCATCTCGAAAAGCTTCACGAATATAGCGAAATCTCTTTTGTAGTGTAAGTCCCACCTGTTCACCACGATCTCCCTTATAACCTGAAACTACCACCCATACAGCATCGCATTGACGTTTTGCTCTTTGGATTAAATCAATATGCCCTTGATGTAAGGGAGCAAAGGTGCCAAAAACAACCGCTATACTCTTTTTCATATCTGTTTAACCTTTTTATAAACTTTTATATTTTGCATTATACTCTGTCTTGTTCTGTTTGTCAAGACTTTTTTATTATTTTTTATAAAAACATTGCTGCATGATAAGATTTTTTTTACTTGATATGCAAAACCTGATCAGTAGCATTCTGTTTTGAAAGCCTTAAAATAAATGCACACTCCAAGTAGCTATTTGGGCAACAACTTTTCAAAAAAGAGGCTGAAACAATCTGTTCCAACCTCACAATTTTAAACAATTTCAAATTTTAATTGACCAGCTTTGACACCAATTTTCAGAGTCTTGCCAGCTTCCAATTCACCTTTAAGGAGAAGCTCTGCTAGCTTGTCTTCTACTTCCGTTTGCAAAGTTCTACGAAGTGGACGAGCCCCCATCTCTGGATCATAGCCTTGCTGAGCTAGAAGTTTAAGGGCAGATGCTTGGAGTTTCAAGTCAATTCCTTTTTCTGCTAGGCTTGCAATCAATGGTTTGACCATAATCTTAACTACTTCCTGCATATCTTGACTTGACAAGCTATGGAAGACTACCTTCTCATCAATACGGTTGATAAACTCTGGACGATAAGCCTTTTTCAGCTCCTCAAACATACGTTTTTCCATATTTTCTTGGTCAAAACGAATATCCTTAGCTCCAAAACCAACTGTCTTGTCATCACGAAGCGCTGTCGCACCAAGGTTTGAAGTCATGATGATAATGGTATTGGAGAAGTCAACCTTACGACCTTTACTATCTGTCAAGACACCATCATCCAAGACTTGCAAGAGCACGTTAAAGATGTCTGGGTGAGCCTTTTCTACCTCGTCAAAGAGCAAGACTGAGTATGGTTTGTTGCGAACCTTCTCAGTCAACTCCCCGCCTTCTTCATAACCTACATAACCTGGAGGAGCTCCATTGAGACGACTGGCTGCAAATTTCTCCATGTATTCACTCATATCAAAGCGGATAAGAGCAGACTCATCATCAAAGAGAACTTCCGCCAAGGCCTTGGCCAACTCGGTCTTACCAACACCTGTAGGTCCAAGGAACATAAAGGATCCAATTGGACGTTTATGACTACGAATACCAGATTGATTACGGCGAATGGCACGACTGATACTAGATACAGCTTGTTCCTGTCCGATAACACGTTTATGCAGTTCAGCTTCAAGATTGAGATACTTCTTGGCATCTGTTTGAGTCAATTTTTGAACTGGAATACCTGACAAGCGACTCAAGGTGGTCAAAATATCTGATTCTGTCACCAAGTCTTTATAAACAGGTACTTCCTGTTCTTTTGCAATGAGTTGAGCAGCTTGCTTCCATTTACCATCCATCAAAGCCTTATCAGCTGGTGTTAAATCTGACTCATCTTTTTTTGCGTGCTTTGATTTATTTTGGACAGTTGCTGCCGCTTCATCCAAAAGGTCAATCGCTGAGTCTGGCAAGTGACGACTAGTCAAATAGCGATGTGCCATTTTGACAGCTGTTTCTACTGCATCGTCTGTAATTTGGACATGGTGGTGTTTCTCATAAGTTGCTTTCAAGCCCTGCAAAATAGCCATACTATCTGCTAAACTTGGCTCCTCAATCATCACTTTTGCAAAGCGACGTGAAAGCGCCGCGTCTTTTTCGATGTGTTTTTGGTATTCTTCCTGAGTGGTTGCCCCAACAGTTCTCAGAGTTCCACGCGCTAGAGCAGGTTTCAGGATATTGGCCGCATCCAAGGTCGAATCAATCCCACTTCCTGACCCCATAATAGTATGAAGCTCATCGATAAAGAGGATGACCTTTCCATCTTCCTCAATATCTTTGATGATATTGTTCATACGTTCTTCAAAATCACCACGGAAACGAGTTCCCGCAACCACATTCATCAAATCAAGCTCTAGGACACGCATCTTAGCCATTTCATCAGGTACATCCCCGTTGGCAATACGTTGCGCAAGACCAAGTGCTAGAGCTGTTTTACCGACACCTGCATCTCCAACTAGGACTGGATTATTTTTTGTCTTACGGCTCAAGATTTGAATCATACGAGAGATTTCTTGGTCGCGCCCGATGACTGGTTCCAATTTACCCGAACGAGCTTGCTCCGTAAGGTCATGCGTATAATCTTCCAAACCTCCACTTGGTGTCTGAGGCATACCCATCATATTAGCCATGGAATTTTGCTTATCCGCTACCGTACGATGACGCTGGCGAAGGGCCTTCAAATCTTCTCTAGTCCAACCAGCACGCGCTTCAAGACTTCGACGAAGTCCAGCAATCTTGACCTGATCCTTCTGATCTTCGTAAGAAAATCCCGCTTTTTCTAAAATGCGAGTAGCTAAGGCATTGCCATCATGTAAAATAGCATAAAGAACATGCTCTGTTCCCAATACCTTGGCATGTACGACAGATGCAACGTGCTCTGCTTCCAATAACAATACCTTCAACCGGTGTGAAAAAGGCAGCTCCTGATAATGTTCCTTATCGCTATACTTTGTTTCAGTCAGCTCTACAGCAACTTCCTCCAGACGATCAATCTCATATGGAAATTCGTTTAAAGTCGCCCCAGCCACACTGTAACCATGATTGGCCATAGCAATCAATAGGTGCCATGACTCTAGGTATTCTGCCCCAAAATGACTTGCGACCAGAAAGGCACTTTCTATACATTCTCTCAATGCTTTTGAATATTTCATTTAGTTCTATTTTCCTTTTCTATCTACCTCTTGTAATAACTGACGGAGCATATTGGCACGGATAAGATTGGCATCATCGCCTAAAACTCGGTCTGTCGCCATTGCTAATAATAGATTCATCTCCTGACGAGTCACTAAATCCTGCTCAAACAAGAGTCTTAAAACATCTTCAAAGATAGCTAGGCTAACTTCTTCACCTACCGAATACAGTAAATCGCGGAGCATTTCATGGTGGTTTGAGAATTCAATCCGACCAATGCGAATATAACCGCCACCTCCCCGCTTACTTTCAACTAAATAGCCTCTGCTTTCAGTAAATCGAGTCTTAATCACATAGTTGATCTGGCTAGGCACGACTTGAAAGGTATCCGCTAATTGGCTTCGTTGCAATTCAACCATACCCGACTGCTCCAAAATCGCCTTGATATAGGCCTCTATATGGTCTGATGTATTTTTAAATCTCATAGAACGCCACCTCTTTCTTTGAACCTTGACTATCTTTGACTATTATACCGAATTTTTCGATTTTTTAAAAGAAAAAGGGGCTGGTAATGAAGAATCCTCACCAACTCCCTGTCTTTCTAATTATTTAAGCCCAATTCCGCTAAGATTTGGCGTTTATAAGCAATTTTTTGAACTTCCTTGTCCTCATCTTCAGACCAATCTAGTTTGACTTCAGATACAATCTGTCCGGGGCGATTTTTTAAGATATAGATGCGGTCACTAAGATTAAGGGCCTCCTCGATACTATGCGTAATGATGAGTGTCGTCAGGCCTAGCTGTTTGTGAATATCAAGATACCAAGCGTGGAGCTCCATCTTAGTCATCTCATCCAAGGCACTAAAGGCCTCATCTAGAAGAAAGAGCTTATGTCCAAAAAGATAGGTACGAAGTAAAGCAACACGCTGACGCATCCCACCACTAAGCTCATGAGGATACTTGTCCCGTATTGCCGTCAACTGAAAGGTAGCAAGGATTTCATCTGCTTTCGCAACAGCTTCTGCCTTATCCACCTTTTGAATCAAAAGGGGCAGGATGATATTACCAAGTACCGTTTTATGCTCCAATAGCAGATCCTTTTGGAGCATATAACTCACGCGCCCCTTGGGATTTTTCTCCCCATCAAGCACAATTCTACCTGACTGGACTTCTAAAATCCCTGCAATCAGGTTAAAGAGAGTGGTCTTTCCTACACCACTGGGGCCTAGGATAGAGACAACTTCACCTGAAGTTACCTGTAGGTTAATATCCTCTAAAATCTTTTCATTGTCGTAGGCATAGCTTACGTGTTCTAGTCTAATTTCTGTCATTATTTTACAAATTCGTTAGTAAATCCTTTATCTGTCAAGTCTTCCTTGAGGATACCATTTTCTTTATCCCATTTGTAGAAGGCATTCCAGCGGTCAGCATCAAACTGTCCCCATTTTTCCTTGTCGCTTGCATATTCTTTTGACAAGTATTTTTGAGATTCGATGACGAAATCACGTTTATCCTTTAACTCAGGGGCATTCTTGATGAGGATATCTGCAGCTTCTTCTGGGTGCTCCATAGCGTATTGGTAACCTTTTTTAATAGCTTGAATGACTTTACGAGCTTCTTCCTTATTATCTTTCAAATAATCATTGTTTGCGATGATAACTGGTGAATAGTAGTCAAATTCTTTAACATAGTCTTTCAAATACATAAAGTTAGCATCTACACCTTGAGATTTAGCAAGGATTCCATCCCAACCATAATAAATCCAGGCAGCATCAAAAACGCCATTGGCAATCGGTGTAATCGAGTTTGAGTCGTTGTTTGGTACTTTTTCAACCTTCTCAAAGTCTCCACCTTGAGATTCTACCAAGGTTTTCAACATCGCAAGCTCAGTTGGGTCATTCCAAGTTCCGTATTTCTTACCAACCAAGTCTTTAGGGCTATTGATATTGTCAGACTTACGAGAGATAATCCCTGATGTATTGTGCTCAACGATAGCTGCAACGGCAGTAATACCTGCTCCTTTTTCCAATTTCTTAGCCATGTAATCTTGGAAATAGATAGCAAATGGCGCCTTACCATTGATCACCAAGTCAGATGAACTTTCTTCTGGTGGCAATTTCAAATCAACATCCACTCCAGCTTCTTTGAAATAACCTTTTTCCTTGGCAACATAAAGCCCTGTATGGTTGGTATTGGGGGTCCAGTCTAGGATAAGGTCAATTTTTTTGAGTTCTGCTTCTTTGTTGTTATCCTTAGAAGCTGTTCCTTGCCCACAAGCCACAAGCACGACAGCTAGAAGAGCTGTTACAATCGTTAAAAACACTTTCCATGTATTCTTCATTTTTATTTCCTCTTTTCTTTTTACAAAACGCTTCTTTTAAGTACGTTTCCATTTAATCACATATTTTTCGCTGATATCAACTAGCTTCATCCCCAGAAGACTGATCAGTGATACCAGAATAATAATGGCAAACATGGTATCATACTGAAACAGTTTTTTGGACTGAATCATGTAGACACCTAGTCCTTCAAAGCCTCCCAACCACTCAGATACCACTGTTGTGATAAAGGCATAGGAGACGCTAACCCTAAGTCCTGCATAAAAGTAAGGCAGGCTGACAGGGATTTTAAAATGCCACAGAATTTGCCAAGGATTGGCTCGCATCAGACTAAACAAGGTCAGCATATCCTTGTCACAATGCCTAAAACCATCTAAAATACTGACGATGATAGGGAAGGTTGTCGTCAAGATAATCAAGACAATCTTGGGCAAAATTCCATAACCCAACCATAAAACTAGGATAGGGGCTATGGCAATGGTCGGTATGGTCTGGACAACCACCATCATGGGGTAAATCAGGTCATTGAGCCAACTCAGACTATCCATAAGGACGGCCATGATACAGGCAATCAAGACACCCAGCACCAAACCTAGTAAGGCTACTCTCAAGGTTGCCCAACTATGGTACCAGAGAAATTCTCTATCACGAACAAAAGACTGGAGGATTTCAAGTGGCGTCGGTAGGATGAACTTTGGTAAGAGTTTTAAGAATCCCGCCACCTGCCAAACGGATAAGACACCTAAAAATCCTAACAGACTAATATGCCGTCTCATTATACTTTTCAAGTTTCTCATCGATGCTTAAAATCTCTCCTACATTTATTTTCACATTGGCAAAAACATTGTCTGCTCCTTGCCCCGCCACTTCTAACGCTTCTTTGAGAATGCGCATAAGTTCATCAAACTCTCCCTCTAAAACTGTTTCAAATGGTGTCACCACCATGGTCACTTCTTGAGCTTGCAGATAAGCAATGACCTTATCAATTACAGCTATGCGGTCAATCCCCTGTGACAGGGGCAGAACTTGTAAAGCAATGCTTGCTTTCATTCAAACCTCCTTTTAATTTACAGTTTTTCTTTATGAAAAAAGAAAAACCTCTTTCATATATGAAAAAGGTGCAGAATTAGGCTAAGTATCGTTCCTACGCTGGCATTACCCAGATCAGGTGCGGTCGAAGTTTAACACTTCCTCTCAGACTGTACACAGACTCCCATATATTATATGGACATATGATAACGCAAAACAAACAAGATGTCAAGGAAACTGCTTACAGAAAAAGAGACGGCAAACCGTCTCTTTCTCTAATTATACAGATGAACTAGCTCTTTCAATTAAAGCATAGGGGCGAATAACTGAGCTACTTCTTTGATTAATGTTTGATACCAAGTAGGCTTGATTGTTCCAGGAAAAATTTCTTGCGATACTTCAAAAATCTCTTCAAAGTCCTTACGAATATCTGCAATCGATGGTGTTTCGTACAATAAAACTGCATTTTCATAGTGGTGAACCAAGCTGCGATAATCAAGATTTATGGTTCCAACAATCGCAAATCGATCATCAACAATCATTTGCTTACTATGGATAAAACCAGGAGTATACTCGTAGATACGTACACCAGCAGACAAAAGATCAGGATAAGACCCTCGAGTTACTAACTGGATGAGCTTTTTATCTGGGATAAATGGAGTTATAATTCTCACATCTACACCTCGCATAGCCGCATTTTTGATATCCTCTGTCAAATCATAATCAATAATGAGATAAGGCGTGGTGATATAGACAAAATCTTCCGCTTGATTAATCAGATTTTGATAGACGATTTTACCCACCTTCATTTTATAGATAGGCTTAGGCCCACTTCCATACGGGATACAAAGACCACCTCCTGGTCGTGTCTGATTTTCCAAATGATACTGATCAAAGTCACTAATTTCTCCACGGTTAATGTACCAGTTCATGAGAAATAGTCTGGTAAAGGCTTGAGTCGCCGGGCCATCTATCCGAATCCCACTATCTTTCCAGTGTCCAAAACGTTCAATCTGATTGATATATTCGTCTGCAAGATTAATCCCACCAGTATAGGCAATCTGCCCATCAATGACCAAAATCTTACGGTGGTCACGGTTATTATAGGCCACTGTCATACGAGGAATCACCTTATTAAACTTATGAGCATCAATCCCTTTAGAACGCAAATGAACGGTATAATCCCCAGGCAAGGTCACCATACAACCAATATCATCGTAGAGCATCTTGACCTCGACTCCCTGAGCAGCTTTTTCTTCAAGAATTTCAAGCATACTATCCCACATCAAACCTTCGTCAACAATGTAGTATTCTAGAAAAATAAATTTTTCAGCCCTCTTCAAATCCTCGAGCATCTGTTGCCACATTTCTTCTCCATTAGCAAAGAATTGTGAGTCTGTATGGTCATAAACCTCTGCATTACTATCCATATGTAACAAGGCATTGATAATACCGTAGGCAGATTTATCAGTTTCTTGTAGGATCTGATGAAGACTATGCTCTCGCTTTTCATGAGATGCAATAGAACGAAGTTCCTGCAGTTGTTTGAATTCCTTTTTTGATAACCGACGCTCACCAAACATGATATAAAGTAAGGGACCAAAAACAGGGACAAAAGTGACAATCAACCAAGTCACCTTGCTCTCAGGAGACATGGAACGATTAACAATGGCTAAAACAGTTGCCACACTGACAAGGAATACAAGAGTAACCCAAACAAATGGAGCAATCTGACTCATGTAAAGAATGACTGCAAAAACTACAAATAATTCTATCAGAATTATCGCAATGCTAAAACCATACTTGGACATCAATAGTCGCAATTTTCTAGTTCTCATAACTCCCTCTCAATTTCTAAGTCTACTCCCTAATTTAACGTCTGAAAACGCTTGTTACCTTCTAGTATACTTAGTTTAGAAGAACTTAGCAAGTCTTTTCTGTTTAGGCCGATAGTTCTCCAACTGAGGTGAACAATAAAAAGCAGGCCACATACATGCCTGCTCTTATATTACAATTTTAATGCCAACATATTGACCGTCATACCAGCTGCAGTTCCCATCAAGAAGATGGTATCTTCTTCTTTTACATAGCCATGATCGAGTGCATAGGCTAAACCAAAAGGTACCGCAACTGAAACCATATTTCCATAATCCGTAACGAGATTAAGGTATTTGTCTTCGTCTACACCCAGTTTTCCCATGACCAAAGGAAGAGCGCGACTAGCTTGGTGGGGAATAATATAGTCTACAGCATCTTTAGAAATACCAGATTTCTCTTGGAATTCTTGGAACATTTCTGGAATGACACGAGCTGAAAGCAAGAGGATTTTCTTGCCTTTCATATCAAACATAAAATTTGTCTTGGTCTCTTCAGAGTACTCTTTTGGCTGATAAGAAGTTAAGCCTCCACGAATCTCTGTATCGTGAGCCCCCTCTGACCAAGTACGTTGAAGACTCGCAATTACTCCCTTATCCTTATCACTTGATTGGAAAATAAAGGCTGCTGCCCCATCACTAAAGAGTTCAAAACTTTCTTTTTGCTTTGGATTAAGACCCAAGCTACCAACTTCACTAGATACGATCAAAACACGACGGTATTCCCCAGCTTCAATCAAATGTGACATGGTTGATAAAGCAGAGATAAAACTTGTACAAGTCGTATTGATATCCATAGCTGGGATAGAGAGCCCTTTTGCCACGCGCTCATGAATCAAAGCTGCCGTACAAGGAATCGGCTGAACACCAACCGCACTAGCTGATACCAGGCAATCAATATCTTCGATTTTTAAATTTGCCTTTTCAAGGGCACGCTGAATCGCTACTTCTGCTAGATCTAGCTGGGTCTCTTCATTTTCAACCACACGATAACGGGTCTGGTCTTTAAATTGTACCGTATTTTTTGGCAGGCAAACTCCATAACCTGCGATTTCTACATGTCTTTTTACTTCTGTCATTGTCTATTGTCCTTTCATAAACGTTGGATACGTTTGAGCTTACGACTTGTATCCCAGTGATAATCTGAAAATTGTATTTCAGGTTCTTTAAACTCTTTTTGTTGCGCCAAAAGTAGAAACTGCTCTGTAATCGCTGTTTCTACTTGTTCATCTCTTCGACTCAAACAAACTTCCACTAGCTTCTCAGAGTGTTGTTTGACTTGGTAATCTCCAACATTCTCCACAAAGAGAATGCAACGTCTGATAAAGTCAGGATAAATCGTTACCTGACCTCCATCTTGTCCATCAAAATAGAAGATGTCGTCAGAACGCCCTTCGACCTTGTCAATCCTTGTGTAATGAGATCCACATGGACAAGCTTCAGGATTCTCAACCAAGATATCGTTGAGCTGGTAGCGATAAACAGGCTGACTGCTCCGCTTAAAATCAGTAATGACTGGATAAAAACGTCGGTCATCCAAGTAGTGCTTTTCTACAAATATGATATCTTCATTGAGATGAAGATTCCCAACAGAGCACGTACAAGCTAAGAAACCTTCGGTTGCCTGGTAGACTTGGTCAATAATCGGCAACTCAAAAGCGCTCAAAATTCGCTCTTTATCACTATCTTCCAAGATTTCAGCCACCGAAACTATTTTTTGTGGACGAATCCTTAATTCTCCTATCTTTAGGCGCTTACTCAATTCAATCAACATAGAAGCAGGTGCCACTACAATGGTCGGTTGATAACTATTGAGACGCTCTATGTGCTCATCTGTATTCTTGAAAATATCAAAGTACTCTAAACGAATAAGTGCCGTATTGATGGTCTGATAGAGTTCATTATCCGCTCTGAGGAAAAAGGCTATGCGGTGTCCAAAAAGTTGGCCCTTAGGCAACATCTTTGCCAAGATAGCTGCTGCCCACATACTTCGCTCTTTTTCGGTTGTGATAAAGAGTCCCCGATGCCCGGACGTTCCTGAGGACAAACCGACAGCTATTTCTCCTTTAAGCTCTGTAAAATTTCGAGTTTTTTCACTTTCGATAGCCAAATCCAAGGCCTCGTCTCGATCCACTCCTTGGGTGTTGAGCTCATTGAAATGACTCATCATAAAAGCCTTGTCCATGTGGTCAAAGTCACTAGGTACACCATTTTTAAAATAAGGTGACTCACGTTTGAGAAAGTCCATATAGGCAGCCAGTTGCTTTTTCTGATAGTTTTCTAATGCTTCTCGAGATCTAAAGTTATGAAGCCAGCGAGTTTGGATAAAAGTTTTAAGAAAGGTTACTTTTTTCATACAAAATCCGCTCAATCCTTTCTACAGGGTCATGGCTGACTAGTACTTCTATGCCATCTTTTAAAACCTCTTCCAGCAACTCTGTTCCCTTGATATAGGCTTCCTTGTTGTCCTGCACCAAGGAAGGAATCAGGTGCATCTGTTTGGTATAAGGTAAGAGGTCTATTCCCCAACAAAGATCTGCCGCGATAAAGAGATCATAGTCTGGAATAAAGAGACAAGCTTGCCCCTTGGCATGCCCATCTATCGAAGCTACAAGGATACTTCCGTCTCCAAAAAGATCGATGGTAGGGCGATACTTAAAGTTAGCATTTTGCTGATTTGCCTTGATGACTGTCAATCTTTTCTCGAAATCACTCGGCAAAAATTCTTTAAAAATTAAATCTTTTAGTTTTGGTTTCTTATAAACATCATAGACTTCCTGGGTCAGGATAAAGTTTGCATTCGGAAAGAAGCTAGCCCCTCCCAAATGATCTGGATGTAGATGAGACAACAAGACATAGTTAATTTCTTCTGGCTTGATCCCTTTATCTTTTATCAAATGTAAAATCTGATCCTTGTCCGTCATTTGAACAGGCGTTCCTAAACGATACAAGCCATAACGAAGTTTCCTCTTAATATCATAGTGATAACCAGTATCATAAAGCAGATAACCCTTTTCTCTATGCTTAATTAAAAAGACACCTGCAGGGAAAGTCATCTTTCTATTCTTGACCCCCTTAAAAAGCAAACCAGCATAACTAGTACAATATCCTGCTGGGAAATACTCAATGCTTTCGATAATCTTGGACATATTGTTCAATCCCTTCTGAAATACTAATTTTCGGATGATACCCCAATTCCCTCTCGGCCTTGCTAATATCCAGCGTTTGACTATAGCGAAGCAGATAATAGGTATATCGAGTTAGAGGTGGTTCCCCTTTAAGGTTCAAGGTCTTGTATATAAATTCTAAACTACTTGCAATTCCTGATAAGAGAGATGCTGGAATTTTTCTATATTTGATTGGATAACCCAGACCTGTCAAACTTTCCTCTAGCAAATCTCTAAAAGCCCTCGGTTCACCATTAGTAATGTTATAAACCTCACCTTTAGCTTCTGGAGCTTCTATTGCCAAACGGATTGCCAGAGCAACATTTTCCACACAAGTCATGTCCATGAGCTGACGCCCATCCCCAATCAAAGGAATTCCTATTTTTTGACTAAGATTGATCACACGTGGCAAAATACTGGTATCCCCAACCCCAAAAAGTCCCCGAGGTCTCAAGATGATACTCGGAACATCTGGATAATCTTTAAAGAGTTTCTCCGAAGCCAATTTACTACGGATATAGTTATTGAGATTATTTTCCTCTGGAGCATCACTTTCTTTGATAGCCAACTGATCCTTAGGAGCAGCATAGATGCTTGGTGAGGATACATAGACTAAGCGCTGAATCCCAGCTTGGCGACAAGCTTCGAGAACATATTTAGTTCCTAAAACATTGGTCTGATAAAAATCATCCCATGGCCCCCAAACTGTTGACAGGGCTCCCGCATGAACAACCATGTCCATCCCTTGACAAGCCTCTAATAAA
This sequence comes from Streptococcus sp. HMSC074B11, assembly GCF_001808705.1. GTDB lineage: Bacteria > Bacillota > Bacilli > Lactobacillales > Streptococcaceae > Streptococcus. Next base: position 3,931 of record NZ_KV794242.1, on the reverse strand, counting down.
TCTTCTGCCTTTGTCAAATCCCCCTGAAAAAAACTGACAGAAGAGTCTTCCAAGGATTGCCCTACCTGACTATTTCTACCAAAGGCTCTTACTTGATAACCATGTTCTACTAGTTCTTCTACTACATATTTACCCAAGAAACCAGTGGCTCCTGTAACTAATACTTTTTTCATCACTCTTTCTCCTTAGTTGCTAACAGGCGGTGGATTTCACCTTCCAATATTTCTGTCGGATGATAAGATTGTGCGACTTGGCGGAGATTCTCCAATTCTGTCCAATTTTCTTTAGCCAATAGCCTATCAAAGGCCTGCCCAATCTCCTTGCTATTATCTCTTTTAGCTGTATAAGCAACACCCGCTTCCACACCCCGAACGGCATAATCAAATTGATCATAATCATGAGGCAATATCAAAGCAGGTTTGCCATAAATAATGCACTGATAAAAGATACCTGCTCCACCATGATGAATGACATAGTCCATCAGAGGAATGTATTCCTTGTAAGGAAGATAAGAAACAACGGAAAGATTCTCCATAAGATTCTCACACTTGAAAGGTTGTCCACCAACTCCACGAGTTACAAAAAAGTGACAATCAGGATAAGCTTTTGCAAGTTGCGTAGCTTGATAAATAAGATTTTCTTTGGCCCAAGCTAGTTGTGTCCCACAAGTTACCAAAACCTTCTTGCGATTAGGAAAAGCCGATAAATCTAAAGGATAATCCTCTACAGCCTCAACAGAAGCGCCAAAAGGTCCTACCCAGCAATAGTGCTCTGGAAATCCTTTCTTCAACTCCACTTCTTTCATCCCAATACCTAAGATAGAATAGGGAGAATAAATAGTTTCTTGATCAAGTTGATTATATAATCTAAAATTATATCTCTTTAAACGATCACGAAACGAAAAAGATACAATCCGTTTCACTAAATGAGTTATTTTTCTTCCAAGAAACTGTTGTAAAACCTGCCAGTTATTCTGAGGAGTCCCCATTCCTCCAAAGAAACAAGGAGGTCCCCCTGTCGTTTCAACCGCAAATTGGGTCGCCATAGTTGTTATCCACGGAATCCCCATCTGCTCAGCTACAAGTCCACCAGATAGTGTGATAAAGTCCACTATGGCAATATCCGGACGATGATTTGTCCATTCTTGGATTAATTGGTCCGAAACTAGGTTAATCAAATCAAGACTAGCAGACAACTGCCGATAAGCTGAAAAAATTCCTAACTGCTCCTTATTGTTGGCAGCTTTTTCAAATTCCTTTACGTGTCCTTCTAAAATGGGAAGAACTTGAAAACCAACCGCCTCTGCAACAGCCTTTTTCTGAGGACCTGTAAATAAACGTATCTCATACTGAGGATTTTGTAATAGTGGTGCAAGTAAATTCATCGTAGGATAGAGATGCCCACTTAAGGGAAGAGCCACTACATCGATTTTGATTTTCTTCATAATCCTAGCATATCAAATTTTCCAAAAAAGAACTATCACAAGGATAGTTCTTCTTAAATATTATTGGTTTTAAATCATAGGAATAGTATTTGATTCCCTAATACATTATTTGAATATTCGGGAGGAATTCATAATGTAAGAATCTTAAATTTACTATCCCTAAAAAATTCCAAAGTAGCTTTGCTTAGAATAATTCCTTATAGAAAGCAATGGTTTCTTCCAAAGTTGGCATGAATGGATTACCTGGTGCACAAGCATCAATCAAGGCATTCTTAGAAAGGTATTCAAAGTCAAAGTCTTTTTCTTCGATACCAAGTTCTGTCAATTTCTTAGGAATACCGACAGTTTCAGAAAGTTTTTCAATTTCAGAAATAGCATAAGCAGCACATTCTTCATCTGATTTTCCTTCGATTTGCATACCCAAGGCCTTAGCAACATTACGGAAGGCTACAGGTACACGTTTGGCATTTTCACGCTCAACAACTGGCAAAAGCATGGCACAGCAAACACCATGAGGCAAGTTATAGACAGCACCCAATTGGTGAGCCATTGAGTGAACATAACCAAGTCCAGCATTGTTAAAGCTCATTCCTCCAAGGAAGATGGCATTAACCATACCTTCACGAGCTTCGATGTCGTGACCGTTTTCTACTGCACGTGGAAGATATTCTTTGATCAGCTCGATAGCTCCGATAGAGAGTTTCTTAGTCACATCATAAGCACCTGGTGTTACCAAAGCTTCAACAGCGTGAGTAAGAGCATCCATACCAGTAGCAGCAGTCAAAGCTTGAGGTTTTGAAACCATCAATTCAGGGTCATTAACAGAGATAAGAGCAAGACTGTTCTTATCAACCATTACCATTTTAACCTTACGTTCTTCATCAGTGATAACGTAGTTGATTGTAATTTCTGCTGATGTACCTGCAGTAGTATTGATCGCTACAACAGGAAGGCCTTTTTGAGCAGACTTATGCAAACCTTCATAATCCTGTGGCTTACCACCATTAGTAGCGATTACAGAAATACAGCTAGCTGCATCCTGTGGAGAGCCACCGCCGACAGAGATGATAAAGTCACAGTTATGCTCTTTCAAAGCAGCGACCCCATCCATGACATTTTTACAAGTAGGGTTAGGTTCAACATCACTAAAGATAACGTAAGCAATCCCTTCATCATCTAAAGGTTTTAAAATTTTTGGCAAGATATCACTTGATTCGATATACTTATCTGTCACCAAAAGAGCCTTAGTATAGCCCAACTCCTTAACATAAGGACCAACTTCATTTACCACACCTTTACCAATAAGGTTGACTGCTGGAACGTAAAATGTTGCCATATTTTTTCCTCCTTGCGTTTTTCACGCTTTATATTTAGGTTAATTATATAATATGTTTCTTATATTTTCAAATATTTGTGATTTTTTTAACAAATAAATCGCAAAGGAAGGGAGTGGGAAGCCCCACATCCCCCTTATTTTTTTTCAAAACGCCTTTTTTCAGGATAATATTTCCATAAAGAGCACTTTCTCCAGTTTGAATCACTAAATAAGATTTCTCTGCCTGATCGTAAAATTCAAAACGTTCAAACTCTTTGATAGATGCACCTGTATGATACTTGCCTAGTAAGGTTTTATATTCATCCCAAATAACTGGAATCGTTGGATCTCCTGGTACAACCTGCATAAGGCCTGCTTGATAGTCACTGTATGTATCGAGAGGTAGTAGTTGCAAAATAGCATCCAAAATCACAGGAACTCCATGACCATCACAACGAACAACGCGTTGTCCAATCCTGTGAGCTGGGAAATTAGCATCAGCTATGACTAGCTCATCTCCATGTCCCATCTCCATTAGATACTTAACTAGCTCTGGGCTAATAATTTTAGGAATATTCTTTAACATTTACTCCCCCTTCTCTACTAATGACTTGAAAAACTGTTGACTAGTTTCGACATTATCCAAATCTTCTACTGCATAACTTTTCAGTAATTCTGATTGTCGAATGAGGTTTTGTGCTTCCTCTCTTGATTGAACAATTCCCAAAGTCAACAATTGAGACAAAACATTTATGCGAGATTCTTTGGTAAGACTATAATTAAAACTAAAGTATATAATTCCTTTCATACTAAAACGAGTATTTAACAAGATACATATTTTTTCCTTATATAAAAATCACCGATTCAACCCATTATGATTGAATCGGTGATATATTTTATTTCTTACTAAAATTTTATGTTCCTAATACAGTTAATGACTATTCAAGAGTTAATAATAATACGACAAAAATAGAGTCCATAATTCAAAAAGTTGTTTTATCCACTGCTAAAATATCAAAAAGGAGAGGACCCGATTAAACTCTTTCAAATTGAATTTTTTTCATCATTCTACAGCAGTTGACACAATGAAAAAAGATTTATAATAAATAAAAAAAGAACAACTAGTGTTCTTACTCTTGTAACATCAATCGGGAAGACAGGATTCGAACCTG
>NZ_KV794241.1 GCF_001808705.1 Streptococcus sp. HMSC074B11 | reverse complement strand
AATCCTCACCTTACTCAGAAGGAATACCAGAATACTGTACTTGATCAAAATGTAAACCTAGTATTTTATAAAAAAGATTGTCCTTACTGTCAGGTTGGAAAGAGTGTAGTTGTAGATGCAGCCAATAAAGGTTCTTATCCTACATTTTACATTGACACTCAGACAGAAGAAGGTCAAAAGTTGGTAGAAAAATACCAGGTTGAAAAAGCTGCAACTATCATCAAGATTCGTAAGGGAAAAATAAAGAAATATCTATATGCTTCGAGGGATTCAGAGGAAAAGATTGTAGCAGATGAGAAA
>NZ_KV794240.1 GCF_001808705.1 Streptococcus sp. HMSC074B11 | reverse complement strand
GTCTTCAATGGGGGTATGGCGCTTGGTCAATTTGGTATGGATATGGCTAAAAAAGCTCCAGATGCCCTGTCTAAAGGAAGTCAGATTCTGGGGAATAGCCTTGCAAGAACTGGAGGTGGTATTCAAGGTGCTTTGAACTCTGTAAAAGATCAGGGCTTAATGAATGCGGCTAAAGGTGGTGTAAGTAATATGGTTGATTTGGCAGAATGGAAAGCATTTGAAACTATGCAAAATACGAAAGGGGCAGTTGGCAA
>NZ_KV794239.1 GCF_001808705.1 Streptococcus sp. HMSC074B11 | reverse complement strand
TTATGCGACTTTCAGTCCGTCTCGCTCCGTGAGATGCGAGACAAATAAACCACCCGCTATGCGGGTGCGCGTCGAAGGTTATACCAAAAAAACTCCAAACGCGATACAATAAAGGTGTTCAAGCCAATTGTAAAGCGAAAGGAGAAAACCATGGCACAAAAGACACATAGTTTATCACACACAAAGTGGCACTGTAAGTATCACATTGTGTTCACCCCTAAGTATAGACGAAAAGTCATTTATAATCAATATCGAAGTAGTTTGGGAGAAATATTCCGCCGATTATGTAGTTATAAAGGTGTTGAGATTATCGAGGGCCATTTAATGCCTGATCATGTACATATGTTAGTCAGTATTCCACCGAGGATAAGTGTTTCAAGTTTCATGGGTTATTTAAAAGGTAAAAGTGCACTCATGATGTTTGACAAACACGCTAATCTCAAGTACAAGTTTGGGAATCGGCATTTCTGGGCAGAAGGTTACTATGTGAGTACAGTAGGGCTTAATGAAGCCACAATTAAGAAATATATTCAAGATCAGGAAAAGTATGATATAGCACTAGATAAATTGAGTGTAAAAGAATATGAGGATCCCTTTAGGGATAGTGGTAAGTAATACTCACGCCTCTTTAAGAGG
>NZ_KV794238.1 GCF_001808705.1 Streptococcus sp. HMSC074B11 | reverse complement strand
GTTTGACTGTGAAGAAGATCTTTTGTTCTGTTTTGAGAGCCTTCAATACTTTATCCAATGAACGCTCAGGAATGTTCAACTTCTCTCGTATCTCTTTTTTCGTCGTCTGGATAAATGGATCCTCAGATTGATAGAAACCTTCTAAATAGGCCATTACGTCTGTTTTCCATTCATAGAGATGACTATTCTTCCTGTCAGCACGTTTCTTCTTAAACTTGTACCAACGTTGCTTCACAAAGAGATCTGAAGCCTTGAGTTCCTGATTGACCCA
>NZ_KV794237.1 GCF_001808705.1 Streptococcus sp. HMSC074B11 | reverse complement strand
TCTTCAAGCATTCTGAAGATATTGCCTTACGTTATACTATGGTTCTGTTCAATTCGTCTGTTGACCAAGAAGAGGGCGAAGAATTACTGAATACTATCAATAAAATCGAACAAATTTTTGAACTCTTCAAGTATTCTGAAGACATTGCATTACGCTATGCTAAGACTCTAGTCAATCTTTCAAATCTGCAAGATGATATCGAGGATATAGTTAATAAAATATTAGATATCTTAAAAAATGTTTCTAGCGTTGAAATATTTAATATTCTAGTGGATATGTTACAAAACAACCCTGCTATAAAATTGGATACAGATAAGATTCCAACTACTAGTCTCACAAAAATTTTAGATAAGCTGTGTTTAAATTCTAATATCGACACAGACAGAGAACTACTAATTCGTGCTTTAAACCTTAAACTTGGTTCAGATCGTAAACTAGTTTTAAATACAAAATATGATATTTTAAATGGTTGGATTGAATACTATAAAGAGGTTAAAGATAAAGATAAACTCAATCAACTAATAGATATCTATAGGATCGTTCAAGAAATCAAATTTAAACTTGGTTTGAAAGAAGATAATAAGGAGCTTCAATTTGGTCATTATACCAAAGGGAGTACTCTACAAGTTATGTTAGATCAAGAGGAGAATGAAAAGAAGAAAAATACTTTTTCGGTATCTGGGAAAACTCGCTTGTATAATGCTAATTATATGAATGATCCTGAAGAAGGAATCGTCATAGAAAAGATATTAGGTTTAGATAGACGAGATATCTTAGAACCAAGCTCATGGTTTTTAATGAGTTTTACTAGCAAAACGGATGATCTAGCTATGTGGTCCCAGTATGGTGATGATGCCAAAGGTGTTTGTCTAGTACTTCGTGAAGATGATTTTTCTAGATTTACTTCCTTCAATGATGTTTCGTGGCGTAAAGAGGCCATCCCCATAGTAGAGACAGTGAATACGATAGAATCTACTCTATCGTACGATTTAAAAAGCTCACCAAATGAATTAAATAATATTAAACCAACTATAGCTATTAAAGATGAAGAAAAAAGATCGAAATCTGAAAAAAAAGAGAATGTACCAAAAGGGAATAGTGATTATCTCTATAGAATAGCCTATGTTAAAAATATAGATAAAGATAAAGATATAGATGAAGATATAGAACTTGAACAAACCGAACTATTTAGTAAGTCCGAAATAGAAGATTTAGCAAAAATGTTGAATAGTTTAAAGAAAAAACTAGATAGTGGTTCAAAAGTTAAGGAGGAGAACTATCAAAATGCTATTTCTGAATGTATCGAAGAAATTCGCTACTTATTTAAATCTGTCGATTACAAATATGAAAATGAACTTCGTATCTTACGCTATGCCAACCTAGACCCTAGCAATAAGGAAATAAAAATTGATAAAACCTCTGGAGTAGGTAAACTTTATGTAGAACGAAAAAATTCAATTCAAATCGGTGAAGTTATTTTCGGTCCCAAGTTTCCGAATCCTGAGTATGTAACTCCTTTACTAAAACTATTGGATGGAAATATTGATTATAAAAAATCTACGATAAAATTCAGATAGATACACTCCTATTCTCTATTCTAAATAACACTCATAAAATCTAAGAGAATTTACCTAAAAGCCAAATGATATGAAAGCCAGACTGAGTCTGGTTTTTTTGTATCTTCACAACATTTTCAAAAGTATAGATTTACCAAGCATACTGCTGTTCCTACGCACAAAAATGGTATAATAAAGCTAGGAAAACTCCGGTTACAATTTATTAGGAGTAGCACTGTTTGGGTACATAAAAGGTTATTACTTTGGGAATTGATAGTTGAAGCGATGCTAAAGTAGAAATTATAAACGTCTGCATTTATGATTGTTTTAACACCATTATGAAATTTTGATTAGATAAAAAATCTCGATTACCAAGGACCATTGAATCATGTAAGGAGAAATTTGTATGCTAGCAAAAGCAGGGGACGTCTATTGTGTTTACAATTTCCATCTTAAAAAATACATAGCTTGTCAGATAACCAAGATAGAAGAGGGGGAGAAAAAGCCACAGGCTGTCCTACTATCATTAGACTGGTCAGGAGAACAACCTCTTAGAGAAGAAGAACTATCTTCTTTGAAGCCACTCTATATAGATTTTATGTACTGGGAAAGAAACTTACAGCTTAGTAATGTTGATATTCATGTACCGTCACATTATATTTTTATTGGTAATACAACACCATTAACAACTGAAAGCACAAACACATATGCTATGTTTTGGGGAAATGGTTACGATATTTATAGGCAACTGAAATGGCAAGAAATACCAAAAGAAAAAAGAGATTTATTTAAGAAAGCAGATAAAAGCAAGGAAAAAGTTTCATTTGCAGGAAATGAGTGCCGTATTTCTAAACACAATATCAATGACGAGTGGACGCCTTTTGAAGACGCATTAGAATTAAAGGTCTTTCCTTGTTTATCTAAGTTGGCATTAACGAGATGGCACAAAAATTTATATGAATATTTACAGTCAACTCCTTTTATTACAGAACTAGTTCTTGAAAATCATGGACAAACAAAACTGGATTTTTCTAAGACATCCATACATCGGCTTTCCATTGATTTGACAGGCGTAGAGGAACTTAGATTGAATGATGATTTGGAGGAGCTAGTCTTATTAGGAGACATGAGCAACAATTGTCAGATACTTGTGAAGGACCATGGAGCCAGCTTACGATTACAACTTGATCGTTCTCTACCTAAGGTGCTGGGATTAAAAGATTTAGGAGCCATCCATTGTTCGAACATCCTTGAAATAGACTTTGCACAAATCTTGAATAACTATCCAAGGCTTAGGGAATTAAGATTGTGGGGAAAACCTGGTAATATTCTTAATTTCCACAAATTGTCAGAGTTAAAAGAGTTAGTCAATTTTTCAACTGTTGATTTGTTTGGCTTTACTGCAGAGGATATTCCCAAACCAGAAGATTTACCTCGATTAAACATGTTTTGGATGAGCAGCTTACCAGAAGAGGCCGCTAAAGTAGCCAAAAAATATTATAAAAAACAGCAAGACAAGGGACTGAACCTTTGGATAACAAAACCAAGAAAAGCTGAATGGCTAGCCCAAAACCTAGACAACCCATTTCGCTCATGGGATGGACAAGAGAATATTTCAACCGCAAACGCAAAAAAAGCAGCCTCTCTATATAGAAAGACTAGAGCAAGTGTTAGAAAGCTTTTAGAAAACCCCAACGAGGATACTATGAAACACATAGAAGTCCTTATAAGAGAGTATACTCAAGGTTTCAATAAAATGGACAAGCGTAACTGTTTTATTGAAACAATCGAGAGAGAGGATATCTTTGGTGCCCTGGTCGAGATCTTAGATTTACTACCTGAAAATTTAGGGATGGAAAAAGAAAAATTTATAGAAATCTTTGATGAGCTAAAAGATTTTTAAATGAGAAGCCTTTCTAGTTCATTCTTGAAACGGAGATTATCATGACTAACTTTATACAGACTATCACAGTAGAAAATCGGCAGGTCGACAAAGAAAATTACTTTACAATTGGCTACTCTCCAGATATAGAAAAATCTTTACTTTGTGTTTATATTTCTTGGATTGCTGGTTACGAACCGAACGCTATTACGAGTTAGATGACGGAGATTTGGCTCTCTTTGAAAGCAAACGAGAAGCATTTCTCAAAAAATATGAAAAAGAAATCAAGGCTTATCGGACTGAAAGATTGATTGGTTCTGGGACTCTGAGGGATTACAATTTTAGTTCTTTGCCTGAGAATATCCTAAAAAACTTGGATAGCTATCCTCCATTTAACGGATATGTCTATCAAAACGGCATCCTCTGTGCTAGAATCAAGATTGAAGACAAGTATTTTTATCTTCCGCCCATTTATGATGAGGATTGTAGATAAGCATTGCCTCAAAGTAATGCAAAACATCCTCCAATCTTCTAGTTTTTACTAGGAGATTTTTTATATATAAAAATTTTACACATATTGCTTGACAGGGCTTACAAATAGATGTATGATGTATGTGTAGAATAATTATATATAAAATTTTTACATACTAAAAAAGGAGGTGCCCCATGTATTTTCCAACATCAGCGGCTTTGATTGAATTTCTCATCTTGGCCATCCTAGAACAAGGGGATTCCTATGGTTATGAGATTAGCCAAACCATTAAACTCATTGCCAAAATCAAGGAATCTACCCTCTACCCCATCTTGAAAAAACTGGATACCAACCGCTATCTGACTACATACTCTCGCGAATACCAAGGTCGGATGCGCAAATACTACTCCTTGACAGAAATCGGAGAGGAGCAACTCTTTGTCCTTCGAGAAGAATGGACACTCTACACTGACACTATCAACGGCATCATAGAAGGGAGCATTCGCCATGACAAGAACTGAATATTTAAATCAGCTTGAAGCCTATCTGATGAAGCTGCCTCAATCTGATCGTATCGAAGCCATGGACTACTTCAAAGAACTCTTTGATGATGCTGGGCCAGAAGGTGAGGAGGAGCTTATCGCTAGCCTGGGAAGTCCAAAAGAAGCTGCCCATGATGTCCTGACTACACTTCTTGATAAGAAAATCAACGAAGAAAATTCCAGCAAGAACGACCGCCATATTTTACGCATCGCTCTACTAGCCCTTCTTGCAGCGCCTATCGGAATTCCGGTCGGAATTGGTCTTCTCATGGCTATCATCGGGATTTTTATCGCCGCTGTCAGCGTACTTATTGCCTTCTTTGCTGTTTCAGCAGCTGGGATGGTTCTCGGAGCTGTCCTCCTATTTGAAAGCTTCTACATTCTGGCTGAATCTACATCTGCTTTTGTGCTGATTTTTGGTGGTGGTTTACTGGCGATCGGAGCTTCATCCCTAGTCTTACTAGCCACTTCTTACGTAACACGTTTCTTTGGATTACTAGTCCTTCGACTCATCCAATGGATTCTTAATAGAGGAAAGAGAGGTGAAAGACATGCGTAAATGGACAAAAGGATTTCTTATCTTTGGTGTTGTCACCAGTATCATTGGGTTTTCCATGATGATCATCGGTATCCAAACAGATGGTGTCAGAAGCCTCCTTGCAATGTCTCAAAATCCAGTATTTGAAAGTCGAATGGAAGAGCTCGTTTTTGATCAAGATATTGAAAAACTTAACATCTCACTAACAGAACATTCGCTCGTCATTACGGAGTCAAACGATGATAAGATTCACATCCAGTATCATCCAACCATCTCTGAAAAAGAAAATCTTCAACACTCTATCAAAGAGAAAAGTCTTGAAATAACTGACACCAAGTCAACTACACGTCGCTCTATAGGTTCTAGTATCGAGGGTATTCTCTATATCGCAAGCGGAATTTCTAGTCGCAATGATGAAGTTGTTCTCTCATTACCAAGAGGAAAAGACTTAAAAAATCTAACTGCCCAGGTAAACCATCGTATCCTTTCAATTGCTAATGCAAAACTCAGCAATGCCAAGATTCTGTCAAATGGATATCTCCTTCGTATCACTGATAGCGAGATTAAAAATAGCCAACTAACCACAGTTGGAATTGTCAATGTATTTGAAACCAGTCTAACAGATAGCCGCATCCAAGCAGATCATGAACATATCAAGGCAGACGATATCCAAGTGCATGGTCGAGTGGAATTAGAGGCAAGAAAAGATATCTCTCTCGAGTTATCTCAAAAGGAACTTGATCGAATCAATCTTGAATTTTCTGCTGAACATGGTGATATCTATCGTTGGCATCGAGACAGACGTGACATACCTACGGGAGGTAGTAAAGGTGAAGCATTAGCGAACCCTTACAAAACAGAAAAAAAAGATACGCAAGATCTCCTCGTCGCAAAATCGAATCAAAGTATCTATTTCCCATAATAAGATCGCTTGCTTTCTTATAGAAATCATGAATAAAGACAACTAGTAGTTACTACTCAAAAATTAATCAAAAAAGGGAGGTCTATTATGACTCAAGAATGGTTTGAAAGTGCTGATTTCGAAAAAACAGCCAACAATGATAAAAAAGATAGCCCATCCGACTCAGTTCTCCTTGAAGAAGATGCAGAGACAAGAGAAGAGGCGCCAGTAGTTGAGGAAAATCCTCAAGCCAATCCAGAAGATAAGAAAACTAGTGAGGAAACTGTAGAGACTGAAGAGCTCGCTGAAAAATCAGAAAAGATAGACGAGTCAGAAGAACCTGTTAAAGAAGCTTCTCAGAAAAGTCAATCTTTGGAAAGCCCGTTTTTACCAGATTCTGTATCTGCCAAAACAGCACTATTCGCAGTATTCAAAGAAGAACTGGCTGATCTTTGGTTTTGGCTACAAGGTGCCCTTAAAGAACCGACAACAAGCATTGATACAGATAAAAAACATAGTTATAATGCCTTTGCCCTGCTGACTATCTTTTCTGCTCTTAGTTTCTTCTGTGCGATTTATCATATCAAGCATGACTACTACGGCCATATGGCGGCTATCAACTCTCATGCCGTCGAGCAGTTCCCTTCACTGAATCTCTTTTCTATCTTCTCCATCTTGGTAGCGACAAGCTTATTCTTCTTTTCTATCCTTATGGGTGGATTCGTGGTTAAACGTTTTGTCAATCAGGATAATGACTGGACACTGGAAAAAGCCTTGCAAGAGTACAGCAGACTCTTCGCCCTTCCTATCCTGCTCACGGGTATCGCGAGTTTCTTTGCCTTCTTTAATAGTCTACGTTTTGCGGCTCTTCTTTGCCTCATTAGCATTGGTCTGGTACTTCTTGCCAACCTCTATACCATCTCAAGACCAAGTAAAGATAGCCAAACTGACTCCTTCTATCGCCTTCTCTTAGCATTTCTAGTTAACGGTGGTATCCTATTTCTCTTCTTCCTAGCGGAAATGACTCTGGTTTTTGAATATTTACGAATCCTAGCTTTTATGTAAGATAAAGGTAGCGAGATAGAAAGATATTAGCTTTAGAGGATCATTACTATAAAATTTTAGAAACAAAAAAGCGAACAAGACAGAATTCTGATAATCAGAAAACTAATCTTGTTCGCTTTTTAACTTTATAGAAACTTTTGTCACAGATTCCTTATTTATCTATTTGCTAAAGCTTCAAAATCCTCTCCTGAAACTGGTCCTACCTCTACTTGGTTGGCATCCAAATCCTGACAAAGTTCCTTTGGAAGAACTTCTAAAAAGGCTTGGTAATCCAGTCTAGCTACAGCTTCATAGTCTTCAGGCTTAGAACCATCTCCAGAGATTTTTACCAGGTCAATCTCCCAGACAAGCTCTTTTCCTACCAACTGCTCAACATAAGGCACAGGAACAACAGGACCTTTTGGCAAAATAGTCTTTACTCCTTGAGCCAGGTGGTAGATTCCATGAACCTTACCCTCACTATCTGGGTAGAATTTAGCACTTGCAGGATAAGCATCTGACCCTTGAACCCTCTTAACTAATTCTTCAAAACGTGCCAGTCCATCTTCTTCTAGGAAACTTTCCAAATCCTTCTTATCAAAGTAAATAGTTGATAGAATACCCTGACAGAAACCTAAACGAGCAGCCTTATCAGCTAGATAGTTCTTAACCGTTTCTTGGAAATAGTTTTCCAAATCAAAGTCTGCCAAACCTTCAACAGATTCACCAACCTTGCTAGACAAGGCTTGCAAGAGAGCTTCTACAATTTCCCAGTCAGCTCTTGTAATTAAGTCAGGAATGATCACTTGATAGCCTTTTTGAGCATCTACATAACGAACTTTAAAGAGAAATTGAGACTTACCTACGATTCCACACTCGATATACTCAAGGCGATTGAGGGGTTGACGAAGATAGACAGCATCATAACTATGTGACTCTAAGCCATCTACTAGGGCCAAGACTGACTTAGCTGTTAGAATCTCCTGTTGTCCTAAAATACTTTGTTTATTTGGAATAAAAAATGTTTTCACCATAAATGGTCTCCTTTGAAATCGTTTACATATAGTATACACCATTTTCCTGAAAGATGCAGAAACAAATTTAAGATTTTTTAGTCAAAAGCATAGAAAAACAGCCCATCAGGACTGTTGATACTATTATACAACTTCAGAATGATCTAGGTTCTCACCAATCGCTGCTAAACGCTCGATAACTTGGTCTTGCGTCAATTCATGTTCTAAAACATAGCGATTACGTGGGTGAACACGGCACTCGTGTGAGCAACCACGGAGATATTTATCTTCGTTGTCTTCTGATGCCAAGATACGACGGTTACAAAATGGATTTCCACAGTTGACATAGCGTTCACATGGTGTTCCATCAAACCAATCCTTCCCTACAATGGTTGGATTGACATGGTTGACATCGACTGCGATACGCTCGTCAAAGACATACATTTTTCCATCCCAAAGTTCGCCTTGAACTTCTGGGTCTTTCCCGTAAGTCGCGATTCCTCCATGCAATTGACCCACGTCTTTATAGCCTTCACGAACCATCCAACCAGAGAATTTCTCACAACGGACTCCACCAGTACAGTAAACAACGACGCGCTTGTCCATGAATTTTTCCTTGTTATCACGAACCCATTGTGGTAATTCACGGAAATTGCGGATATCCGGACGAATAGCTCCACGGAAATGTCCAAGATCGTACTCGTAGTTATTACGAGTATCAAGGACAACTGTATCTTCGTCTAGAAGAGCTTCTTTGAATTCTTTTGGAGACAAGTAAGCACCTGTTGTTTCAAGTGGGTCGATGTCATTGTCAAAGTTATCATCCTCTAAACCAAGGTGGACAATCTCTTTCTTGTAGCGAACAAACATTTTCTTGAAGGCTTGCTCACTTTCTTCGTCAATCTTGAACCAGAGGTCTTCCATACCTGGAAGGCTGTGAACGTAGTCCATGTATTTTTGCGTTGTTTCGTAGTCTCCAGAAACGGTTCCGTTGATCCCTTCGTCAGCGACTAGGATACGACCTTTGAGGCCGATTGATTTACAGAAAGCCAAGTGGTCTGCAGCAAATTGTTCCGCGTTCTCGATTGGAACATATTTATAGTAAAGTAAGACACGAATATCTTTTGACATAAGATTGATTCTCTTTTCTAAGATTAAATTATCAGAATTTTTCATTCAACTATACCAGTATACTCCCCCAAGAAAGCGAATGCAATTTATTTGACTGAAAATTGAAAACAAGACCATTTTCAGATCTTGTTTTAACTAAATATTCGATGAAGAAAGGTTAACAAAAATGGTAAGGTTGCTACAATATTATTAATCACATGGACTGCATAGCTAGGATAGATACTCTTGGTATAACGAGTTAATCCAGCACAACATACTCCAAATGTCGAAAAAACAAGAATATCTAAGAAATTTGGAAAGCTAGAAAAGTGAGGAAGAGCAAACAAAACCGAAGGAAGAATCAGGTCAAGTCCAAGCTTCGAATCTTTAAAGAAGGCGTGTTGGAACAACCCCCTATAAATCAACTCTTCCATCAGAGGACCTAGGAAAAATAAGGTCAGGTAGAGCCCCAACTCAGCAAAATTTGTCCCACTATAGCCGATTAGTACAGCCCAGCCTTCAGAGGTTGACTGTACATGTCTTGCCGTTTGAAAATTAAAAGATATGCAAAGTACAGTTACGAAAACCGTCAAAACTGTATACCATAGCCATTTTTTCTTTGGAATAACAAAAAGATATCCATGGCCTGTCTTGACTAGTATCCAAATCATGAGGCCAATAAAGACAAGACTGATAAGATTTTTAATCCAGAAAAAATTCCCAATCTGAGAAGAAAATTGCCAGTAATTTTGGACCACAAGTGTTAGCTGAGAGAGTCCATATATGAAAAATAAGTAAGATAAGATTGCACTGATTTTAAAGAGTAGATGGTATTTTTTCATGTGTCTGCGTCCAACGTTATATGTAAGAGTAAATATATGATTTTGAATACAAATAATTATATGTAAATACTTTAAAAAGAATCACCACCTCATCTGGAAAAACCAGACAAGGCAGTGATCGCTCTTTTTAGGAATGAATACACGAAATCAATCTATCTTAAGATTTTTTGTTTTTCAAGAATTCGTCGTATTGTTTTTGCATTTCATCCAATACTTTTTGGTAAGCACCTTCAGATTTAAGTTTTTCCATCAATTCTGGAATAGCTTTTTCTGGGTCTACAGTACCAGTGTTGATAGCTGTATCGAATTGTTGCATAGTGTTAGTGATAGCTGAGATTTCAGATTTCACGTTGTCAGTGTTAAAGATGAATCCAAGCGCTGGAGATTCTTTTGCAGTTTCCAAGTCTTTCTTAGATTGTGCAATTTGTTCATCTGTAACGTTTTCGTTGATGTAAAGGATCCAGTTGTTACCAGTGTTCCATCCTGACATGTGAGTGTTTCCTTTGTATCCGTCAAGGACTTTAACACGGTTTTCTTTACCTGCAACTTTTTCCCAGTTCTTGCCTTCTGGTCCATAAACAAGTCCGTTCAAGAGTTCTGGGTTAGTGTTCAAGAGGTTCAATACTTCCATTGCTTTTTCTTTGTTCTTAGAGTTGTTTGAGATTACAAAGTTAGCAACTTGAGTTGTTTGGTTTTTCTTGATGAAGTTAGTAAATGGTTTGATTTGGATGTCTCTGTTAGCTACACGAGAAAGCAAGCTGCTACCGTAGTCAGCTGGTCCTACTGTTTCTTCGCGAGCAAACCAAGTATCTTGAGTAAGGTCATATGAAGTTTCGCTTGTTGCTACGTCTTTTGGAATGTATCCTGCTTCATAGAATTTGTGAAGAGTCTTCAAGTGTTCTACGAAACGAGGAACTTCGTAACGGTTTACGATCTTAGTAGTGTCGCCTTCAAGATCGATGACGAATGGAAGTCCGTTTGCAACTGGGTAGTCAAAGTTTTCTGATGGAATAAAGTTTTTACCAACAGCAAATGGCATTACATCTGGAGCTTTTTCTTTGATTTGTTTCAATACTGGTTCAAGTGTTTCGTATGAAGTTACACCTGAGATATCAATTCCATATTTTTCAAGAAGTGGGCCGTTGAAGGCAAAGTTTTGTGAAGATGCAACGTTGGCTGCAACTGGAACAGAATAAATCTTACCGTTTACAGTATTACCTTTGATGTAAGCTGGGTCAAGTGCTTTGTAAAGGTCAGCTCCTTCTTTCTTGTACAATTCTGTCAAGTCAGCATAAGCACCTTTTTGAGCGTTTACGACATAGTTATCTGCAAAGGCGATATCATAGTTTTCACCTGATGAAGTAATAACTGACATTTTCTTGCTGTAGTCACCCCAACCAAGGTATTGGATATCCAATTTAGCGCCAACTTTTTCTCCGATGATTTTGTTTGCATTTTCTAGCAATTCATCCAAGTTATCTGGTTTGTCACCGATTTGATACATTTTGATAACAGTCTTATCACCTGATGATGATGATTCAGCAGCTTTTTGGTTGTTTCCTTTAAGGTTTCCACAAGCTGCAAGGCTAGCAGCTAAAGCGACAAGGCTAGCAGATGCAAAAGCATATTTTTTCCAGTTTTTCATTATAAAAACTCCTTTTTTTATTTTTAAAGTTATTAACAAAATTAGATTCTTGATTTTCCTTTGCCAGAAAAATCAGAGTTAGAAAAGAAACATTGTTTCTTAAATATCCTTACTCTTTAACACCACCGATAGTCAAACCTTTTACAAAGTAGCGTTGGAAGAATGGGTAGAGGATCGCAATCGGAACAGTCGCAACTACGACCATAGCCATACGACCTGTTTCTTTTGGTAGGGCAACTGCAAGCTGTCCTGACATACCAACTGACTTAGCAATGTAATCCATGTTGTTCTGGATTTGCATGAGCAAATATTGCAACGGATACAAGTTATCACTCTTGATGTAAAGAAGGGCGTTAAACCAGTCATTCCAGAAGCCAAGCGCTGTCAATAGTGTGATCGTTGCGATACCTGGTAATGACAGTGGCAAACAGATTTGGAAGAAGATACGAGCTTCACTAGCTCCATCGATACGAGCTGATTCGAGGATTGCTTCTGGGATGGTTTTCTTGAAGAAAGAACGCATCAACATGATGTTGAATGGTGATAGAAGCATTGGAACAATCAAGGCCCAAATGGTATCACCAAGGTGAAGCAATTGTGTCACCACGATATAGCCTGGTACCAAACCAGCGTTGAACAACATACTAAGAAGAGCGAAGATTGTAAAGAATTTACGATACTTAAATGTTGAACGCGAGATGGCATAGGCATAAGTTGTAGTGATAAAGACGTTTGTCAATGTACCGACAACTGTCACAAACACTGAGATAAAGAGTGCTTGTAAAATCTTATCTTTGAACTGAGCCAAAAACTCAAAACCATCTAATCCAAACTGTGATGGGAAGAAGCTATATCCATATTGAACGATACTCTTCTCATCTGTAACTGAGATAATGATGACAAAGATGAAAGGCAAGATACAAGAGAAGGCCAGCAAACCAGATATGATACTAAAGAAGATATCTGCCTTTTTGCTGAAGGAGTGTATGCCAACATTATCAATTTTTTCTTTTTGAATTTTTTTTGCCATATGCTCCTCCTTTCTAGAATAGTGCCGAGTTAGGATCAACACGTCTTGCAAGTAAGTTTGATAGAATAACCAGAATCAAACCGACGACTGACTGATAGAGACCGGCTGCTGATGCCATACCGATATCTGCTGTCTGAGTCAAACCGTTAAAGACGTAGACGTCCAATACGTTTGTTACGCTATAGAGCTGACCAGCATTGTGAGGGATTTGGTAGAAGAGACCGAAGTCTGCACGGAAGATGTTTCCGACTGCAAGGATGGTCAATACTGTCACAAGTGGTGTTAACTGAGGGATGGTTACGTTGCGGATACGTTGCCATTTGCTAGCACCGTCCACTGTCGCTGCTTCGTAGTAGGTTGGATCAATACCCATGATTGTTGCATAGTACATAACACTACTGTATCCAAAGCCTTTCCAAATTCCTAGGAAGAGGAGAAGATAAGGCCAGATACTGATGTCAGCGTAGAAGTTAATCCCCTTCATGCCAAGAGCTTCTAAGGTGTGGTTAATAAGCCCTTTATCGATATTTAGGAAAGCATCTGTAAAGAAACTGATGATAACCCAAGATAGGAAGTAAGGGAATAACATAGATGTTTGGTAGATTTTAACCATTTGCTTAGAGCGAAGTTCACTAAGGATAATAGCGATACCAACTGACACGATCAAACCGATAAAGATAAATCCAAGGTTATAAAGGACAGTGTTTCGAGTAATGACAAAGGCATCTTTGGAACTAAACAAGAATTTAAAGTTATCTAGTCCGACCCATTTACTATTTATAATACTGTGAACGAATCCTTCACCAGTCATATGGTAGTCTTTGAAGGCAACCACATTTCCAAATACTGGGATATAGAAGAATAAAATCAACCATAATGTCCCTGGTAAAACCATTAAGAGAAAAATCCAATTATCTCTCAAAGTTTTTGAAAACTTGTTCATAATTTCCTCCCTTTTTATTTTTCTAAAACTTAATAATCTCACATTTTTTAGATTTGATAACGTTTACAAAAATAGTATACTCTTATTTTTAGGATAGTTTAAACTACTAATTATAGAAAAAACTCCACAAATTATTTTATGTGGAGAATTTTTTCTATAAGAAGAATGTTTCACGAGAAACACCTTGCTCCTAACAGGGTACTCTAACCCCTAGGTCGTATAAATGGTCGAAGCTGTTGCAATCGTATGCCATTGGTTGGCTGTCGTGGCTGCGAAGTCCTTGTCTGCGTAAAAGTCAGTAAATGGCAGGATCTCTACTTCTAGTTCGTCGATACGTGAGATAGAACCAGCTAGATAATCTTCAATACGGCTTTCTGCTCGCTTAATCCGTTGCAAGAGTCCACCCATGCGGATATCGACCGTATCCAAACCAAAGACCTTGTTTTCTTTCAACCATTGCTGGCTAAAGAGCTTGTGGAAGGTTTCAACCTGGCTTCTTAATTTTGGTAATTCTTCCCTAGCAATTTGTTGCAAGCTTTCTTTATCATCTGCTTGATAGGCTTGACGAATGCGTCGTCCCACATCAACCTTGCCACTTAAAATAGCATTCAACTGGGCCTGAGTTTCGAAAAGATAAGCGTAGGTACCTGCTTTTTCTTTGATAGCAGCAAGAGTCACAGCTGCCTGGGCAAAGTGCGGATTGTCTTGTTCAGGTGTCATGTGCTGATCAAGAATTGGGCAAAGAATATCCTGGTAAAAGACATATCGGTTGGGATTGATGCCACTGAGATTATTTGGTAGATCTGGCAAGAGATTGGCAAGATCAAGTTGCATGAAATCCTCAACGGATAGACCTGTATTGGTCTTGAAGTGGGCAGATAGACGCTCTAAATCATTGCGATAGCTGAGTTCTGCCCAGATTTGCAAGCTTGGTAGGATTGAGAACTGGGCTGTTTCGCCACCATTGTCTCCCCATCCAGTCACGATGACTTCTTTGATCTGATTGGCACGGCAGGCTTTGTTTGCTTCAAGAGCGATGAGACGGCTGAAATGGTTGTGTGGTGTGAAACCAATCCACTTCCAAGCACCACCTGCAAAGGCAATATCCTGGCTAATCTTGTGGTGGTTACTGAAGTTACGATTGTATTTTTCTTCGCTATCCTGATAATAATCCCAGTAAACCAAGGTCACACGGTCTTTGAGACGGTCTAGATAAACTCGTGTTTCCTCTGGAATTTCCACATCACGGTCGTACTGGCCATCTGCTGACATGAGCTTGAAGAACATATCGCTCCACATCTGGCAGTGGAAACCGTACTTGTCTGCAATATCCAGCACGCGCTCCAAGTGTTGACACATGAGGAGGCTACGGTCCACAATACCGTTCAAGATAAGGTAGCGTCCCAAACCAACCAAGTGGGCTTCATCCATCCCGATGTTGACCTTGCGAGTTTGTAGTTTAGATAACGTCGCAAACATACCGTCAATCAGGTCGTAGACTTTTTCTTCACCGATGAGGAGGATATCTTCTACATCGCGGAGTTGCTGCACTTCCTTGACACCCCATTTGACAAAGGCTGATAAGTGAGCCAAGGTTTGGATGCAGGGGACAAAAGTCATGTCAAACTGCTGGGCGTAGGCTTCAATTTCCTGTAACTCTTCAGCTGAGTATGCCCCACGGAAATAGCCAAAGTAAGGCTGCCCCTCAATCTGATAGGTGTCTTCCATGTAGAGCTCAAAAGTTGAGTACCCCATGAGAGCCAAGACTTCAATCATCTGTTTGGCAGAGGCAACATTAAGCACTGCATTTCTTGAACAGTCCGCCATATAGGCTAAATCTTCATAGGCCGCCTGCTCTTCAATCTCTACCTTGTCCCCTTCTGCTAAAGCTGTTGCTAGCACAGATAAAGCACGGTAGAGTTGATGAGGTTTACGGTAGGTCAGTTGATACTGCCCCTTCTCACCCTTGATAGAGATAGAAGCTTGGTCAGACTGAGCGACTGCCACCTCTACATCTGATAGAGAAATGTGACTTTTTAATACTTCAATAGCTTGTGCTTGTTTGGAACTAAGTCCTGTAAAAATTACCATTGGTTTTCCTCCTGTAACCAGTTGACAAGGGCACCGTAGAGATTGGCATCTGCGTGATAGGTGCAAGCTTGAATGACTGGAGCAATTGTATATTCTTCATATCTTTCCACAAAGGAGTCTACTGCTTTTTGCACACCCTTAATAAAATCAGGGTTCTGACTGATAGAGCCACCTAGGCTAATGACATCTGGGTCGATTAGGTACTGGATATTGAGCAGGCCTTGAGCTAGATTGCGATTCATACGCTCAATAGCTTCTTGGCAGAGGGCATTTCCTGCCGCAGCCTCTTGGTAAATCCTACGCCCATCCCAGTCAGACTGACCTGATTTTTCAATCACATAACGAACCATGTTTCCTGTAGAAGCGAGTTGCGACCAGTTGTTGAGTTTTTCTGCTGGTTCGATGGTGGTCATGTAGCCAAACTCACCGCCCAAACCATGGCGACCACGGTGTAGCTTGCCATTGATGATCATAGCCCCACCGATTCCTGTACCAATCACGACACAGGCTGCATTTTCAATCTCAGGATGAGCTAGCAGTTCACTAAGTCCAACACAGTTAGCATCATTTTCTAGATGAACAGGTAGCTGGTGATGAGAAAGAGCCTCGTACCAAGAAAAACCATGAATGTAAGGAATGGCACTAATCCCCTCAATCACACCTGTTTCTTGATTGACTGCACCTGGTACACTCATAGCAATCCCACGATAGTCCTGTTCAGACAAACGTTGGTCCAACCAAGCTAGCAACTCTTCCAAAGTCTCTGGAGTTGGTGTGCTGGCCTTATCTAAAATCTTTCCATCAGGAGTTAGACTGGCAAACTTAATCCCAGTCCCTCCAATATCAATGGTTGCAAGTGTCATTTCTTTCACCTGTAAAAAGGAGCGAATCAGCAGTTGGTTCTTACTTTTTCGCTCCTCCTTTCTGTTTATGTTTTCTTTTTGAAATTAAATTTCTTCTTTTTTAATCAATTCTGTACGAATTTCCTGTGGTGCCAATAGTCCTGAATGAACTGGATATGGGCGTTCCAGCAAATCAAGAATAGTTTGTTGTTTGTCCGACACGCGGACATTTTCTTGACTCATATTATAGTAACGAAGGACGTATCCTTCTTCATTTTCAGCAACTTTAAAGGCTGTTGGACAGACTTGTGGCAAGTTGAGGGCTGCATGGTTGAAGAGACTACCTGTTGTAGCAACACTACCCTCTTGTTTTGCAACTTGAAGGGCTGTAAATGGCACCTGGAAGGCTTTGGCACGACGGAAGGCTGAGAAACGTTCGCCTGCTTGATGGCATTCTACTGCAAACTCAACTTCGATATCGCGCAAGCACTGGGCTTCTGGTGTTGGGAAGTAGCCCCAGTCACCTAGCTCACCTGAAGCACGGAGAAGGGTTACAGCCATGGTGTCGTCTCCAAGGATTTCGTATTCGTGCAATCCTTTATTGGCTACTGTCACCCCTTTTACATCATCATACAAGCTAACAAAGGCTTGTTGGTGTTGTGGATTTTCAGGATTTTCCCAAGAAGCTGCTGGTTTATTTGGTCTTGTCACAACTTCATAGATGCTTTCAGAATCGTTACTTGGTCGAGTATTATGAGTTTTTACCAAGAGACGGATGCGGTGGTCTTTGGCTGTATTGGTAAAGCGAGTCTTGAAGCGAATCTGTGGATTGTCCACAAAGACAGTCATTTCTGTTTCAAGAGGAATGGTTGTCAACTCTTCTGAACGACCTGCATCTCGTTTCATGAACTCGATGATACCTCTTTGTTCAGCATCCAATTTTTCATCTGCGCTAACTGGAATGGTCAAGTCATGTTTGAGCAAAACCTTAGCATAGCGAGCATTGTTTTCTAAGACTTCATAGCCTTTCAGTTGAGCGTAGATTGGCTCAGTTCCTTTTGGCTGGAAGTAAATGTACTCGTTACCAATATCTCCACGGTCCTCGAATTGGATGAAATCTTCGTAGGCTTCGTTAGTAGTCTTGTCGTAGACTGTAATTCCTTCATCTACACTGACAGTTACGAATGGGGTATCAATGACTCCATTTTGGTAAATACCATCTCTGTATTCTACTTGGCCTTCAACTAATTGGAAGCTTGCCCAAGAAAGCGGAGCAAGGTGGACTGGGATTGTCACGCGCACTTGGCGTGCAATATAGGGTTGACGGAATTTATCTTTAGGCAGAGTATAGCCAAAACTTGCTCCCAAGTCTTCAATCTTGGCTTCAAGGACATGGCCATCCAAATCTTCAACATGGTAATCTGGCAAGGTCACGGCTGCCATCTTCTTGTAACCTTCAGTCGGATGCAATTCTTTAAAATCACAAGTCACAACATCCACTACAACACTAACTGTATCAACCTTGTCATGTAAAGCTGTGTTGACAACGGTAAAGAGGTGGTCGCTTTGCGCTTCCTGAGTTGCTATTTTATGTTTCCACTCATTGAGAAGGTTAGTCTTGACAAAGTTTCCAACCTGATTGACCTTGGCAAAACGAGTTTCCATTTCACGGTGAACTTCGTCAATACTACAACCACAGATACTATCGTGCGGTGCATTTTGCAAGAGCACTTTCCATGCATAGGTCAATTGATCTTTGTGGTTATGTCCACCAGTGATAATGGTTAATGGTTCCACGACCTGCTCTAACAAGTTGCTATTTTCTTGGAAGGCTTGTTTGAGGTAAATACGGGAAGAAGAGGTGTTAGCAAGAGTATACCAACCATCCGTTTCCTGACTGGTCAACTCACCTGTGACCGTTGATAATTGTTCAGGAAGGGCACTTTCCAGTGCTTGGACATATTCGTCAAATGAGCTATGAATAAAGGTCACGTCAGGGAAGAGTTCGTTTGCCACACGAATGGCTTCGCTCAGATTTCTCTGAACAGGCTGGTGGTCACAGCCGTTCATCATCAACCATTGGTTGGTCGATGCATAGTCACGAACGTCTGCTAATTTTTGCTTCCAGAAAGTCAAAGCCTCGTCTTTATCCACTGGAATTTCATTCCCGTTACTGTACCAGTTAGCAAAGAGAATACCGAGGACACGACTTCCATCCGCACCTTGCCAGTACATCTCAGAAAATTGAGAGGTAAACTGTTCATCTTCGAGGACTTGATTGTCAAATCCGATTGGCTTGACACCGCGACCAAAGGCTGCTACGTGAATACCTGATTTTTGAAGAATTTGAGGAGCCTGCCCCATATTTCCAAAGGTGTCTGGGAAGTAACCAATTTGAGTAGATTTGCCCCATTTAGCACATTCAGCTTGTCCAATCAAGGTATTGCGGACGTTAGCTTCACTTGAAATCAAGTAATCATCCTGCAAGATATAGAAAGGACCAATCTTGAGCTTGCCTTCGTCGATATAGCGCTGAACCTTGTCACGGTTTTCAGGACGAATTTCTAAGTAGTCATCAAGGACGATGGTTTGGCCATCCAAGTGGAAACTCTTGAATTCAGGGTCATTTTCAAAAAGATCAAAAAGATTGTCAAAAAGTTCCACCAACTGCATACGGTGACTTTCAAAAGGTAGATACCACTCACGATCCCAGTGACTGTGAGAGATGATATGTACAACAACATTTTCCATGAGTAAAACCTCATTCTAACTTAAATTTAAAAATATATTTGTGATTCTGTACAAGAATCTGTCGAGCGAAAGCTCATTAGCGAATATCTAGGTAATCCAAGACCAATTCGCAGAACATCATGTTAGCCCATGAGAACCATTCGCGTGAGTAGAGAGTCGGATCGTCTACGTGGAAACTTTCGTGCATCACACCTGTTCCACCATCGCAAGCAACCAGCTGATCCAGCAAGAATTTCTTCTCTGCCTTATCCGTCGTTGTCAATCCTTGGATAGAAAGGGCAATCGGCCAGATATAGCGGTAGAAGGTATGTGAACTTCCGAGTCCACTTGCGTACTCTCCTTGGTAGAAATATGGATTTTCAGGACTCAGAATGGTACGACGGGTTGCTTGATAGACTTCATCGTTAACATCACAGTAACCCAGATACGGAGCGGCTAATAAGCTTGGTACGTTTGGATCATCCATGATGCTAGCATTTCCTAAACCATCTACCTCAAAGGCATAAATTTTCTCGCCCTTGCTGTTTGTTGTGTAGGCATAATTTTCGATTCCTTCCTGAATCTCCGCCTGGAGACGCTTAGCATCAGCAATAATACTTTCACTATCAGCTAGATTCAATTCTGCAAAGATTTCCTGAACATAACCCAAAACAACTACTGCGAACATATTTGAAGGAATCAAATAGCTATACTGACAGCAGTCATCACTTGGACGAAAGGCTGACCAAGTCATCCCAGTCACGGCAAAGTCGGGACCAAAGCCGTCATTTACCAAGGTATCTTCCTTGCGATCGGTATCACGGACGAAGCGATACGGTGAATTCTTGTGGTCTTGCTCAACGGTCCAGAGATGAAGGATTTCCTTAGTCGCTGTAACAAAGGTTTCATCAAATTGGCTAGTTTCTCCAGTTTCTTTCCAGAGAAGATAAGCCAACTGCAAGGGGTAGCAAAGCGAATCCACTTCATATTTGCGCTCCCAAATCCAGCCATTGAGGTCTGTATGGTCTGTCTCGTGGTGGCCTTTCCAGTTCTCTTCAATGTTGAAGGAGTTGGCATAGGGATCCTTGAGAATCAAAGTCATCTGTCGTTTGACCAAACCAGCAATGGTCTGACGCAAACGAGGGTCTCTTTTAGCCACATGAAGATAAGGTCTAAGCTGAGCAGTTGAGTCACGAAGCCACATAGCTGGGATATCGCCTGTCAGTACAAAAGTTGAGCCGTCTTCCAAGATCTCAACTGTATTGTCCAAGGTGTCTGTGTAGCAACGTTCAAAAATATCTACCCATTCAGGATGATCTTTAGTACGCTCTGCTACCTCATCTAGCCACTCTCTAACAATTTCTTTTGAATAAACCATAAACTATTTTGCCTCTTTCAAACAGATTTTCATTTTCAGTATATAGCTTTTAGTCCAGAAAATATATACACAAATGTTAGTCATTATTCTACAAAATTGTTATATTTTGAAGTCGCTTTCTAAAAGTCTCCTTTTTCTGATATAATGTAGAAAACTACTGAAGGAACTTCTATGAAACCCATACTTGAAACCATTGATACGCGTTTTGGAACAGCCAGTAAACACGCTTTTTCGCGAGGAAACACCCTACCCTACACAGGTGTTCCTTTTGGCATGAATTATTTTGTCCTCCAAACTAGTGACCAGGAAGGATCTTGGTTCTTTGATTCCCATCTTCCTATCTTTCAGGGTATTCGACTAACCCACCAACCTAGCCCTTGGATTGGCGATTACTCCTGGCTCTTGCTGACACCAATTACAGGAGAAATCAGCGGCGATACTCTCTTTCATCGTCAGTCCTCCTATAACCTTGATCGTGCTATTTTTAATCCTCATTTTTTAAAGATTTTTTCTGAGCGTTATCAGATTGAAACGCAGCTAAGTCCTACTTGCTACGGGGCTTCTATTCAACTAAGACAGACACAGGGAAAAGAACTCTCCCTCTATCTTCACGCAGCAGATGAACTGACAGTTGAACAAGTCGATAAGCGAACTCTGGCCCTGAGACAAGAAGGTGAAACCGAAACCAATAAAAGTCCCCTCGTCATGTATACTGCTCTCGCATCCTCTAAGGATATTTTATCTATCAATCAAGTGGGGCAAGACTGGCGTATTGACTTGGCTGGAGCGGAAGCTCAAGTTCAACTAGCCACTTCATTTATTTCCAAAAAACAAGCCCTCTTTAATCTTCCTAAACAAGATTTTGAAGAAACGAAGTCAGAGGCTAAAGCAAGTTGGGAAGACCTTCTAGGTCGTTTTGATGTCGTGGAAACCGGCTCTGTAGACCGAACATTTTTTGATCATTGTCTATACAGACTCTTTCTCTTCCCGCAAACCTTCTATGAGGTAAATGAGCAAGGCGAGAATATTCATATTGACCTTGCTTCAGGAACGATCAAACCTGGCCTACTCTATACCAACAATGGTTTCTGGGATACCTTCCGCACTTCATTCCCACTCTTTGCCTTGATTATTCCAGAGCACTATCGTCAGTTTCTTGAAGGCTTCCTCAATAGCTATCGAGATACTGGATATCTCCCTAAGTGGCTGGCTCCTGACGAAAGAGGAATGATGCCTGGGACTTTGATTGATGGCCTTCTTGCAGATAGTGCCTGCAAGGATATGGCACCTGAGTTTGAGGAAGAATTTCTCAAAGCCATGATCAAAACTGCGACCAAGGCAGACCCAAAAGCTATCAACGGACGACACGGCCTGGCCCAATACCAAAAGCTAGGATACCTATCCACGGACTTCCATGAAAGTGTCAGTCATACACTGGACTATGCTTACAGTGATTTTTGCATCTCTACCTGCGCAGCAAAATTAGGTCAAGAAGAGCTAGCTCAAGCCTATGCTCAATATTCTAAAAACTATCAGAATCTATTTGACTCTGAGACGGGTTACATGAGGGCGCGTGATGTAGATGGCAACTTCCGTCCTGACTTTTCTCCCTATAGTTGGGGACGAGATTACGCCGAATGTTCAGCTATTCAAGCCAGTCTAGGTGTCTTACATGACATTTCTGGACTTAGCCAACTAATGGGTGGAAAAGAAGCCTTTAGTAACTATCTTTTAAAAGCTTGTCAAAGTCTCCCTCTCTTTGAAACGACAGGCTATGGATATGAAATTCACGAGATGAGCGAAATGGCAACAGCACCATTTGGTCAACTAGCCATTTCAAACCAACCAAGCTTTCACATCCCTTATCTTTTCCGTTATAGTAATTACCCCCAATATACCAGTCTCCTAATCAAGACTCTCCGTCAAAAAGCCTTTCGAGCTGGTTGGGATGCTTATCCAGGCGATGAGGATAACGGTAGTCTATCTGCCTGGTATGTCTGGTCTGCCCTTGGACTTTACCCGACCTGCCCAGGGAAAGCAAGCTATGACCTTGGGATTCCACTCTTTGACCACCTTCGTGTCAATCTAGCTCAAGAAAAGAAATGGCTTGATATTCGTACGCAACAAAATCATGAACACTTCCACTTTGTACAAGACTGTCATCTTGACGGAAAAGAAGTTCAGAGTATTAGTCACCAAGATTTGCTTGATGCTCAATCTCTCGACTTTACCCTCAGCTGGTTACCAAATCGCTAATCGATCAAATCCCCTTGTCATGTACAAGGGGATTTTCTGATTTATAGTAAATCTTCCACAAAGTTATCCACAGATTGTGCATAACTTTCAATCAACTTTCAAATCAATTTCATGTATTTTCAAACGATTCCTCTCAACCATTTTTTTGACATTCTAAAGTAAAACACCCTCAATAGACTGTTCTATCAGTCTTTATAACCGACTAGCTTAGTACCCAACTCACACATTCTATCTCTTTTTTCTAAACTAACATTTGGAAAACAATTTTTTATTTCACAAAGTTATCCACAGATTGTGTATAACTTTTCCTCAAGTACAAACTCCATCTGATAAATCCCCCTACATTTTTTATAGTAAATTTCAAATTTTGTTAGGCGCTTTCAAAAAATCATGATATACTGAAATTATAAGAAAAGGAGACATTATGAAAAAAGATCAACACCAACTTAATTGGCTGATGGTTTCTCTGATTGCTTTCAACATGGTTTGGGGGCTCGGAAACGTCGTCAACAACTATTCTCAACAGGGAATTTCAGTCGTCGTATCTTGGGTTTTAATCCTCGCACTCTACTTTATCCCATATTCACTTATCGTCGGACAACTAGGTTCTACCTTCAAGGAGAGCGGAAGCGGTGTTAGTGACTGGGTTGAAAAAACATCAACCAAACGTCTCGCCTACTTTGCTGCTTGGACCTACTGGGTTGTGCATATCCCTTATCTCGCACAAAAACCTCAAGGAATTCTAATTCCGCTTGGTTGGGCCTTGCAAGGTAACGGACAATTCCTTAAACAAATCGACATCCACTGGATCGTTATTCTCTGCTTGCTAATCTTTGGACTTTTCCTCTACCTTTCTACAAAGGGATTGGCAACTCTAAAAGTCATTGGTAGCTTAGCAGGAAGTGCTATGTTGGTTATGTCTTTACTCTTCGTGCTTTTGGCTGTCGGTCTGCCTTTCATCAAGCCAGATATTCAGTTTGCGACACCACACATGGATCAACTAAGCACCTATATTCCAAACTTTGATTTTTCTTATTTTACAACAATCTCACTACTAGTCTTTGCAGTTGGGGGTTGTGAAAAAATTTCCCCTTATGTGAATCAAACTCGCAACCCTGCAAAAGAATTTCCAAAAGGTATGATTGTCATGGCCATCATGGTTGGTCTCTCTGCTATCCTCGGATCAGTTGCAATGGGAATGCTATTTGATGGCAATAACATCCCTGAAGATCTCATGCGTAATGGTGCTTATCAAGCCTTCCAAATGCTAGGAAATTCTTGGGGCGTTGGAAACCTCTTTGTCGTAATCTATGCTCTTACAAACATGGTCGGACAAATCGCAGCACTTGCCTTCTCCATTGACGCACCATTACAAATCCTTCTCAATAACGCTGATGAAAACTACATCCCAAGCTGGCTTCGCAAACGTACTGAAAAAGGTGTCCTCATTAACGGCTACCTTCTTACAGGTGTCCTCGTTAGCCTTATCATCATCCTTCCAATTTTTGGTATTCAGGAAATTGACGGACTTGTAAAATGGATGACCAACCTCAATTCGATCGTAATGCCAATGCGTTACCTCTGGGTATTCCTTGCCTATATGATGCTCAATCGTGCTTGGAAAACATACAAAAATGCCGAATACAAGTTTGTGAATAATCCTAAACTTGGTTTTGTTATCGGTACTTGGTGTTTCCTCTTTACTGCCTTTTCTTTTATCCTTGGTATTTTTTCTATTATTAACTACGCTGAGAATCCAACTGCT
>NZ_KV794236.1 GCF_001808705.1 Streptococcus sp. HMSC074B11 | reverse complement strand
ATGATCATGTTCATCTTCATGATGCTCGTGTTTCGCTTCATTTTCTTTATGAGTATTATGATTATCTTTTGGAACTTCTGTTTGGACATGTCTATGCAAATGCTCTTGTGCTGCCTTGATCTGTTCTGCTGATAAATCTTTTTTAAAGAAATAGTGGGCATGATCTCCATGTGAAACTACAAAACCTTGCTCATCTTCTCTAATCACACGCTCAGCTGCAAAGC
>NZ_KV794235.1 GCF_001808705.1 Streptococcus sp. HMSC074B11 | reverse complement strand
CTATTCAGATAAGACAGAAGCTGGATCTAAGACAGTAACACCGGATCAACCAGAAGTAACAGACCACGTTGTATACAAACCATTAGGAAAAATTATCCAAGTAGATGAAGCAGGAAATGTGATTCCAGGTTCAGTATCTAAGACTTATGAAAATAATCCGTGGAATCCTAAAGAAGCAGCAGAAACTAAAATTCCTGATGCTCCAGCTGGATACAAAATTAAGGAAGAACAACCTCAAGCTTGGGGTTACAATATAGTTGATAAAACGATTGAACCAAATGATGAAAGTGATCCAGATCGTATTTCACGAGATACACCAATCATCTACGTACCAATCGTAAATGAT
>NZ_KV794234.1:28629-58945 GCF_001808705.1 Streptococcus sp. HMSC074B11 | reverse complement strand
TTCTTACTCAGTCTTTAATTAATGATACCTGATAAATGTATCAATGTCAAGACTGAGCAAGAAATTTGTTCAGTCTTTTTTTAAAACTCGGTGATGTTCTCCTAAAAAATTTATGAATTTAGGCGTTCTAAAAAATTCTACCGCATACAATAAGAAGAAATATATTGACAAAAATAGAAAAAACGTGGTACAATAATAGACGGTACTTTTTACTTTTGGTCTCTCAAGAGTGTACAGGGACGTGCTGACAAATGTTGCAAAAGTACACACAGATGATAGCTGTCACCAAGTGTATCATCACCAAAAATAAAAAAACACAGGAGAATGTAGATGCCTACAATTAACCAATTGGTTCGCAAACCGCGTAAATCAAAAGTAGAAAAATCTAAATCACCAGCTTTGAACGTTGGTTACAACAGTCATAAAAAAGTTCAAACAAACGTTTCTTCACCACAAAAACGTGGTGTTGCAACTCGTGTTGGAACAATGACACCTAAAAAACCTAACTCTGCCCTTCGTAAATTTGCTCGTGTACGTTTGAGCAACCTTATCGAAGTTACTGCCTACATCCCAGGTATCGGACACAACTTGCAAGAGCACAGTGTGGTGCTTCTTCGCGGTGGACGTGTAAAAGACCTTCCAGGGGTACGTTACCATATCGTCCGTGGTGCACTTGATACTGCAGGTGTTAACGATCGTAAACAAGGCCGTTCTAAATACGGTACTAAACGTCCGAAAAAAGCATAAGGAAAGGGGATAAAGAGAAATGAGTCGTAAAAATAGAGCTCCAAAACGTGACGTATTGCCAGATCCGCTTTACAATTCACAATTAGTTACTCGTCTTATCAACCGCGTTATGCTTGACGGTAAACGTGGTACAGCTGCTTCAATCGTTTACGGTGCTTTTGAACAAATCAAAGAAGTTACTGGTAACGATGCACTTGAAGTATTTGAAACAGCTATGGAAAACATCATGCCTGTACTTGAAGTACGTGCACGTCGTGTTGGTGGTTCTAACTACCAAGTCCCAGTTGAAGTTCGTCCAGAACGTCGTACAACACTTGGACTTCGTTGGTTGGTAACAATTGCTCGCCTTCGTGGTGAACACACAATGCAAGACCGTCTTGCAAAAGAAATCTTGGATGCTGCTAACAACACTGGTGCAGCAGTTAAGAAACGTGAAGACACTCACCGTATGGCTGAAGCTAACCGTGCCTTCGCACACTTCCGTTGGTAATAAAATGATACCGAGAGCGGCAAAGGCCCAAGACAAAAATAGGAAACTGATGCAGTGTTCCGTGAACACAAAACAGTTTATCTTTTTTGCACCGGGCCTCGCTCGGGTTCAAATCAGTTAACTTGAGCTTTTAGCTCGAGTACAACTCAACTTACCATTCCGCAAGTTGAAACCAACAATAACAAGATAAACATTGAGAACGGGTAGGTCCTGCCTATCCGTTTTTATTAAATCGTGTTATAATAGAATAGAAATAAAAAAATATAGGAGAAACAAACCTCATGGCACGCGAATTTTCACTTGAAAAAACTCGTAATATCGGTATCATGGCTCACGTCGATGCTGGTAAAACAACTACAACTGAGCGTATCCTTTACTACACTGGTAAAATCCACAAAATCGGTGAAACTCACGAAGGTGCGTCACAAATGGACTGGATGGAGCAAGAGCAAGAACGTGGTATCACTATCACATCTGCTGCGACAACAGCTCAATGGAACAACCACCGCGTAAACATCATCGACACACCAGGACACGTGGACTTCACAATCGAAGTACAACGTTCTCTTCGTGTATTGGACGGTGCGGTTACAGTTCTTGACTCACAATCAGGTGTTGAGCCTCAAACTGAAACAGTTTGGCGTCAAGCAACTGAGTACGGAGTTCCTCGTATCGTATTTGCCAACAAAATGGACAAAATCGGTGCTGACTTCCTTTACTCAGTAAGCACACTTCACGATCGTCTTCAAGCAAATGCACACCCAATTCAATTGCCAATCGGTGCTGAAGATGACTTCCGTGGTATCATCGACTTGATCAAGATGAAAGCTGAAATCTATACTAACGACCTTGGTACAGATATCCTTGAAGAAGACATTCCAGCTGAATACCTTGACCAAGCTCAAGAATACCGCGAAAAATTGATCGAAGCAGTTGCTGAAACTGACGAAGAATTGATGATGAAATACCTCGAAGGTGAAGAAATCACTAACGAAGAATTGAAAGCTGGTATCCGTAAAGCGACTATCAACGTTGAATTCTTCCCAGTATTGTGTGGTTCTGCCTTCAAGAACAAAGGTGTTCAATTGATGCTTGATGCGGTTATCGACTACCTTCCAAGCCCACTTGACATCCCAGCGATCAAAGGTATCAACCCAGATACAGATGAAGAAGAAACTCGTCCAGCATCTGATGAAGAGCCATTTGCAGCTCTTGCCTTCAAGATCATGACTGACCCATTCGTAGGTCGTTTGACATTCTTCCGTGTTTACTCAGGTGTTCTTCAATCAGGTTCTTACGTATTGAATACTTCTAAAGGTAAACGTGAACGTATCGGACGTATCCTTCAAATGCACGCTAACAGCCGTCAAGAAATCGACACTGTTTACTCAGGTGATATCGCTGCTGCCGTTGGTTTGAAAGACACTACAACTGGTGACTCATTGACAGATGAAAAAGCTAAAATCATCCTTGAGTCAATCAACGTTCCAGAACCAGTTATCCAATTGATGGTTGAGCCTAAATCTAAAGCAGACCAAGATAAGATGGGTATCGCCCTTCAAAAATTGGCTGAAGAAGATCCAACATTCCGCGTTGAAACTAACGTTGAAACTGGTGAAACAGTTATCTCTGGTATGGGTGAGCTTCACCTTGACGTCCTTGTTGACCGTATGCGTCGTGAGTTCAAAGTTGAAGCGAACGTAGGTGCTCCTCAAGTATCTTACCGTGAAACATTCCGCGCTCCTACTCAAGCACGTGGATTCTTCAAACGTCAGTCTGGTGGTAAAGGTCAATTCGGTGATGTATGGATTGAATTTACTCCAAACGAAGAAGGTAAAGGATTCGAATTCGAAAACGCAATCGTCGGTGGTGTGGTTCCTCGTGAATTTATCCCAGCGGTTGAAAAAGGTTTGGTAGAATCTATGGCTAACGGTGTTCTTGCTGGTTACCCAATGGTTGACGTTAAAGCTAAGCTTTACGATGGTTCATACCACGATGTCGACTCATCTGAAACTGCCTTCAAGATCGCTGCATCTCTTGCACTTAAAGAAGCTGCTAAGACTGCACAACCAGCTATCCTTGAACCAATGATGCTTGTAACAATCACTGTTCCAGAAGAAAACCTTGGTGATGTTATGGGGCACGTAACTGCTCGTCGTGGACGTGTAGATGGTATGGAAGCACACGGTAACAGCCAAATCGTTCGTGCTTATGTTCCACTTGCTGAAATGTTCGGTTACGCAACAGTTCTTCGTTCTGCATCACAAGGACGTGGTACATTCATGATGGTATTTGACCACTACGAAGATGTACCTAAGTCAGTACAAGAAGAAATCATTAAGAAAAACAAAGGTGAAGAATAATTCACCGTCACTTTAAAAGAAGTCACTTTGTGGCTTCTTTTTCTGTTTGGTAGAAATAGGTAAAAGTGCCTCAAATATGGTAAAATAGAAGGAGTATATTGTGAGGAAAATGGATGTCAACCACTTTTGAAATTTTAATGAATCAGTTGGGAATACCCGCTGAAATGAGAAATCATGAGGCCTTCTCTCAGGCTGAAATAGAACAAGTTATTGTTCATAAACGAAGCAAAGTTTGGGAGTTTCATTTTGTTTTTGAAAATATCTTGCCTTTTGAACTTTTTCTAGAGTTGAAAAGGGGCTTGAAAGAAGAATTCTCAAAAACTGGAAATCAGGCTAGTTTTGAGATAAAAACGAGAAATCAGGAATTCTCTAGAGAACTTTTACAAGCCTACTATCGAGAGGCTTTTTCGGAAGGTCCTTGTGCTAGTCAAGGTTTTCGCTCTATTTATCAGAATTTTCAGGTTCGCTTTGAAAATGACCAGTTAATCATTGAAGCTTCAGAAGCGGCAGATACAGAGCATTTTAGAAAAAATCATCTGCCAAATCTTAGCAAACAGCTGGAATTTTTTGGTTTTCCTAAACTTTCTTGCATCTTAGAAAAAAATGAAGATCTCACAAGGGAAGAACAAGAAGCCTTTCAGACGGAAAATCAAATGATTATTCAAGCAGCCAATGAAGAAACTCTTCGGGCTATGGAACAGTTAGAACAGATGGCCCCGCCTCCTCCAGTTGAGGACAAACCTGTCTTTGATTTTCAAGCCAAGAAGGCAGCTGCTAAGCCTAAACTAGACAAGGCAGAGATCACTCCTATGATCGAGGTCAATACTGAGGAAAATCGTCTGGTTTTTGAAGGAGTCGTCTTTGATGTCGAGCATAAGGTGACTAGAACGGGTCGTGTCTTGATTAACTTCAAGATGACGGACTATACTTCTAGTTTTTCTATGCAAAAATGGGTCAAGAATGAAGAAGAAGCACAGAAGTATGACATGATCAAGAAGAATTCTTGGCTCCGTGTTCGTGGAAATGTTGAAGTCAATAATTTTACGCGAGACTTGACCATGAATGTGCAAGATGTCCAGGAAATCGTCCACTATGAACGGAAAGACTTGATGCCAGAGGGAGAACGTCGTGTTGAGTTCCATGCGCACACCAATATGTCGACCATGGATGCTTTGCCTGAGGTCGAGGAAATCGTTGGAACAGCAGCCAAATGGGGCCACAAGGCTGTTGCTATTACAGATCATGGCAATGTTCAATCCTTCCCTCATGGCTATAAGGCCGCTAAGAAAGCTGGTATCCAGCTGATCTATGGGATGGAAGCCAATATCGTTGAAGACCGTGTACCTATCGTCTATAACGAAGTGGGGATGGATCTTTCTGAAGCTACCTATGTAGTCTTTGACGTGGAAACGACAGGTCTATCAGCTATCTATAATGATTTGATTCAGGTGGCGGCTTCCAAGATGTATAAGGGCAATATCATTGCTGAGTTTGATGAATTTATCAATCCAGGGCATCCCTTGTCAGCTTTTACTACTGAGTTGACTGGAATTACGGATGACCATGTAAAAAATGCCAAACCCTTGGTTCAAGTTTTAAAAGAATTCCAAGAATTTTGTAAGGATACCGTTCTTGTAGCCCATAATGCAAGCTTTGACGTTGGTTTTATGAATGCCAACTATGAGCGTCACGGTCTTCCAAAAATTATTCAACCTGTCATCGATACGCTAGAGTTCGCTAGAAATCTCTATCCTGAGTACAAACGCCATGGTCTTGGACCCTTGACCAAACGTTTTGGTGTAGCTCTAGAACACCACCACATGGCCAACTATGATGCGGAAGCAACTGGCCGTCTGCTCTTTATCTTTATCAAGGAAGTAGCAGAAAAACATGGTGTGACAGATTTGGCTAGATTGAACCTTGATTTAATCAGTCCAGATTCTTATAAAAAAGCTCGAGTCAAGCATGCGACCATCTATGTGAAAAATCAAGTAGGCTTGAAAAATATCTTTAAACTGGTGTCTCTTTCAAATACCCAGTACTTTGAAGGAGTTCCACGGATTCCACGTACGGTGCTAGATGCCCATCGAGAAGGCTTAATCTTAGGTTCTGCTTGTACGGAAGGGGAAGTCTTTGATGCAGTCGTATCACAGGGAGTGGATGCGGCGGTCGAAGTTGCTAAATACTATGACTTTATCGAGGTGATGCCTCCTGCTATCTATGCACCTCTGATTGCCAAAGAGCAGGTCAAGGACATGGAGGAACTCCAAACCATCATCAAGAGCTTAATTGATGTCGGAGACCGTCTCGGTAAGCCAGTTCTTGCGACAGGAAATGTCCACTATATCGAACCTGAGGATGAGATTTATCGAGAAATCATCGTCCGCAGTCTAGGTCAGGGAGCCATGATTAACCGAACGATCGGCCATGGAGAAGCTGCCCAACCAGCTCCACTACCAAAGGCACACTTTAGAACAACCAATGAAATGTTGGATGAGTTTGCTTTTCTAGGGGAAGACTTGGCTCGCAAGATTGTTATTGAAAATACCAATGCCTTGGCAGAAATCTTTGAACCTGTGGAGGTTGTAAAGGGTGATTTATACACACCTTTCATTGACAAAGCCGAAGAAACAGTTGCTGAATTAACCTATAAAAAAGCCTTTGAAATCTATGGAAACCCACTCCCAGATATCGTTGATTTGCGGATTGAAAAAGAATTGACTTCTATCCTAGGGAATGGTTTCGCCGTGATTTATCTGGCTTCACAGATGCTAGTGCACCGTTCCAACGAACGGGGTTACTTGGTTGGTTCCCGTGGGTCTGTTGGATCCAGTTTCGTTGCGACCATGATTGGGATTACCGAGGTCAATCCTCTCTCTCCTCACTATGTCTGTGGTCAGTGTCAGTACAGTGAGTTTATCACAGATGGTTCTTACGGTTCAGGATTTGATATGCCAGACAAGGATTGTCCAAACTGTGGCCACAAGCTCAGCAAAAATGGACAGGACATTCCTTTCGAGACCTTCCTTGGTTTTGACGGGGATAAGGTTCCCGATATCGATTTGAACTTCTCAGGGGAGGACCAGCCGAGTGCCCACTTGGATGTTCGTGATATCTTTGGGGAAGAATATGCCTTCCGTGCAGGAACGGTTGGTACGGTGGCTGCTAAAACAGCCTATGGATTTGTCAAGGGTTACGAGCGTGACTATGGCAAGTTCTACCGTGAAGCCGAAGTAGAGCGCCTAGCCCAAGGAGCTGCTGGTGTTAAACGGACGACCGGTCAGCACCCAGGGGGAATCGTTGTTATTCCTAACTATATGGATGTCTATGACTTTACTCCAGTGCAGTACCCTGCCGATGATGTGACTGCTGAATGGCAGACTACTCACTTTAACTTCCACGATATTGATGAGAACGTCCTCAAGCTCGATGTTCTTGGTCATGATGATCCGACCATGATTCGAAAACTCCAGGACTTATCAGGTATTGATCCAAATGATATCCCTATGGACGACCCAGGTGTCATGGCCCTCTTCTCAGGTACAGATATCCTTGGAGTGACGCCTGAACAAATCGGGACTTCAACTGGTATGCTTGGAATTCCAGAGTTTGGAACTAATTTTGTTCGAGGCATGGTGGATGAAACCCATCCGACGACCTTTGCGGAGTTGCTTCAGCTTTCTGGTCTGTCTCACGGTACCGACGTTTGGTTGGGAAATGCCCAAGACTTGATTAAGGCTGGAATTGCAGACCTGTCAACCGTTATCGGATGTCGGGATGACATCATGGTTTACCTCATGCACGCTGGTCTAGATCCAAAGATGGCCTTTACTATCATGGAGCGTGTACGTAAGGGATTGTGGCTTAAAATCTCAGAAGAAGAGCGCAATGGTTATATCGAAGCCATGAAGGCCAATAATGTGCCTGAGTGGTATATCGAATCTTGTGGAAAAATCAAGTACATGTTCCCTAAAGCCCATGCGGCAGCCTACGTTATGATGGCCCTTCGTGTGGCCTACTTCAAGGTTCACCACCCGATTTATTATTATTGTGCTTACTTCTCCATCCGTGCTAAGGCCTTTGATATTAAGACCATGGGTGCAGGCTTGGATGCCATCAAACGCAAGATGCAAGAAATTGCTGAAAAGCGGAAGAACAATGAAGCTTCCAACGTAGAAATTGACCTTTACACAACACTTGAAATTGTCAACGAGATGTGGGAACGTGGTTTTAAATTTGGCAAGTTAGACCTCTATCGTAGTGATGCGACTGAATTTATCATCGATGGAGACACCCTCATCCCACCGTTTGTCGCTATGGATGGGCTAGGCGAGAACGTTGCCAAGCAACTGGTTCGTGCCCGTCAAGAGGGAGAATTCCTCTCTAAAACCGAGTTGCGCAAGCGTGGTGGACTTTCCTCAACTTTAGTTGAAAAGATGGATGAAATGGGGATTCTCGGCAATATGCCAGAGGACAACCAGTTGAGTTTGTTTGATGATTTGTTTTAATTTAAAGTCAACTTGTTCAAATAAGCCGACTAAGTTTCATCTAATTAAGACTTAACAGTAAAACCAGTAGAGATGATTTTTTATGATTTTCATTTCTACTGGTTTTTAGATATGATAGAATATAAGTAAGTTTTTATCCAAAGACTAAAACTTTAGGAAGTTATATATTGAAATTATCAAAAATGATTGCTATAAATTACTAATAATGATACTCTCAAACAAGAGTAAGCTTAATGGAAGTAGTGTTTGCTATACCTTAATAACTTTTCGATATGGAATGGAGATAAGTATGATTTTAGGTGAAACTTATAGGAAAATAAGAGAAGAAAAGGGGATTTCTATTTCTTCATTAGCAGGTGCTGAAATTTCAAAATCTCAAATATCTAGATTTGAATTAGGAGAAACAGAGATTTCTGTCTTTAAGTTATTGTATCTTCTGGAAAGAATAGGAGTAACACTAGAAGAATTTCTGCTTATCTGTAATCATTATCAACCTTCGGATTTTAATACCTTAATAGCTTCTGTTAAACAGGCCGCATATAATGAAGATGCTCAAGCATTACTAGATATGGTAGAGAAAGAAATAGAACTTTTTCATGAGACAAATTCTCATTACCATAAATTAAATGCTATTTTCATCGAAAGTATTGTTTCGGGAATGGATAAGAATCATCAATTGAGTCGTCAAGACGCCTCTTATCTTACAAACTATTTATTTTCCGTTGAAAACTGGGGTTATTACGAAACGCTCATCCTTGGAAATTGCTGTCGTGTTCTATCTCCAGATTTATTATTTAGATATGCCAAAGAGGCGCTCAAAAAAGGGAAGTTGTATAGTCCTATACCTAGAAATAGACAATCTCTCATTCAACTACTTCTCAATTCTTTGATTATAATGATTGAGAACGACTTATATGAGGAATCTTTATTTTTAAAACAGGCTACGAAGAATATATTAGCGGATTCCACAGATTTTTTTGAACAAACTATTTTGCTATATTTAGATGGATATTTGGAACTGAAATTCTATCATAATCAAAAATCACTTTTAAAAATCGAAGAAGCTTTAAAAATTTTCGAACTCTTCAATAAAACAATCTACAAAAATTACAAACAATACTTTGAGAAACACATCATTCATTTAGTAGACTAGGCCATTTATCTATAAGGTAATAACGTGATCAAACTCTTCCAATATTTTTGGACTTTGATCATGAGTAATGACAATAACAATTGCATCTCTAATGGATAGAATGTAGTCCATCATTGCTTTGGCTTTTATTGGATCAAGGTTGCTTGTAGGTTCATCAAATATATATACAGAATATATTTTGACTAAAAACCTAGCTAAATCAATTCGTTGTTTTTCCCCTTCTGAAATAGTTTGATTTGATTGAGATAGATTCTTATTAAGAAATTCCTCATTAAAGCCTAAGGCTTTTCTTAATTTTTCAGTTAAATGAAGGTTTCTAGCCAATTTGATATTCTCTAGAATATTGCCTTCAATCAGAAAGTCATTTTTTTGCACAAACGCAATATCTTTATATAACTCCTCTGAGGGAATATCAATATTCTGTTTTCCGTTGATTTTTATTTCTCCATCATAAAGATTTTTTGGATAATAATTTAGTATTAATTTTACTAAAGTTGTTTTCCCAGTTCCTGAAGCACCGATAATCGCATAGCGCTTGCCTTTTTTAAATTCATAGGAAAAATGATCAAATAATATTCTATTTTCAATTTCATAATATAATTGGCTAATAGAAATGGTCGAAATATTATCACAATTAATTGTAGTTGTTTTATGAAAAATTTCATGATTCGTCTCATATAGATTTTCTTGGATATTATCAATAATGGACTTACAACTGTTGATTAAATTTTTATTGTAAAGAATAGATTGTAAGGGAGCAAAGACACCGTTTAATAATTGAATACTTGCTACGAGTAATCCAATAGTCAGTAAGTTATTTCTTACAAAAAAGATACCAGCAACCATACAGGATAGTTGAGAGCAAAAACTTAGTAAGGTTCCAGTAGTTGAAGCTATGTCTTTTAAAAATTGATAAGTTTTTCTGGACTCTTCAAATTCTAAACTGATTCCCTGAATTTTTTCTTGAATCCAGCTTTGAACATTTAATAACTTAATTTGTTCAAAACCATCAATAAAGTTTGTCATTTTTGATAAATAGTGATTATTTTGTAGGGAATAATTATTAGTTGCTTTAGTCATTAACTTTCCAGGAATTTGAGATAGAAAAATCGTTATACTAGACAATAAAAGAAAGACTAATGCTAATCGCCATTCTATATAAATAATAGCAACCACACTCATGATAAGGCTCCCTAAATTTGCGATTAGAGAGATTCTAGGAATCAATAAATTTTCTTGAATAAGGTCACTGTTTTTGGTGATATTATTTAAGAAATCTGAATGGTTACGGTTGTCAATTTGGTTAAATTCACGCGATAAATAATGTAATAAGAGACGCCTTTTTAGATCTAAAATAACTTTTTTTACATATTGGTTTTTAAGATAGGAATAGGAAGAAGAAATCAAGAACCACAGTAAAATCGAACTTACACAAATAGTGATATGAAAGAGTAATCCACTATTTGAATTAGATATACTATCAAGTATTCTTCCTAATTGCAGAGAGAAGAGTGTCATTAAAAGAGCACTTGTCAGACTTAATAAAATAAGCAAGAAATATAGTAATTTATATTGTTTCGTAATCTGGTTCATATTTTTCACCTCTTAATCTATGATAGCAACATTATATTCTAAAACTAAAACTCAGGCTGAGATCTCCCATATTTGGGACATTAATTTTATTTCTTTACTATATTTTAGCTTATAGCTATCCATTGTATATCCAATGAGTTTACATTAGCTGTCTTTTTTGTTAAAATAATAAATAGAAAGAAGGTGAGGATATGCCAAAGACGAGTATGAGCATCCGTCTGGATAGTGAGGTTAAGGAGCAGGCCCAACAGGTTTTTAATCATTTAGGAATGGATATGACAACAGCTATCAATATTTTCCTTCGTCAGGCAATTCAATATCAGGGTTTGCCTTTTGATGTTAGGCTTGATGAGAATCAAAAATTGCTCCAAGTAGTAATGGATGTAGACCAAAATCGTAATATGAGTCAGTCTTTTGAATCTGTCTCAGACTTGATGGAGGATTTGCGTGCTTAAGATTCGTTACCATAAACAGTTTAAAAAAGATTTTAAGTTGGCTATGAAGCGTGGGTTGAAGGCAGAATTATTAGAAGAAGTATTGAATTTTCTAGTTCAAGAAAAAGAACTTCCTGCTAGATATCGCGACCATCAATTGACGACGTCCAAATATTTTCAAGGGGTTCGTGAGTGTCATATCCAACCAGATTGGCTTTTGGTCTATAAGGTAGACAAGTCGGAATTGATTTTAAACTTGCTGAGGACAGGAAGTCATAGTGATTTATTTTAATGAATTTTAAGGGGGTTCTCATGAAACTAAGAATATTCGCGGAAGATAAACCGGCTGAGAAGGTGTTTGAGTACCAATTTGAACTTGCTGATCAGACAATTCTTCTATCGACAGCACTCTTGTCAGGTGCTATTGCTTTGGCAGGATTATTTTCTGCTTTGAAAGAAAAATAAAAATAGAAAAGAGAAAACAGAATGGTTTTACCAAATTTTAAAGAAAATCTAGAAAAATATGCGAAGTTGTTGGTTGCAAACGGAGTGAACGTGCAACCTGGTCATACCTTGGCTCTCTCGATCGATGTGGAGCAACGCGAGTTGGCTCACTTAATCGTCAAAGAAGCCTATGCACTTGGAGCGCACGAAGTTATCGTTCAATGGGCAGATGACTTTGTAAACCGTGAGAAATTCCTTCACGCGCCACTAGAGCGTTTGGACAATGTGCCAGAATACAAGATTGCTGAGATGAACTACCTTCTTGAAAACAAAGCAAGTCGTCTCGGTGTTCGTTCTTCTGACCCAGGTGCCTTGAACGGAGTGGATTCAGAAAAGCTTTCTGCTTCTGCAAAAGCTATGGGAATTGCCATGAAGCCAATGCGTATCGCAACTCAATCTAACAAGGTTAGCTGGACTGTAGCAGCTGCTGCTGGACTAGAGTGGGCTAAGAAGGTCTTTCCAAATGCTGCAAGCGACGAAGAAGCGGTGGACCTCCTTTGGGACCAAATCTTCAAGACTTGCCGTGTCTACGAAGAAGATCCAGTTAAGGCTTGGGAAGAACATGCAGCAATCTTGAAGGGCAAGGCACAAATGCTCAACAAAGAGCAATTCTCAGCTCTTCACTACACTGCTCCTGGAACAGACTTGACACTTGGCTTGCCTAAGAACCACGTTTGGGAATCTGCCGGAGCGATCAATGCTCAAGGTGAAGGATTCTTGCCAAACATGCCAACAGAAGAAGTCTTTACAGCTCCTGACTTCCGTCGCGCAGATGGTTATGTAACGTCTACAAAACCTCTTAGCTACAATGGAAATATTATCGAAGGCATCAAGGTGACCTTTGAAAATGGTCAAATCGTTGATA
This sequence comes from Streptococcus sp. HMSC074B11, assembly GCF_001808705.1. Lineage (GTDB taxonomy): Bacteria > Bacillota > Bacilli > Lactobacillales > Streptococcaceae > Streptococcus. Next base: position 46,288 of record NZ_KV794234.1, on the reverse strand, counting down.
TCACTGCTGAGAAGGGTGATCAAGTTATGAAGGACCTTGTCTTTAAGAATGCTGGTGCGCGTGCCTTGGGTGAGTGTGCCTTGGTACCAGATCCAAGTCCAATTTCTCAGTCAGGGATTACCTTCTTTAACACCCTTTTCGATGAAAATGCTTCTAACCACTTGGCTATTGGTGCAGCCTATGCAACTAGCGTTGTTGGTGGAGCTGAGATGAGTGAAGAAGAGCTTGAAGCTGCAGGACTTAACCGTTCAGATGTTCACGTTGACTTTATGATTGGTTCGAACCAAATGGATATCGATGGTATCCGTGAGGATGGAACACGCGTACCACTCTTCCGCAATGGAGATTGGGCAATTTAAGGAGAAACTATGATTGGAAGTATGTTTGTCGGGCTTTTAATCGGACTACTAGCAGGAGCTATCACCAATCGTGGTGAACGCATGGGCTGCTTCGGGAAAATGTTTCTCGGCTGGATTGGTGCCTTTTTAGGACAATTAATCTTTGGTTCTTGGGGGCCAAACCTAAACGGTACAGCCATTATCCCAGCAGTTCTCGGGGCTATGATTTTGCTAGCTATTTTCTGGGAAAGAGGAAGCTAAGTTTCGATTAAAAAGCTTGTATAATAATAAAGATTAAAGGAGGTTGGAATTATTTCAACCTCTTTTTAAAGTGCTAGATAAAGTCCTTTGAAAGCATTCATCTAAGCTTAGCCACAGAGCTTTCAGTGACTGGTTCTTTTTATATTGCCTCAAGTATGGTACAATAAAAGCATGAGAATTCAACAATTACACTATATTATCAAAATTGTAGAGACTGGTTCGATGAATGAAGCTGCAAAGCAACTTTTCATTACGCAGCCTAGTCTGTCAAATGCAGTTCGTGACCTAGAAAATGAGATGGGAATTGAGATTTTTATCCGAAATCCTAAAGGAATCACCCTCACACGTGATGGAATGGAGTTTCTATCCTATGCCCGTCAGGTTGTCGAGCAAACGCAACTTCTAGAAGAACGCTATAAGAACCCAATCGCTCATCGCGAGCTTTTTAGTGTGTCTTCGCAGCACTATGCCTTCGTGGTCAATGCCTTTGTTTCCTTGCTCAAGAAGAGCGATATGGAAAAGTACGAGCTTTTTTTGCGTGAAACCAGAACCTGGGAGATTATCGATGATGTCAAGAACTTCCGCAGTGAAGTGGGAGTTCTCTTTTTAAATAGCTATAACCGAGATGTTCTTTCGAAGATGTTGGATGACAATCATCTAGTGGCCCACCATCTCTTTACAGCCCAACCCCATATCTTTGTCAGCAAGACCAACCCTCTTGCTAAAAGAGACAAGGTGCAGTTGGCAGACCTAGAAGACTTCCCTTACTTGAGCTATGACCAAGGAACCCATAATTCCTTCTATTTCTCAGAAGAGATTTTGTCACAAGAACACCACAAGAAATCCATCGTGGTTAGTGACCGTGCGACCTTGTTCAATCTCTTGATTGGTTTGGACGGCTATACCATCGCGACAGGTATCCTCAATAGTAATCTTAATGGAGACAATATTGTCTCGATTCCACTTGATATTGATGATCCGATTGAACTGGTTTATATCCAGCATGAAAAGACTAGCTTGTCTAAGATGGGTGAACGCTTCATCGATTATTTGCTTGAAGAAGTTCGTTTTGATAGCTAATCGTAAGTACATTAGAAAAGAAAAGGAAATATGACTACAATGAATACCAATGATTTTGATTTTCACTTGCCTGAGGAGTTGATTGCACAAACACCTCTGGAAAAGCGCGATGCCTCTAAGCTCTTGATGGTTAATCGCCAGACTGGAGAATTTCAAGATCGCCATTTTCACTCCATTATTGAAATGCTAGAGCCAGGTGATGCCCTGGTGATGAATGATACCCGTGTCTTGCCAGCCCGACTTCATGGTCAAAAGGAAGAAACAGGTGGTCACGTTGAACTCTTGCTCTTGAAAAATATAGCAGGAGACGAATGGGAAGTGTTGGCAAAACCTGCTAAACGTCTCAAGGTTGGCGCCCGTGTTGTCTTTGGTGATGGTCGACTAAGTGCAGTTGTGACTGAGGAATTAACCCATGGTGGCCGTATTGTCCGTTTTGAGTATGAAGGAATTTTCCTAGAAGTGCTTGAAAGTCTTGGAGAAATGCCTTTGCCTCCTTATATTCATGAAAAATTGGATGACCGTGAACGTTACCAGACAGTCTATGCCAAGGAGAGTGGATCAGCCGCTGCCCCAACTGCAGGCTTGCATTTTACCAAAGAATTACTAGAAGAAATCCAGCAAAAAGGCGTTCATCTAGTCTACCTGACCTTGCACGTTGGACTTGGGACCTTTAGACCTGTTTCAGTAGATAATCTGGATGAGCACGAGATGCACTCAGAGTTTTATCAATTGTCTGAGGAAGCTGCAGCGACCTTGCGTCAGGTCAAAGAAAATGGTGGCCGTGTCATTGCTGTGGGGACTACCTCTATCCGTACGCTAGAGACTATCGGAAGCAAGTTTGACGGCCAAATCCAGGCCGACTCTGGCTGGACTAATATCTTTATCAAGCCAGGCTATGACTGGAAGGTGGTGGATGCTTTTTCTACTAATTTCCATTTGCCGAAGTCTACCTTGGTCATGCTAGTTTCTGCCTTTGCAGGCCGTGAATTGGTCCTCCAAGCCTATCAGCATGCTATCGACCAGAAGTACCGTTTCTTTAGCTTTGGCGATGCCATGTTTATCTACTAAAAATAGAAGAGCTAATTCCTGATTGGATTAGCCTTTTTTGATGTCAAATAGCTATTGAATTATATGGAAATAAATGATACACTGAAAACTACAGGTTAGCCGTCAAAAATATATGTAATTTCAGGCTAGCTATTTTAGATGCAGATGAGACTGTATCATCATTTTAAAAGGAGATTATCATGAAAAAAACATTGCGCTACACCAGTCTTTCAGCTCTTGCCTTGTTGGCTGTGGTGACACTTGCTGCTTGTGGAGGAAATACTGAAAAAACTACAGCATCTTCAAGCAAAGAGGCTTCTTCTAAAGTAACTAAGGAGTCATCAAGTAAAACAGAAGCTAGTCAAAAAGAGGAGCAGAAGTCTGAGACGAGCCCATCAAGTTCCGCAAGCACTCAAACGGATAAGAAGGAAGAGAAGAAAAAAACTCCAGAAGCTTACGCAAAATTCCTTGGAACGTGGGAAAACTATGCTGGAACAACTGCTACAGTCACAGCGGATGGAATCGTGACCATTCAAAGTTCAAAAGGAACCTTCCAGTATGAAATGGATCAAGTAGAGGAGAAGGACGGTTACTATCTGACAGGAATTCATCTTGTTGGAGGCGGAGAAGGAGCACGCCTGATCTTTACTCCAGCTGGAGTCCAAAATGAATTAACAGGTACAGACGGTAGCCAAGACGTCTTGGCAATCGGCCAATCACCAAGCGACAAAGATAGTCATTTTTACCGTAATTAAGAGTGAAAAAAAGAAGTGAGGGTGGAGAGTAGCCCTTGCTTTTTTTATGTTCTCGAAGCATAAATTTTAAATCATTCGAGTTTATACGACGTTTAAGTTGGATAATCAACTAACCCATTTTAAGGCGCAAATGGTAAATCGCTAATAACACAAAAAGCCCTAATTCAGGGCTTTTTTATGACGTTCTAATAGAAGAAATCAATGCCGTAGTTTTCTTTTAGATAGGTCGCCAACTCGGTTTTTTCTTCCTCTCTAAATCGACAGAGGCTCAGGGCGAGACGCAATATCAAGACACTTGTATCGATAATGATGTTTGACTTAGAAATATCTTCTAGCTGGGTGACCTCTCTCAGGTTAAAATCTAAATAGCAAGCCTTGCTGTTGACATGGTCAGGGTCACTGACATCCACTTCAACATACGATGCTCGCAGCAATTCTTCTTTTGGGATGAAGATTTCCTTGGAAAAGAAGAGCCCGGGATAGACATAAATACCTTCAAAGGTGAATTCAAAGGAGAGCCTACGACTAGAAAGTCTTTTGATGCCTGCAATCGTTGCGTAGACGGCAGCGAAAAAGAGGATGGTTGGAACCACAGTGAGAAGACTAAGCTGGGAAAAGTCGATCAATCCATGCGCGAGGAAAAAGAAAAATTGAAAGAATACACCCGCTGCAAAGACTAGATAGCCGACACCGACAAATTTTGAATAATAGATTTTCATAGAAACCTCCAGATATAGAATTGAACTCACCAACGCTTTTTCAGTAGAAGGAGTAAAACTCGTGCAGAGTTAAAGTTCCAGGTATTCCCATCATATCCTATGGAGCGAAGTTCTGTCAACCTTTTAGCAAGCTGCTAACCTTAGCTATCCTATGATCTAGCAGTTGGTTTATGGTATACTAGGATAAAAGCATTCCAAACTTTGAGGACTTGTTTTTATAAATAGAAAGAGGTCAATATGTTTTTTCTTGGACGTCGTCGTGTCTTTATCGGAGAATGTGATGGACAAGCTGTTTATTATGACCAAAAGACAGGAGAGGCTCTAGCTGCTCCTAAGAGTAGGTTGCTCAATACTGAAGGCGCTCGTAACACGAATTCCTTTATTCCTGAATTGGTAATTCTCTTACTAGCAGGTGGGCCTGCAATTTCGGGCTTCTTTTCCCTCAAGTTTATTGGTGTTTATAACTGGTTTAGTCTAGCTTGTATTTTTCTATTTTGGTTGATGCAGTTTTTCTCGTTGGTTGCTTTACTTGAACGAGCACTCTATAAAAATGTTCGTAAAGCACAGCCGACGACAGAGAAAGTCTTTTACTATGCCGCATCTCATAATTTGCTTGTAAAAAACCAGTTTGATCCTAGACAACTGGGCACTCTAGCTTTTCGGTTTGCTCGCTTTGCAGTAAATATAGTGTCCATCTATTATTTTTTGTATTTCTTGACTCTTCCTCTAAAATTTGGTCAACCGATTAATGAAGGCTATGGTTTGTGGTTTGCTGGCTTGTTATTCTTTACAATTTTTCTTATGTATAACCAAAACAATCCCGTTCGTTTTGTGAAGATTATGCGATTATATAGCCAAGGAAAAGTACGATTTAAGGAAGAAGTGGACAATTGAGCATCTATCTTTTGGGATGGCCCCTAAATACTTAGAAAAACAAAAAAGCCTTGATTTCAAGGCTTTTTCCTGTATTCATTAAGAAATAGTTGCCAAAAAAGCGGTTGCATGATACTATAGAGTGCAAGGAGGTGAGAATATGGTAGAGCAAAAAAAATCCATTACTATGAAAGATGTTGCTCTGGAAGCGGGAGTTAGTGTTGGAACTGTTTCACGTGTGATCAACAAAGAAAAAGGGATCAAAGAAGTGACCTTACAGAAAGTTGAACAAGCGATTAAAACCTTGAATTATATCCCAGATTACTACGCAAGGGGAATGAAAAAAAATCGAACAGAGACGATAGCATTAATTCTGCCAAGTGTCTGGCATCCATTCTTTTCTGAATTCGCGATGCATGTGGAAAATGAAGTTTACAAGAGAAATAATAAACTACTTTTATGTTCAATAAATGGAACCAACCGTGAGCAAGAATATCTTGAGATGCTACGTCATAATAAGGTTGATGGAGTTGTAGCCATTACCTATAGTCCAATCGAGAACTACCTAACTTCAGGAATTCCTTTTGTTAGTATCGACCGTACTTATTCAGATATAGAGATTGCATGTGTATCGTCTGATAATGATGCAGGAGGACGAGAAGCTGCCAAACAACTCATCAAAAAAGGGTGTCAGCATTTAGCTTTTGTAGGTGGACACAACACAACCATTAATGAGACTAAACGACGTAGAATTTCATTTGAGAAGTATGTTCAAGACAAAAATATACCTTTTAGTATCTTTGACCTAGATGAGACGGTTGCAGACTATCATGAGAAGTTAGAGCAGTTCTTAACGGAGAATCCTTCCATAGATGGGATTTTCGCTATTAATGATTTTGCGGCTTTAGATGTTATTGAAATACTAGAGACAAATGGTAAACAAATACCTCATGATGTGCAAATCATTGGATATGATGGTATTAAGATGGCAAATGATCGAGATTATCTGCTTTCAACTATCAAACAACCGTTGAAAGAGATGGCTCAAGAAGCTGTTCGTATCTTGTTTGAGATCATTGATGGAAAGACTGTTAATTTACAGACAATCTTACCAGTAACATTTATTGAAGGAAAAACAACAAAAAATTAAAAATAAGTCTTGACAGAAAGCGCTATCAATGTTAAAATAGAGTCAAATCAAAGAGATTTATTTTTTAAAACAAAAATTGAAACGTTTCAAATAATGATGAGAGAGCGCCGTGCGCTATCTTTTCTAAGACAAAATTGAAACGTTTCAAAAAAGGAGGTTGCTATGAATAGCAAAGCGAAGCAGGTTTCTGTTTGGGAACGGATTAAGAAACAAAAACTCTTGTTATTGATGACCGTCCCTGGTTTGGTTTTGACTTTTATCTTTAAGTACATTCCCATGTACGGAGTTTTGATCGCCTTTAAAGATTACAATCCTCTAAAAGGAATAATGGGAAGTAACTGGGTAGGATTTTCTGAGTTTACAAAATTCTTGTCTTCACCCAACTTTGGAATCTTGTTAGCCAATACTCTTAAATTGAGTGTTTATGGCTTGCTTCTTGGTTTTTTGCCACCGGTTATTTTAGCGATTATGCTCAACCAACTCTTGAGTGAAAAAGCTAAAAAACGGATTCAGCTTATTTTATACGCACCTAACTTTATTTCTGTCGTTGTTATTGTTGGTATGATTTTCCTCTTCTTCTCAGTTGGAGGGCCAATCAATAGTTTTCTTTCCATGTTTGGGATCAAAGCTGATTTCCTAACAAACCCTGACTACTTCAGACCCCTCTATATCTTTAGTGGGATCTGGCAAGGAATGGGTTGGGCGTCAACACTTTACACAGCGACCTTGGTTAACGTCGACCCAGCCTTAATCGAAGCAGCAAGACTAGATGGTGCCAATATTTTCCAACGAATCTGGCATATTGACCTTCCTGCTTTGAAGCCTATCATGGTTATCCAGTTTGTCTTGGCCGCAGGTGGGATTATGAATGTCGGTTACGAGAAAGCCTTCTTGATGCAGACATCACTAAACTTACCAACATCTGAAATTATCTCAACTTATGTTTATAAAGTGGGTCTTGTGTCAGGTGACTATTCTTACTCAACAGCCGTCGGTTTATTTAATGCAGTTATCAACGTTGTCTTGCTCGTTGCAGTCAACCAAGTTGTTAAACGCATGAATAATGGCGAAGGTATTTAAGGAGGAAAACATGAAAAATTCAATCATGGATACAAAATTTGATAAACGAATCTTGCTTTTGAATAAAATCATTATCGTCTTTATCGTTTTGATTACTTTGCTTCCTTTACTTTATATAGTCGTAGCATCCTTTATGGATCCTAAGGTCTTAGTTAGTAGAGGGATTAGTTTTAATCCTGCTGACTGGACAGTAGAAGGATACCAGCGTGTATTCAGCGACCAGTCCATTCTTAGAGGTTTTATCAACTCTCTACTATACTCATTTGGATTTGCGGCTTTAACAGTTTTGATTTCAGTCTTTACAGCCTATCCCTTATCTAAGAAAGATTTGGTTGGACGTCGTTGGATTAACTACTTCTTGATTGTAACCATGTTCTTTGGTGGTGGTCTAGTTCCTACTTACCTGTTGATTAAAGATCTGGGTATGCTTAACACTCCTTGGGCTATCATTGTTCCAGGTGCCGTCAATGTTTGGAATATCATTCTCGCCAGAGCCTATTTCCAAGGATTGCCTGAAGAATTGGTAGAAGCAGCCGTCATTGATGGTGCAAATGATTTACAGATTTTTTTCAAAATCATGCTTCCTCTTGCAAAACCAATTATGTTCGTTCTCTTCCTCTATGCTTTTGTCGGCCAGTGGAATTCATACTTCGATGCAATGATTTATATCAAGGATCCAAACTTGGAACCATTGCAACTTGTTCTTCGTAAAATTCTCATTCAGAGCCAGCCTGGTCAAGATATGATTGGAGCACAAGCAGCTATGAATGAAATGAAACGTTTAGCTGAATTGATCAAATACGCAACCATTGTCATTTCAAGCTTGCCATTGATTGTTATGTATCCATTCTTCCAAAAATACTTTGATAAAGGTATTATGGCGGGGTCACTTAAAGGTTAATAAAATAGAAAAAATAAAAGGAGTTTTCTCATGAAATTCAAAACATTCACAAAATCAGCAGTTTTGTTGACAGCTAGTTTAACCCTTCTTGCAGCCTGCGGCTCAAAAAATACAGCTTCTAGTCCAGACTATAAATTGGAGGGAGTAACCTTCCCACTCAAAGAAACGAAAACCTTGAAGTTTATGACAGCTAGTTCACCTCTAGCACCAAAAGACCCAAATGAAAAATTGATTTTCCAACGTTTGGAGAAAGAAACAGGGGTTCATATTGACTGGACCAACTACCAATCTGACTTTGCTGAAAAGAGAAACCTAGACATCTCAAGTGGTGACCTTCCAGATGCCATCCATAATGACGGTGCTTCAGATGTAGACTTGATGAACTGGGCTAAGAAAGGTGTAATCATTCCAGTTGAAGACTTGATTGATAAATATATGCCAAATCTCAAGAAAGTTCTTGAGGAAAAACCTGAATACAAGGCTATGATGACAGCACCAGACGGACACATCTATTCATTCCCATGGATTGAGGAGCTTGGAGAAGGCAAAGAATCTATCCATAGTGTCAATGATATGGCTTGGATTAACAAAGAATGGCTCAATAAACTTGGCCTTGAAATGCCAAAAACAACAGATGATTTGATCAAAGTTTTAGAAGCATTTAAAACTAAAGATCCAAATGGAAATGGTCAAGCAGACGAAATTCCATTTACTTTCATCGGCGGTAATGGAAACGAAGACTTCAAATTCCTCTTTGGAGCATTTGGTGTTGGGGATAACGATGATCACTTAGTAGTTGGAAACGATGGAAAAGTTGACTTTACAGCAGATAACGACGACTATAAAGAAGGTGTGAAATTCATCCGTCAATTGCAAGAAAAAGGCTTGATCGATAAGGAAGCTTTCGAACACGATTGGAATAGCTATATTGCCAAAGGTCATGATCAAAAATACGGTGTTTACTTCACATGGGACAAGAACAATGTCACAGGAAGCAACGAAAACTATGATGTCTTACCTGTCCTTGCTGGTCCAAGTGGACAAAAACACGTAACTCGTACAAATGGTATGGGATTTGCGCGTGATAAGATGGTCATCACTAGCGTCAACAAAAACCTTGAATTGACAGCTAAATGGATTGATGCCCAATACGCACCTCTCCAATCTGTCCAAAACAACTGGGGGACTTATGGAGATGACAAGCAACAAAATATCTTTGAATTTGACCAAGCAACTAACAGTCTCAAACACTTGCCACTAAACGGAACAGCGCCAGCAGAACTTCGTCAAAAAACTGAAGTTGGTGGACCACTTGCTATCTTGGACTCTTACTATGGTAAAGTGACAACTATGCCAGACGATGCCAAATGGCGTTTGGACCTTATTAAAGAATACTATGTTCCTTATATGAGTAATGACAACAACTATCCAAGAGTCTTTATGACTGAGGAAGATTTGGATAAGATTGCCCACATTGAAGCAGATATGAATGACTATATCTACCGCAAACGTGCAGAATGGATTGTCAACGGCAATATTGATGCTGAGTGGGATGACTATAAGAAAGAACTTGAGAAATACGGACTTTCTGACTATCTCGCTATCAAACAAAAATACTATGATCAATATCAAGCAAACAAGAAATAGAGGTTGATTATGGGAGATAAAAAATACACAGTAGAGAGGGCCAATCGCTATATAGAAGAAAATAAGCATCTGGTTAATACTCAATATAAACCTGAGAACCACTTCTCTGCTGAGATTGGCTGGATTAATGATCCAAATGGATTCGTCTATTTTCGTGGAGAATACCATCTCTTTTATCAGTTTTATCCTTATGATAGCGCTTGGGGGCCAATGCACTGGGGCCATGCTAAAAGTAAGGATTTGGTGACTTGGGAGCACTTGCCAGTGGCACTTGCTCCTGACCAAGACTACGACCGCAATGGTTGCTTCTCAGGATCAGCTATCGTCAAAGACGATCGCCTCTGGCTCATGTATACTGGACATATCGAAGAAGAATCCGGTGTCCGTCAAGTGCAAAATATGGCATTTTCAGACGACGGGATTCACTTTGAAAAGATTTCCCAAAATCCAGTTGCGACAGGTGCAGACTTGCCAGATGAGCTAATCGCTGCTGATTTCCGCGATCCAAAACTCTTTGAAAAAGATGGACGCTATTATTCGGTAGTTGCTGCCAAACATAAAGATAATGTGGGTTGTGTCGTTCTACTAGGGTCCGATAACCTAGTAGAGTGGCAGTTCGAATCCATCTTTTTAAAAGGGGTAGAACACCAAGGCTTTATGTGGGAATGTCCAGACTACTTTGAGTTAGATGGAAAAGACTGCATCATTATGTCACCAATGCGTTATCAACGTGAAGGTGATTCTTACCACAATATCAATTCTTCTGTTTTGGTTACAGGTCAGGTAGACTGGAAAGCTAAACAGTTCATTCCAGAAACAGTAGAAGAAATCGACCATGGCCAGGACTTCTATGCGCCTCAAACATTGTTGGATGACCAAAATCGTCGTATCATGATTGCCTGGATGCAGATGTGGGGGCGTACACTTCCAACTCATGACCAAGATCATAAGTGGGCTGGTGTCATGACCTTACCTCGTGTACTTCGATTGAAGGATGGGAAGTTATTCCAAACTCCTATCAAGCAAGGGGGCCATCACATTCAAATTGATGGTGATCAGCGTTACCGTTTGGGAAGCGATACAGATTATCTAGAGTTTGGTTATGATAGCACAGCCAAGCAAGTCTATATTGATCGTAGTCATCTGACTCAGAAAATCCTCGGTGAAGAAGAACAGGATACGAGCCACCGCTATGTAGATGTAGAAGCTAAAGAATTGGAAGTTTTTCTAGATAAAAATTCCATCGAGATTTTTGTCAATCAAGGTGAAGCAAGCTTGACGGCAACTTATTACTTAACAGTGCCAGCTGAGCTATCACGAATCGATTAAAAATTAAGTTATTTCTCCTAAAGAAAAAGTTCTCTTTCTAGCAAAATGGAAAGAGAACTTTTTTTCTAATTAAGCAGAGCATATTTCTGTTTAAACAACTCAATTTTATCATTGCAGTAATTGATTAAATCTTGTGCTTTTTCAAGTGTATATCCTTTTTCAGATACCGACTTGACTTTCTTTTCATCAAAATAGTAGCCAGTCAAGCCCCTGACTTCCTCTGATAAGGTGAGATAATAGCCTGTTTCAATCCCCTGATCTAAATCTTTCGAGAGAGACTTCATCAGGCGCCCGAAGAGAGACTTTTTCGTCTTTTCATCACTAGAATTATTCCCTAAGTTAGTCGAGATAAGACCAGGATGATAGGCATTGATGGTGATGTTTGAACTTTTTAAAAAGAAATCTCTTGCTAGATAGCGTGTCATCCAAATGGTATAGAGTTTGGAATTATTATAGGCCAATCCTGGATTATAGTTGTTCTCAAATCCAAAGTCCAAATCCTTGACCTTGGCAAAATGATGCATATAGGAAGAAGTATTAATGACACGGCCGTCAGCCGCTATTTCTAACAAGGGGCTTAGCTCAGTTGTTAACATATAGGGAACGAGAACGGATAACATAAAAGTCAACTCGACATTTTCAGCACTCGCTTTTCGTTCTTTTCCAGCATACAGGCCTGCATTGTTAAACAAGACATCGATCCTTTGAAAGTCTCGCTTGATTTCCTCCGCAAATCGATAAACATCATCTAATTTTGAAAAATCTGCCAGGTAGCTCGAAACTCTGCCTCTCAAGGAAACTGCCCGAACCTCTTGAGTAGCCAATTCCAGCTTTTGAGGATTGCGACCATGGAGGATGACATGATGCCCTTCACTGGCCAGTTTCTTTGCCAAGTGCTTTCCAATGCCATCCGTAGCACCTGTTATTAGAATGGTTTTGACCATATTAGTCCTCCAAGAAAGCAATGAGTTCTTTTGAAAACTCTTCTGCATATTGGAAAATCGAACCGTGACCAGCATGTGGATAGATGATGAGTTTACTATCTTTTATTTTCTCATGCATATCATAAGAATTTTCTGTTGGAACCTGCATATCCTTATCCCCGTTGACGATTAAGATTGGTTGGGTGATAAATCTTAGGTCGTCTTGAGAATCTTTCCCCCAACGTTTAATAGCTTTGAGTTGAGTCAAGAAACCAGGGACACTCATGTCTTTGTCCGCAAATTCCTTGGTTCGCATCCCCATTCGTCCGAGAACTTTCAAAGCTTCGATTTTTCCTTGCTCATCATGGTTATAGAAGATGTAGCGTCTAGGATCGATGCGTTCGAGTCCAGCTTTAAACATATAGTTAAATGTTTTCCCTGTGACCTTATCGACCTCTTTTCCACCTCGAGGTCCTGTTCCTGCCAAGATGAGACGGTTGATCAAATCAGGCTTGATTCGAACCATTTCTTGGGCAATCATGCCTCCCATGGAAAGGCCAAGGAGATTGATTTTATCGTAACCAAGGGCTTTTACAAAGGCAATTGTTTGCTCAGCCATTCCAGGAATGGTTGGCGCCACTTTGCCTTGGCTGGCTCCGATACCAGGAAGGTCGACCACAATCACATGGTGTTTTTCAGCAATCAAGTCCAAGAGTTTTGGATCCCAGTTGTCGAGGGTTGCTGCCAAATGGACCAGCATCAGAAGAGGTAATTTTGATTTGCCTTTGCTGAGTTCGCGATAGGCGATTTTGTTCCCGTCGACAGTGATGTATTGAGTTTTAGTTGTAAGATATGACATTGTCTTTTCCTTTTTATTTCTTAAAGCTGAGGACTGTTTTTCCACGTGAGCGACCATTAGCGACCTTGTCTAAGGCGCTATTCACTTCTTCAAATGGATAGACTGTATCGATAGATGGCTTGATTTCCAATTTGCTAAAGAGGTCAGCTACCTCTTGTAATTGAGCACCATTGCTTTCTACAAATATAAAATGGTAGTGAACGCCGTATTTGTCAGCCATCTTATCAAATTTGTGACCGGCTAGTCCAAGTAAGATTTGTTTCCATTTTGGCAGGTTCATACGTTTGGAAAAGTCACCATTTGGCATAGCACGGAGGGAAACAAGCTGACCACCTTTTTTCATGATAGACATTTGTTTTTCAGTCTCAGTGCCACCAAGGGTATCAAGGACATAATCAACCTGGCTAACAGTTTTTGTATAATCCTCTGTTTTGTAATCGATAAAACGATCTGCTCCTAGGTTCAATACACGCTCAGCGCTATCTCCAGCCCCATTGGTAATGACCTTCAAACCTTTAGCCTTAGCAATCGGAATGGCCATCCCACCGACACCGCCTGTACCACCAGAGATAAAGATGGTCTTGCCAGCTTGAGCCCCCATGAGTTCTACGGCTTGCATAATAGTCAAGGCAGTCAAAGGGACAGCAGCCGCTTCCTCGTCAGACAGATAGTCTGGAACCTTGGCTATAGCCTGACTATCGACAGCTACGTATTCTGCAAAGGCACCAATATGATCAAGTGGTAAACGCCCAAAAACTCGGTCTCCGACTTTGAGATTTTTGACTTGGCTACCGGTCTCTTCAATGATACCGACCACTTCATTTCCCGCAGTTTGTGGGAGTTTGTAAGGGACAATCATCTTGACTTCTCCTCGGGAAATCATGTTATCCAGAGGATTAACACCAGCAGCGGTGACTTTGACCAAAACTTCTTTGTCTGTGATACTTGGTTTTGCGATTTCTGTGATGTTAAGAGTGATATTGTTTTTGTTATAAGTAGTGTGCTGTGCGGCTTTCATTGTCTTCTCTTTTCTATTTTTTTGTTGTATCTGATATAGATACAAGTATAGCCTTTTTAAAACTGATCTGCATGCAAATCAGTTTCGTTTTTGTTTGGCTTCTTTATAAAGATTGTTAATGACATCTTCTAAGGTTTGCTGGGCTAGTTCCTTCTCAAGTTGAGCTTCAGCGCTAGCAAATAGTGGCGAAATGGCAGCTTGAATATGTTTCCCTACTGGGCAATCCGGATTGCTATTTTGGTGAACGGGAAATAAGCTGATGTGGTTGACTTCTTGTGTGAAAAAATAAATCTCAAGTAAGGTCACTTCCTTTGGGGACTTACTGAGTTGATAGCCTGTTTTTCCTTGATGGGAAGTAATTAAGCCAGCGTTTTTCAATAAGGCAATCACCTTACGAATATAACTAGCGTTGGTTCCGACGCTCTCAGCCAGAGCTTGTGAACTTAAGGTATCCTTGCTCTCGCTAATCATGGTTAGGATATGTAAGGCTACTGAAAATTTTGTATCCATATAAACTCCTTTGGATAACTTGTATCTAATACGAGAACAAGTATATCACAAATAAAATGAAAAGCAAGACTTTTGTTTTAAATTTTTAAAATATTTTTGAAGAGTGTCATCAGATTAGAGATGTCTGGAAAGGCAGTTCATAAAAAATAGTGAGATAAACTTGTTTTAAAGAAACAGCATCTCCCCTCTCTGCTTGATCAAACATATCTTAGTTTGTGCCTAGTAAACTTTGTTTAATAATCTAATTATATGTTATTTCATTCCGTTTTTTTGTTCTTTTCAAAGCGTTATGAGGACTTGAAACTTCTTTTATGATTTTTAATTAGTAAAATGTTGAACTATAGTGAGTATTGTGTCATAATAGATAGTATATAAATCATTAATAGAATAGAAATAATATTTTCTTACCTTTACAAGTAGTATTGGTTAGACATTTTTTCGTCTCAATTGTACTTATCTCTCAAGTTTAGCTAGTTTTTATAAGCTCTGTTTTCGAATCAATAAAACAAATTTTAGAAGTGCATAAGACAAGATGGTGACCTTACTACAGTCATCGCTAATCGCTATGTCTTGCTGGTACAGACTGTTTGTGCCGTTGGCTATTTACCAGTCAGTTTAATCAAAGGGCTTAATTTTTATTGTTGAAAGGTTTTTATATGGGGAAAATTCTCTCTTTAGGTCTGACAGGTAAGAAATTACTTGCTCAGGGTTTCTTGTTTGTTCTGTTAGGTCTTATCTTGATGGTCACGGGGACTTGGTTGCCAGTAACGATTATTCGAATGGCTCTAGTTTTAGCTTGGATTGCAACGGTCGTAGATTTAGTATTACGAGTTTTCAAAAAAAGCCAGTCAACGGATACCTTGGGAGTTGCACTGGTTAAATTGTTAGTGCTGGGATATTTGCTAGGTTCTAATCTTGCGACTGATATACCGATTTATGTTCTGGCTCTTGTGATTGGAGTTTATCAGATTTTTAGGGCCACGATTAATCTTGTCACCTATGTTCTCTACCGTAAAAATAATATTCGACCTCGTTTTCGTCTCTTACTAGATGGTATTCTACTAGTTTTTCTTGGTGGAGCTAGTCTTTTGTCCTCTACGGGGAATTCTGTCTTTCAACTCTTTGTTTTAGGGGCTTATTTTTTCCTTTATGGTCTGTCCAATATCCGTGACGGTTTCTTATTTGAAGGGGAAATTGGGAAAAACCATCTCAAACGTCGTATTAGAATTAGCTTACCTATTGTCCTAGCCGCTCTCATCCCTGCAAGAACTTTAGCAAAAGTTAACAAATTTATGCTAGAAAATGCTGATGAGGAAGAAGATATCCATCTTGGAATAGTGAAGTCTGGTAAGACAGCAGAGCTAGAAATTTTTGTTCATACAGCTGAGACCTCCCTGTTTTCAGCTATTGGTCATGTGGATATCTGCTATCAGGGTCGTGTTATTTCTTATGGCAACTATGATCCGTCATCTGAGACCTTATTTGGTATGATAGGAGATGGTGTCTTATATTTTTGTGACCGCGATAAGTACATCGATCTATGTAAACGTGAGAGTCAAAAAACGCTTTTTGGTTACGGAATAGATTTGACACCTGAAATGGAAAAAGCAATTCAAAAAAAGTTGGCTGAATTGAAACAACTGACGATTCCATGGGAGCCAAGTGCAGATAAAATCACGACAGGTGATGGTAAGGAAGACTACACTTACGCTTATAAAATCAGACATGAGACGGATGGGGAACTTTATAAATTTATCAAATCTAAGTTTAAATCCTACTTTGTCTTATCCACAAACTGTGTGCTCTTGGCAGATACCATAGTCGGTCAGGCTGGAACAGATATCCTTTCACCCAAAGGATTTATCGCACCAGGAACTTATCAAGCCTACCTTGACCGAGAGTTTGAAAAACCAAATAGTATAGTCGTATCTAAACATGTTTATTAATGAGAATTTATGAATTTAGTAAAAAAATACACCCCGTTAATACTTTTTATAGGGCTGGTTACTCTTGTAATTCTGAATGCATCAAGCTTTATATCAGGAGCAGTATCTCTCTTTGAAGTAACTTCTACCTTGATTTATGGTGCTGTTATTGCTTTTGTGCTCAATGTTCCCATGAAAAAAATTGAAGAATTCCTAGTTAAAATGAAGGTAAAGGCAGGGTTGCGTCGTCCGATTGCTATGGCGCTTGTTTTCCTATCTCTTATCTTAATCGTGATCTGTCTTTTGGTTTTGGTGCTTCCAACCCTTGCTCAGACTATTAGTCAGCTGGGAACAGTCCTTTCAACAGTCCTGACTCAACTTGGTAAACTACTAGATAGCTCGGAATTTGTAACCAAAGACACGCTGTCAACTATCGTATCAGGAATTCAGGGACAGTCTAGCTCTATTAGTCAAGCTTTGATAGCCTTCTTATCCGGTCTGACTAGTAATATAGGAAATATTTTTTCAAGTATGATGAATGCCTTTCTGATTATAGTCTTTACCTTTTCATTTTTATCCAGTAAGGAACATCTGGCAGCGATGACGAGTCGACTTCTAAAAGTTATATTTCCAGAGAAAGTGGTGACAAGGTTGACATACATCGGACAAGTAGCACTAGAGACTTATGATCAATTTTTGATGAGTCAGCTGATTGAAGCAGTCATCATAGGAGTTATGATAGCAGTTGGCTACAGCCTGTTTGGACTACCTTATGGGGTAATGACAGGTATCTTTGCAGGAGTACTGTCTTTCATTCCTTATGTTGGTCCTATGATTGCTTGTATTCTGGGAGCGATTTTTATCTTTACAGTAAGTCCAAGTCAAGCCTTATTTTCTATTGTTCTTTATCAAATCATACAACTGATTGAGGGAAATCTTATCTATCCCAAAGTTGTGGGTCAATCTATTGGCTTACCAGCCCTTTTCACGCTTGCGGCTGCTAGTATCGGAGGGAATCTTTTCGGACTACTTGGAATGATATTCTTTACCCCCGTATTTGCTGTTATCTATCGACTGGTTAAAGAATTTGTCGTCGCAAAGGAAAATCAGGTAGATTAAGAAAAACTAAATTTAATAAGATATACTGAGAAGAGAGTGAGAGATTCTCTTCTCTTTTATTTTTAAATACTTTGCTACAAAAAGCTATTGGACGTAAAAAAGCCTTGATTTCAAGGCTTTTTCCT
>NZ_KV794234.1:19478-28529 GCF_001808705.1 Streptococcus sp. HMSC074B11 | reverse complement strand
AAGAGTCTACTGCTCTACCAACTTAGCTAAAGAGGCAACAGAAAAAGCTGAGAATGTAACTTCCCAGCTATTTTAATATGCCCAAAATGGCAGCTAGATTATTTACGAAAGGCATCAAGGATATAGGTGAAACCAACAATTAAAAATGCAAAGGCAACGACATAAACGACAAAGACACTTGTAGCTACTGGATTGAACAAAATCACTAGACCTAGTAAAAATGCAAGCAACGCTATCCACATGATATGGTTGCCAATAATAGGGAAAATCAATCCCAGACGATTGCCTTTAAAGAAAACTATAATGGCTTCTACAATTAACCAAATCCCTAAAATAATTGGAATGACAACTGGCAGCGTCACAAAGCCATAGGCAACGAGGTAAAGAGCTAAGAGAAGATTAACAATCCCTTGGAAAAGATGAGCTGGTGAGCGAAGCTCTTTTGGTACAGAGAAATAGCCTAAAATAGCTGCTATGGAAGCAACCAGTAAACCAAATGCAATCCACCAGCTGTAAGCAACAAGATTAGCTACTGGGTCTGTAAATAGAAAGAGTGCTAAAAGGACAAAAATAACTCCTGCAAGGAATAGCGATAAACGATTAGAAAATTTCATTTCAAGACCATCCTGTTATATAGTATAGTTTGATAGTAAAAATATTATACACCTTTTTAGAGGAAATATCAATAAACTAAATGGAAAATTTGGAAGTTTCAGTCTGATTCATGAAAAGAAAATCAGTTTTTATTATTTTGAAAATAAAAAGAGAAGATAAAATTTGTCTTCTCTACATGAAAATATTGTATGGCATCAAAGCAAAAGTAACTGGCTTTACACTATTTGTTAAGATGTAATTTGATTCAAAAAGAAAAGATAGATTTAAAAGTGGGGCAAATGATGGGGCAAATCAGTTACAGACAAGCAAAAAAGCCTTGTAAATCAAGGCTTTTTCCTGTTGATTTAGATGCCCCTACAAGGGCTCGAACCTGCGCCCCATAGATTAAGAGTCTACTGCTCTACCAACTGAGCTAAGGAGGCAAATAAAAAGCTGTATTGGTGCCGAAACTTCACGGTTTGTATTGAACCCGCGCAATTAAGCAGGTGGGCAACTCGCTCTAACTGAAGCTGTTTCCGTGTGAGACGGCCTACATGCTGTTAGAAGACTTTTGTTTCCCTAATAATACAAAAAATAGTCGGTCAACACTTAAATGTGAAGTCGTACACCACAGCGTTTCTATGATTATATGATACCACTTTTTCAAAAAAAATCAAGGGGAAATTATAATTTTTGAAAAGGATTTCACGAGTTTCGTAATTTATCAATGGTTTCCTTGCGTTGAGCCAGGGCCCGTTCGTATTTTCCACTATCTTCCGGAGAAAAGTAGTGATGGTCACGGATTTTTTCTGGTAGGTATTCTTGCTTGACCCAGTGACCAGGATAATTATGTGGATAGAGATAATTTTGGGCGTTACCTAATTCCTTGCTGCCGCTATAATGTCCATCTCGCAAGTGACGTGGAATCGGCAGATGCCCCGATGTTTTAAGGTCAGACAAGGCCTTATCTATAGCCACGTAGGCTGAGTTAGACTTAGGTGAAAGTGCCAGATCAATGACGACATTGGCAATGAGGATACGAGCCTCTGGGAAGCCGATTCTTTGCGCAGCATCCAAAGCAGTTACGGTATGGATTTGCGCTTCTGGATTAGCTAAGCCAATATCTTCATAAGCAATCACAGTCAAACGACGAGCTAGGCTAGGAAGGTCACCGGCTTCTATCAAGCGAGCAGCATAGTGGAGACTAGCATCGACATCGGATCCACGGATGGATTTTTGCAGGGCAGATAGAACATCATAGTGACCGTCTCCATCCTTGTCCATAGTGATGTAGCTTCTCTGAAGACTATTTTCCATGATGTCGAGCGTGATGTGGCGGACACCGTCATCATTTTCTGGGGTGGAGAGAACTGCCAAATCAAGCGAATTGAAGGCAGAACGGAGATCTCCATTGGTAGATGTTGCGATAAAATCAAGGGCATCATCATCTAACTCAACAGGGAAATCAAAACCTCTTTCAGGGTCAGTCAGGGCGATTTGAACGGCCTCTTTAACATCTTGATTGGATAAGGGTTCTAATTCAAAAATCTGAACACGGCTACGGATGGCTGGAGTGACAGAAAAGAAAGGATTTTCAGTTGTCGCCCCGATCATGATGACTAGACCACTTTCCAAGAGAGGAAGGAGGAAGTCTTGTTTAGTCTTGTCAAGACGATGAATCTCGTCTAGTAGCAGTACAAGGCCACCTGAGAATTTAGCTTCCTCAGCGATTTCTTGGAGGCGTTTTTTACTATCAACTGTGGCATTGAAGGTCCGAAAAGCATACTTGGTCGTTCCAGCGATGGCTGAAGCGATACTGGTTTTTCCGATGCCTGGAGGTCCGTAAAGAATCATGGATGACAAGCGGTTAGCCTCTACCATGCGGCGGATGATTTTTCCTGGTCCTACCAGATGCTCCTGACCGATGACCTGGTCGATGGTTTTAGGGCGCATGCGAAGCGCGAGATTGTCTGGCATAGCAGTCCTTTCTAACATGGATTTTCTGATACTAATGTGGTAATATGGTAGTATCTATTTTAGCATATTTCCGAGTATTCGGGGCGATTGAAGAGTCGTATAGAAAGAGGACAAAATGGCAACATATGGATTTTTAGATGTTTTACAAGAAGAGTTGGATAAGAACTTTCCTTTTGATTATGAGATTAGTTGGGACAAGCGTAATCATGCGGTTGAAGTGAGTTTTCTATTAGAGGCACAAAATGCTGCAGGGGTGGAGATGTTAGATGAAGACGGAGAGGTTTCGTCAGATGATATCCTTTTTGAAGAAGCAGTACTTTTTTACAACCCTGCTAAGTCAAGAGTCAATGCAAAAGACTATCTCACCGTCATCCCTTACCTGCCTAAGAAAGGTTTTTCTCGTGAATTTTTAGCTTATTTTGCGCTATTTCTCAAAGATACTGCAGAGGTTGGACTAGATGCCCTCATGGACTTTTTGGAAGATCCAGAAGCAGAAGAATTTGTCATGGAATGGAACCAAGAAGTCTTTGAAGAAGGGAAAGTCGGTTTGGAAGAAGGAGAATTTTACCCTTATCCGAGGTATTAGGAGTTGGTTGGAGATTTTATGAAGAAAATTGGGATTTATTTGGTTTATGCGCTAGCTGTTATCTTTATTATGCTGGCTTTTGCTTGTGGAACAATCGCATTTGCAGAGTTGGGGTATTCCGCAGTTTTAGTTTTTACTTTTGGTTATGCCTTCGCTCTTCTAAGCATGTATTTAATCTTTATTCTCCATGAGCTGGGACATGCTTTTTGTGGCTACTTGACAGGCTATCGGCTGGTGGCTTTTGGATTAGGGAACGTTCTTTTAACAAAAAAGTCAGGAAGGCTTCATCTTAGTCGAACAGCAGTTATAAAAAATGTTGGTGCTCAGTATATTGGTTTAAAAGAGAATGAAAGTGATCAAAGAATCATCTTGATGCTTTCAGGAGGCTTGCTGGTTCATATCAGCTTGATGTTATTGGCGATATTGTTTGGATTTTTGACAAGAAGTTGGTATTTTGCTGGTACTTGGATTTTTTTGAATTTGTCTTTCTTTCTAAACAATGCTTTGCCAGTCGGCATCACCGATGGAGCGAAAATTTGGGAATTGAGACAACACCCTGAAAATACCAAATACGCCTACTTGGTATTGAGACATTCTGCTCAAACTTTGCTGGCTCCTCAAGAATATGATTTAAAAGACTTTATCATGCCTGTTGCTGAGGATGCGAGAGGGAGTTTTGCAGAAAGTGTTCAGACTATTCAGGGATTGGTATTCATATTGGATGATAATATAGAGCTTGCAAAGCAACAGCTTCAGTCTGTGTTAGAGAAAACAGATAATCCAATGTCTAAAACTATTTCTCAATTATACCTTCTTCAAATTGCTCTGATAGAAGGAGATAATAAGAAAGCGGAAGAATATGCAAGTATTCGAGGGGTCAAATCCTTTTTATCTCTAAAAACAGCAGATATGCAAGTCATTCAAGCTTGGTATCAATTTAAGGTAAAGAAAGATGTAGTTCAAACTCACAAGGCTATGAAGATTGCTAGACAGAAAATGAATAGCAGCCGGATGTTACGGGATGAGAAAGCCTATTACCAGCAGTGGTTAGATGAGTTGGAACAAGCAATACAGGTAGAACAGACTCAGGTGAGCTGAGAAAAGGAAAGAGAGCTGTACGATGCTTCAGATATTTAAGTGGTTATTTAGTAAAAAATCCCAAAAATCTCAAGAGCGTGAGTCGATCCTTCCCCGAAATCGCTTTGCGGATCTAGATTTCGAGCGAGTATTGAAGTTTGGAACTCGTGACCGTGTTGATGAGGTGGGTCACTGTGTTGAGGATGGTGAAATCACACTATTTGACTTTTCGATAGACTTTGCAGAATTTGAGTTCATAGGTGCTTTCAAAATTGAAGAGGAAGACCAGTTTAAGCAACTATTAGCTCGTTTAAATAGTATTGACAATGCCATTCAGTATTGTTTGGAAAGTGAGATGCAGCAACCCATCCCTCAGTTTGCTAAGGATCTGGGCTACACTCAGAAGAGGTGGGAGAAAACTTTTTACTTCCATCCGTGGGTATTAAGTTTTGAGGAAAATCCGCCTAATCTTCGCTATGTCGCAGATTATGTAAATGATGAGTTTACCGTTTATTTTGCTAAAAAACATGGTAGATGGCAGGCATACTGGGATGCAGAGTGTCAAAAGGTGATTGAAGAAAGCTAGCTCGTATTTTACTAGAGAGTAATTGTTATCATAGAAAAGAGTAAATATCATGGAATTATTGGATAGCAGAATGGATTTCCAAGGTTGCAAGATTGCCTTGATTTGTAGGGATAAGGTCTTGACTATCTTGCGTGATGACAAGGACGATATCCCTTGTCCCAACATGTGGGAATTTCCAGGTGGTGGTCGTGAAGGAAACGAAAGTCCTTTCGAGTGCGCAGCGCGTGAAGTTTATGAGGAATTGGGAATTCATTTAGATGAAGACTGTCTGCTTTGGAGCAAGATTTATCCTAGCGTAATCTTTAAAGACAAGCAATCGGTCTTTATGGTTGGTCAGCTAAGACAAGAACAATTTGACAATATTGTCTTTGGTGACGAAGGTCAGGGCTATAAACTGATGAGAATTGAGGAATTTCTCAATTCTAAACAAGCAGTGCCTCAGCTACAGGGGAGATTGGGGGATTATTTGGAGGAGAATTATGATAAGACTTGAGAGAGCAGGAGCGGAAGATTTAGAAACCATCATTGCCATTCAAAGAGCCAGTTTTAAGGCGGTCTATGAGAAATACCAAGATGAGTATGATCCTTATCTGGAGGACCGCGAACGAATCAAGTGGAAACTGGTAGAACGTCCTAATAGCTATTACTACTTTGTGAGAGAAGATGAAGAAAAGATTGGTTTTTTACGAATTCAGACCAATGAAGAGTTAACAAATGCTTGGTTGGGAACAGTGGCGATTTTACCTCCCTATCAAGGAAAAGGGTATGGATCTACAGGTTTAAGCTTGCTGGAAAAAGAGTTCCCCACCATTACACAGTGGGATTTGTGTACGGTATTACAAGATGCAGGCATGGTTGCTTTCTATGAGAAGAATGGCTACCATCAAACCCATATTGAGCCTGAAAAAGAGGGCATGGATATGGTCTACATGAAAAAATGGATAGAGAAATAGAAAGGATGGTTCGGTTACATTTCTAAACTGAACCCGCCCTAAACACTGTGCAGAAAAGATAAACTTCTCTTAGATTCAAGCGTCTTCGTTGAAGTTCCTATTTTGGCTTTGTGTTTTACGGGCTTGGTATCTTAAATATGGAAACATGGCAAGAGTTAAAAGTTACAGTTAAGCGTGAGGGAGAGGAATTAGTCTCCAATCTCTTGATTGAGTTAGGTGCTCAAGGGGTGGCAATCGAAGACAGCATGGACTATGTGGGGAATGTGGACCGCTTTGGTGAGATTTTTCCTGAGGTCGAGCAGCAGGAAGAAATCGTGGTCACAGCCTACTACCCGGATACGGTTGATGTAGCAGCAGTTGAGTCGGACTTGCAGGCTCGTTTGGCAGAATTGACCGATTTTATGGATCTGGGCGAGGTCAAGATGGGCACGACCGCCTTGGCTGAGGAAGACTGGGCCGACAACTGGAAGAAATACTATGAACCAGCTCGCATCACTCATGACTTGACCATTGTGCCTTCATGGACGGACTATGAGGCGACGGCGGGCGAAAAGATTATCAAGCTGGACCCTGGCATGGCCTTTGGAACAGGGACTCACCCAACGACCAAGATGAGCCTTTTTGCCTTGGAGCAGGTCCTTCGTGGCGGTGAGACAGTAATCGATGTGGGGACAGGTTCAGGCGTTCTTTCTATTGCCAGCTCGCTTCTAGGTGCCAAGGAAATTTTCGCCTATGACCTGGATGATGTAGCGGTTAGAGTAGCTCAGGAAAATATTGAGCTCAATCCTGGTATGGAAAACATCCATGTAGCCCCAGGCGATTTGCTTAAAGGAGTGGAAATTGAGGCAGATGTTATCGTGGCCAATATCTTAGCGGATATCCTTATTCATCTGACGGAGGATGCTTATCGCTTGGTCAAGGATGAAGGCTACCTCATCATGAGTGGTATAATCAAGGACAAGTGGGACATGGTGCGTGAGTCAGCTGAGTCAGCTGGATTTTTCCTTGAAACCCACATGATTCAAGGGGAGTGGAATGCCTGTGTCTTCAAGAAGACCAAGGATATCTCCGGTGTGATTGGAGGCTAGCATGCAGCAGTATTTTGTCAAGGGCAGTGCAGTCTCACCTGTCACCATCGAGGACAAGGAGACCAGCAAGCACATGTTTCAGGTTATGCGCCTGAAAGAAGATGATGAGGTCGCTTTAGTATTTGATGATGGCATTAAGCGTTTGGCGCGCGTGGTCAATGTGGAGGCGCGTCAGTTTGAGCTGGTTGAGGAATTGGATGACAATGTGGAACTGCCAGTCCAAGTGACCATCGCATCTGGTTTTCCCAAGGGAGATAAGTTGGAGTTTATCACTCAAAAGGTGACGGAACTAGGTGCCAGTCAGATTTGGGCCTTCCCTGCAGACTGGTCAGTTGCTAAATGGGATGGTAAAAAACTAGGGAAAAAAGTCGAGAAACTAGAAAAAATCGCCCTTGGAGCAGCCGAGCAAAGCAAGCGCAACTTTGTCCCAAGCATCACCCTTTTTGAGAAAAAGGCAGATTTTCTAGCACAACTGAGCCAGTTTGACCGCATCGTGGTGGCTTATGAAGAGTCAGCTAAAGAAGGCGAATCAGCCGCACTTATACAAGCAGTTGCTGGACTGGAAAAAGGAGCCAAACTGCTCTTTATCTTCGGGCCAGAAGGTGGTCTATCGCCTGCAGAAATAGAGTCTTTTGAAGCTAAAGGAGCAGTCTTGGCAGGTCTTGGTCCTCGTATTTTGCGAGCAGAAACCGCACCGCTTTATGCCCTGTCAGCCATCAGTGTTTTATTAGAATTAGAGAAATAAGAGGAAGAAAATGGAACAAAAACACCGTTCAGAATTTCCTGAAAAGGAACTTTGGGACTTGACAGCCCTATACCAAGACCGTGAGGATTTCTTGCGTGCGATTGAGAAGGCGCGTGAAGATATCAATCAATTTAGTCGTGACTATAAGGACAATCTTCACACTTTTGAAGATTTCGAGAAAGCTTTTGCAGAATTGGAACAAATCTACATTCAGATGAGTCATATCGGTAATTACGCCTTTATGCCTCAGACGACAGACTATAGCAATGAAGATTTTGCCAATATCGCCCAAGCTGGAATGGACTTTGAGACAGATGCCAGTGTTGCTTTAACCTTCTTTGATGATGCCTTGGTGGCGGCAGATGAGGAAGTATTAGATCGTCTCGGTGAGTTGCCCCACTTGACGGCAGCCATTCGTCAGGCGAAAATCAAAAAAGCCCACTATCTTGGGGCTGATGTGGAGAAGGCCTTGACTAATCTGGGTGAAGTTTTCTATAGTCCACAGGATATCTATACTAAGATGCGAGCTGGCGACTTTGAAATGGCTGACTTTGAAGCCCATGGGAAGACTTACAAAAATAGCTTTGTGACCTATGAAAATTTCTACCAAAATCACGAGGATGCTGAAGTTCGTGAGAAATCCTTCCGTTCCTTTTCAGAAGGACTTCGTAAGCACCAAAATACGGCTGCAGCAGCCTATCTTGCTCAGGTCAAGTCTGAGAAATTGTTGGCAGATATGAAGGGGTACGACTCAGTATTTGACTATCTTTTAGCTGAGCAAGAAGTAGATCGTGCTATGTTTGATCGCCAGATTGACCTCATCATGAAGGATTTTGCGCCAGTCGCTCAGCGATATCTCAAGCATGTTGCCAAGGTCAATGGTCTTGAAAAGATGACCTTTGCGGACTGGAAATTGGATTTGGATAGTGCTCTTAATCCAGAGGTTAGCATTGATGATGCCTACGATTTGGTCATGAAATCAGTCGCACCATTGGGTCAAGAATACAGTCAAGAAATTGCTCGCTATCAAGAAGAGCGCTGGGTTGACTTTGCTGCTAATAGTGGTAAGGATTCTGGTGGCTATGCAGCTGATCCATACCGTGTGCATCCATATGTCCTCATGAGCTGGACAGGCCGTTTGAGCGATGTTTATACCTTGATTCATGAAATCGGTCACTCTGGTCAATTCATCTTTTCTGACAACCACCAGAGCTATTTCAACGCCCACATGTCGACCTACTATGTCGAAGCACCGTCAACCTTCAATGAATTGCTTTTAAGTGATTACTTGGAACACCAGTCTGATGATCCACGTCAGAAACGCTTCGCTCTTGCTCACCGCTTGACAGATACCTACTTCCATAACTTTATCACCCACCTCTTGGAAGCAGCCTTCCAACGTAAGGTTTATACACTGATTGAAGAAGGAGAAACCTTTGGGGCAA
>NZ_KV794234.1:12905-19378 GCF_001808705.1 Streptococcus sp. HMSC074B11 | reverse complement strand
AGCACTGACTTGGATGCGCCAAGCTCACTATTACATGGGCTTGTATAGTTATACCTATTCAGCAGGACTAGTCATCTCGACTGCGGGTTACCTTCATCTGAAACATTCAGAAACTGGAGCTGAAGACTGGCTCAATCTCCTCAAATCAGGTGGTAGCAAGACACCACTTGAGTCAGCCATGATTATCGGTGCGGATATTTCAACAGACAAACCACTCCGTGATACCATCCAGTTCTTGTCAGACACGGTTGATCAGATTATTGCCTATAGTGCCCAGTTGGGAGAGTAAAGATTGGACAGAGTTTTAGGAGAATAATATGAATAGAATCAAAAAATGGCTAGAGCAAGACCTCAAAAGAATGCTCTTTATCAAAATTGGTCTAGTTTTGTTGGGAATCATTTTATTGATTGCTTTGCCTACTCTCTATCTTGTTTTGAGCGGAGTTGGTATTTGGTATTTTGTAAAGAAATCGCCAGATATTCGAAAAAGAAATCTAATGATAGGGCTTTTCATTGTCAGTTTTGTTGCAGTTGCTCTTCAAACTCCGACAGTCACAAAGAAAATTTCATCTTCTCAATCAGAAACTAAGCAGACTGCGACATCTACTACTTCGACAGCTTCAACTACGGATACTTCATCTAGCATAGAGGAAGCAAAACGAATCGAAGAAGAGAAAAAGGCTAAAGAAAAAGCGGAAGAAGAAAGAATTGCCAAAGAAAAAGCTACAAAGGAGTTGCAAGAAAAAGGTGAAACCTTAGTCAAACAATTGGAAGAAATTCAAGATGCGAGTCAAGTGAAGTCTGCTAAAGAGACAGTTAATCAGATTGAAAATAATGATAAAAAGACAGAATTGCTTGATAGAATAGGTGCAGTTGAGTCATTAATTTCTCAAAAAGAAGAAGAGAAAAGAATTGCGCGTGAAGCTGAAAATAAAGCCCAACAGCAAGATAGAATTGTTTATGTCGCTAAGAATGGGCAAGCGAAAGTATATTGGTATAACAAAGATAGAATGCCGTCAAATACTAATAAAGCTAATGTTGTTGAGATGACAGAGGCCGATGCAATTGCTGCAGGAAAAACTCCATCTAAAAAAGAATAAGATACAAAGTCATTTAAGAATGGCTTTTTGATAAGTCACCAGAAAGGTAGAGGTATTGATAAAATATCCTCCTAAATGATAATGAAAATTAATAAAAGAGGTTGGCTGATTTTTCCATTCAATTCTTGTCTGACACGGTTGACCAAATTATCAACTACAGTGCCCAGTTGGGAGAATAAAATCATAAAAGTGCAACAATAGAGTTATATCGTTGAGATTTTAGAATGACATTTATTTCATAAAGTTTGCTGAAGACTTTGTCTTCAGAATGTGCGTTATTATAGATCTATCGGTTGGATTTTATATCTTGTCGTGGGCGATTAGACTAGGGAAAATACTTAGAAAAGGACGGAGATGCTAGTGCGTGTCAATAAAAAACTTAGCTTGATTATCATTGGAATTGCTATGCCTATTTTGTTTATGATTTGGAAATTCAGTCAGCCTGTTCTTCCAAAAACTTATCAGGAAGCTGTTCAGTATACCAAAGCAATCAATATGAAAGAAATGCGCTCCAAACTTGCAAATGGCGACGAGTTTGTCGTCTACATTGGAAGAGAATCCTGTCCCTACTGTCAAAAGTTTGTGCCCAATTTGGCTCTAGCGATTCAAAAAAGTCACCAGACGGTCTATTATTTGGATAGTGATTCTGATGAAAAGGATGAGATTACAGCCTTTGCAAAAGAAATGGATATCCAAACCGTTCCGAATCTTTCAGTCTATCAAAATGGTAGTAAATCACGCTATTTAGAGCAAGGAAGTTCCGCTAGTCTTGAAGAAATCCTTTCATTTCTGAAGCATGAATAGGACAGAAAGATTGTTTTAAATGACAAAAAACGACTCCGAAAATTGGAATCGTAGAGATGATAAAAGAGGTTGGATTTTTTCCAACCTCACTTTTTTTAATCTTAATGGAATTGCATACCACCATCAACGATAATGGTTTGACCTGTAATGTAGTTTGAATCTGATCCAGCAAGGAAGCTAACTGCTGCAGCTACATCTTCTGGTTCAGATAGGCGTTTCAATGTAATATCTTTTGCGAATGTTTGCATACCCCACTCGTCATCTTTTCCTGCATTTTTTCCAACTTCATGAGCGATATCATACATCATTGGTGTTTTTACGATACCTGGAGCATAGGCGTTGACAGTGATACCTGACTCTGCTAAATCACGCGCCAATGTTTGAGTAATACCACGAACAGCGAATTTTGTACCGCCGTAAACAGTCAAGTTTGGATTTCCGACAACACCTGCTTGAGAAGTAGCATTGATGATTTTACCACCGTGACCAAGTGCTTTGAACTGAGCTTGAGCAGCTTGTGCTCCCCAAATCACCCCACCGACGTTAATAGCAAATGTGCGAGCGAATTGTTCCTCTGTAATTGTATCCAGAGGTGTAGTAGGAGCGACACCAGCGTTGTTTACAACAACGTTTAAGTCTCCGAAATGATCGACAACTTTTTGGAAAGCTGCAGCAACTTCTGCTTGTTTAGACACATCAGCTACAACAGCAAAAGCTTTATCTGCTGACAATTCAGCAACTGCTTTCTCAGCTGTTTCAGCGTTGTAGTCTAAAACTCCAACCTTAAAACCATCTTGAACCAAGCGTTTTGCGATTGCAAAACCGATCCCTTGACCTGCACCTGTAACGATAGCTACTTTAGACATATGATTCCTCCTCGGTATCCGTGATACCATTCAAACGTTCATAAAAGAACAGCAAAAGGTTTATAAGTGAGTCGTGATAGGTTTCTAAAAGAAGTCCTATCATGTTTCAGTATACACCTTTGTGAAATTTGTGTCAAATAAATACTTGATTTTTGGAAAAAATTAACCCTCTAAGAGTGAAAAAACTATATGAGACTAACATGTTTATTTCTTATAATGGAGATAGCTAGAAAAGAATGTTGTATAATAAATGTGTATGATTGGGGGGAGACAGATAATCCCTACCGTATACATCCATATGACCTTATGAGCTGGACAGATCGTTTGAGCGATGTTTATACCTTGATTCATGAAATCGGGCATTCTGGTCAATTCATCTTTTCTGACAATCACCAAAGCTATTTTAATGCCCACATGTCGACCTACTATGTCGAAGCGCCTTCGACCTTCAATGAATTGCTCCTCAGTGACTACTTGGAGCACCAATCTGACGACCCTCGTCAAAAACGTTTCGCCCTTGCTCACCGTTTGACAGATACTTACTTCCATAATTTCATTACTCACCTCTTGGAAGCAACCTTCCAGCGTAAGGTGTATACATTGATTGAAGAAGGAGAAACCTTTGGGGCAAGCAAACTCAACAGTATTATGAAGGAAGTCTTGACTGACTTCTGGGGAGATGCTATTGAGATTGATGATGATGCAGCACTGACTTGGATGCGCCAAGCTCACTACTACATGGGCTTGTATAGCTACACTTACTCAGCAGGACTTGTCATCTCGACTGCTGGTTACCTTCATCTTAAAAACTCTGAGAATGGAGTTAGAGACTGGCTCAATCTCCTCAAATCAGGTGGTAGCAAGACACCACTTGAGTCAGCCATGATTATCGGAGCCGATATTTCAACGGATAAACCACTCCGTGATACCATTCAGTTCTTGTCTGATACAGTTGATTAGATTATAGCTTAAAGTGCCCAGTTGGGAGAGTAAATTAAAAGAGTCTGGGACAAAAGTTTAACCTTAAATATAAAAAACGAACAAAACGAGTTATCTGACACTCAGAATTCTGTCTTGTTCGCTTTTTTTCTAATCTATCGATTTTAAAAATTTATAATAAAGAATTCATAAAATCAAAATTTTTGTCCTGGCCTCTTAAATTATCCCCAAAAGCTATCTTCTTCAGCTTGATCTGAAGAGAAGAGCCAAACTTCTTTGATTTTTCCGTCTTCAATACGGAAGAGGTCAATCCCGTTCATATTGAGTTCAGTACCATCAGCCCGTGTTCCAAGAAAAGTAACATTGGCTGCGATTAAATCCTTATTGTCAGAAACCCAATTTGTTATCACCTTAAAGGTTCCATTAGTTTTCTCAGCAAATGTAGCCAGGTGAGTTCCTAGCTTGTCCTTACCAACAACTGTACCAGATATACTATGAGTACCAGGTTGATGCCAGATAATATCGTCTGCCATCGTTTCAAAGACACCAGGAAAGTCACCAGCAATTAAAGCTTGGTTATAAGCGTTGAAAATTTCTAAGTTTGTTGACATATATATTCTCCATTTCTTTTTTATGATATAATTGTAACAGTTACAATCGAAAAAACAAGTAGACACTTTTTCGATAGCTAGTATCAAAAGTAGTACTATTGTTGATACTAAAAGATAAATTTTTTTAAAAAAATAGAAAGAAGATATTTTATGCCAAATAAAGTGAGTGAGTATGGTATTTGTCCATTTGCGACAACGCAGAGGGTTTTAACGGGGAAATGGGCACTGGTAATCATTTATCAGTTGAGTACGGGTACTAAACGATTTAAAGAATTGCAGAGATTATTGCCTGGGATTACTCAAACTATTTTGACACGTCATCTCCGTCAATTAGAAAAGGATAAGATTATTCAACGAAAGGTCTATGCGGAAGTTCCCCCACGAGTTGAGTACAGCTTAACCGAAATGGGACAGGAATTCAGAGTTGTTTTAGATGCTGTCGAGAAATGGGGTCTGGATTATATCAAGTTGCTAGAAATGTAGAGGTATTGACCATGTATCAAGAGTTACATAGAAAAATAACAGAAGAAAAACCGAGTTATAGTCAAAAAGAACTCCAGTGGTTACTTGAGCACTTAGGGGATTCGAGTCCAGAAATTCGCGATGAATTGGTTTTTACCAGTTTGGCTAGAGGGATCCAAGAAGAGTTATTTACAAAGGAGCAATTTCAATTTATATCTGCTATGATTGTTTCTGATGGTGGACTAGATAAAGAGCTCGATAAGCTAGGAACTTCAACGCTTGACCGTTCTTTTAGGGCCCTTATTTATGCCAATCTCTTATCTGCCGATGGCAACCAACACTCTCTTTATTATCAAGTGCTTAAAACTGATATCAGAAATACGATGCTCGATCAAGGTTTGCACTACCTTGAAAAAGAAGAGGATACGACTGGTTTTTCAAGCCAGTATGGTTGGGTACATGCTTTTGCGCATGGAGCGGATCTCTTGACTGAAGTCGTTTGTCATCCAGACTTTTCTGCAAGTCGAATTTATGAGGTGTTTGAGATCCTTGGTCAACTGTTTAAAAGAATTTCGATTCGCTTTATAGATGATGAGGAATGGCGCTTAGCCAGAGTGCTTTACGAACCTATTTTGCAAGGCAAGGTGGATCAAGCGACACTAGTCTCTTGGATAAAGTCAATTGATTTCCCGATAGAAGAGACGGAAGATTTTTATAAATTTTCCAATTTTAGATCCTGTCTCTTAGAAGTCTATGTTCAACTCGACCAGAGAAATAGTTTACAAGATGACTTGAAAAAAGCAATTCAATCTTTTCAATATTAGATTTCGACTATTAAATGTGAAAACTTACACAAAATTTCCAAGCACATTTCTTGAAACCCTTTCCTCCTTCTGATAGACTAATACATAGTTTGAAAAAAGGAGACTTAATATGAAAAAATTTGTTGCTGAATTAATCGGTACTTTTATGCTTGTGTTCATCGGAACAGGAGCTGTTGTTTTTGGAAATGGTGTTGAAGGACTTGGACACCTTGGGATTGCTCTTGCTTTTGGTTTGGCAATCGTAGTCGCAGCCTTCTCAATCGGAACTGTTTCAGGTGCTCACTTGAACCCAGCTGTTTCTATCGCTATGTTTGTTAACAAACGTTTGTCATCTTCAGAGCTTGTAAACTACATCCTCGGACAAGTAGTCGGTGCTTTCCTTGCATCAGGATCTGTGTTCTTCCTCTTGGCAAATTCAGGTATGTCAACTGCAAGTCTTGGTGAAAATGCCTTGGCAAACGGAGTAACTGTCTTTGGTGGTTTCTTGTTTGAAACAATCGCAACATTCTTGTTTGTTTTGGTCATCATGACTGTAACTTCAGCAAGCAAAGGGAATGGCGCAATTGCTGGTTTGGTGATTGGTTTGTCATTGACAGCTTTGATTCTTGCTGGCTTGAACATCACTGGACTTTCAGTAAACCCAGCTCGTAGCTTGGCTCCTGCTGTCTTGGTAGGTGGCGCAGCCCTTCAACAAGTTTGGATTTTCATCCTTGCACCAATCGTTGGTGGCGTTCTTGCAGCCCTTGTTGCTAAAAACTTCCTTGGAACTGAAGAATAATTGAAACTTAAAAAGCCTTGCTCCTCATGATGAGGAACAGGGCTTTTTCGTATCTTTTTATACTCAATGAAAATTAAAGAGCAAACTAG
>NZ_KV794234.1:0-12805 GCF_001808705.1 Streptococcus sp. HMSC074B11 | reverse complement strand
AAATTAAAGAGCAAACTAGGAAGCTAGCCGCAGATTCCTAAAAGCACTACTTTGAGGTTGTGGATAAGACTGACGAAGTCAGTTACCTATATCTAATCCAAGGCGACGTTGACGCGGTTTGAAGAGATTTTCGAAGAGTATTAACGGTTGTCAATTTTCTCTGGATAAAGGTCATGTTGGAAGAGGCGTTGTTCTGCCAATCCTTCATACTTGGTTCCAGGTCTACCGTAGTTGTAGTAAGGGTCGATTGAAATGCCACCGCGAGGTGTAAATTTTCCCCAGACTTCTAAATAGCGAGGGTCTAGCAAGTTGACCAAGTCTTTCCCGATAGTGTTGATACAGTTTTCATGAAAATCTCCATGGTTTCGGTAGCTAAAAAGGTAGAGTTTGAGGGATTTTGACTCGACACAGAGCTTGTCAGGAATGTAGGAAATATAAATGGTCGCAAAGTCTGGCTGAGCAGTAATTGGGCAAAGAGAGGTAAATTCAGGGCAGTTGAATTTGATGAAATAGTCATTTTCCACATGACGATTGTCAAAGGATTCGAGGACTTCGGGTTGATATTCGAAAATGTAGTTGGTTTCTTTGTTGCCGAGGAGGCTTAGGTTTTTCATTTCTTCTTGTTGTGACATGATTTTTTTCTTTCTAATCTTAAACACCACGTTGGTTGTCGTAGAGGAGGGTATGGAGTTGAGGAAGGACGCGGACATTGCCCCAGCTATCGTCGGCAGCGACTCGTTCCCAGAGTTCTTTGAGACGGTCCAGTTGGTCTTGGACAATATTGCCTCTAGCTTTGGGCTCAGGATTTCCAGCTGATAAGAAAAGGACATCTGGTTGGTAGCGTTCTTGAATCCCTTTGGCAAAGGCTAGATCTGCATCATCAAAGACAGGGATTTTAAAGGTTACTTTGTCTGGGTCTAGTTGGGAAACAATGAAGTCCAAGGTCTCAAAGTTGACTTCCATCTTGGAGGAAGGAGGCTTAGGACTTAGAGTGACTTGGTCGATATCTTTTAACCAATGTTGCCAGCGGGATCCCTGGGTCTCAACAGCCAGAGTGACTCCACGTTCCTTGAGTTTGGTGACCAGTTGAGCCATATTGGCTGCTAGGATAGCAGGATTTCCCCCAGATAGGGTGACGTAGTCGTAGCTCCCTAATTTATCCAAGGCAGCAATGACCTCGTCAGCAGTCATACGAGTTGGTTTTTCAGAGCCATCCCAAGTAAAGGCAGAGTCGCACCAGTCGCAGTGGTAGTCACAACCAGCAGTGCGGACAAACATGGTTTTCTGGCCGATAGCACGACCTTCACCTTGAAAGGTTGGGCCGAAAATTTCCAGAACTGGTAGTTTGAGGACACGTTCCTTAGTCATCTAACCACTCCCGTCTAAACTCTGCAAAGGCAGTCGGAGTTTCATAGAGGCGAACATATTCCAAACGGAGACCGCGCTCGTCTGGCAACTCTTGGCTCATGGTTTGGAAAATCCAGTAAACCATATTTTCAGCGGTTGTATTCATGTAGGGCAGGGTTTCATTGAGATAGCGATGATCCAAGTGGGGCTCTAAGTAGTCCTTGTAGATAGCTTTGATGTCTCCGAAATCGTAGGTCATACCTCTATCATCTAAAAATCCACTGACAGCGATTTGCAGATGATAGGTGTGACCGTGTAGGGATTTGCATTTTCCCTCATAGTGAAAGAGATGGTGGGCAGCATCGAAGGTAAATTCTTTTGAGACTAAGGTTCTGTGAGGATTGTAGACAAGAGATTCCCCAGTTTCTTGTTTGATTTCTTTGGGAGCAAAAAACATCAGGCCTCTCCTTTCTGAGAGAGATAAACCTCTAAACCATGTTGGCGTAGATGGCAGGCAGGACAATCTCCACAACCAGTACCGATAATCCCATTGTAGCAGGTCAAGGTCTTCTCACGAACATAGTCAAAGGCACCGAGTTGGTCAGCTAATTTCCAAGTTTCAGCCTTGTCTAGCCACATGAGAGGTGTTTGGATCACAAAGTCGTAATCCATGGCAAGGTTGAGGGTGACATTGAGTGATTTGACAAAGACATCCCGACAGTCAGGATAGCCTGAGAAGTCTGTTTCGCACACTCCTGTCACGATATCCGTAATTCCACGCTGCTTGGCAAGGACTGCAGCAAAGGACAGAAAGAGATGATTGCGACCGTCAACGAAGGTATTAGGCACCTCTCCTTCTTTTTGCTCAATTTCTAGATCTGAAGTCAAGGCATTTTCAGTAATTTGTCCTAGCAGAGACATATCTAGGATATGATGACGAATTCCTTGTTCCTCAGCGATTTCTTTGGCCACTTGAATTTCGAGATGGTGGCGTTGGCCATAGGCAAAGGTAACGGCTTCTACCTTTTCAAAGTGTTGCTTGGCCCAGAAAAGGCAGGTTGTTGAATCTTGACCGCCGCTAAAGACGACCAAGGCTGATTGACGTTTCATAGTACTCCTTCCAAAATGGGAAATGTTCAGAGCACGCAAAAAGCTCCCTAGAGGGAGCTAAAAAATACCAAGTAGAGGTTTTTTTTAGCGATGGCATGTCCCAAACATCGTGATATTCTAGTTACAGTCTAGCATATTTTTTGAAAAATGGCAAAGGGCAAGAAAAAAGAGACCAAATGAATGCACTTGGTCTCTTCTTTGATTAGCTTAATTCAGCAACGATAGCTTTGATTTGTTCTGCTGTGTGAACACCAGCAACTTGTTTAACCACTTGTCCATCTTTTTTGAAAAGAAGAGTAGGAATAGACATGATACCAAATGAACGAGCTGTGTTTGGATTTTCATCAACGTCCATTTTAACGATCTTCAAGACATCTTCTGAGAGTTCTTCAGACAATTTGTCCAAGATTGGACCTTGCATACGACATGGGCCACACCAAGTTGCCCAGAAGTCTACCAAGACCAATCCGTCTTTAGTTTCTTGTTCGAATGTTGCGTCTGTAATTGCTTTTGCCATAGTATTTCTCCTTTTTAGTTATATTGGCTTAAATCTTGTTTCATGAGATAGAAGAAAACATCTCCGTAAGTCCCATGGTAGTCCAAATCATGCCCCTTGTAGGTTACTTTTTGGACGGGGTAATAGTCTGCGACACCAATCAGGCAGGCATGCTGAGAACGTTCAAATTCATCGTATGACTCAAAGGTCATGGTTCTCTCTTGCTTGCTGGCGTCAAGATAGGTGATTTCAATCATAGGATTCTCCTTTGCTAAATCATGTTTTCATTTTACTCCTTGAAAAAAGGAATGTCAAGAAAAATGATTGCGCACGCAAGTTTTTTAAAAATATTTTAGGTTAACCAGTTTGATTTTCTTGCTAAGCTTTCTTCAACAGCTGTTTGTAAATAAGCCAAGGTAGTCTGTCCTTCGCTTGTCAGGCAGATAAAACTAGCTCGTTTGTCCTGGTCGCAGCATCTTCGACTAAGTAAACCGCAGTTCTTGGCTTCTAAGCGAGCCACCATCCGTGAAACAGCACTAGGGCTCAGGTGTAGTTTATCTGGCAAGTCGATTTGTCTTAGGGATTTGCCTTCAGCCTGATTTAGAAAGTGCAAGAGATAAAATTCCTTGAGTGTCAAGGTTTGTTCACTCTGCTCAGCGATGGTCTCTTCTAAAATAGCTTCTAGCTCTACTTGCCTACGGTTGAAGTCAAACCATTTTTCTAAGTAAGTCATGTCCATCTCCTTTCCCTCTATAATAGTGTAATCATACTAGTGCATCTATGATGCTTGCGCACGCAATTAGTATACACCTTTTTGGCTTGGATAGCAAGAAGGATGTTTCTTATATATTTGCTTGAAATTTTCTGAAAAAAGAGTAAACTGGTATGCAGAAAGTCTATTTGTGGAGTTTACGATGAAGTTATATGTTCAGTTAATGATTCTTTTTGTGATTTCTCTAATCGGTGAAGGGATCTCCAGTTTTTTTCATTTGCCCATTCCTGGAAGTATCATCGGCTTGATTATTCTTTTTCTAGCCTTGCAGTTCAAGTGGTTGCGCATCCGCCATGTCAATATGGTTGGGAATTTTCTCTTGGCCAACATGACCATTCTCTTTCTACCTCCTGCGGTTGGAATTATGGAAAAATTTGATGTGATTGCTCCCTATCTTCTGCCGATTGTTTTGATTGTCTTTTTTGCAGCAGTGATTAATATCATCTTGATTGCGCTTGTGGTTCAATTTATCAAAAAACGCTATGAAGGTGACTACGAAGAAAGAGGTACCAAATGAGCGAATTTGTATCCAATCCCCTATTTGGAATTGCTTTATCAATCTTAGCCTATCTTGGGGGAATGATGATTTTCAGACGCTATCCTCATCCCTTAACGACTCCTTTGCTACTGTCAGCTATTTTTATTATTATCTTTTTGAAAGTGACTGGCATTTCCTACCAAGATTACTACCAAGGTGGGGTTTATCTTAATAACTTGATTGTTCCTTCA
Organism: Streptococcus sp. HMSC074B11; assembly: GCF_001808705.1. GTDB lineage: Bacteria > Bacillota > Bacilli > Lactobacillales > Streptococcaceae > Streptococcus. Next base: position 8,351 of record NZ_KV794234.1, on the reverse strand, counting down.
ACAGTGGCTCTAGGAATTCCCCTCTATAAGAGCTTCCACTTGATGAAGCATCATGTTAGAAGTATTTTGCTGGGTAGTTTTCTAGCTGTCATCGTCAATACCTCTTTTACAGCCCTAGTCGCAAAAATCTTTGGTATGGACTTTTTCCTAGCTATTTCCCTCTTTCCTAAGTCAGTAACGACCGCTATGGCAGTAGGGATTACAGAAAAGTTGCAAGGTTTGACTACTGTGACTCTAGTAGTTGTAGTAGCAACGGGGATTTTGACCAGCGTTATCGGACCAACGCTTTTGAAATGGCTCAAGATAGACGATCCAGTAGCTGCTGGACTAGCCCTGGGTGGAACAGGTCACGCCGTTGGAACTGGAACGGCCTTCCGCTATGGACCAGTTGCAGGTGCTATGGGTGGTTTGGCTATCGGTGTCACCGGTATTCTCTATGTCTTTGTCAGTCCGATCGTAGCTAATTTGATATTGAGTTAACGCAAAAACCCAGCTCTAGTAGCTGGGCATTTTTTATTGCAAATTAACCTTATTCTTCAAGATATAGTAGGTTCCGAGATAGAAGGCTGCGCTGAGGATGAGGTCTTTAACGATTTCAAAGGAGATCATCCAATTGTAGTCGATATCTATGCGAAGGTTGAGACCAACAAAGCCGAGAACAGTTTGGATAACAATATAGGCTAAAACGGCAAGAGCTGTACGGTATTCATTGAAAAGTTGTCCGATAGAGATCGCCAAGTAGATGCAGAGGATTCCTGAAATTGTGCTGAGGATATATGAAATCACAGAAAGCCAGAAACTATCCATGTAAAATTTAAAGAGGTATTCGAGAGAAAAGATATCAAGGAAGTTTGCACCAGTCAGAACTAAAATGATATAAATACTCAAGATAAAGACTAATGAGCTAGCCAGAGACCAGATGAAAGCACCCAAAAGTTTGGATAAAATGATTTGGTGCTCAGATACGGGGAGTGTGAGAGTTAGGTATCCCTGACGATCGTAGACACTACCCTTGAAGCGACGGATGATCAAAATCAAGGTTGAAATACTTAAGGTAATGATTAGTCCACCAAAAACTAGAGCCAGAAAAACTAACATAATCATTTGTTGATCAGGTGTATCGATGGATTTTAGGGAACTAGCTTGAACCCCGATAAGGGCAGAAAGAGCCAACACAGCACCGTAGAGGGCTAAATACCATTTGTTAACATTTTTAAATTCATAACGAACTAAATTCCAAAACATAATAATCTCCTTTAACTAGGCTTTGAATTCGTGGCGGAAGAGTTGGTCGATAGACTCTCCAGACTCATAGCGAATATCATCAACATTTCCTTGACGGACGACTTTTCCATCCTTGAGGAAGATAATCTCATCCAAGATTGGTTCAATATCTGAAATCAAGTGGGTTGAAATCAAGACAGTCGAAGTTGGAGAGTAGTTGTTGATAATGGTGTTCAAGATATAGTCACGAGCTGCGGGGTCGACACCTCCGATTGGTTCATCAAGCACATATAGACGAGCATCGCGACTCATGACAAGGATCAACTGAACCTTTTCTTTGTTCCCTTTTGAGAGTTTCTTGAAACGGCTATTTTCATCAATGCCAAGGTCACGAAGAAGACCTTGAGCACGTTCCAGATTAAAATCTTGGTAGAAGGTCTTGAAATAAGTGAGAGCTTCCTTGACCTTCATTTGCTCGTTGAGGTAGGTCGTATCAGGGAGATAAGAAACAATCGCTTTAGTTGCTGGGCTTGGTTCCATGCCATTGATAAGGATACGCCCTTCCTCTGGCTGTAGCAAGCCGTTGATTAGTTTAATCAGGGTTGTCTTTCCAGAACCGTTTGGGCCAAGGAGACCAACGATTTTTCCAGCTGGAATTTCAAGGGAAACATTTGTAAGAGCAGGGCTTGCTCCATAGGATTTTGACACATTTTCAAATGCTAACAAGGTCATAGTTTAAACTCCTTCAATATAATCTCTCAAAACAGTCGGTAGTTCTTCTTTTTCATAACCAAATTCTACCATGCCTGTTACAAACTGTTGCAGCTGTTCTTCTGACAGTTGCTTACGGGATTGGAGGATCAAGTCCAAATCCTCTGTGACAAAGCGTCCAGATGTCCGCTTGGTATAAACGAAGCCTTCTCTTTCCAAGTCCGATAGGGCGCGCTGGATGGTGTTGGGATTGACACCTGCCTCGCTTGCTAATTCTCTAACGGTTGGAAGCTGTTGATTGGGCTCGAGTTTATGGGAAATAATCTGCAATTTGATTTTCTCCATAATCTGCAAATAAATGGGTTTATTGTTATCAAATGTCCAAGACATCACGATCTCCTTTCTAATTACCTTTGTGTTAATTCAATAATACAACAAAACAAAAAACTTGTCAAGCCAAAAGGAGAATTATTTTGGGAATCTCTTAAAAAATGGTATAATGAAAAGAAAACGACAAGGAGGGAAAGGCATGCGTTGTCCAAAATGTGGCGCTACAAAATCAAGTGTGATCGATAGTCGCCAGGCTGAAGAAGGAAATACAATCAGAAGAAGACGTGAGTGTGAAGAGTGTCAGCATCGTTTTACAACCTATGAACGTGTTGAAGAGAGAACACTAGTTGTGGTCAAAAAAGATGGTACACGGGAACAATTTTCAAGAGATAAAATCTTTAACGGGATTATTCGTTCAGCCCAGAAACGTCCAGTGTCTAGTGATGAGATTGGCATGGTGGTCAATCGCATCGAACAAAAACTCCGTAGTCGCAATGAAAATGAAATTCAGAGTGAGGTTATTGGTTCCTTGGTTATGGAAGAGTTGGCAGAGCTAGATGAGATTACTTATGTCCGTTTTGCCAGTGTTTACCGTAGTTTTAAGGATGTGAGTGAACTTGAAAGCCTACTCCAGCAGATCACACAATCTTCAAAAAAGAAAAAGGAAAAATAAATGAAGCCAAATGACCGTTTTTCTTTTGTAAAGAATAATCGGGTGTCGCAAGATACCTCATCAATGGTGCAGTGCTACCTCCCGATTATCGGTCAGGAGGCGCTGAGCCTCTATCTTTATGCTGTGACTTTTTGGGATGATGGTCAAAAGGAGCATCTCTTTGCAGCTATGCTCAACCATCTGAATTTTGGGATGGATAGTCTTTTAAAGGCTTTTAAAACTCTGACAGCCATGAAATTGGTGACCCTCTATCAGCAGGGGGATACCTATAATTTGTTACTCCATTCTCCCTTATCAACTCAAGAATTTTTACAACATACAGTTTATCGGACCTTGTTAGAAAAAATGATTGGGGATAGTGCGGTTGCAGCCATGAGACAGGAAAGTGTTGAAGGGGAACCTATCTCGGTGTCCTTGAGTCAAATCTTTCCTCAGTTATCTGAGTCTGCGAGTCAAGAAACCTCTAGCAGTCAGCCAGCAGCAGATGATTTTGATTTGGAGCATTTCCGTCAGCTCATGGCTCGTGATGGTCTTCGTTTTCAAGATGAGACTTCGGATGTTTTGGCCTTGTTTGCAATAGCAGACGAGCAGAAGTGGACCTGGTTTGAGACTTATCAAGTAGCCAAAGCGACAGCAGTGTCGCAAGTGATTTCTGTCAAACGCATCCGTGAAAAGATAGCGCAAAAGCCTGTGACTTCTGACTTTAGTCCTAAGGAAGCAACTATTATCCGAGAGGCTAAGAAAAAGACAGCCTTGCAGTTCCTTGCTGAGATTAAGCAGACCCGCAAGGGAAGTATAACTCAGACTGAACGAGACCTGCTCCAGCAGATGGCGGCCTTGGGCTTGCTGGATGAAGTAATCAATGTTATCTTGCTCTTGACCTTTAATAAGGTTGATTCGGCTAATATCAATGAAAAATACGCCATGAAGGTGGCTAATGACTACGCCTATCAAAATATCCGTAGTGCAGAGGAGGCAGTTCTCCGTATTCGTGAACGTGGCCAAAAAGCAAAAACGCAAAAGCAGAATCAGAATGCCCCAGCAAAAACCAATGTACCTAAATGGAGCAATCCTGAATATAAGAATGAAACTAGCGAAGAAACTCGCTTAGAACTAGAACGTAAGAAAAAAGAAATGTTAGCTCGATTAGAAAAAGGAGGAGACTAGATGGAAAGTGTCGGAGACGTGCTCAAACGTCAACCAAGCCGATTTCAGTATCAGGATTTAGTCCAGCAAATTGTGAAGGACCCTGATGTTGCAGCCTTTATCCAGAAAGAATCTCTCAGTCAGGAGGAGTTAAACCGTAGTATTTCCAAGTTTAACCAATACATCACTGAGAGAGATAAGTTCCTCCGAGGAGATACAGATTATATCGCGCGTGGCTACAAACCTATCCTAGTCATGAATCATGGCTATGCAGATGTCTCTTATGAAGAGACTCCAGAGCTAATTGCAGCGGAAAAAGAAGCAGCGATTAAAAACCGTCTCAAGCTAATCAATCTTCCAGCTAGTCTTAAAAAAGCTAGCCTAGCTCAAGTTGATTTAGATGATTTGGGGCGCTTGCCAGTTTTTGAAAAGCTCCTAGCCTTTGTGGAGCAATATCCAGCTATTCGAAAAGGTCTCTACTTATATGGAGACTTTGGTGTGGGTAAAAGTTTCATGGTGGCTGCCCTAGCCCATGATTTGTCAGAAAAACGTGGCGTTTCATCAACTCTCCTCCACTATCCGAGCTTTGTCATCGATGTCAAAAATGCCATCGGTGATGGCAATGTCAAGACCTTGGTGGATGAGATTAAGCTTGCTGAAGTCTTGATTTTGGATGATATTGGTGCCGAGCAATCAACAGCTTGGGTGCGTGACGAGATCCTGCAGGTTATTCTCCAATATCGTATGCAGGAAGATTTGCCAACCTTCTTTACCTCCAACTTCAACTTTGAAGATTTGGAGAAGCATTTCGCTAAAGGGAAAAACGGAAATGACGAAACCTGGGAAGCTAGACGCGTCATGGAACGCATTCGTTATTTAGCAGAGGAAACAAGACTTGAAGGAGAAAACCGCCGATGACAGAAACAATCAAATTAATGAAGGCTCACACTTCAGTGCGTAGATTTAAAGAGCAAGAGATTCCCCAAGCAGACTTGAATGAGATCTTGGCAGCTGCCCAAATGGCTTCTTCTTGGAAAAATTTCCAATCCTACTCGGTCATTCTTGTCAGAAGTCAAGAAAAGAAGGACGCCTTATTTGAGCTAGTTCCTCAGGAAGCGATTCGCCAGTCTGCAGCATTTTTACTCTTTGTTGGTGATCTAAACCGTGCAGAAAAAGGGGCTCGTCTCCATACGGATATTTTCCAACCTCAAGGGGTGGAAGGACTCCTCATCACTTCAGTAGATGCGGCTTTGGCTGGACAAAATGCCTTGCTTGCGGCAGAAAGCTTAGGCTATGGTGGAGTGATTATCGGTTTGGTGCGTTACAAGTCTGTTGAGTTAGCAGAATTGTTCAAGCTTCCTGACTATACCTATCCAGTCTTTGGGATTGCACTCGGTGTGCCAAATCAACAGCATGATGTGAAACCAAGACTGCCACTAGAGAATATTGTCTTTGAGGAAGAATACCAAGAACAGTCAACTGAGGCAATTGAAGCCTATGACCGTGTACAGACTGAATATGCAGGTGCGCGTGCGACTACAACTTGGAGTCAACGTTTGGCAGAGCAATTTGGCAATCCAGAACCAAGCTCGACTCGAGAAAATCTTGAGCAGAAGAAGTTATTGTAGAAAGTGAGAAAACATGGCCTTACCAACTGTTGCCATTGTGGGACGTCCCAATGTTGGGAAATCAACCCTATTTAACCGTATCGCGGGAGAACGCATCTCAATCGTAGAAGATATTGAAGGTGTAACACGAGATCGTATCTATGCCACAGGTGAGTGGCTCAATCGTTCTTTTAGTATGATTGATACTGGAGGTATCGATGATGTCGATGCGCCTTTCATGGAACAAATCAAGCACCAGGCAGAAATTGCCATGGAAGAAGCAGATGTTATCGTCTTTGTCGTGTCTGGTAAAGAAGGAATTACAGATGCGGACGAATACGTTGCCCGTAAACTTTATAAAACTCATAAACCAGTCATCCTAGCCGTTAACAAGGTTGACAATCCAGAGATGCGAAATGATATCTATGATTTCTATGCTCTTGGATTGGGCGAACCTCTACCAATCTCTTCTGTTCACGGTATCGGGACAGGGGATGTGCTAGATGCTATTGTGGAAAACCTCCCACATGAAGTTGAAGAAGAAAATCCAGATGTTATTAAATTTAGCTTGATTGGTCGTCCCAATGTTGGAAAATCTAGCTTGATTAATGCCATTTTGGGAGAAGATCGCGTCATTGCCAGCCCTGTCGCTGGTACCACTCGTGATGCCATTGATACCCATTTTACAGATGCTGACGGCCAAGAGTTTACCATGATTGATACGGCTGGTATGCGTAAGTCAGGTAAAGTCTATGAAAATACTGAGAAATACTCGGTTATGCGTGCTATGCGTGCTATTGACCGTTCAGATGTAGTTTTGATGGTCCTCAATGCCGAGGAAGGTATTCGTGAGTATGACAAGCGTATCGCTGGCTTTGCCCACGAAGCTGGTAAAGGGATGATTATCGTGGTCAATAAGTGGGATACTCTTGAAAAAGACAACCACACTATGAAAAACTGGGAGGAAGATATCCGTGAGCAGTTCCAATACCTGCCTTACGCACCGATTATCTTTGTATCAGCTTTAACCAAGCAACGTCTCTACAAACTACCTGAGATGATTAAGCAAATCAGCGAAAGTCAAAATACCCGTATTCCATCAGCTGTCTTGAATGATGTGATTATGGATGCTATCGCCATCAACCCAACACCGACCGACAAAGGGAAACGCCTCAAGATCTTCTATGCGACTCAAGTGGCAACCAAACCACCAACCTTTGTCATCTTTGTCAACGAAGAAGAACTCATGCACTTCTCTTACTTGCGTTTCTTGGAAAATCAAATTCGCAAGGCCTTTGTTTTTGAGGGAACCCCAATCCATCTCATCGCAAGAAAACGTAAATAAAAAAGTAGAATCTGGAATGACATTTCCAGATTTTTTTGATAGAATGAAGCTAAAGAAAAAGCTATCGAAAAGAGGTGTCGATAATGAAACTGTCGTTTAATCAATTGATACTCTTATTTCCTTGCTTTTGCTTTTTCTATTGGATAGACAATGCTGATAGAAACAGTAAGTTTTTCCCCATCATCTACTATTTCTACTGGATTTATTTTTCCCTTTTAGCTCTATTTAGCCTGGATTTGACAATTTTTTCATTCTTATTTTTCCCTCTTGTTCTGAAACATGTATCAGATACGAGTGCTTGGGGTGTTTGGTTGCTGTTGATAGTCCTATCTCTAAGCAGTGACTGGCTAGACTACATCTTCTTCAAAAAAATGTTTCGTTTGAGACGGGAGTTAGGGAAATCTAAAGGCGGAAGGCATTGATTTATACTCTTCGAAAATCAAATCCGCAAGACCTTTGTCTTTGAAGGAACACCGATTCACCTAATCGCAAGAAAACGGAAGTAGTGGATGTAAAAAAACGGTAGAACATCAAGACTTGTTCTACCACTTATCTACCCCACCAAATTATTTTCAAAAGGTGTGAATAGGATTTGATTTGTAGTATATTATTGAAATAGAAAAAGGATGGAATGATTTTCCATCCTTTTTTATAGCGGAATAAATCTATATTCCTAGGGGGACAATGTTTAATCTTTCTTACCTTTTAGTAAGAAGGTAGCCGATAAGGCTAGGCTGAGACCTGCTATAAAGAGGAGAGGGCTAGCTTGTTCACCTGTGGCTGGGAGTTGTTTGTCATTCGTAGAGACCTGATCATTTGCTTCATTACTTTCAACTAATGGTTTTGTGGTTTCTAGGTTTCTTTCTTCCGTATGAGCTGGGACAGGTTTAACAGTTGAGCCTTCTGTCTTGTAGACAATAGCGTAGGTGCTCACGTCAAAAGTAATAAACTCAATCATACCGTCTCGAATGGTGAATTCTTGTGGTTTTAATTCATTTGTTGAAGTTAATTGATAGAGTTCTTGAATATCACCGGATACTGGTAGTTGAACGAGTACAGCACCTTTGGGTTGAACTGGCTGTCCATCTTTATCCTTAAGTTGAAGAGCGTAAGCATCGTATTTCTTGCCCAAGAGTTCTTTATTTTCAACTTTTTGACTGTCGAGGTAGCTTGCGCCTCCTAGTTCAGTTGTGCCACTAATAACTTGAACTCTTGTAGTCTTGTCTTTCAATACTTTGAGTTTAAACTCAGGAACTGTGTTACTTGGCGCGGTTTGACCACTACCTGTTCCAATAGGTTTGGTATATTCAGGTCT
>NZ_KV794233.1 GCF_001808705.1 Streptococcus sp. HMSC074B11 | reverse complement strand
CAGAACCTGCATCAGCAATCTTTTCATCGTAAGCCAAGATTTCCAAGAAGAAAGGAATATCTTCGGCAACACATTCAGAACCAACACGTTCGATGTAAGCTTGTTTTTGTTGGTTCAATTCATCTGAACTATCTACATCGTAGTAAAGCAAGAATTTAACTGCATCTGCACCTTGTTCCTTGATACGTTTTGCAGACCAAACATCCAAACAGTCAGGCAAACGTTTTGTACTTGAAGTATCATATCCTGTTTTTTCATATGCAAGAAGAAGACCAGCTTCTTTATCCAAAGCTTTTGTTGCAGGAAGTCCGTATTCAGGGTCAAGAAGCATAGATGAAGC
>NZ_KV794232.1 GCF_001808705.1 Streptococcus sp. HMSC074B11 | reverse complement strand
CAGACTGCCTTACATTTATATCTACGATTACTACCAATATATAAATGTATATAAAATAATCTATGGAGGAATGATATGATTTTGATTTTAGCTGGACTATTTAGTCTTATATTTGTTGGAGGATCTTTATTAGTTTTCTCACTTATAGGGATTCGTCAACGAGTTCGTTTAGAAAACGGATATGATTTTGAATTAGAGACAGATCTATTGGCAATGGTTGGCGAAAATAGAAAGTGAGAAGAAGAATGAAGTATGTAATTTTCAGTTTTGAATTAGGTGACTATATTTGTAATGGGGAGAATAAAGTTTTAGTTTTTGATACCTTGGGACTAGCTTTTCAGTATCTTCAAAAGCATTACCGTAAACCACTTCCTGAACAAAGAAAAAAGAGACAGATTCACTATCCTGATGTGTATCAAGCTCCGTTTAGGCTTTTAAAAGTTTGTTAGGAAGGGGAAAGGTCGATGTCAGAGTTATTCAAAATTATTAGAGGATACTACCTAACAGGGGTTGGTCAGGAACCATTGGCTTATTATTTTAAACTTTCATCGGATAACTTAAAATTTGAGTCTGTTTCTGCAGGGGATGTGGCTTTAACTTTTTATCAAAACGAGGAGAGTATT
>NZ_KV794231.1 GCF_001808705.1 Streptococcus sp. HMSC074B11 | reverse complement strand
GAATTCAACAATACTGTTCGTCCTCCAGAAACTCCTGAGTTCAATCCAGAGAAATATATTCTTAATGAAGAGAAATTTGATATCACTGGAAATAAACTCCTTGATGATGATAAAGAGTTGACTGATAAAGTAGCTGATACCAACAAAGATCCATACGTGGACAAAGTTGATAATAATGAAAAGCAAAATATCAATACTCAAACACTCCATAAGGGTGATAAGGTTGTTTACCAAGTATGGTTAGATACAACTAAATTCACTGAAGCTCACAATATTCAATCTGTTGGTATTACAGATAAATATGATAGCGAAAACTTGGATGTTAACGTATCTGAAATTAAGGCTTATGATTCAGTAACTGGTGAAGATGTAACAGCTAAGTTTGATATCTCAATTGTGGATGGTGTCATTACTGCTACATCTAAGGCTGACTTGACTAAGTCACTTGGAGATGCAGAAAATACTCAAGTAATCGACACTGCTAAATTAGCATTTGGACGTTACTACAAGTTTGATATTCCAGCACGTATCAAGGGAACTGCTAAAGAAGGTGTAGATATTGAAAATACAGCTTCTCAAATTGTTCACCAATATGATCCAACTAAGAAATCAGTTGAAAAACCAGAAAAACCAACTGAGAAACGTGTTGTTAATATCCCAGTGAAAGTTGAATTCAACTTCACGAAGAAATTGGAAGGTCGTGCGTTGAAAGCTGGTGAATTCAGCTTCGTATTGAAAGACAAAGATGGTAACGTGATTGAAACCGTAAGCAATGATGCTGAAGGTAAGATCAAGTTCTCAGCTCTTGAATTCAAACGTGGTCAAGAAGGTACTTATATCTATCATGTAGAAGAAGTGAAAGGTACAGAGGCTGGAGTTGAGTACGATAAGATGGTAGCGACTGTTGGAGTTACTGTAACTAAGGATGGTAAAGTGTTGACTCTTACTTCACAAATGCCTGAAGATACTGAGTTTAACAACAAGGTAACACCGCCAACACCACCAACACCGCCAACACCGCCAACACCGCCAACACCACCAACACCACCAACACCAGTAACACCACCAACACCAGAAAAACCTAAAGGTCCTGAGTTGCCAAACACTGGTGAACAATCTAAATCTGGAATTGCTGCACTTGGTGCTGCACTTGGTCTTGTAGGTCTAGGTTTGGTTGCGAAACGCAAAAAAGAAGATGAAGCTTAACATTTCTAGTTTTCTAGAATGATTCAAGATTTGTCTTTGAATATCTAAACAAAAGATATTCTAAAGTTGGTGATACATTTATTAAATAAGTGTATGTAATCGCAAGAAGAGAGGTTAATGCCTCTCTTTTTTGTTTTTATAATTGATTTAAGAAACCGAAAACTTTGAATAAATATAAAACTTTAAAATTAATTAAACAAATGGTCAGTAAATGTACATTTTTTAAATAAGTATGGTATAATTTGATTAGATAATCAAATGTTTTCTAATCGTAAAGGAGGTTATTATGAAGCATAAATTGTCTAGATGTTTAACATTTTTTTTAATGTTTTTGCTAATAGGATTATCAATAGTTAAATTAGCAAAAATAGTTCAAGCAGATTCGGTGACGGGTTATAATCTTGATACTAAGATTGTTCATGAGAGATCTGGTCTTGAATTGGGTGATGATGTGGAAGTTATTGCTGGGGAACGTTTAATCGCAACTTATCAATTAACTTTTCCAGATAGTCAGAGTATCTCTGAGAATGATCAATTGATTTTAGATATTCCTAGAGAGCTCAGATTGATTACAAATTTGACCTTTGACGTTACAAATAGTAAGGGCACGAAGGTTGGTATTGCTCAAACAGATCCTAGTACAGGAAAAGTTACGGTAACTTTTACAGATTATTTTGCTAAGAGGCCTGAGAATAAAGAGCTTTCTTTACAGTTTAATTTAACTATTAATCGAGAAGTCATTAAGGAGAGTCAACCAGTTACTGTTACCATTGGTCATAAGACTTATAGTTTCAAGTACAAACAAGATAGTGGTGAAGCAGGCGACTATGAAATGAAATACGGTTTTCAAGATGATACAGATCCAAGTATTATTAAGTGGCGTATTCTCTTGAATGCCAATCAAGATATGATTCGTGGGATGACAATTACGGATACTTTTGGTAATGGACAAACCTTAATTCCTGAGTCATTTAGAGCTGTTCGTTATGATACACAACCTACAAAAATTCGTAATGAGGCTCATATTCTTACGTTAGAGCCATCAGATAACTTTTCAAACAAGGCAGTATTCACTAAAAATGCTCAAGGAGGAATCACAGGCTTTACGATTCCATTTGGAGATAACTATCATTGGGCAATGTATATTGAATACTCTACTAAATTACCAGATGGAGTTCCTGCAGGTTCATTAGTATCGAATAATTTGGCATGGTCTGCCACAAATTTTAAGACACGTAGTATGGTACGTGAAGTCCGTCTAGAGTCAGGATCAGGTTTTGGTAACGCAGAAAAATCAGAATCAGTTATCTTAAAGGCTCACAAAACTTTAAAAGGGAAAACACTAGAAAAAGATCAGTTTAACTTTGCACTTTATGATGCTGCAAACCCTAGTGAACCTCTTCAAATTGTTAAAAATGCTGAAGATGGAAGTGTAACCTTCAATGCGATTAAGTATAAAAAAGAAGGAGTTTACAACTATATCATTCGTGAAGTTATTCCTGAAAGCACTGATAATTACGATTATGATAGTCATGAACTAAAGGTTACTGTAACAGTAACGGATGATGATGGTATCAAAATGGGAACAGTGTCTTACGGTGAAGAGGAAACTACATTTACCAATACTTATCGAGGAACTACAAGTATAAAAGGTAAGAAAATTTGGAATGATACAGATAACAAAGCTGGCATTCGTCCAGATGCTATAACTGTTCGTCTTTTAGCTAACGGTAAAGAAGTAGCAAGTAAATCTGTTAAATCAGAAGATAATTGGAACTTTACATTTGATCAGCTACCTGAAAATGATGCTGAAGGAAATGCAATTGTTTATACTGTAGCAGAAGACAAAGTTGAGGGGTATACGACAGAAATAGATCAGACAAATCATATCATCACTAATACACATATCCCTAATATTCCTGATACTCCTGAAGTGACAGAATTAAAAGTCAGCAAGCTTTGGGATGATGCTGATAATAAAGCAGGAAAACGCCCAAGTAGCATTAAGGTACAACTCTATGCTGATGGAAGTAAAGTATGGCAAGAAGTTATTTTGAACGAAGATAATAATTGGACTCATACTTTTACAAATCTTCCGAAATATTTAGCAGGAAAAATGATTAGCTATACAATTAGTGAAGTCAATGTTCCTGAGGGATATGTATCAAAAACAGTTCGAGATAATGAAACGAACCTAGTTTTGATTAATACCTATCAACCACCAATACCTCCAGGTCCAGTAACGCCTCCAGGCCCAGTAACACCTCCAGGTCCAGTAACACCT
>NZ_KV794230.1 GCF_001808705.1 Streptococcus sp. HMSC074B11 | reverse complement strand
AACCATCGAAACAGCCTATAAAAACATTGAGAAGTTAAAGGCTAAATTGGAGTCCTTGGACAAGAAAAAACAGGCAGTCAAAGATGGAACATTTGAATTTTCAAACCCTATTGAAACTGTAGAAATGAATTAAAGTGAGGCAAAATAAAGGAGAAAAAATGGAATTAATTTTTAGAATTTTTGAAGCACTATTATATAGTTTTGTAATGACACTCCTAGCATGGTTTTTAATTTACCCAATCTGTTATATACAGCTTCAATCATCTTCAAAGAAAAACAAAGTTATGTTGTTTCCAGCTTCAGTTGCAGGTGTAATTTTATTCTTGTCTGTTGCTCCTAAACGAGTCACAATTCTATCAGCAGAAGAGAGAAAACAACTTAAAAAGAATATAAAGAAGTAATAAAATTAGGCAGTTTAGAACAATATATTTTACAGAAATTAGGAGAAAAGTTGATGTTTATAAGTGTGTTTTAGTGTGTGTATGATGTGGGAGGGGGTAATTTGTAAGTGTGTAAAAGTAGGCGAAGTCGAGAAAATTGGGGACACTAGAAACGTTGATACTATCAACTTATCACAGGATGTGGTAACAGTTTCCCTTATGCTCTTTTATTAGGTATATGGGAGGAAAAAGATAGGCAAATTGCCTAGTCAAAATATGGTCAAATTTCCCCCTGCTTCACTCTATAAAAAATTAGTTTGGAAAATGGTGTGTTTATGGATAATTGGAAAACGATGTTAGAAGTTGCGAAAGAGTTGGGGATTACAAAAAGTTTAGTTAGATATCACCGTCAAAAATTGGAGGATATTGATATCAAAAAGCAAGGTGGTGTAACATACATTTCCCCTCAGGGTGTTATGAAAATAAAGAGCTTTTTACGGTCAACGGATTATGATGAAAGCTTTGAAACAATAGTTAAAAATCAACTCAGTTTGATTCAAGAATTATTAATGAGTCGGACAGAGTTGTATAGAGAAAATACTAGAGATACTATTGAACAATTTCGAGAATTTTTAATTCGTTCACCAGATAGTTTAAAAGTTTTACATGAATTGGAGGAAAGGTCAAAAGGAACACCAGAGAATGAGTTTTATTTCGTACTTGCAGATTATATTGAATTGAAAAGTAAGAGGCATTATGATTTTTTGGTGGAGTAGAAAGGATGGATAATAAATGACTAACGGAAAACGAAGTGAGTTAAAAATTCGTGGATTAACTCAACTGGAAATTGATTATTTAAAATCACTTGCTAAAAAGAAAAAAGCAAAATCTTTTAATGAGTTTTTACTTCAGATTTTGCGTGAAAAAATTGAATTTGGGAGATTCAATAGAGCTCAAGAATTATATGTAGCTCATTTGGAAAATATGAAATTAGCTTCAGACCATATTAAAAACCAAGTTCAAAAACAAACAGAACAATTAGATAGTTTCAACGAAAAGATGAATTGTTATGGCGATCATATTTCACGTTGGCTAGAGTATGAAGGGGAGGTAGAATGTGATGACTAAAGATTTACTTATTCGAAACATACCAGAAGATATGTTTATTCAACTACATATGATGAAAAAGGAACAAAATTTTCCTTCTTTCAATGCGTTTATGTTAGCTCAGCTGGAAAAAATTTGTCAATTAGATGGCTTGAATTTATATGACAATGCCTTTTCTAAGAGTTTGACTGAAATTAAGGAACAGCAGAACAAAATTTTAGAGTTATTAATAAAAAATGAGATAACTATTTTAGGAGTTAGTGGGAAACAAAAAATAGTCGAAGAGCTGACAGTTAGCTGGTTAAATCGTGTTATGAAGGAGTGATTTTAGGCTAAAAGTTTGGTATAATAAAGCAAGTAAAACAGAAATAAAGGAGATCATCTATGATGAAACAGAAATTGATGCTTATTTTAGGAGTTCTTGGTCTATGTATCGTTATCTTAACGGCTTGTTCAGGTAAAACTTCACAAAATGCAGACGGCACACCTAGCACCCTAAAAAGTCGTTATTTGGGGTATTATCGATCTGATACAGATAATGCAACATTTTTTGATGAAACCACTAATGAGTTTGATTTTGATGTGAATAAGAGTACAATTTCAGACGGAACTGAAATTGAATCTCATATCAAAACATATCAAGTATTGTCTGAGGATGAGCTAGCTTCTAACTTTAAAGGTCCGGCTGAAAAAAATAAAGCAGCATCTAATTCAAATGATACAATTTTTTATATTCAGATCAAGGGGAGTGATCAATCTATTTACCAAGTAAAACTAAGTGATGGTGGGAAAAAGATTAAAATTATATCGTTAGGAGATGGTTGGGATCAGTTTGTTTTTACTGGTGTAGCGAAATAATAGCCATTTAGAGGCGAGAAAAACTCAATTCCACGAAAATAAACCGTAACTTTTTTTCATGATAAATCGCATAGTATCAAGTATTCAAAAAAATTGATACTATGCGATTTTATGTTTTTAGTCCTTATTGATCGCTCTTTTTTGAGGTTTGTCCCTTTACTACAAACTTTTTTATTATTCTTTATGATAGTAATAAAAAGGAGATAGTAATGAAGTATAGTACTTTTTCAGATTTGATAGGAAGTTTCTCAACACATAATGATTTACATGATAAGATTCCAATAACAGATGAACGTTCGGCTCCTTTAGTTGAATTTTATAAGTATTGGAGTAATTACCTGGAACCAACACCAGCTTATTTAGCGTTTTTATCTAGTTTATGGGGTTCTTTGGCTAAAGGGCTGTATTTTATAACTGCTAGTCTAGAACATGTTTTTAACAATTTATTTAAGCTTTTTGGACTTTTCGGATATCTGGGGGATCAGAAGACAGTCATTGGTCAATTTTTTTACTGGTTTCAGGTAATTGGAACTTCTCTGTTTGCCTTAATACTCGTTGTGTCAGCTGTTACAGGAGTTTTTACAAAACCAGTTAAATATAAAAATGTAATCTTAAATTTTTTGATGGTGACCCTAGTATCTTCAGCTTTACCGTTGGCTTTAACGACAATATCTACGGCCATTTCTGAAGATGTGCAGAGTGTTCAGAAAGTAGAGAGTACCTCAGGAGACAATTCAAAGTATTTCTCTTCTCTAGCTATTCAACCTATGAAAAATAATGTTGTAGATTTGAAAGTTTTAATTGATAAGGATTTTTCAACAGAACTTTTCCCAATGGATGACTATGGCTTTATTAAACCTATTCAGGAAGGCTCGACTCCTCTTAATAATATTACAGATAGTCCAGATGAACGTGATACCTCTGATTTTGCTTCACGAATTGATTTTAGTGCTACATTTGGAGCGACTGATACAGTTCTATTAGATGCTCTTGAGGCAAAACAAAAGGGATTAAAAGGACTCTTTATTCATCAATTAAATGCAACTCAAAATGGAATTTTAACTGTTGACGAACATCGCATTATAAAGGGATTAATTGCTTTTGAACCAGTGTATATGCGCTATAAAGTCAATTGGATTGGGATGTTTGCTCAGTATTTTATTTTGATTATTCTTTTAACGAGTATGGCCATTAAACTCGTAAAATCTATTTTTGATATTCTTATTGAAGCACTTATTTCACCTCTAGTCGGTTATACTTCACTTTCTAACTCTAAAAAATATAAGGAATTATTAAGAACAATTGGCGGTGCTGGAGCAGGTATCTTCTTTGAGG
>NZ_KV794229.1 GCF_001808705.1 Streptococcus sp. HMSC074B11 | reverse complement strand
CACAAAGCCAATTGTAGTAAAAGCTGTAAAAATTTGTGAGAAGTTATTGGAGGAAAGGGAAGGCTATCGATATTATGAAGAGAATAAAGAGGTTAGCAAAAGAAAAGCCCAGGTTATTTATATTGAGGGTGATGGTGTAATGGTCAAAGCACGTGACACACAGAAGGATAATAAGCATTACGATTTATCCCATTTTGTAGTCCATACGGGAAGCCAGAAAGTTGGCAGCAATCGATTTGAACTCCAGGACAAAAAGGAATTTATTGGTCTTGACAATCGCTTAGTGAGGGAGCAGGTGATCGATTATCTTTTTAATAATTACGAAATTACGAATCAGACTCTATTGATTACGAACTCTGATGGAGGTCATGGATAT
>NZ_KV794228.1 GCF_001808705.1 Streptococcus sp. HMSC074B11 | reverse complement strand
CTCTCAGAAGCCATATTTTGGCCGTTAACAGCATCCTTGAGTATTCACAGTAGTTTTTCCTTGCTAAACTTATAAAACGCAGTACAGGGCTTAAAATGCATTTTAAAAGAATTTAATCTTTATCATGTGCTCACTGCTAAATATATACTAAAGAAATTTAGCCAAAAACTTAGTTTTTCTTGTATTACGGTGTATTATTTAATAATACTGTGTGTTATAATATGTATTATATTAGCTAACGAGGTGAAAGTTTTGACTGAAAAAATGACTGTCCTAAATATCAGGATGAGCGTTGAAGAAAAAGAAGAATTAAAGGAAAGAGCTGCAGAACTTGGAGATTCGATCAGTTCATATGCTAGAAAAATACTCTTCCAAGAGGATAATACAAGCGACTATGTAGATAATACAAATGTATTACAAGAGAAAGATGAGCGTATATCAGACCTTAAAACTCAAATAGACGACTACAAGAAGCAAATTGAGCAACTGCATACGATTATTTTGGCAACTCAAAAAGATAATCAGTTGCTGATTGAACAGAAAACGAAGAGATGGTGGAAGTTTTGGGAGTGAGGATTTCATTTTGATAAATTTAAAAGAACAATTTATTAATGAATAAACAACATTTTTGAAAACGCTTTCTTTTATGCTATAATAATATTTGAAAGGATAGGTATTTTTGGAATGTTTGGATTTTGGGATATTTTATTCAACTTACTATTGGCGTTCTCATTTTTTTTGGAGATAAAAAAAATAAATAATAAATTTAAAAAAAATTAGGTTATATCTTTTTGGTAGCATTTGTTTTATTTACTATTAGACGATTTATTTCGATTTATTTTTTAAAGAGGTTTATATATTTTAGTTACTATTACTTATTGAGATTCCCACTATAGGATAAGCTGTTTTTGCCCCGCTTAATAGAATACGATATAATTAACTTACGAAAACGTCGTGCATAAGCACATTGAAGCCCCTAGGAAATTGATATTTTTAGGGGATTTTTAGATAAACAAAAGACACAGTTAACAAAATAAAATAGAAAGGAAAAGTAGCCATGAAAAATTTTAAAGAATTTATTATTATTTTTTCATTATTTTGTTTATTCTCTATTACCAATCACTACTACCCAAAACTTTATAATTCAATACAAACAGTTATATTCATCCCGATATCAATATTTATAATCTATAAATTTATATCTTGGGTTATACTGTATATCCGTATTAAAATTAAAAACAACAACACAAAAAAATGAGTTGGGTTCCAACTCATTTTTCTTCTTCACTCAAATCATAATTTTCCGCAACTAAGGATAACTCGGGGATAAAAGTATCAGCTTTTTATTCTTCTGCTCTTTTTTTGATTAACGAGTATTTTGAGGCTAAATGCCGACTATCCTCGTCGTCCAACTATTCACAAATGAAATATGCTAATACATTTGCCATAACGCTGAAGAAGAGGTCAAATAAGTTACTCACGAATCTCACTTTCTATCCTGTTCGGTAGGTCGTGATCAATTATCTTAGCTCATTTGCTTTCAATTTCTTTAGGGGATAATAGATTGGCTAAAATAAATTCATCTGTTTCTTATACGTTTTTCAGAAATTGTATAAATTTCGTTATCACTTCTCTTACCAATAGCAATGACTTCAATAATTTCAATTGCATTGACAGTTTCATGAAAAACAATTCTCAGGCCCAGTTTTTTGTGTTTTAACTTCCTGTAACCTGCTAAATTACCGTGAAGAGCCTCTCCGGCAAGCATTCCTTGATTTTCTAACTTGATAAGTGACTTTTTAACATGAAGACGTTGACTATTATCTAATTTATAAAAATCATCTTGTGCTTCAGGTATCAATTCAACTTTATAACTCAATCCCAACCATCCTCTACATTTTCCAAACCTTCACGCCAATTTGAACCAAGAAATTCATCGACAGTTAAATTTTTTCGTGCTTCAAGTTCAAATGGAATTTTACGATCACGTCTGATTTTATTGAAATATAAATTAATTGCTGTGGTATAGTCAAGTCCAATCTCGTTTAAGACCTCACCGACTTCCTGTTTTAATTCAGAGTCAATACTTAGATTCAATCTTGCTTTTGTAGTTGTAATAGCCATTTAAATCACCTCATCTTTTTGTGTATATTATACACAAAAAAACAGATTTCTTCAAACTATTTTTTTCTCGTTGATAATTTTTCTGTATAAATTGTCAAAAAATGATGTTGAGATAGTCATTCTGGTCTATTTTCAGATTAAAGTACGGACAATCTACCGCTAAAAATCCCTACAGCGTCAATGGTTTTCGCTGTTTTTCTGTTCATTGCATAACTTTCCGAAAAAGACCAATTTTTCGGAAAGTTACTTTCCTATGAATTTCCTTCAATTTCAACGAAGTTTAAAATATCTTTAGTAATTTGTTCTTTTTCTTCAAGAACAAGTCGCTTAGTCTGGAGTCTTACATCATGAGCTTTTCTGTTTGAATCCGCTTACATTTTGTGTTATAATAATATTATAGTAAAAAAAGAAGGTGTTCTTATGTTAAAAAAATTGCAAAAAAAATATTTTTCAAAATATAAATGGACTGATTTATTTTGGATTCTATTTGTTATTTTGACATGCATCTATATAGGAAACCGTGAGTTTCTTCCTCTTAATCATCAAGAATTCTCTCTTCAGGGTAGTTCCTGGGGATTTGTACTTGCATTATATCACTTACTATTCATTGATAAATTTGTTATCTCTAATCGGAAGTAAGACGAGCAACTGGAAGCAGTTAACGAAGACGGAAGCCTAAACTATATCCGTTGAATTACATACGAAAGGAGCATGAACCATGAATAAACAAATTTTAAGCACTGTGTTGATGTGTGTTGCGATTGTATGGTTTCTTTTCTCTGATAAATTGTTCAAACCACAACATGTAAAAATCGCAAAAATAATTTATGTTATAATCATATTAGTCGCTGTATTATTACTTCTGTTCTAAGTTGTTTTAGGAGTTGGATTAACAAAATAACGAAAGGAGTATGTACCATGACTACTCAAACTTTAAGCACTGCGTTGATGGGTGTTGCGCTTGTATTGACTCTTTTCTCTGAAAAATTGTTCAAGCAACATGAAAAAATCGGAAAAATAATTTGCACTATAATCATATTAGTCGCTGTTTTGTTAAGGATGTTCTAAGTTATTTTAGGAATACAGGAATTTGTTGGTCCTGTATTCTTTTTTTCTCTATAAAACG
>NZ_KV794227.1 GCF_001808705.1 Streptococcus sp. HMSC074B11 | reverse complement strand
GAGGGAAAGGTGAAAAGCACCCCGGGAGGGGAGTGAAATAGAACCTGAAACCGTGTGCCTACAACAAGTTCGAGCCCGTTAATGGGTGAGAGCGTGCCTTTTGTAGAATGAACCGGCGAGTTACGATATGATGCGAGGTTAAGTTGAAGAGACGGAGCCGTAGGGAAACCGAGTCTGAAAAGGGCGCTTTAGTATTATGTCGTAGACCCGAAACCATGTGACCTACCCATGAGCAGGTTGAAGGTGCGGTAAGACGCACTGGAGGACCGAACCAGGGCACGTTGAAAAGTGCTTGGATGACTTGTGGGTAGCGGAGAAATTCCAAACGAACTTGGAGATAGCTGGTTCTCTCCGAAATAGCTTTAGGGCTAGCGTCGACATTAGAGATTCTTGGAGGTAGAGCACTGTTTGGGTGAGGGGTCCATCCCGGATTACCAATCTCAGATAAACTCCGAATGCCAATGAATTATGGTCGGCAGTCAGACTGCGAGTGCTAAGATCCGTAGTCGAAAGGGAAACAGCCCAGACCACCAGCTAAGGTCCCAAAATAATTGTTAAGTGGAAAAGGATGTGGGGTTGCACAGACAACTAGGATGTTAGCTTAGAAGCAGCTATTCATTCAAAGAGTGCGTAATAGCTCACTAGTCGAGTGACCCTGCGCCGAAAATGTACCGGGGCTAAAACAATTTACCGAAGCTGTGGATACCTTTATAGGTATGGTAGGAGAGCGTTCTATGTGTGAAGAAGGTGTACCGTGAGGAGTGCTGGAACGCATAGAAGTGAGAATGCCGGTATGAGTAGCGAAAGACAGGTGAGAATCCTGTCCACCGTAAGACTAAGGTTTCCAGGGGAAGGCTCGTCCGCCCTGGGTTAGTCGGGACCTAAGGAGAGACCGAAAGGTGTATCCGATGGACAACAGGTTGATATTCCTGTACTAGAGTATGTAGTGATGGAGGGACGCAGTAGGCTAACTAAAGCAGACGATTGGAAGTGTCTGTCTAAGCAGTGAGGTGTGAATTGAGTTAAATGCTTAGTTCTATAACATTGAGCTGTGATGGGGAGCGAAGTTTAGTAGCGAAGTTAGTGACGTCACACTGCCAAGAAAAGCTTCTAGCGTTTAAACATACTCTACCCGTACCGCAAACCGACACAGGTAGTCGAGGCGAGTAGCCTCAGGTGAGCGAGAGAACTCTCGTTAAGGAACTCGGCAAAATGACCCCGTAACTTCGGGAGAAGGGGTGCTGACGTATGTCAGCCGCAGTGAATAGGCCCAAGCAACTGTTTATCAAAAACACAGCTCTCTGCTAAATCGTAAGATGATGTATAGGGGGTGACGCCTGCCCGGTGCTGGAAGGTTAAGAGGAGTGCTTAGCGTAAGCGAAGGTATGAATTGAAGCCCCAGTAAACGGCGGCCGTAACTATAACGGTCCTAAGGTAGCGAAATTCCTTGTCGGGTAAGTTCCGACCCGCACGAAAGGCGTAATGATTTGGGCACTGTCTCAACGAGAGACTCGGTGAAATTTTAGTACCTGTGAAGATGCAGGTTACCCGCGACAGGACGGAAAGACCCCATGGAGCTTTACTGCAGTTTGATATTGAGTGTCTGTACCACATGTACAGGATAGGTAGGAGTCTAAGAGATCGGGACGCCAGTTTCGAAGGAGACGCTGTTGGGATACTACCCTTGTGTTATGGCCACTCTAACCCAGATAGGTGATCCCTATCGGAGACAGTGTCTGACGGGCAGTTTGACTGGGGCGGTCGCCTCCTAAAAGGTAACGGAGGCGCCCAAAGGTTCCCTCAGAATGGTTGGAAATCATTCGCAGAGTGTAAAGGTATAAGGGAGCTTGACTGCGAGAGCTACAACTCGAGCAGGGACGAAAGTCGGGCTTAGTGATCCGGTGGTTCCGTATGGAAGGGCCATCGCTCAACGGATAAAAGCTACCCTGGGGATAACAGGCTTATCTCCCCCAAGAGTTCACATCGACGGGGAGGTTTGGCACCTCGATGTCGGCTCGTCGCATCCTGGGGCTGTAGTCGGTCCCAAGGGTTGGGCTGTTCGCCCATTAAAGCGGCACGCGAGCTGGGTTCAGAACGTCGTGAGACAGTTCGGTCCCTATCCGTCGCGGGCGTAGGAAATTTGAGAGGATCTGCTCCTAGTACGAGAGGACCAGAGTGGACTTACCGCTGGTGTACCAGTTGTCTTGCCAAAGGCATCGCTGGGTAGCTATGTAGGGAAGGGATAAACGCTGAAAGCATCTAAGTGTGAAACCCACCTCAAGATGAGATTTCCCATGATTTTATATCAGTAAGAGCCCTGAGAGATGATCAGGTAGATAGGTTAGAAGTGGAAGTGTGGCGACACATGTAGCGGACTAATACTAATAGCTCGAGGACTTATCCAAAGTAACTGAGAATACGAAGTGTTAAGGTTTTCTTGAAATTTGATAGATATTCAATTTTGAGTATGTATTACTCAAAGTTAAGTGACGATAGCCTAGGAGATACACCTGTACCCATGCCGAACACAGAAGTTAAGCCCTAGAACGCCGGAAGTAGTTGGGGGTTGCCCCCTGTGAGATAAGGAAGTCGCTTAGCT
>NZ_KV794226.1 GCF_001808705.1 Streptococcus sp. HMSC074B11 | reverse complement strand
CCTCCAGGTCCAGTAACACCTCCAGGCCCAGTAACGCCTTCAGGCCCAGTAACACCTCCAGCACCAGTAACATCATCAACGCCTGAAAAGAAAAAGGCTAATGAGTTACCGAAAACAGGTGAACAGAAAACTACAGTTTTAATCGTTTTAGGAGTAGCGCTTGGTTTAGTTGGATTGAGTTTGGTTGCCAAACGTAAAAAATAATATAAGAAAAAGAAACATTTTCCAAAATATAATCAGGAAGTGTTTCGGATATAAGATTTAAGAGAGGACGTCAAACTCCTCTCTTTTTTTGGTGTAGGTAGACCTATCAATTGATTTCTTTAGTATATTTATATTTTTAACAAAAATAAACCGTTTTCACTTGACAAAAATTGGTCTATACCATATAATAAAATAAAGAATATGGAGGACAAAATTATGAAAGTTATTCAAGTGGAAAATCCAATTGAAGGTGGAAAAGTTGCTTTTGATATCTTAAAAGAAAAATTGGAAAACGGTGCACAAACATTAGGGCTTGCAACAGGAAGTAGCCCTCTGGAATTTTACCAACGAATCGTTGAGAGCAATCTTGATTTTTCAAATCTCACAAGTGTAAACTTGGATGAGTACGTAGGTCTTGATGGGGATAATCCTCAATCATACCGTTACTTTATGCAAGAAAATCTATTCAACAAGAAACCGTTTAAAGAAAGTTTCTTGCCACGTGGTGTCAAGGATAATGCAGAAGCAGAAGTAGAACGCTACAACCAAATTCTTGCTGACCATCCAGTTGACCTACAAATTTTAGGAATTGGTCGCAATGGTCATATTGGCTTTAATGAACCAGGCACACCATTTGATAGCCAAACTCACCTTGTAGAGCTTGACCAGTCTACAATCGAAGCTAACGCGCGCTTCTTTGAGAAGATTGAAGATGTTCCAACACAAGCTATTTCAATGGGGATTAAAAATATTTTGGATGCTAAATCTATCCTTCTCTTTGCTTATGGGGAATCAAAAGCAGAAGCTATCGCTGGAACTGTTGAAGGTCCTGTGACAGAAAGTCTTCCAGCAAGCAGCCTGCAAAACCATCCAGATGTGACTATTATCGCAGATGCAGCAGCACTCAGCTTGTTAAAGAAATAAGTTTTTTTTCATTAAAGACCATTCGATCCTATGGATTGGGTGGTTTTTTGATCTGGATATGTTCAAAAATGAATACAGTTTTTCTGAAAGTGGTACAATAGTTCTAATAGTAGGGTGTATGATAGATTTTCCCTTGAAAAGAAGAATATATAATCTTCATTTTTTGAGAATTATCAATTCTTGAAAAAGAAATGTTATAGGTATTGATATGAAGAAGACAAATTTGATTGTTCTGCACTTTCTGCTTTTTGTCAGTATTTAGCAAAGATATAAGCTATCAGTTTAGGTCAACTAAAGGATTTACATTTTATTCAAGAGCAGATACTTAAACATCTTGTCTGGCATTTTGATAGTCAGGATCTGTATACCATTTCTGATTTACCGTCAGATTATCGGGAATATCTAGATTCCATTGAGTGTGAAATAAATGAATTATTTGGCCGTCTGGAATGATTTTTATAAGTGGGGAACTAGGTTAGGTGTAAGGGAAAATTTTGTAAAATTTAAATTGAATGATTTGGGAGAATTTCATTTTTTTCTTGACAATTTTATTTATTCCGTGTAAAATAGAATAGATCTTGAACTTGAAGGGAGTGAAAAAAATGTCTAAAACAGTAGTACGTAAGAATGAATCTCTTGACGATGCTCTTCGTCGTTTCAAACGTGCAGTTACTAAAGCTGGTACTCTTCAAGAAACACGCAAACGTGAATTCTATGAAAAACCTTCTGTAAAACGTAAACGTAAATCAGAAGCAGCTCGTAAACGTAAAAAATTCTAATTAATAAGAAAGGCTAGACTTGTCTAGTCTTTTTTTATACAGTAGATAGAGGAAAGTGGTTCTTATGAGAGAGTATGTAAAAGAATATCAAAAGATGCGTGAAGATCATTTTAAAGATTGGGGCTATTATTCTGAGCCGATAAATTTGGTAGAATTTGAAGAGTCGAACCAAAAAATATTTGAGAAGTATTTGAACAATTCGAAAGTAATGTCCGATGATATTTTAAGGATAAAGTTGTACAGTAGTTTATTGTTAGATGATATCAAGTATTTTGCATATTATGTATCATTTTTAGATGGCGACTATAATCTGTTAAATAATGCTTTGTGGCAAACAGGAAGAGTAGAGTTAATTAAAGGCGGTTTGCTTGCAAGTGGGACAATCTATACAGCTGGAATTTTGAGAGGATTATTTAACTGTTTTGCTTGTAATGATTTTTCAGTCATTTCATCTTTCATTCCAGAAGACTTACCCTTATTGAAAGGAACCTATTATCCAGAAAATGTTATCAATCTGTTATATGCTCTTTATTATCAAGATGAAGACAGATTGTCTGAGGCTCTCATACTGGCACAACAGTTTCTAGAGAAGAAAAAAAGAACAGGTATGGAAGAATTTTCTGTTCGCTACTTTATAAGTTTGGTACAAAAGGATGTAGATGGAATAAGCATGGCTTTACAAAACTTATGTCGTGCTTATCAGAGACAGGGTTATCCCTGTGACAAGATTGATAAATGCTTTGTTGATGAGGTTCATGGTCTTTATCGGTTGTTAAGATTCTTTGATCATGCCTTGTTTGAAGCGGTCAGGATGCCATCTCATAAGAGTTTTTTGAAGGACTTTGAAGAATGGCAAGTACGAAATCAGTTTCCACAGGGCCAACAATTCTACATCTATCCTAAAGATTTGGCTGATGCAAACAGGGTACTAACAAAAGAACTCCCAAAAATCTGCATAGAAAAATCAGGGAGGGACTTGGTGATAGATGTTGATCGATTTGCGGAAGATTTGGCTCAGTAAAAATGACATTTTACATTTTTACACCCCTTTTTCATGTTTTTTTGGTATAATTATATATATTAGTAGAAAATATCTGAAAGGCTTTATCATGAAAAAAACAAAAGTTGCAGTCGCTTTAGGAGCATTTTTGTTTCTTAGTGTCGGTGCGAGAGTAGAGGCGGACACAAGTTCGCAGTCTGACGTGAATCGGATTCATTTCATTAATACCAAAGGAAGTCCAGGTACAGATGCCATTCTGCTTGAAAGTAATGGGCATTATGCGCTGATAGATATGGGTGAAGACTATGACTTCCCGGATGGGAGTGATCCACTTTATCCATTAAGATCGGGGATTATTACGTCAAATTTCTATGCAATTGAAGATCGACTTTTCCGTCATCTTGACCATGTAGGTGTTCAGAAGTTGGACTTTATGCTTGGAACTCATGTTCATAGTGACCATATTGGTGGAGCTGATGAAGTTCTAAAAAAATATAAGGTTGATAAATTTTATCTAAAAAGATATTCGGATGATCGAATTGCCACTCAATGGGGCTTGTGGGATAACCTTTTCAACTACAATAATGCTCTGAATGCAGCTAGAAAATATGGGGTCAATCTTATCCAAGATATCTCTGATAATGATAGTCATTTCAAATTGGGTGATATGGATATTCAGTTGTATAACTACAAGAATGAATACGGTCCAGATGGAAAATTAAAGAAAGTATACGATGATAACCCCAATTCGATTGTTGCTGTAGTTACAGTAAATGGAAAGAAAATTTATCTGGGTGGAGATCTTGATAATGTTTATGGAGCTGAAGATCGCTTAGGTCCACAAATTGGGAAAGTAGATTTGATGAAGTGGAACCATCACCTCGATGGAAAAGTTTCAAATAGCATTAATTTCCTCAATAACCTCTCTCCATCTATCGTTGTGCAAACAACAGGCTTGGATATCAATGTTCAAGCAACAAGAGATAAATTGAAAGAGATGAATGTTCAAGTCGTTCATGCTTCAAGTGATAAAAAAGATGCTACTGTCTTTGATATAAAAACAGACGGTATTAATAATATTTCTCAAGACTACCCAGATATTCCGAATACTACTGCACGTTGGATTACTGAAGATGGATATAAGAAGTATTATTTCGCTGATGATCAGATGGCAACTGGTTGGCATACAATTAATGGAGAAAAATACTTCTTCAATGGTAAAGGACATCTGCAACAAGATAAATGGCTTCAAGATTTTGATGATGAAGGTACTCTTAAATCTTTATATATGGATAAAGATGGGAAGTTACAAACTTCTAAATGGCTTCAAATCGACAAGCATTGGTATTATGTGGATTCTAAAGGATATCGAAAAGAATCCGAGTTAGCAATTATTGACGGTAAGACCTATTACTTTGACGAAAAAGGGATTATGCAAACTGGTACCAGAACAGTGAATGGAGCAACTCTGGTCTTTGATGATACAGGTGCGCTTTCAAATGAAGTAAGAGCATCATCCTGGAATAAAATTGGTAATAAATGGTATTACCTAGATGAAAATAAAAAAATGACCATTGGTTTCAAAGAAATTGACGGAAAGTTGTACTATTTCAATGAAGCCGGAGAAATGGGAACTTATTGGCAATATACGCACCAAAAATGGTATTACTTTAGCGCTTCAGGTGAAATGAAACGTGGTTGGCTCAATGATGCAGGTAAATGGTATTATCTAGATCCTAAAACTGGAGAAATGTTCACTGGTTTAAATAAAATTGACGGCAAACTCTATCGCTTCAATGATGGAGGCGTCATGGCAACTGGTTGGGAACAGTTTGATAACAAATGGTACTATTATACATCTAGTGGCGATCAGAAAAAAGGCTGGCTTAAATACAACAATGACTGGTACTATCTCGAACTGAAAGATGGAGAGATGGTTACTGGAACCAAAGAAATCGATGGACAACAATATAGCTTTAAAGATAGTGGTGCTATGGTTACTGGTTGGAAACAAACAGATGATAAATGGTACTATTATGCATCAAGTGGTGAACTGAAAAAAGGATGGATTAAATATGCTGGTGATTGGTACTATCTTGATTCGAAAGATGGAGAGATGGTTACAGGAACCAAAGAAATCGATGGGCAACAATATAGCTTTAAGGCTAGCGGTGCTATGGTTACTGGCTGGAAACAAGAAGATGACAAATGGTACTATTATGCATCAAGCGGTGAACAGAAAAAAGGTTGGATAAAATCTGCAGGTAAATGGTACTACTTGAATCAAAATGACGGCGTTATGGTGACCGGCAGACAGGAAATTGATGGTGTCAAATATAGCTTTAACCAATCTGGAGCTATGGAAACCGGATGGGTATTTGACGGCAAAGATTGGTACTATCATAAAGAATCTGGAGCTGCAGAGACTGGTTGGTTTAAGTACTCTGGTAAATGGTATTACTTAGACACTGAGACTGGTAAAATGGTCACAGGTATCCATAAAGTCTCTGGAGATTACTATTACTTTAATAAGTCTGGTGAAATGCAAGTTGGTTGGATTCAAGAAAAAGGAGACTGGTATTACTTCAAACCAAGTGGTGAAATGCTTCGAAATGCAACTACACCTGATGGCTACAAAGTAGGTAGTGATGGTAGAATGCTTCCTAATGGAGTAACAACTACCACAAGCACTACAACTACGACTCCAAACACAACAACAACTGTAGAGGAACCAACTTCAACAGAAGCAACTCTAAGAGAATCAGCTGAACATACAGCTGAATCTACAACAAGTAGTGAAGAAAAGTCAGTACCAGCTAGCAGTGATAAAGTGTCTGACTAGTCTAGTACTATTGAATAGTTGAATAAATAAAGAGAAGGGATTAAACACTAACCTATTGTTTAATCCCTTTTGATTGTTAAAATTATAAAGGTTGCTTTCTTAAATAAATACCTCAAATACTGTTAAAAACATAAACTTCCTACTACAATTTGATATAATAGTAGGGAGAACTTGATTGAAGGAGAAAATTATGTCGGTTTTAGTCAAAGAAGTGATTGATAAGCTCAGACTAGACATTGTCTATGGTGAGCCAGAATTACTTGAAAAAGAAATCAATACAGGCGATATTTGCCGTCCAGGTCTCGAAATGACAGGCTATTTTGATTACTATACCCCAGAGCGGATTCAACTACTGGGGATGAAAGAGTGGTCTTATCTGATTAGCATGTCTTCTCATAACCGTTACCATATTTTGCAGAAATTGTTCCAACCGGAAACACCTGCAGTTATTGTTGCGCGTGGTTTAGTAGTTCCAGAGGAAATGCTAAAGGCTGCTAGAGAATGTAAAATCGCTATTTTAACGAGTCGTACAGCAACAAGTCGTCTGTCTGGGGAATTATCAAGTTACCTAGATTCTCGTTTGGCTGAGCGTGAAAGTGTACATGGTGTCTTGATGGATATCTATGGTATGGGTGTGTTAATCCAGGGCGACAGTGGTATTGGTAAGAGTGAGACAGGTCTAGAACTCGTGAAACGAGGACACCGTTTGGTGGCTGATGACCGTGTAGATATCTTTGCTAAGGATGAAATGACTCTCTGGGGTGAACCAGCTGAAATCTTGAAGCATTTACTTGAGATTCGTGGTGTTGGTATTATAGATGTGATGAGTCTTTATGGTGCCAGTGCAGTTAAGGATTCTTCACAAGTTCAGTTAGCTGTCTATCTTGAAAATTATGACACGCAAAAGACTTTTGATCGCCTAGGCAATAATGCTGAGGAATTGGAGATTTCTGGAGTATCCATTCCACGTATCCGCATTCCTGTAAAAACAGGACGTAATATTTCTGTAGTTATCGAAGCAGCAGCGATGAATTATCGTGCTAAGGAAATGGGCTTTGATGCTACTCGCTTGTTTGAAGAAAGATTGACAAATCTGATTGCAAAGAACGAGGTGAAAGATGATTGATCCAATCGCTTTTCAAATTGGTCCTTTAGCTGTTAGATGGTATGCACTCTGCATTGTTTCAGGTCTTGTTTTAGCGGTATATCTTGCCAGTAAAGAAGCGCCTAAAAAGAAGATTTTATCTGATGATATTTTGGACTTTATCTTAATTGCCTTTCCTTTATCCATCATTGGTGCCAGACTCTACTATGTTATTTTTAGATTTGATTATTATAGCCAACATCTGGGAGAGATTTTTGCTATTTGGAATGGTGGTCTTGCGATTTATGGTGGTTTAATTACTGGAGCGATTGTTCTCTATATCTTTGCTGATCGCAAATTAATCAATACTTGGGATTTCTTAGATATTGCAGCTCCGAGCGTCATGATTGCTCAGAGTCTAGGGCGTTGGGGAAACTTCTTTAACCAAGAAGCTTATGGAGCAGTCGTTGAAAATCTTGATTACTTACCTGATTTTATTAAGAACCAGATGTATATTGATGGCTCTTACCGCCAACCAACCTTCTTATACGAATCTATCTGGAATCTGATCGGTTTCGCATTGATTGTCATTTTTAGACGCCGATTAAAGAATATCCGTCGTGGTCATATCACTGCCTTTTATCTAATTTGGTACGGATTTGGACGTATGATTATTGAGGGCATGCGTACGGATAGTCTCATGTTCTTTGGACTCCGAGTATCTCAGTGGTTGTCCGCGCTATTGATTGGCCTTGGTATTTATATCATCTTTTATCAAAATCGGAAAAAAGCACCATTTTATAATGTAAAAAAGGAGAATTAAAATGTTAGAAGTGGCTTATATTATTGTGGCAATTGCCTTGGTTGTCTTTTTAGTTTATCTGATTATTACCCTTCAAAAAGTTGGTCGTGTAATTGATGAAACTGAAAAAACTGTTAAAACTTTAACATCAGATGTAGATGTAACTCTTCATCAAACAAATGAATTGCTTACAAAGGTCAACGTTCTTGTTGATGATATCAATGTCAAAGTTGCTACAATCGATCCCCTCTTTACAGCTGTTGCAGACCTTTCTGTTTCTGTTTCTGACCTAAATGAACAAGCACGTGTTTTGAGTAAAAAGGCATCATCTGCTGGATCAAAAACTATAAAAACTGGTGCAGGTTTGTCTGCTATTCGTGTTGCAAGTAAATTTTTTAAAAAATAAAAAAGGAGTTGACTAATGGGAAAACTATCATCTATCCTTTTAGGAACTGTTTCAGGTGTTGCAGCTGCCTTGTTTCTAACAAGTGACAAAGGAAAACAAGTTAGAAGCCAAGCACAAGAATTTTTAGAAGATCTAAAAGAAGATCCTGAGTATGCTAAAGAGCAGGTTTGTGAAAAATTAACGGATGTCAAAGAACAAACCAAAGAATTTGTTCTTAAAACAAAAGAGCAGATTGAATCTGGGGAAATTACTCTTGACACTGTTCTTGATAAAGCAAAATATCATGCTCAACAAGCGACTGAAGCTTCAAAAGAAACCTTGAATCATTTTAAATCACAACTGGAAGAGAAAGTAGTTGTGGAAGAAAAAGAAAGTGGTCAAGAAATTGTCATCGAGCTTCAAGAGAATTAACATAGAATCACCATTTCTTGGTTTTCTAGAAAATCAAGAATGGTGATTTTTTTCTTGAGTGAATTCTTTGTGGTATAATAAATACTATGCAGAAGAAACCGACATCAGCCTATGTGCATATTCCGTTTTGCACACAGATTTGTTATTATTGTGACTTTTCAAAGGTCTTTATTAAAAATCAGCCAGTAGACAGCTATTTAGAGCATCTACTGCAAGAATTTCATTCTTATGATATTCAAAAATTGCGTACACTCTATATTGGTGGTGGGACACCGACAGCCTTGTCTGCTTCTCAATTGAAAGTTTTGTTAGAAGGATTGACTAAAAACCTGGACTTATCAATGTTGGAAGAGTTGACCATTGAGGCTAATCCTGGTGACCTGGATGCTGATAAGATTGCTGTCTTGCAAAATTCTGCAGTTAATCGTGTTTCACTAGGTGTTCAGACCTTTGATGATAGAATGTTGAAAAAGATTGGGCGTAGTCATACTGAAAAGGATATTTATGAAAATATCGATCGCCTTAAACTAGCTGGTTTTGATAATATCTCTATTGACTTAATTTACGCACTTCCTGGTCAGACCATGGATCAGGTCAAGGACAATGTCGCTAAAGCTATTGCCCTTGATATTCCTCATATGAGCCTCTATAGCTTGATTTTGGAAAATCATACGGTCTTTATGAACCGTATGAGACGCGGGAAATTACCTCTTCCTAAAGAAGAAGTAGAAGCAGAGATGTTTGAGTATATCATTGCAGAGCTAGAAAAAGCTGGCTTTGAGCACTATGAAATTTCTAATTTTTCTAAGCTAGGCTTTGAAAGTCGACATAATCTCATGTACTGGGATAATGCCGAGTACTATGGTATCGGTGCGGGAGCATCTGGTTATGTAGATGGTGTACGTTATAAAAATCATGGACCGATCCGCCATTATTTAAAGGCAGTAGAAGAGGGGAGTGCCCGTATCAATGAAGAACACCTGAGTCAAAGGGAGCAAATGGAAGAAGAGATGTTTCTCGGCCTTCGCAAGAAGTCAGGAGTTTCCATGGCACGCTTTGAAGAAAAATTCGAACGGTCTTTCCAGGAACTGTATGGAGAAATCGTCAAAGACTTGATTCAACAAGGTCTCATGCAGCTTGATGGTGACCGTGTTCGTATGACTAAGAGAGGTCTCTTTTTAGGAGATACAGTAGCAGAACGATTTATATTGGAGTAAAATTATGGGCTTAACTTATCAAATGAAGATGAAAATTCCTTTTGATATGGCTGACATGAATGGCCATATCAAGCTACCAGATGTTATCTTGTTGTCCCTTCAGGTATCAGGAATGCAGTCAATTGAACTGGGAGTGAGTGACAAGGATGTTTTAGAACAGTATAATCTGGTCTGGATTATCACAGATTATGATATCGATGTGGTTCGTTTGCCTCGTTTTGCTGAGGAAATCACCATTGAAACAGAAGCTTTGACCTATAATCGTCTCTTTTGCTACCGCCGATTTACTATTTATGATGAAGATGGTCAAGAAATCATTCATATGCTAGCTACCTTTGTCCTTATGGATCGTGAAAGTCGAAAGGTTCATCCTGTAGTACCAGAAATTGTCGCCCCTTATCAATCTGAGTTTTCTAAGAAACTGGTCCGTGGGCCAAGATATAGAGAGCTGGAAGAAGCGATAAGCAAGGACTACCACGTTCGTTTCTATGACTTAGATATGAATGGTCACGTCAATAACAGCAAATACCTAGACTGGATTTTTGAGGTCATGGGAGCAGATTTCCTTACTAATCATATCCCCAAAAAAATCAACCTCAAATATGTCAAGGAAGTTCGACCAGGTGGAATGATTACTTCTAGTTATGAATTAAATGGATTAGAGAGTGATCATCAAGTCACAAGTGATTGTGACACCAATGCTCAAGCAAAGATAACTTGGCAAGAAATTAACAAAGATTAGAAAGAAAGATATGACTTATAAAGGATATTTAATTGATTTAGACGGAACAATCTATAAGGGGAAAGATAGAATCCCTGCGGGAGAGGCTTTTGTTCATGAGTTACAAAAAAGAGAGATTCCTTATCTTTTTGTAACAAACAACACCACTCGTACACCTGAAAGTGTTCAAGAGATGTTAGCCAATCAGTTTAACATTGACACACCTGTATCGACGATCTATACTGCAACTTTAGCTACAATTGATTACATGAATGACCTAGGACTTGAAAAGACAGTCTATGTCATCGGAGAAGCAGGGCTCAAGGAAGCTATTCAAGCAGCTGGTTATGTCGAAGATAAAGAAAATCCAGCCTATGTAGTTGTTGGTTTGGACTGGCAAGTAGACTATGAAAAATTTGCTACAGCAACCCTAGCTATCCATAAAGGTGCTCATTTTATCGGTACCAATCCAGATTTGAACATCCCGACGGAACGTGGCCTTTTGCCTGGTGCTGGTTCACTGATTACTCTTCTTGAAGCTGCAACTCGCGTTAAACCAGTTTATATTGGAAAACCTAATGCGATTATTATGGACAAGGCTGTTGAACACCTAGGACTTGAACGCCAAGAAATTGTCATGGTGGGAGATAATTATCTTACTGATATTCGAGCTGGTATTGACAATGGCATTCCTAGTCTTTTGGTAACGACAGGATTTACAAAACCTGAAGAAGTAGAGGATTTGCCAATTGCACCAACTCATGTCCTCTCAAGTCTAGCGGAGTGGAATTTCGATGAAAACTAAGTTTACTTTTGTAGGAAGTATTCTCTTTCTCCTCTCGCTTGCGATTTTATTGACTATTTACCTGGCTTGGTTGGTTTACCCTCTGGAGATTTCTTGGTTAAACTTGACAAATCGTGTTCATCTGCAACCTCAGACCATCCAGCATAATTTTAATGTTTTGATGGATTATTTGACCAATCCATTGAGTCAAGTATTGGAAATGCCGGATTTTCCTTCGTCTGCCTCTGGTATTCACCACTTTGTGGTTGTAAAGGGACTTTTCCATCTTGCTCAAGGAGTAGCAGTAGTAACTCTACCGATTTTCTATCTTTTTTGGAAGCAAGTTATTCAGAAAGGTTTTCTGCCACTTTATCGTAGAGCACTCTTAATCATACTTTCTCTACCTTTGGTTCTTGGTTTAGTTGGTGTCTTCATTGGTTTTGAACAATTCTTTACCTTATTTCATCAGATTCTTTTTGTAGGTGATAATACCTGGCTTTTTGATCCCGCTAAAGATCCAGTCATTCTCATCCTACCAGAGAACTTTTTCCTCCAAGCCTTTCTCCTATTTTTCTGCTTGTATGAATTGATTTTTGGATTTATGTACCTCCAGAGTCGAAAAACAAATAGATAAGTGAAGAAAAGTATTACTGATTCAAAATAAAATGTAGGAAGAAACTATCGTTTTTAACATGAATATTTCTATATTTAAGCAAAACATTCATATGTGATTCTAAAAAACCTATTTTTCTTGAAAAAGTAGGTTTTTTTACGGAAATAACTAGTCAAGCGCTTTATTTTTTTGTATAATAGAAATAGAAAAGTATGTAAAGAAGAGGAAAGCATGATTACACTATTTTTATCACCGAGTTGTACATCATGTCGTAAAGCAAAGGCCTGGCTCGAGAAGCATAAAGTGCCCTTCCAAGAGCATAATATTATGACCAGCCCTTTAACGAGAAAAGAACTGCAACACATTCTTTCCTTGACCGAAAATGGTACTGATGACATCATCTCGACTCGTTCAAAGATTTTTCAAAAATTGAATATTGATGTAGAGAGTATCTCAGTATCGGAGTTGCTTCATTTAATTGAGCAGTATCCAAGTCTTTTGCGTCGTCCGATTATTATTGATGCAAAGCGGATGCAAATCGGTTTTAATGAAGATGAGATTCGTGCTTTTCTCCCTCGTAGTTACCGTAAACAAGAACTGAAAGAAGCTACATTGAGAGCTGGTATTAATTAGATGAATAAACAGTATAGTTACCCACTAGATTTGTCGTGGAGCACTGAAGAACTTGCTTCAGTGCTTTCTTTTTTTAATGATGTTGAAGCAGCCTATGAGACTAAGGTAGAAGCAAAGAAACTACTAGATTCCTACAAGGGATTCAAAGCGGTTGTTCCAAGCAAGAGTGAAGAGAAACGCTTGGGCCGTGAATTTGAATCTGCGAGTGGTTATTCCTTCTATCGAGTTGTCCAATTAGCTAAAGAACAAGGGGAAGGGAAGATTTCGCTTGGAAAATAAATTTGTATTTGCCAAAGAGATTGTCAAGGAAGCAGGAGACTATATTCTAGCTCACATGCAGGAAGAATTGCATATTGAGAGAAAATCATCTCCTACAGACTTGGTGACTCGTTTGGACAAGGAAGTTCAGAATTTTTTGGTTGATCGGATTCGTTCGCATTATCCTGATGACCAATTTTGTGCAGAAGAGGGCTGTCTACGTGCTTCAGTTGGATATGGATCTGTTTGGGTCATTGATCCCATTGATGGTACTAACAACTTTGTCGCACAAGGTGAAGATTTCGCCATTATGGTAGCGTATTTTGAAAACGGTGTGGGTCAGTTTGGGATCATTTATGATGTCATGAAAGGTCATTGTTATCATGGAGGAGGTGCTTTTCAGGCCTGTCTCAATGAAGAACTCTTGCCGAACTTTAAGGATAAGCCCTTGCGTGATTTTCTAATTGCGAGTAATGCTGGTATGTTGGAAACAAACGCTTGGGGTGTAGCAGAATTGGCTAATGCTTCACTTGGTGTGCGAATATATGGAAGTGCAGCTATCAGTTTTTCAAAAATCCTCTCAGGTCAGCTATTGACCTATATCACCTATCTTCAACCTTGGGATTATGCTGCAGCTAGTATTATAGGAGAAAGTTTAGGGTATCAGATTGTAACCTTAACTGGAGAACCGGTGGATTTTCAGACACGACAACCAATTATGATGGTTCCAACTGACAAGTTGGCAGAAATCCAATCCTATATCTATGAAAGGAAATAAACTTACATGCAATTTCCAGAAGGATTTGTAAAAAAATATGAAGCAATATTGGGAGATGAGGCAAGAGCTTTTCTTGCCTCTTTTGATGATGAGGCAGTTTCCGCCTTTCGCATCAATCCCTTAAAAGAAAGCCAAGTTTCTTTTTCAGATGCTATTCCAAATACACCCTGGGGCTATTATGGCAAGGTTTCAGGGAAATCACCTGAGCATGTAACAGGCTTGGTCTATTCCCAAGAACCTGCTGCACAAATGGTTGCACAAGTAGCTCAACCAAAGGCTGGTATGAAGGTCTTGGATTTGGCAGCCGCACCAGGTGGTAAATCCACTCAACTGGCAGCCTATCTTGCAGGTGAAGGTCTTCTTGTTTCCAATGAAATTTCTAGCAAGCGAGCAAAGATTTTGGTTGAAAATATGGAACGGTTTGGAGCGTCAAATGTAGTTGTGACCAATGAATCTGCCGATCGTATGGCTAAAGTGTTTAAGGGATATTTTGACCTAATTGTTCTAGATGCTCCATGTTCTGGAGAAGGAATGTTCCGAAAACAGCCAGATGCTATGGATTATTGGAGTGTAGAATATCCAAGCCAATGTGCTGACTTGCAGCGTGAAATTCTAGAGGATGCAGTCACCATGTTGGCTGCTGGTGGTCGTTTGGTCTATTCTACCTGTACCTGGGCTCCAGAGGAAAATGAAGAAATTGTCCAATGGTTACTGGATAGCTATGATTTTGAATTGATCCCAGTTCAACATATCAATGGAATGGTCCCTGGGATTGACTTACCTGAAGCCGCTAGAATGTATCCACATCACTTTAAGGGAGAAGGACAGTTTGTTGCCCATTTGCAATTTCGAGGGGAAAATAAAGTCTCTAAGTTCAAGCCTTCTAAATCCAACCTCTCTCGAGAACAGATTTCCTTATGGCAGGATTTTGAGAAGAAACATTTAAAAGAGAAACTGGCTGGAGTCCTACAGGTTTTTGGAGACCAACTGTATTTATTGCCAGAAGGTCTACCAGATTTAGGAAAACTAAGAATTGCTCGAAATGGACTTCATCTTGGAACCTTTAAGAAAAAACGTTTTGAACCAAGTTTTGCTCTCGGCCTAGCTTTAAAACCAAGTTTAGTCAATCAAGGAATCGAAATTCATCAAGAGGACTTTGTAAAATATGTAGCTGGTGAAACAGTTCAATTATCTGAAAGTCTGCCAAATGGGTGGTACCAAGTTTTGGTTGCTGGAAATGGTTTAGGTTTTGCAAAAGTAACCGGAAATACCTTGAAGAATTATTTCCCTAAGGGCTTGAGGTTTAAGGTGAAAAACTAGTCAAAATCAGTATTCTATGTTATAGTGGAAGTATGGATTTTTTGCATAAAACATAGAAGAATAGGGCGAAATTCCAAGCTACTCATCATTATTTTCAAGGAGACAAATAGTGAAAAAATTTAAAAAACTCACACTCTCTCTTGCGACTCTTTTACTTGCTGGTTCGTTAGTAGGATGTGCAAGTTGGATTGATCGTGGGGAGTCTATGACTGCTGTTGGGTCAACTGCTCTCCAACCTTTAGTCGAGGCGGCTGCAGATGAATTTGCATCAGCTTACATCGGAAAAACAGTCAATGTTCAAGGTGGTGGTTCTGGTACAGGACTGTCGCAGGTTCAGTCAGGAGCAGTAGATGTCGGCAACTCCGATGTATTTGCGGAGGAAAAAGACGGTATTGATGCCTCAGCATTGGTCGACCATAAGGTAGCTGTTGCAGGTTTGGCTGTTATTATCAATAAAGAAGTAGATGTTGATAATCTAACGACGGATCAGCTCCGACAAATCTTCACAGGAGAAATTACCAACTGGAAAGAAGTCGGTGGGAAAGATTTAGCCATCTCTATTATCAACCGTGCGGCAAGTTCAGGTTCTCGTGCTACTTTTGACAGTGTGATCATGGATGGGCAATCAGCAATGCAAAGTCAGGAACAAGATTCAAACGGGATGGTCAAATCAATTGTTTCTCAGACCCCTGGAGCTATTTCCTACCTAGCATTTGCCTATGTTGATGATTCTGTTGGGACTATCAAACTCAATGGTTATGAACCAATTTCAGAGAATGTAACCACGAATAATTGGCCTTTGTGGTCTTATGAACATATGTATACACTTGGTGAGCCAAATGAATTGGTTGCCGAATTCCTAAACTTTGTCCTTTCAGACGAAGCTCAGAATGGAATCGTTAAAGGAATGGGTTATATTTCAGTTAAGGAAATGAAGGTTGAAAAAGATGCTGCAGGGACTGTAACAGCGCTAGAAGGGAGCCAATAATGAATCAAGAAGAATTATCTAAAAAATTGCTCTCTCCGTCAAAAAACTCTCGTCTTGAGAAATTAGGAAAAGGGCTAACTTTTGCCTGCCTTTCTTTGATTGTCATCATTGTAGCCATGATTTTGATTTTCGTGGCTCAGAAAGGGTTATCTACCTTCTTCGTCAATGGTGTTAACATTTTTGAATTTTTATTTGGACAGACTTGGAACCCTTCAGGGAAACAATTTGGTGCTCTTCCGATGATTTTAGGTTCCTTTATTGTTACCATCCTATCAGCTCTTATTGCAACACCATTTGCCATTGGGGCTGCAGTCTTTATGACAGAAGTATCACCAAAAGGGGCAAAGATTTTGCAACCTGCTATTGAACTCCTAGTTGGGATTCCTTCAGTAGTTTATGGATTTATCGGATTGCAGGTCGTCGTACCATTTGTACGTAGTGTCTTTGGTGGAACAGGTTTTGGTATTTTATCAGGGATTTTCGTTCTCTTTGTTATGATCTTGCCGACTGTAACCTTTATGACAACTGATAGCTTACGTGCAGTTCCTCGTCACTACCGTGAAGCTAGTTTAGCTATGGGAGCTACTCGTTGGCAGACTATCTGGCGTGTAACCTTGAAGGCGGCACGTTCAGGTATTTTTACGGCAGTAGTCTTTGGTATGGCGCGTGCTTTCGGTGAAGCACTAGCTATTCAGATGGTGGTCGGAAACTCAGCCGTTGTCCCAACTTCATTGACAACACCTGCTGCGACTTTGACCTCTGTTTTGACCATGGGTATCGGAAATACTGTTATGGGAACTGTTGATAATAATGTTCTTTGGTCACTAGCCTTAGTATTGCTTTTGATGAGCTTGGCCTTTAACAGTGTGATTAAATTGATTACGAAAGAAAGAGGAAAGAAAAACTATGCACGCTAAGAAATTAGATAAACTTGCTACAGCTGTCCTCTATACCATCGCAGGAATCATTGTGACCATCCTTGCTTCCTTGATTCTCTATATCTTGGTTCGAGGCTTACCTCATGTTTCTTGGTCCTTCTTGACTGGAAAATCATCTTCTTACCAAGCAGGTGGTGGTATTGGAATCCAGCTTTATAATTCCTTCTTCCTTTTGGTCATTACCTTATTCATCTCTGTACCTCTATCAATGGGGGCTGGAATTTATTTGGCTGAATATGCAAAAAAAGGTCGTGTTACCAACTTCGTTCGTACCTGTATTGAAATTTTGTCTTCACTGCCATCAGTCGTAGTCGGTCTCTTTGGTTACCTCATCTTTGTAGTTCAGTTCGAGTATGGATTTTCCATTATTTCTGGTGCCTTGGCTTTGACTGTCTTTAACCTTCCACAGATGACGCGTAATGTTGAAGACAGTTTGAAACACGTTCACCATACGCAACGTGAGGCTGGTTTGGCGCTTGGGCTTTCTCGTTGGGAAACAGTTCTTCATGTCGTTATCCCCGAAGCCCTACCTGGTATTGTAACAGGTATTGTGCTTGCCTCAGGTCGTATTTTTGGTGAAGCTGCGGCTCTTATCTATACTGCAGGACAATCTGCGCCAGCTCTTGACTGGTCAAACTGGAATGTCCTCAGCGTAACCAGTCCAATCTCAATCTTCCGTCAAGCAGAAACCTTGGCTGTTCATATCTGGAAAGTCAACAGTGAAGGAACTATTCCTGATGGAACACTTGTTTCAGCAGGTTCTGCTGCGGTGCTCCTCATCTTTATCTTAATCTTTAACTTTGGAGCACGTAAACTCGGAAGCTATCTACATAAGAAATTAACCGCAGCCTAAAGGAGAAGCCATGTCAAAATATAATTGGGATGAAAGGCATATCATTACTTTTCCAGAAGAAAAAGTGGCCCTCTCTACGAAGGATTTACACGTTTACTACGGTAAAAATGAATCTATCAAGGGCGTCGATATGCAATTCGAAAAAAATAAAATTACAGCCTTGATTGGTCCGTCGGGATCTGGGAAATCAACCTACCTACGCAGTCTCAACCGTATGAATGATACCATTGATATTGCAAAGGTGACAGGACAGATTCTCTATCGAGGTATTGACGTTAACCGTCCTGAAATCAATGTTTATGAAATGCGTAAACACATCGGAATGGTTTTCCAACGTCCAAATCCATTTGCTAAATCTATTTACCGCAACATCACTTTTGCACATGAACGTGCAGGTGTTAAGGATAAGAAGGTTCTTGATGAAATTGTAGAAACTTCACTTCGTCAGGCCGCCCTCTGGGATCAGGTTAAAGACGACCTTCATAAGTCAGCCTTGATGCTTTCAGGTGGTCAGCAGCAACGTCTCTGTATCGCGCGTGCTATTTCTGTAAAACCAGACATTCTCTTAATGGATGAGCCAGCATCAGCCTTGGATCCGATTGCGACAGCTCAACTTGAAGAAACCATGCTTGAGTTGAAGAAGGACTTTACCATTATCATCGTAACTCACAGTATGCAACAAGCTGCGCGTGCTAGTGATTATACAGGATTCTTCTACCTGGGTGACTTGATTGAGTATGATAAAACTGCAAATATTTTCCAAAATGCCAAGCTACAGTCAACAAATGACTATGTAACTGGACACTTTGGTTAGAGAGGAAACAGTATGACAGAACCGATTTTACAGGTTTCAGACCTGTCAGTCTATTACAATAAAAAGAAGGCCTTGAATAGTGTTTCCTTATCCTTCCACCCCAAGGAAATTACGGCCCTTATCGGTCCGTCTGGATCTGGGAAATCAACACTTCTAAAGGCTATTAACCGAATGGGTGACCTTAATCCTGAAGTGACGACAACTGGATCAGTGGTTTATAATGGGCACAATATCTATAGTCCGCGTACCGACACGGTTGAATTACGTAAGGAAATCGGGATGGTTTTCCAACAACCAAATCCCTTCCCTATGTCTATCTACGAAAATGTTGTTTATGGTCTCCGCATTAATGGGGAAAAAGATAAGAACGTTTTGGGTGAAGCTGTGGAGAAAGCTTTACAGCGTGCTTCAATCTGGGATGAGGTTAAGGATCGCTTGCATGATTCAGCTATTGGACTTTCAGGTGGACAGCAGCAACGTGTCTGTGTAGCCCGTGTATTGGCGACTAGTCCAAAGATTATCCTCTTGGATGAGCCTACCTCAGCCTTGGACCCTATTTCTGCTGGTAAGATTGAGGAAACCTTGTATGGTCTAAAAGACAAATACACCATGCTCTTGGTTACGCGTTCCATGCAGCAAGCATCTCGTATCTCTGACAAGACAGGATTTTTCCTAGATGGAGATTTGATTGAGTTTAACGATACCAAGAAGATGTTCCTCAACCCACAACACAAGGAAACAGAAGATTATATTTCAGGAAAATTTGGATAAGGAGATAAATGATGTTACGTTCTCAATTGGAGGAAGATTTAGAGAAATTGCATAATCAGTTTTATGCTATGGGACAAGAAGTTCTTTCCCAAATCAATCGTACCGTACGTGCTTTTGTAACGCATGACCGTGACATGGCTAAAGAAGTCATTGAGGAAGATGCAGAAGTAAACGAATACGAAGTTAAACTTGAAAAGAAATCATTTGAAATGATTGCCCTACAACAGCCAGTTTCACAAGACTTACGTACAGTTTTAACAGTTCTAAAAGCTGTGTCAGACTTAGAACGTATGGGGGACCATGCAGTATCCATTGCTGAAGCAACCATTCGTATGAAGGGTGAACAACGCATCCCAGCAGTCGAAGAAGAAATTAAAAAAATGGGTCGTGAAGTAAAAAACTTTGTTGAAGCCGCTTTAGAACTTTATTTGAATGGTTCTGTGGATCAAGCCTATGAAGTTGCAACCATGGATGAAAATATCAACCATTATTTTGATAATATTCGAGACCTAGCTACAGAAGAAATCAAAAAACATCCAGAAGCTATCGTCACAGGTCGTGATTATTTCCAAGTTATTTCTTACTTGGAACGCATCGGTGACTATGCAAAAAATATCTGTGAATGGGTTGTTTACTTTGAAACAGGTAAGATTGTTGAATTGTAAAGTATTCAAATGATAAAATTATTGTGAAAGCTTACTTTTTACTAGAGTAAGCTTTCATTGTATAGATAATTTACTTTGTCAGAGGTGAATAATGAACTACATACAGAATATAAGAAAAAAAGTTGGAAAAGATAAAATTATTTTAAATTTCACATGTGGAATATTAAGTCAATCAGGAAAAATATTATTACAAAAACGAGCAGATAAAGGAACTTGGGGATTACCAGGCGGAGCTATTGAATTAGGCGAATCGGCTGTAGAAGCGTTAGTTCGAGAGTTTTACGAAGAAACTGGACTGAAAGTGACAGTGAAAAAACTTTTAAATGTTTATACAAAATATTCAGATAGTTATCCAAATGGTGATGAGGCTCAAGTTCTTACAATTTTGTATTTAGTTGCATCTGAAACTTCTATCTCTAAAAATGTTTTTACGAGTGACGAAACTTTAGAATTAGGATTTTTTGAACATAGGGACATACAAAATATCACAATTGTAAACCAGCAACATCGAGATATGATAAATGATTTTTTTGAAAATAAGTTCCCAATAGATAGATAAACTAACCACTGAATTTCTATATTTTTTAATTATATTTTATGAAAATGCAAGAAAAACTTGACAAGTATTTCTGAATAAGTTATAATTATACAAAATTAATAGAGAGGTTGTTTATTTATGAATTTTAAAAAATGGATATTTGTCTTATGTAGTTTTCTTGCAAGCTTCTTATTGGTAGCTTGCCAATCGTCTAGCTCAAGCTCGCAGTCTGCAGTGGAGGCCATCAAGCAAAAAGGAAAATTAGTGGTCGCAACTAGTCCCGACTATGCTCCCTTTGAGTTTCAAGCACTTGTGGATGGTAAAAACCAAGTCGTAGGTGCGGATATTGACATGGCGCAAGCAATCGCTGATGAACTTGGAGTGAAATTGGAAATTTCAAGCATGAGTTTTGATAATGTCTTGACCAGTCTTCAAACAGGAAAAGCAGACCTAGCAATTGCGGGAATCAGTGCAACTGAAGAAAGACAAGAAGTCTTTGATTTCTCAATTCCTTACTATGAAAATAAAATTAGCTTCCTTATCAGAAAGTCTGATCTTGAAAAATACAAGGATTTAGATTCTCTAGCAAGTGCTAATATTGCAGCTCAAAAAGGAACTGTTCCTGAATCCATGGTCAAAGAGCAACTTCCAAAGGCACAGTTGACTTCTTTGACAAACATGGGCGAAGCAGTCAATGAGCTTCAATCAGGTA
This sequence comes from Streptococcus sp. HMSC074B11, assembly GCF_001808705.1. Classification (GTDB taxonomy): domain Bacteria; phylum Bacillota; class Bacilli; order Lactobacillales; family Streptococcaceae; genus Streptococcus. Next base: position 1,624 of record NZ_KV794226.1, on the reverse strand, counting down.
AGGTTGATGCTGTTCATATGGATGAACCAGTTGCTCTAAGCTATGCTGCTAAGAACTCAGATTTGTCAGTAGCTACAGTAAGCTTGACTATGAAAGAAGGCGAAGCAAATGCCGTAGCTATCAAAAAAGGTAACTCAGATTTGAAGGAAGTAGTGGATAAGGTCATCCAAAAACTGAAAGATGACGGAACTTACCAAACTTATCTTGAAAAAGCTGCTAAGCTAACAGAAGTAGAACAATAAAAAATAACAGAGTTGGATTTCAGTCCAGCTCTGTTTTTAAATAGCTTAATGTTTCTTCAATATTTTCTAGGGGGACTTTTGCAAAGTGATAAGGGCAGTTCGCTAGATAGGAAGATTCAAAGAAGTCGAGTTCTAGAGGACTATGTTTAAGACTAGCGATGCTAGGATAGTTCCTGAGATCAAGCAAAAGCCCATCATGAAGTGGATAGCTCGGTAGGGAAATGGGATAGGTTTGTAAGAGCTGTTGGATGTGCTCCTGACTTTTTTCTTGCAGTGCCAATCGTGCTAGTCTGTTTTTTTCAAAGAGTTGACTATCAATATAGAGTGATAGAGCCTTTTGCATGATAAGGTTGTTATCGTAGTCGAGAATGTTTTTATAGGTCACAAAAGCTTCCTTGATAGTGTTTGGAAGAAGAAGGGCAGTGATTCGAAGGGCAGGAAATAGACTGGTAGAAAAGGACTTGATATAGATGACCAAATCATGCTGATCCAGATAATGAAAGGTTTGCCCCAGTTTAGGATCCAAGTCACCCAGGTAGTCATCCTCAACGATATAAATCTGATATTTTGCAGCTAAGTCAAGGATAGCAAGTTTTTCCTCTTCAGAATAAGAATGGCCCAGAGGATAGTGGAAACGGGGAATGGTATAGAAGAACTTAATCTTTCCGCTTTTAAACTGTTCCTCAAGTTCTTTCAGGTCGATGCCATCCACTCGACGTTCAATGGTTTGAAAGGGAAGATTTTGAGCTAGTAGCAGCTGGTTCATTCGATGATAGGTCGGTTGTTCGACCAGTATTTCCTGAGCTTGACCTGGAAAATCGATCTGAGAAAGAATAAACAGTGCTTGTTGGGTTCCAGACGTCATGACCAACTGGTCTGCCTTACTATAAATAGCTTGATCAAAGAGCAATGTCTGTACAGACTGACGTAATTCTTCTAAACCTTCTTGATGTTCATAGTAGTTGTAGAGATAATTTTCTCGCCCAATCAAGCTCTCATTGACACACAGACGAAAATCATCATAGGCAGCTGCGTGTTCATCATTGACTGAGATAATTAGATCTTCATGACTGGTTTGTTGCTCCAATACATAATAACCACTTTGAGGTTTGGAGTAGATATATTTCTCGTATCGGAGTTCTAAGAGTGCGCGCTGTATGGTGTCTTTGCTACAGTGAAAATCTTGACTAAGTTTTCGGATAGATGGTAGGCGACTTCCAGTGGGAAATCTACCTGATTCTATCTCATTTTTTAGATAGTGAACGACTTGTTCATATTTGCTTTCTTGCTTCATCCCAGACCTCTCATGATTTTGTTACATTGTACCTTTTTTTTAGAAGTTTGGCAATGTTATACTCTTCGAAAATCTCTTCAAACCGCGT
>NZ_KV794225.1 GCF_001808705.1 Streptococcus sp. HMSC074B11 | reverse complement strand
GGGAGAGATTTTTCCACCTCTTGCTTTTATATAGAGACTAAAGAAAAGGAATATCCACTTGTATTGATTCCAAAGGTACAAGTCCTAGTAGAAAGGTAGAGAGAAAATGGTTTTCCCTAGCCAAGAAGAACAAATTGAAAAGTTTGAAAAGGATCATGTAGCGCAACATTACTTTGAAGTTTTGCGTACCCTGATTTCTAAAAAATCAGTCTTTGCCCAACAAGTCGGCCTTAAAGAGGTGGCTCGTTATCTAGGCGAGATCTTCAAGCGTGTAGGTGCAGAGGTCGAGATTGATGAGAGTTATACGGCACCCTTTGTCATGGCGCATTTTAAAAGTTCACGTCCAAATGCCAAGACTATCATTTTCTACAACCACTATGACACAGTACCTGCGGATAGCGACCAAGTCTGGACAGAGGATCCATTTACGCTTTCTGTGCGTGATGGCATCATGTATGGACGCGGGGTTGATGATGACAAGGGGCATATCACAGCTCGTTTGAGTGCTTTGAGAAAATATATGCAACATCATGATGATCTGCCTGTCAATATCAGCTTCATCATGGAAGGAGCTGAAGAGTCTGCCTCTATGGACTTAGATAAATATCTAGAAAAACATGCAGATAAACTCCGTGGGGCAGATTTATTGATCTGGGAGCAAGGGACCAAGAATGCCTTAGAACAGTTAGAAATCTCTGGTGGAAACAAGGGAATTGTGACCTTTGATGCCAAGGTCAAGAGTGCAGACGTCGATATCCATTCTAGCTATGGTGGTATTGTGGAGTCAGCTCCCTGGTACCTGATCCAAGCCTTGACCAGTCTTCGTGCTGCTGATGGGCGTATTTTGGTAGAAGGTTTGTACGATGATGTGCAGGAACCGAACGAACGTGAGTTAGCCTTGGTTGAAACCTATGCCCAACGCAATCCAGAGGAAATCAGCCAGATTTATGGCTTGGAATTGCCACTTTTACAAGAGGAACGTACAGCCTTTCTCAAACGTTTCTTCTTTGAACCAGCACTCAATATCGAAGGGATCCAGTCTGGTTATCAGGGGCAAGGAGTTAAAACGATTCTACCGGCTGAGGCTAGTGCCAAGCTAGAAGTTAGATTGGTTCCAGGCTTGGAACCACATGATGTTTTGGATAAAATCCGGAAACAACTAGACAAAAACGGCTTTGATAAGGTAGAATTGTACTATACCTTGGGTGAGATGAGCTATCGGAGCGATATGAGTGCGCCAGCCATTCTCAATGTAATCGAGTTGGCCAAGAAATTCTATCCACAGGGCGTTTCAGTCTTGCCGACTACAGCTGGGACAGGACCTATGCATACGGTTTTTGATGCCTTAGAAGTACCCATGATTGCCTTTGGACTTGGAAATGCTAATAGCCGAGACCATGGTGGAGATGAAAATGTGCGAATCGCCGATTATTATACCCATATTGAATTAGTAGAGGAGCTGATTAGAAGCTATGAGTAGAGATATTATTAAGTTAGATCAGATCGATGTGACTTTTCACCAAAAGAAAAGAACCATTACAGCGGTCAAGGATGTGACCATTCACATTCAAGAAGGGGATATCTACGGAATCGTTGGATATTCTGGAGCAGGGAAATCAACCCTAGTTCGTGTTATTAACCTCTTGCAAAAACCATCTGCAGGGAAAATTACTATTGACGACGATGTGATTTTTGATGGCAAGGTTACCTTGACGGCAGAGCAGTTGCGTCGTAAACGTCAGGATATCGGGATGATTTTCCAGCATTTCAACCTGATGAGCCAGAAGACAGCAGAGGAGAATGTAGCCTTTGCCCTTAAACACTCTGGACTCAGCAAGGAAGAAAAGAAGGCTAAAGTAGCTAAACTGCTTGACTTGGTTGGTCTTGCGGACCGTGCCGAAAACTACCCTTCACAGCTTTCTGGAGGTCAAAAACAACGTGTGGCTATTGCGCGTGCCTTGGCAAATGATCCAAAAATCTTGATTTCAGATGAATCAACTTCTGCCCTTGACCCTAAGACAACCAAGCAAATCTTAGCTTTGCTGCAAGATTTGAACCAAAAACTAGGTTTGACCGTTGTCTTGATTACACACGAGATGCAGATTGTCAAAGACATTGCTAACCGTGTAGCCGTTATGCAAGACGGTCGCTTGATTGAAGAAGGTAGCGTTCTTGAAATCTTCTCAGATCCTAAGCAACCATTGACTCAGGACTTCATCTCGACTGCGACAGGTATTGACGAAGCTATGGTCAAGATTGAGAAACAAGAAATCGTAGAGCACTTATCTGACAATAGTATTCTGGTACAACTCAAGTATGCAGGAGCTTCTACAGATGAGCCACTTTTAAATGAATTGTATAAGCACTACCAAGTAACAGCAAATATTCTCTATGGAAACATCGAAATTTTGGATGGTACTCCTGTTGGTGAGCTTGTGGTTGTCTTGTCAGGGGAAAAAGAAGCCTTGGTAAGCGCTCAAGAGGCCATCCGTCAGGCAGGTGTGCAACTAAAAGTATTGAAGGGAGGACAGTAAGATGGCAGAATTAATTAAATCATACTTACCAAACGTCTACAAGATGGGTTGGTCTGGTCAAGCTGGCTGGGGAACAGCTATCTACTTGACTCTTTATATGACGGTTCTTTCCTTTATCATCGGAGGTTTCCTAGGACTGGTTGCAGGGCTTTTCCTTGTCTTGACAGCTCCAGGTGGTGTCTTGGAAAATAAAGTTGTTTTCTGGATTTTGGATAAGATTACCTCTATTTTCCGTGCGGTACCATTTATCATTCTCTTGGCAGTCTTGTCACCCTTCTCTCATCTAATCGTAGGAACAAGCATTGGTCCAAATGCGGCTATCGTACCCCTATCTTTTGCAGTCTTTGCCTTCTTTGCCCGTCAAGTACAGGTGGTATTGGCTGAGCTAGATGGTGGTGTCATTGAGGCGGCTCAAGCTAGCGGAGCAACATTCTGGGATATCGTGGGTGTTTACCTATCAGAAGGACTTCCAGATTTAATCCGTGTGACGACTGTAACCTTGATTTCACTAGTCGGTGAAACAGCCATGGCGGGAGCGGTCGGAGCAGGTGGTATTGGTAACGTAGCTATCGCCTATGGATTTAACCGCTACAATCACGATGTGACTATCTTGGCAACCATCATTATCATTTTTATTATCTTTACAATCCAATTCTTGGGAGACTTCTTGACCAAGAAATTAAGTCATAAATAAAAAAGAGCCAGCTGGCTCTTAGATTGAAGAAAAAGTTCGTTGTGGACAATTTTCTTCAATCTTTTTCTATTATTAGAGAAAATAAAAAAACTCTTAATACTCTTCGAAAATCTCTTCAAACCACGTCAACATCACATTGCCGTACTCAAGTACAGCCTGCGGCTAGCTTCCTAGTTTGCTCTTTGATTTTCATTGAGTAAAAATAGCATTATATCTGCATTTCTAAGAGTTTTCAAGATGTAGTAACCAAGCTTCTTTAATTACCGAAAGGGTTTGTCTACCTTCTTAGAGCTTAGTAGCTCTTTTTCTAACACATTTTATCTGCAAATTTTTTACTAAGTTTTTGTCCGATCAAGGCGCCAAGCAAAGCGCCGATGAGAACACTTGTGATAAAGAGGAGGATATTAGCAGGATTCGGTGCAACCATAATGCGATCGATATAGTCCTGAGATTTTCCACGAGCGACTAGAGTTGCGATATAGGCTTGAGGGGTCAACCACATGAGTAGAATGGGACCAGTAGTACCAAAAGCAAAAACTAGGAAGGAAAGAAGGTTCTTGACCTTATCTTTGTAGTGGCCTAGGTGAGCGATGCCATCTGCTGCAAGACCGCAGATAATTCCTGGCAGAAAGGCTCCAGCACCATGCTTGCTCCCGAGGAAAAATAGAGAAATTACAAGTCCAATCGTAGTAATCGCTCCAAAACGAGGCACTTTTGCTAAAAGGATCATATAGACGCTACCACCCACAAGAGCAGAAAAGGCAGGGGCGTAAAACATATTTCCAGTGTGGTCGACAAGGTTCCCTAGTAGAACCCCCACTCCGATACAGAGAAAGTAGACAAGAGCAGCTACAAGGGTTGTCAAGATATTCTTTTTCATAAGTTCTCCTTCGTATATCTGATGTTATTCATTGTATCATGCCTAGCTCAGATTGTAAATGCTAGCTTGGAACTAGTATTTATTAGGAAATGTGGTAAAATAGGAAAAAATAAAAGACGAGTGGTAAGAGGATGAAGAATTTAGGAAAAGTTTTTAAAGAGCTACGAGAATCAAGAAAAATTTCCTTGAGAAAAGCAACAGGTGGACGCTTTTCAGCATCCTTATTGTCGCGTTTTGAAAATGGTCAGAGTGAAATATCTGCTCCAAAGTTAATCACAGCTTTGGAGAATATTCATGCGAGTATGGAAGAATTGTTATTTTTGGCGAGAGGTTTTCATCAGGATGCCTATTCTGAATTTAGAAACAGAATAGTTGAGGCTATTGACCCTCAAGATTTGACATCCTTGCGCACTCTCTACCAGAGAGAATATCAACAACTTCCTTTTTCAAAAGATAGACAACAACACATTCTCAATGCGATTTTAATAAAATCCTATATGAAAGCTATTGATGAGACGGTTACATTGACCGCTGAGGAAGAAAGAGTCCTACATGATTATCTATTTTCTGTCGAAATTTGGGGGCACTATGAACTGTTGTTCTTTTCTTCCTGCTCTCCTCTTTTATCAGTCCAGCTTTTGACAAAGTACACTCGAGAAATGTTGCGGAAGTCAGATTTCTTGCAAGGAGTTGGGAAAAATCGAAATATAATGCATACCTTGCTCCTCAATGCTTTTATGGCCTGTATTGAAATTGATGATTTTACCAATGCCCTCTATTTTAAAAAACACATTGAAAAGAACTTCTTTGAAGAAAATGAAACCTATTTTCGAATAGTCTACCTCTGGGCAGAAGGTTTGCTTGATAGTAAGCAAGGAAGAGTAGAGGAAGGGCAGAGAAAGATGGAGGATGCTATTCGTATTTTTGAGATGATTGGTTGTAGCAGATCTGCTGACTATTATAGAAGCGCCATGAAGTGTTGAATATCTGCAACTAGATAAAATAACTTGAAACGATAGGACTGTGAAGATACTTATTAGCATTAGACAAATTCTAGCGTTTTCGTTATCAGTTTAGTCTGTTGCATATATTCAAAAATGTCTTCTCGAGGGATTCTTGATGCTATACTAGAACTACCATAAAAGTAGTATATGAGAAAGAGAGGAATCTATATGAAACTATTACTAAGAAATCAAGCATACAGAGTTTTGAGCTTATCACGATTTTTCAATGCTTTTGGAGCTTCCATTTTTAATTTAGTGTTTGTGGTCTACGCTTCGACTTTACCAGAGGCTTCTGTTTCCGTTGCCATGGCGAATGTTGTGATGATGCTTCCAACTCTTTTTACAGTTTTTGTGGGAATTCGGGCAGACTATACCAAGGACAAGGTCAAATGGATGACCTATGTCGGTTTATTTCAGGCGGTTTTATTTTTTCTAGCAGCCCTAGTTGTTCAGCAAGCTAGTTTCTTTGCCTTTTCGACCCTTTGCCTCATCAATGTCCTTAGTGATGTAGCCAGTGATTTTGCTGGTGGCTTGCGAATGCCTCTCGTTAAAGAAAAGGTAGCAGAGTCAGATCTGATGGAGGGCTATTCCTTTTCTCAGTTTATTACCTACATCTCTGCGATTGGCGGCCAAGCTTTTGGAGTTTGGCTATTAGGGGTGTCAACACAGAACTTTTCGCTCGTAGCGGGAATCAATGCCATATTTTTCCTAGTGTCAGCTCTCATTCTCTTTTTAGGAAGGGCTGAATTAAGCTTATCAACTCCACTTGTTGATAGTAAATCACTGAAAAATGAGAAACTTTCTATCAAAGATCAATTTTTAACGATTTACCGAAACTTACGTCTCGTTTTTCTTAAAAGTGGACATAAAAACTTTGGTTTTATGCTCTTTGCTATCTTGATTATCAATGCTTTGGGTGGTGCCTTAGGTGGTATCTATAACATCTTCCTTTTAAATCATTCCTTACTGAATTTTTCCTACAAGGATGCATTGTTTATCTTACAATTGATTACCTTATTAGCAGTTATCATCAGTAGCCTTACTGGCAATGATTATTTTGGGAAGCAATCTCTGCCTAGATTGATGATGTGGGTTACATTAGGAGCCAGTCTAGTTGGTCTATCTAATTTGTTAAACCAAGTCTTGCTAGGGATGCTTTTCGTCTTTTTTACCATGTATGTTTCTGGGAAAATTTCTCCAAAGATTAGTGCTCTGCTCATGAAAAATCTTGCTCCAGAGGTTCTCTCTCGTACCAGTAATTTTTTAGGTTTGTTGTTTACTCTATCTATACCAGTGGGGACGGCCTGTTTTTCACTGGTGGCAGTATGGGATATACAGTTAACATGGGCTCTGTTTGTTGGTCTTTCTTTGCTTGCGATTCTCCTAGCTAGTCTTAATCTCAAAAATGAAATTTAGGTGTTAGTCTTCTTTTCACACTGTCCCAATCTTCTCATTTATGGTAAAATAGGACTATTAAGTTATAAAGAGGATTCCCTATGAAATTACAAAAACCAAAAGGAACGCAGGATATTTTACCTGCTGAGTCTGCCAAATGGCAGTACGTTGAAGGCTTTGCGCGTGAAATTTTCAAACGCTACAACTACGCAGAAGTACGTACCCCAATATTTGAGCACTACGAAGTCATCAGTCGTTCTGTGGGAGATACAACTGATATTGTAACCAAGGAAATGTACGATTTTTACGACAAGGGAGATCGTCATATTACCCTCCGTCCAGAAGGAACTGCTCCAGTCGTTCGTTCTTATGTGGAAAACAAACTCTTTGCACCAGAAGTTCAAAAACCAAGCAAGTTCTACTACATGGGACCTATGTTCCGCTATGAGCGCCCACAAGCAGGTCGTTTGCGCCAATTCCACCAGATTGGTGTGGAGTGCTTTGGCTCTAGCAATCCAGCTACCGATGTAGAAACGATCGCTATGGCAGCCCACTTCTTGAAAGCAATCGGAATTCAAGGTGTCAAACTACACCTCAACACTCTTGGAAATCCTGAAAGCCGTGCGGCCTACCGTCAAGCCTTGATTGACTACTTAACACCGCTCAAGGAGACCTTGTCTAAGGATAGCCAACGTCGCTTGGAGGAAAATCCTCTCCGTGTCTTGGACTCTAAGGAAAAAGAAGACAAGGTGGCAGTAGAGAATGCACCATCTATCTTGGATTATCTGGATGCAGAAAGCCAAGCTCACTTTGATGCTGTTCGTCAGATGTTGGAAAATCTCGGAGTAGCCTATATCATCGATACCAATATGGTACGTGGTCTGGACTACTACAACCACACCATCTTTGAGTTTATCACAGAGATTGAGGGCAATGACTTGACAGTTTGTGCAGGTGGTCGCTATGATGGCTTGGTTGCTTACTTTGGTGGTCCTGAGACTGCTGGATTTGGTTTTGGACTTGGTGTTGAGCGTCTGCTTCTCATCCTTGAAAAGCAAGGTGTGTCTCTCCCTATCGAAAACGCCCTAGACGTCTATATCGCCGTTCTCGGTGAAGGAGCAAATCTTAAAGCCTTGGAGTTGGTACAAGCTCTTCGCCTACAAGGTTTCAAAGCAGAGCGTGATTACCTCAACCGTAAACTCAAAGCGCAATTCAAGTCAGCCGATGTTTTTGCTGCTAAGACTCTTATCACTCTTGGAGAGAGCGAAGTCGAAAGCGGACAAGTGACAGTCAAGAACAACCAAACTCGAGAAGAAGTTCAAGTTTCGCTTGGTGATATCAGCCAAAACTTCTCAGAAATCTTTGCAAAATTAGGATTTTATACTCAATGAAAATCAAAGAGCAAACTAGGAAGCTAGCCGCAGACTGTACTTGAGTACGGTAAGGCGACGCTGACGTGGTTTGAATTTGATTTTCGAAGAGTATTAATAACAGATAAACTGGTCAGGATCTTACTCCTGACCGTTTTCTTTTGCAAAATGACAAAAATCATAAACTTTTTGACAAATATGCTTGTCAAAAAGAAAAAGATGTGTTACAATATAATCAAGTTAAGAGAAAAGGAGAAAGGAACAATTATGTGGGCATTAGGATTTGTACCTCTTGTGTTTATGTTTTATCTCTATCATACCCAAAGGGTCAAGAAACTAGAGAATAAAATCAAAAGAATTGAGCAAAAACAGAAAGGAAATAAAGAAATGTCAAGATTATTAAAAGAATTGATTGGGAAAAAACCAACAATCTTTGGACAAGTTTTTGGGACAGACAATTGGGAAGTTGTAGATGTTGATGAGGAGTGGGTCAAGCTACGCCGTGTAAATAAAAAAGGAAAAGAAAAATTCAAACTACAACGCATTGAGGATATCCAAACCGTTGAATTTGACGGAAAGTAGGTGTGTGACATGCAACTAAAAAATCGTCTAAAAGAGCTTCGGGCTCGCGATGGCCTTAATCAAACTGAACTGGCCAAGCTAGCAGGCGTGTCCAGGCAGACCATTAGTCTACTGGAGCGAGATGAGTACACGCCATCTATCGTCATTGCCCTGAAGATTGCTCAGATATTCCATGAGCCAGTCGAGTCAGTCTTTCGCTTGGAGGAGGATGAGTGATGAACAAGTATAAAGTGATTTATTATCTATGTATAGTTGTGTTTATCGTTAATCTTTTGGCTATGATTGGAACCTTATTTGGTTGGTTTACTGTCGTTGAAAGTAAATATCTCTTCTGGATAAATTTAGTGCTACTATTAGTCTTTAGATGGGTAGAGAAAAAAATAAAGTTTAAAGAGCTCGTAAAAGGAGAAAAGTTATGAAAGAGTTTTTAGCAGGTTTTCAAGTAGATACTGAAGACAAAGCACTTGCAGGTGTTTGTGCAGGTTTAGGAAATTATTTTAACATCCAAACCAACATCGTTCGTTTGGTGACGCTCTTCTTGTTTCTCTCTTCGACGGAGATGGGGATTATAACAGTGACCCTCTATGCTTATCTAGCAGGTTGGCTTGGGGATGAGCCCCTGGGGGATGGAGCAAAAAAAGCTAGAAACCAAGCTATTCTCTTACTTGCTGTTTGTTTGATTTTGGTGTCACTTGGAACAGAAGGCTTGACCGCTATTTTTGAATCAGGTAAAGCCTTTGGTCAGTGGTTGGCTGGATTGTTTTAGAAAGAGGTTAAAAGATGGAAAAGAAACGTGGATTATTATTATTTTTAGCAGCTGTTGTCTTTGGAGGTTTCTTGGGCATGTTTGTAGGGATGTTTAAGGCCGGTGCCGAATCCTACGAAGTTATTTTAGATGTAAAAGTCTTGATACCCTGGATATCAACTATTTGTTTACTGTTAGGTTTCATTAGCATTCTTTTGACGTTCAATTTCTTAAAGAAAAGCAGAAAATTTCATTCCTTGTATCAAGAGGATATGGATGATGACCTGAATGAAACCTATTATGTGCAAATGTACCGGAATCTTGAGTTTGGTAACATTGCTTTTAATATTACAAACGTAGCGATTTTATTGGCTCTCTTCATTTCAGCAAGTGAAGTGGTTATACTAAATAGAAGCAATCTAACCTTATCTCTTTCTTTTTTGGGATTAGTGTTGATTTTTAATGCTCAAAAATATTTTTATAAAACCATTGCGATTGTGCGTCAGTTTGATATGGTATTTTTCTCTATGCCAAAGGATATCTTAGATTATGTCAATTCTTACGATGAAGGGGAGCGCCAGGCTAATTTGGAACAGAGTTTTCGGATTTTATTCCAATTACATCAGTATGTCTTGCCAGCTTTGTACTTTCTGATTGCTCTCTTTTCTTTACTGACAGGAGAGATTCAGTTACTAGCCTTCTTGCTTGTCGGAGCAATCCATATTTATATCAATGTGATGCAGTTACCTATGGTGAAACGTTATTTTAAATAAAGGAGTTTCTATGATACGTGTTGAAAATGTAAGCAAAAGTTTTGGGAGCAAAAAAGCTCTTCATCAGATTTCTTTTGAGATTAAGGAGGGTGAAATCTTTGGTTTTCTTGGTCCTTCTGGCTCAGGTAAAACAACCATGATCAATGTCTTAACAGGTCAGTTGGCTGCAGATCAAGGTAAAACAGTTTTGTTAGGCAAGAATTCTCAGGATTTAACCTCAAATGATTTGGAACAAATTGGTATTGTTAGTGATGGCAGTGGTTTTTATGAAAAGATGAGTCTTTATAAAAATCTTCTCATCTATGCTAAGTTATATGGTCTCAAGTCAGATAGAGTAGATCAGGTGCTCCAACAGGTTGGTTTGGTAGATGCTAAAGATGTTATCGCAGAAAAACTGTCTACAGGAATGAAACAACGAATGTTCTTGGCTCGTGCCCTTCTTAATGCTCCTAAGATTCTCTTTCTAGATGAGCCAACCAGTGGGCTAGATCCTACAACATCTAAGATGATTCATACCCTACTTCAAGAATTAAAGCAAGCTGGGACAACTATCTTTCTGACCACGCATGATATGAATGAAGCAACTTTGCTTTGTGATCGCTTATCTCTTTTAAATAAGGGTAATTTAATAGAGTATGGAAGTCCACAAGAGATTATTCAAAAATACCATGTGGATAAGAAAGTACGTGTAGGTTATAAAAATGGAAGAGAACAAATAGTTCTGTTTGAAGAATTGCCGCATTTAGACACGACAGATTTGATGGTCGTTCACTCTTGTGAGCCAACTTTAGAAGAGATCTTTATCAGATTAACAGGAGAAAAGTTAGATGTTTAGAAAATTAAATGCCCTACTATGGTTAAGACTACAAGTTCTTATTAGCAATTCAACTTTGTTAGCAACTTTATTGATGCCTTTTGGTATTGCTGTTTTATTAAATGAATTTTTAAATAAGAATGGAGAAGTGAGCCTATTTTTACTATCTGCTAGCTTGACGATGGTCTTGAGCATGGGAAGTGGTTACATAGTATCGATAATGATGGCAGAAGATAAGGAAAAACGAAATCTCAAATCACTCATTCTAAGTGGTGTGACAGCAACAGAATATACTTTCAGTATGCTCGTTCTTCCTATTTTGATAATGTTACTTGCTATGATTGTACTTCCCATCTATCTTAAAGTAGATGTATCTGGTTATTTATTTGCCTATGCTATCTATTTGCTCCTAGCAACTATTTGTATTATTTTTCTCAACCTTCTAATCGGTGCAGTATCAGATACTCAATCTAAAGCGCAAGTCTATAGTATCTTTCCTATGTTAATTGTCTCTTTTTTACCCACGATTGCTTCTCAAAATGATACGGTTCAAAAACTGTTGGACTATTCTTTTATCGGTCCTTTTGTAGGTCTATTAAAAGAAGGTGGAGGTGAATTGTCTCTGGGAAATCTTGGTCTTTTATTGTCATGGGTCCTTGTTCTAGGCCTAGCATGTCTCTTTGTATTGAAAAATAGTTATAAAGGCAAATAGGAGAACATTATGAAAACACTTCAAAATATCGGTTGGTATAGTCTTACTTTCTTATCATTTATTATGGTCTATAGTTTTATTCAGGGCGTAGGCTTAGAAGCCATGAAAATGGGTGCGCCTGAATATGTTGCTGTCCCAATTTATGTCTTATTAGCAGGAATTTTCACCTTCGTTACCTACAAGTGGTATAAGACAGGAACCGTTACGATTGAAAAAACAGCCCTTAACAAATACATCTGGTTGCCTGCCTTGGTATGGGCCCTTGTCATTGTTGCTCAATTCTTTTTGCCAAATGATCCATCAGTCAATCAACAGACGGCAGAACAATTGACTCATAGTCAACCTCTCTTCTCTTTCTTTATGATAGTGGTCTTTGCGCCACTTACAGAAGAGTTAACCTTTAGAGGTATGTTGGCCCGCTATGTCTTCCCTCAACAGGATAATGTCAAGCAGACAGCTCTCTTTCTACTTGTAAGTAGTATCATTTTTGCCCTCGTTCATTTCCCTGGCACTCCTCAACAATTCCTAGTGTATGGTTCCCTCGGTTTGAGCTTGGGCTTAGCTTATGTCAGCAAAGGTGGTTTGGCATATAGCATTGCTTTACATGCTTTAAATAATTTAATCGGATTTTTAATGATTCTCATGCTATAATAGACTCAGGAGGAAGTCATGAAACGAGTGATATTATTAGCAGTAATTCAGGCAGTTGTACTCTTCTTTATTATTGGAGCGCTTGCCTATGCTTTTAAAGGGGATTTCTTTTATAACCATCTAGCAGTTATCTTTGCACCAATCGCAGGTATTATGCGATTTGCGACAGCCTATGCAACGGAGATTGTTCTCCCTAAAAAGGCTGCAGAGATTGCTGAAAAGCGTAAAAAATAAAGAAATACCAAGTAAAATAAGATCCAGCGAATGACTTTGCTGGATTTTTTCATTTATAGCAGGATTCTTCTCAACTTTTCTGATGATTTTCATGAAGAGCCTGCGCTTTTATGGTAAAATAGTAACAGAATAAAAGAGGAGAGAAAACATGAAACGTAGTATGTATGCTGGTCGTGTTCGTGAGGAGCACATCGGACAAGAAATTACCTTGAAAGGATGGGTTGCCCGTCGTCGTGACTTGGGTGGATTGATCTTTATCGACCTTCGTGACCGTGAAGGGATTATGCAGTTGGTTATCAACCCAGAAAAAGTATCTGCAGAGGTGATGGCAACAGCTGAAAGCCTTCGTAGTGAATTTGTCATCGAGGTGACTGGTCAAGTTGCTGCACGTGAGCAAGCCAATGATAAATTGGCGACTGGTGCAGTTGAATTGAACGTAACGGCTCTTTCTGTACTTAACACAGCCAAAACAACACCATTTGAAATCAAGGATGGCATTGAAGCGAACGATGATACGCGTCTACGTTACCGTTACCTTGACCTTCGTCGCCCAGAAATGTTGGAAAACCTTAAACTTCGTGCCAAGGTAACTCATTCTATCCGTAACTACTTGGATGAGTTGGAATTTATCGACGTAGAAACACCATTCCTTTCTAAGTCAACACCAGAAGGAGCGCGTGACTATTTGGTGCCATCTCGTGTTAATAAAGGGCATTTTTACGCTCTTCCTCAAAGTCCGCAGATCACAAAACAGTTGTTGATGAATGCTGGATTTGACCGTTATTACCAAATCGTCAAATGTTTCCGCGATGAAGATTTGCGTGGTGACCGCCAACCTGAATTTACCCAGGTCGACTTGGAAACTTCATTCTTGACTGAGCAAGAAATCCAAGATATCACAGAAGGCTTGATTGCGCGCGTAATGAAGGAAACAAAAGGGATCGAAGTAACGCTGCCATTCCCTCGTATGAAGTATGATGATGCCATGGCTCTTTATGGTTCTGACAAACCTGATACTCGTTTTGAGATGTTGCTTCAGGACTTGACAGAAGTGGTCAAAGGTGTAGACTTTAAAGTCTTCTCGGAAGCTCCTGCAGTTAAAGCTATTGTTGTCAAAGGAGCTGCGGATAACTATTCACGTAAAGACATCGACAAGATGACAGAAGTAGCTAAACAGTATGGTGCTAAGGGTCTTGCTTGGGTTAAAGTTGTTGATGGGGAATTGAACGGACCAGTTGCTAAATTCTTGACTGGCATTCAAGCAGACTTGACAGCAGCACTTGGTCTTGAAGATAAAGACTTGGTTCTCTTTGTGGCTGATACGCTTGAAGTTGCAAATGCAACACTTGGGGCCCTTCGTGGACGTATTGCCAAAGAGCTTGGCTTGATTGATAACGACAAATTTAACTTCCTTTGGGTTGTTGACTGGCCAATGTTTGAATGGTCTGAAGAAGAAGGCCGTTATATGAGCGCCCACCATCCATTTACCCTTCCTCAAGCAGATACTGCTCATGAACTCGAAGGTGAATTGGCTAAGGTTCGTGCTATTGCCTACGACATCGTCTTGAACGGTTATGAGCTTGGCGGTGGTAGCCTTCGTATCAACCAAAAAGAACTTCAAGAACGTATGTTCAAAGCTCTTGGATTCTCAGCAGAAGAAGCCAATGACCAGTTTGGTTTCCTTTTGGAAGCTATGGACTATGGCTTCCCACCACACGGTGGTTTGGCTATCGGTCTTGACCGTTTTGTCATGTTGCTCGCTGGAGAAGAAAACATTCGCGAAGTCATTGCCTTCCCTAAGAACAACAAGGCCAGCGACCCAATGACGCAAGCACCATCAACAGTAGCTCTTAAACAACTAGAGGAACTCAATCTACAAGTAGAACAAGATGAAACAAACGAAACTAACTAAAAAGTGGTACCATTATCTGCGCCGCTTTGCTTATCGGGTGAAGCTTTTACGTGTTTTGCAAAGTATCTCCCGAGAAAAATACGATGAAAAGATCTCAGCTTCTCTGGTATATGGTTTTCTATCAGCAGTAGCTGTCAATTTCTTTTTCCAACCAGGGCACGTTTATTCAAGTGGTGCGACAGGTTTGGCCCAGATTATATCTGCTCTAAGTAACCACTGGTTTGGGTTTCATTTCCCAATCTCAGTAGCATTTTATGCCATCAATATTCCTCTCATGATTTTGGCTTGGTATCAAATTGGACATAAGTTCACGATTTTTACCTTTATCACGGTATCCATGAGCTCTCTCTTTATCCAGTTTGTGCCGGTGGTGGTCTTGACAGAAGATCCAATCATCAATGCCCTTTTTGGGGGTGTTGTCATGGGGCTTGGAATCGGATTTGCGCTACGTCATAACATCTCCAGTGGCGGAACAGATATTGTCAGCCTAACCATTCGTAAGAAGACAGGTCGTAACGTCGGAAGTATCTCTTTCTTGGTGAACGGTACAATTATGCTGATTGCTGGAGTGACCTTTGGTTGGAAATATGCCCTTTATTCCATGATTACCATCTTTGTCTCAAGTCGTGTGACAGATGCAGTTTTCACCAAGCAAAAACGCATGCAGGCCATGATTGTTACTAGTAATCCAGATGCAGTGATTGAGAAGATCCATAATAAATTGCACCGTGGAGCCACTATGATCCATGATGCTGAAGGAACTTATAACCACGAACGTAAGGCTGTTTTGATTACGGTTATCACTCGTGCAGAGTTCAATGATTTTAAACTGATCATGAAGCAAGTTGATCCAACAGCCTTTGTTTCTGTTTCAGAAAATGTTCATATCTTAGGCCGATTTGTCGAAGTCGAAAACTAATCAATTATAAAAATAGATTACAAAAAACCAACTCTAAGCAAAAATGTTAGAGCTGGTTTTTCTTATTTTTCAATGATTTCATGCGCAATGACTTGACGATAGCAGATTTGACGATTTTCTTTGACATCATTGATGATTTGAAGAATAGTCTCAAATGAAGTGCGTCCGAGAGCCAGACTATTAATATTGACATAGGCTGCTAGGTTTAATTTTGGATTTACAGAGTCAAAGCTAAGAACAGGGACATTCAGCTGATGTTCGTTGAGGTAGTTACAAACACCTTCAGCTAAGAGGCTATCTGTTGTGATAACAGCATCGGTTTTTGGATCGTATTCAAAAAGTTGTTTGCTAAATTTATATCCCTTTTCTTCAAGAAATCCATCAGCGAAAAAGGTACGATGACTATCAAGAGATAGTTTGTGTTCTTGAAGAGCTTGCTCGTAACCTGTTAGACGATCTTGGGTAACGTAGAGTTTCTTGGTACCACCGATGAAAGCAATGCGGCTGCATCCTTTTTTGATGAAGTATTCTGTCGCATCAAAACCAGCTTGAATATTATCATTGTCAACAAGTGAAATGAAGGGTGATAGTGATTTCCCAAGGATGAGGAAGGGAAATTGTTCTTCAGTAACGAGTTTAACCAAGGGGTCATTTTCTTGGGCATACAAGAAGATAAGACCGTCTACACGCTTTCCATAAACCATCTGTGAAATTGCATTTAAGCGCTCTTTTTCGTCTTTTCCAGTTGCAATCTGGATAGCATAGTGATTTTCTGAAGCAACTTGTGCAATCCCTCTAAGGACAGAAGGGAAGAAAGGATTTTGATAGAAAATGTCTGAATCATCTGGAAGAACCAAGCCGATAACCTGCGTATAACTACTAACCAGGCTTCGGGCATTGAGGTTAGGATGGTAGTTGAGTTCCTTCATAGCCTTTCGAACTCGTTTTTTGGTTTCATCGCTAATGGTTGATTTGTTTTGAATAACACGGGTTACGGTTGAGGGTGAGACCCCTGCAGCCTTGGCCACGTCTTTAATCGTAACAGGCATAATAATCTCCTACTTATGGTAGTCTGGATCACGGAAATGCGTTTTGTAAAAGATAGTGACCAGGTATAGAACAAATAAAATATTTTGAACAGTAATCAAAGTTGCCATGTTTTGCCCCAAGAGACCGAGAATCATGGCAAGTAAGGTTGGTAATCCTAAACAGTTCAAAATGAAATGATAGCACTCTTTGTAGCTTTTAAATGAAAAGAGACGCGATTTTTTCGTGAAGTAGAGCAAGAGGCTAGCACCTAAAGCAACAATAAAAAAATTAAGTCCAAAGAGGAAGCTAGAACCAAGCACAAGAAAGAGACTAATATAGACGCGATTCTGTTGATACCAGTCTTTAGAAATGGCTTGTGTTAAGCTTTCCTTGCTTTGGAAGCTCTCAGTCGTTATCGCGTGATAGCGAATGCTGGTCAATTCTTTTCCTTGCTTGCTGATGATGAGTTTCTCAGGTTCAAAGTTCAGAAGTAATTCTTCAGGGAAGTTTGAACTAGAAGCGTCTCCGATTTGGATAGAAGCTTGATGAGGAGATGAACCTGTATAGCTCAACTTACCATCTACAATCTTTGCATTGGCAACCAAATCCTGAACCACACTATCCGTCAAAGGAGTGTAGACATCATCGATGAAAGTTTCTAAAGGATAAGTTTCCTGAGAACTGTTCTGGATGGCAATAGGGACCATAGACAAGCTAATCAGGAAAATACTGGTAAAAATCAGTTGAAACCAGTTGAGACCAAAACGTTGAGATAGGGGCTTACGAAATCCCCAAATACTATTAAAATAAGAAAATGGATATGGTAACATAAATCTCTTTCTATAGGCACTTTTCTATACGAGTATTATATAGAGAAATGTTTTTTATTTCAAGCGGGGATAGTAGAATCCTTGGTAAAAGTGAATGTTTGTTATGATTCGTCCACTAACTAACAAGGTAATCTCAGCAAGCTCTTGTTTCTCACCAGACAATCGATGTACAAGGTCAAAAATGAAAAAGGGTGGCGGGGGGGTATATTACCCCTTGTCGCCACCGCTTGTAAGTCCTGAAACGAAGTTCTTTTGCAAGAAGAAGAAAAGTGTACAGATTGGAAGGGCGATGAGGATAGCACCTGCTGAGAAGTAGGCAATCTTCATGTTCTTCACATTGCTAACGAAGGTCTGTAGACCAACGGCAACTGTAAAGTATTCTTTTTCACGAAGCAAGAAACTAGAGAGGATATAGTCTCCGAAAGGTCCCATGAAGGCCCAGAGTGCTTGTACAGCAACCATTGGACGAACAAGAGGGAGAACGATTTGCCAGAAGCGGCGGAAATGTCCTGCACCATCAAGTTTTGCAGACTCATCAAGAGACATTGGCACGGTGTCAAAGTAACCTTTCATCAACCAAGCATTCATAGGGATACCTCCACCAACGTAGAGGAAGATGAGGAACCAGCTATGGTTAAGGGCATTCAACATGAGGGCCATAACGAAGAAGGCAGTCAAAGCAGCCATTGTAGGCACCATTTGGATAATCAAGAAGAAGACCAAACTTTGTTTACGAGCCAAGAAGTTGTAACGGCTATAGGCATAACCAGCAAGTACGATAATACTTGTTTGTACAACCATAGTGATCAAAGCGATGATCAAAGTGTTGAGGTACCATGTACCGTACAAGGTTTCTGTAAAGAGCCCTTTGAAGTTATCAAAATTGAAGTCGATGTTAGTATCGAGTTTAAAGGCTGCGACGTTACCTGCCTTGAAGGCTGACATGATAGTAATCAACAGTGGATAGATAATCACGATTGAAAGGCCAATCAAGTAGAGGTAAGTAAGGGTTTGAGTCAGTCTACGTTTGAGTTTGATTGAGTTATTCATCTTAGACGTCCTCCATATCAAATGCGTGTAGTTTCTTGAATGCAATCATAGAGATTGAGATGACAATGATAGAGATAATCAAGGTAACAGCTGCCGCCATAGAGTATTGAGGAGATGTACCCGTTGTCAAACGGTAGATCCATGAGATCAAGATATCGGTTGAACCAGCTCCACCACCGACACTACCAGGACCACCGCCATTGAAGAGGTACATGATAGAGAAGTTGTTGAAGTTGAAGGTGTATTGGCTGATCAAAGTAGGTGCCGCAACAGCCAAGATCATTGGGAAAGTGATGTTGCGGAATTTTTGCCAAGCGTTTGCACCGTCGATATAAGCTGCTTCATACAAGTCGTTTGGAATAGACTGTAGGATACCGAGAGTAAGGACATAGATATAAGGGAATCCAAGCCAACCTTGCATCATAATCAAGGCAACCTTAGTCCAAGTAGGGTCTGTTTTCCAAGGGATGAGTGCCCCGTCAAGGAATGGAAGAATCTTAGCAAAAAGTGGCAAAACTTGGGTATTGATAGCACCAACACTATCGTTGAACATGTTTGAGAATGTCAAGATAGTGATGAAGGCTGGAACCGCCCAAGGCAGAAGGAAGATAACACCAAAGATACGTTTCCCCTTGATGAATGGTTGGTTGGCAATAATAGCTGTGAAGATACCGATTACAATCTGTAAAGTTGATGCAGACAAAGCCCAGATAATAGTCCAAGAAAGAACAGAACCGAAGGCTGAACGGAAGGTACTCAAGCTCCAGATATTTGTGAAGTTAGTCAAACCAACCCAGTCTAACAATTTGTTTGGTGGTAAGTGTTGGAAATCGTAGTTAGTAAAGGCAATCATCAAGGTTACAATAACCGGGAAGATAATGGCAAATGTCATGGCAACGTAAGATGGGATAATGAGTAAGTATGGGAATCCATTTTCATAGATACCTTTAATCATATCCTTAAGTGTCAATGGGACAGGGATGCCATTATTGATACGTTTTGCAATAGTGTGAGCGTCTTTAATATTGAGAATATAAAAGGCTAGATAAACAATTACAAAAATAGAGTGAAATGCACCACGAATCAACATGAAGAGAGAGTTGTCACGGCCAGGTTTTTCCCCAAGTGTGATCAAGTTGCTCAATTCAGGTGCTGCAAGTGCTATAAAATAGAGGACAAAAACTACTGTTACAGCAAGGAAGATAAAACCTTTAGCTTTTTGTTTATTATAGATTTGCCCCAACCCAGGAATCAATGAAAGCAAGGCTGCTTTTTTTGGTTGTTGTTCCATGAGTGCTCCTTTCATAAGATACGAGCGTTGAGCTCGATGCTAATCAGTAAAACTACTGAAAACATTGTCAGTGTATCTAAAAATCAAGGGAGATGTTTGAATTATCTCCCTTGAAGCAATCAATTAGTTACCAAATTTTTGTTGGATTGTTTCTTTGATCAATGTTACAGCATCATTAGCAGCTGTTTTAGCATCTTTCTTACCACTTACAGCTTCAAATAGCATTGTTTTAGCTGGGTCCCAAACAGCTGACATTTGAGGGATGTTTGGCATTGGTTGAGCGTTTTGGAACTGTTTGATAACAGCTGTTGTCAACTCATCGTTTTTACCTTCAGCATATGAACGAGCCTCAATGTTAGCTGGGATTTCGTTAGTTTTATCATAGAAGGCTTTTTGTTCTTCAGTTGAAACAAGGAAGTCTACAAATTTTTGAGCAGCTTCAAGGTTCTTAGTACTTGATGGGATGATCCAAGCTTTACCACCACCGAATGTTTCATAGTTTTTACCGTTTGGAAGAGTTGGGATAGTCGCAACACTGTAGTTTACTTTAGCATCTTTGAAGGCCTGAGCTTTCCAAGGACCATCAATGATAGCAGCTGTTTTACCTTCTTGGAATTGAGTTTGGATTAGGTTTGGAGCTCCTTCCGTATCTTGCATACCTTTAGGCCATTTTTCGTACCAAGTTTTAGCGTAGTTGATAGCAGTGATAGCTCCTTCGTTTGCAAGTCCGATATCTTTAGGATCTTTACCGTTGTCACCAAATACGTAAGCGCCGTTACCAGCAAGAAGTCCGTATGCATAGTAGAAGTTTGTCCAGTCAGCAAGGAAGGCAGTTGTTTTACCATCTTCACCAGCGAAGGCATATTTGCTATCTTTAGCAAGGTTTTCCAAGTCAGCAAAAGTTTTTGGAGCTTCTTTAATCAAGTCTTTATTATAGTACAAAACAAGTGACTCGATAACAGCAGGAGCACCGTAAACTTTACCGTCAGCAGCTGTTACAAGAGATTTAGTTTTATCATCTGTTTTAGCACCGTCGCTCAATTTCACTTCTGAAAGTTGTCCGTCTTTACCAAGGCTACCTACTCGGTCGTATGGTGCCATCATAACGTCAGCAGCTTTACCAGATTGGTTATCTAGAGAAAGGTTATCGAGACCACCCATTTGGTCTCCTGTTTTGATAGTAACTTTTACTCCAGCTTCTTTTTCGTAAGCTTGTGCAGCTGATTCAGCAAATGCTTTATATTGGTCTTCAACGTATAAAGTAAGTTCTTTACCTTCAGATGAACCAGAATCAGCCGCTTTATCAGCAGTTTTGCTTCCGCAAGCTACCAAAAGCAAGCTAGCAAGAGTAGCAGTACCAAGTACAGCTGCGCTCTTCATGAATTTAGTTGACATAGTGTATTCCTCCTAAAGAATAACAAATTTTATAGTCTAGGGAACGCAAACGTTTTCCCTTATGACCTTAGTATAGCACAAACAGAAAACGGTTGCAAGTATTTTTTTGAAAAAAAATTAAAAAGCTTGTTACTGGCTAATTCCTAAAATTGTTTGTATAATAGAAGAGAAAGATGTAATCGTGTAAATTTCGATTCAAAAATAATTGAAGGGAAACGATTGCATGATTAGGATGGTGATTAAAAGGGTATTAAAAATAAGAATATAGTAACTTGAAAGTTTGTCAAGAAAGATTAAACAATAAAAAGTTTTTTTAAAAACGCTTGCATTTATTTTAGAAATGGGTTATACTTTACATAGCGCAAACGTTTGCGCACAAATTTGAACAATTAATTAAAAAAACACTTGAGGTGCTATTATGAAGAAACGTCAAAGTGGTGTGTTGATGCACATCTCATCACTTCCAGGAGCTTACGGAATCGGATCATTTGGTCAAAGCGCCTATGATTTCGTTGACTTCTTGGTTCGTACAAAGCAACGTTACTGGCAAATCCTTCCTTTAGGAACAACCAGCTACGGAGATTCTCCTTATCAATCTTTCTCAGCCTTTGCTGGAAACACTCATTTTATCGATCTGGATATTTTGGTAGAGCAAGGCTTATTAGAAGCAGGTGATCTTGAGGGAGTAGACTTCGGTAGCAACCCAACTGAAGTCGACTACGCTAAAATTTACTATGCACGTCGTCCCCTTCTAGAAAAAGCAGTCAAACGTTTCCTTGAAGTTGGAGATGTGAAAGACTTCGAAAGATTTGCTCAAGACAACCAATCATGGCTTGAACTTTTTGCAGAGTATATGGCTATTAAAGAGCATTTTGATAACTTGGCTTGGACAGAGTGGCCAGATGCAGATGCTCGTGCTCGTAAAGCTTCAACTCTTGAAAGCTACCGTGAGAAATTAGCTGACAAGCTTGTTTACCACCGCGTAACCCAATACCTTTTCTTCCAACAATGGTTGAAATTGAAAGCATACGCTAACGAAAACCACATCGAGATTGTCGGTGATATGCCAATCTATGTAGCGGAAGATTCAAGCGATATGTGGGCTAATCCGCATCTCTTTAAAACAGATGAAAACGGGAAAGCAACTTGCATCGCAGGATGCCCACCAGATGAATTCTCTGCTACTGGTCAGCTTTGGGGTAACCCAATCTATGACTGGGAAGCAATGGATCGCGATGGTTACAAATGGTGGATTGAACGCTTGCGTGAAAGCTTTAAAATCTACGATATCGTGCGTATCGACCACTTCCGTGGATTTGAGTCGTATTGGGAAATCCCAGCTGGTTCTGAAACAGCGGCACCTGGTAAATGGGTGAAAGGACCTGACTACAAACTCTTTGCAGCGGTTAAAGAAGAACTTGGTGACTTGAACATCATCGCTGAAGACCTTGGTTTCATGACTGATGAAGTCATCGAGCTTCGTGAGCGCACTGGATTCCCAGGAATGAAGGTCCTTCAATTTGCCTTCAATCCAGAAGACGAAAGTATCGACAGCCCACACTTGGCACCAGCTAACTCTGTTATGTACACAGGAACACATGATAACAACACTGTTCTTGGTTGGTACCGTGATGAGATTGATGATCCAACTCGTGAGTACATGGCACGCTACACAAACCGTAAAGAGTACGAAACAGTGGTGCATGCTATGCTTCGTACAGCCTTCGCATCAGTAAGTTTCATGACGATTGCAACTATGCAAGATTTGCTAGAGTTGGATGGTTCAGCTCGTATGAACTTCCCATCTACTCTTGGTGGAAACTGGTCATGGCGTATGACAGAGGAACAATTGACTCCTGCTGTCGAAGAAACTTTGCTTGACTTGACTACAATTTATCGCCGTATCAATGAAAATTTGGTAGAATTAAAGAAATAAGACATTATCAGGAGACATAAAAATGTTACCATTAAAAGAATTTGTACAAAATCGTTACAATAAATCTATCGCAGAATGTAGCAATGAGGAGCTTTACCTTGCTCTTCTTAACTACAGCAAACTTGCTAGCAGCCAAAAACCAGTGAACACTGGTAAGAAAAAAGTTTACTACATCTCAGCTGAGTTCTTGATTGGTAAACTCTTGTCAAACAACTTGATTAACCTTGGTCTTTATGACGAAGTTAAGAAAGAACTTGCTGACGCAGGTAAAGAGTTGATCGAAATTGAAGAAGTAGAATTGGAACCATCACTTGGTAACGGTGGTTTGGGACGTTTGGCAGCCTGCTTTATCGACTCAATCGCTACACTTGGTTTGAATGGTGACGGTGTTGGTTTGAACTACCACTTCGGTTTGTTCCAACAAGTCCTTAAAAACAACCAACAAGAAACGATTCCTAACGCTTGGTTGACTGACCAAAACTGGTTGGTTCGCTCAAGCCGTAGCTACCAAGTACCATTTGCACACTTCACATTGACATCTACTCTTTACGATATCGATGTACCTGGATACAAAACAGCTACTAAAAACCGTTTGCGTTTGTTCGACTTGGATTCAGTTGATTCTTCAATCATCCAAGATGGTATCAACTTTGACAAGACAGATATCGCTCACAACTTGACTCTTTTCCTTTACCCAGACGATAGCGATAAACAAGGTGAATTGCTCCGTATCTTCCAACAATACTTCATGGTTTCAAACGGTGCGCAATTGATCATCGATGAAGCAATCGAAAAAGGAAGCAACTTGCATGACCTTGCTGACTATGCAGTTGTACAAATCAACGATACTCACCCATCAATGGTTATCCCTGAATTGATCCGTCTTTTGACTGAACGTGGTATCGAACTTGATGAAGCAATCTCTATCGTTCGTAGCATGACTGCCTACACAAACCACACAATCCTTGCTGAAGCCCTTGAAAAATGGCCTCTTGAATTCTTGGAAGAAGTGGTTCCTCACTTGGTACCAATCATCAAAGAATTGGACCGCCGTGTTAAAGCAGAATACAAAGATCCAGCTGTTCAAATCATTGATGAAAACGATCGTGTACACATGGCCCATATGGATATCCACTATGGATACAGCGTAAACGGAGTTGCCGCTCTTCACACAGAAATTTTGAAGAACTCTGAGTTGAAAGCTTTCTACGATCTTTACCCAGAAAAATTCAACAACAAAACAAACGGTATTACTTTCCGTCGTTGGCTCATGCATGCTAACCCAAGCTTGTCTCACTACTTGGATGAAATCCTTGGACGCGAATGGCACCATGAAGCTTCTAAATTGGAAGACCTTCTTTCATACGAAGACAAAGCTGCTGTCAAAGAAAAATTGGAAAGCATCAAAGCTCACAACAAACGTAAATTGGCTCGTCACTTGAAAGAACACCAAGGTGTGGAAATCAATACAAACTCTATCTTTGATATCCAGATCAAACGTCTTCACGAGTACAAACGTCAACAAATGAACGCTTTGTATGTGATCCACAAATATCTTGACATCAAGGCTGGTAACATCCCTGCTCGTCCAATCACAGTATTCTTTGGTGGTAAAGCAGCTCCTGCCTACACAATCGCTCAAGACATCATCCACTTGATCCTTTGCTTGTCAGAAGTAATTGCCAACGATCCAGAAGTAGCACCACACTTGCAAGTGGTTATGGTTGAAAACTACAACGTTACTGCAGCAAGCTTCTTGATCCCAGCATGTGACATCTCAGAACAAATCTCACTTGCTTCTAAAGAAGCTTCAGGTACTGGTAACATGAAATTCATGTTGAACGGAGCTTTGACTCTTGGTACTATGGACGGTGCTAACGTGGAAATCGCTGAGTTGGTTGGCGACGAAAACATCTACATCTTCGGTGAAGATTCAGAAACTGTTATCGACCTTTACGCGAAAGCAGCATACAAATCAAGCGAATTCTACGCTCGTAAAGCGATCAAACCATTGGTTGACTTTATCGTGAGCGACGCTGTTCTTGCAGTTGGTAAGATTGAACGCTTGGAACGTCTTTATAACGAATTAATCAACAAAGACTGGTTCATGACTCTTCTTGACTTGGAAGATTACATCAAAGTGAAAGAGCAAATGCTTGCTGACTACGAAGACCGTGACGCATGGTTGGATAAAGTTATCGTTAACATTTCTAAAGCAGGATTCTTCTCATCTGACCGTACAATCGCTCAGTATAATGAAGATATCTGGCACTTGAACTAAGATATAAAATTTAATAGTTATTACACTATCTAGCAAAAAAGCGAGTTTCAATTGAAATTCGCTTTTTTTGAATGTTATGGATTTGAGGTTGACTGGTCTCAAAAAAAAATAATTTGTCAATAATCTCTAGATTTAAAAATCAGACCTAGAGAACACTAAGAAGGTTGGTTGTACTACCTTTAAGCCTAAGGTTCTTCTTAGCTGTTACCTCAAATTTCTTGTATTCGTTTACAAACAGTATTATAATAGTATTATAGTAAAGAAAGAAGGTGTTCTTATGTGGAAAAAATATTTTTCAAAATATAAATGGACTGATTTATTTTGGATTCTTCTTGTAATTTGGTCATGCCTTTATATGGGTAATAGTTCTTCGTTTCCACTGACTCATCAAGAAATCTCTTTTCATGGATGTTGTTATGGGGCATCACTTGCCTTATATCACTTGCTATTTATTGATAAATTTGTCATTTCAAATCGAAAATAAATGGAGAGGTCAAAATTTTTTATACTTTTCGGAAAGACAGTGAAAAATCGTGTTTTAAACCCGCATCTCAAGAAGAGGTGCGGGCTTGGTTTTATCTCATAAACTAGTTTACAGGGCTTTTCCGACTAGAATCTCTGCTTCGATAGTAATCTCAGTTAACTGGCTCCAATCAATCTTGCTCTGGTCGACATGAAAAAGCAGGGGCGTCATGCTGAGCAAGGCTTGGCGTTTCTCTACGGTGATAGACTTGGTCAAGGAAGCAACCTGACTTGATTGGATGCTGAAGTGTTCTTGGAAGTGTTCCTTAATATCTTGATTAGAATAATCCTTCTTTGTCAGCTGGTCCTGTACCATTTGACGGATTTCCTTGATGTGGTTTTCAGTAGGAATGACCTTGATTAAGATGCCGTCCTTTGATAAGACTCGTCGGAATTCTCCGTAGTTGGCAGGTGAGAAGATATCAAGTAGGATATCCATGCTGGCGTCTTTTATAGGAAGGCGAGCTAAGTCACCAACAAACCAATTGACTGCCCAGTTAGGTTCGCTCTTGGCAGCGATTTGGACCGAATCTTTTGAAATATCAAAGGCATAGAAGATCTTGTCAGGGTGCACTTCCTGAAGTTTGCGAGAGTAGAAGCCTTCGCCACAGCCGATATCTAAAATTGTTTTGGCAGTTTTTGAACTTGCAATTAAATCAGAGATGGCATCTAGAATAGTTTGGTAAAAGCCAGCTTCTAGGATTTGCTGGCGATTTTGAAAGTTTTCTTTATCGTAGTTGGCGGATTGTTTGATTTGAGGGGCAAGATTGACATAGCCGAATTTTGCTAGGTCAAAAGAATGCCGATTCTCACATTTAAGACTAGACTCTACCAAGGTCAGATTTTCTTGGCAGATAGGGCAGGCAAAGGCACTAGCAGAAGCAAAGCGCTGGAGTTTGGGTTTGAGGTTTGTATTCATAGTTTAAGTGTATCAAAAGAGGCAAATGAAAGCAACTTTAGGAATAAGTAAATGGGAGATTCAGTAGAAATAAAACTAATTCTCCAATTTATAGAATGAAATTGCTTTTATATCTAAATTGCTATATAATAATGATAAGGAGGAAATAAGTATGTTAAAAGAAGTACTAACCGTTGCAAAAGTTGCGAAAAAATCATCACTCTTTTTGGGTGGTGTCGCATTTGGTACCCTTGGTTTGAAAATCTTAGCAAGTAAGGAAGCTAAAAAAGGTTATTCTAAAGCTTTGGCTAAGGCTTACAAGTTGAAAGACGGGCTAGATGCATCTGTTTCTGTTGTGAAACAACATGGAGACGATGTCTTGCAAGATGCCAAATATTTGTACGAGCAAGAGAAAAAAGAAGAGCAATTAGATAGCCTTATAGGAGAATAATATGTCTTTTAAAGTGCTACATAGAGGATACCAACATATCCGACTATCATCTTCTTTTTCACTCACCTTGGATATTCAAGACTATCTTCGTTCCTTGGCGAGAGATGAAAAGGGGATTGAGTCTATCCAGTTTTACATGGATCAACAGCACTTTACTCTACGCATAAAAGAAGGCTTTTCTGTATTAGATAATGCAGAAGCCTTTTTAAAAAGAATTGATAAAGGGAAAGTTTCTGAGTTGATGACTCTTCCCATTCGTAGAGAAGAGAGTGCTTATTCTATTGTTTCAGGTGCAGCGATTAAGCGTGTACTTTTTCGTAGTTTTGTGCCGTATCCTATTCGCTATATATGGACTTGTTATCAGGCTTTGGGTTATATTAGAGAAGCCTATCAAACACTAGCGCGTAAGGAACTAACGATGGAGGTCTTGGACTGTTCGGCGATTTTATTGTCCTTGTTTATGAACCAATC
Organism: Streptococcus sp. HMSC074B11; assembly: GCF_001808705.1. GTDB lineage: Bacteria > Bacillota > Bacilli > Lactobacillales > Streptococcaceae > Streptococcus. The sequence goes on along the minus strand of NZ_KV794225.1, from coordinate 19,367 downwards.
CAAGACAGCTAGCAATATTATGTTTATGCTTGATTTGGGGAATCATTTAGATCAGTGGTCCTTGAAAAAAACTGCAACAGATTTAGAACAGAGTCTTCTTGCAAAAGAGAGCGATGTATTCCTAGTACAGGGTGATACGGTCGTTAGTATCAAGAGTTCCAATGTTCAAATAGGAGATGTCTTGGTATTATCTCAAGGAAATGAAATTCTGTTTGATGGACAAGTAGTTTCAGGTTTAGGTATGGTCAACGAAAGTTCCTTGACGGGAGAGAGTTTTCCAGTTGAAAAAAGAGAGTCTGATTTGGTTTGTGCAAATACAGTATTAGAAACTGGAGAGTTACGCATTCGTGTAACCGATAATCAGATGAACAGCCGGATTTTACAACTGATTGAGTTGATGAAGAAATCTGAAGAAAACAAGAAAACGAAACAACGCTATTTCATCAAAATGGCGGATAAGGTCGTCAAATATAATTTCTTGGGGGCTGGTCTGACTTACCTATTAACAGGTTCTTTTTCTAAGGCTATTTCTTTCCTATTGGTCGATTTCTCCTGCGCTTTGAAAATCTCTACTCCTGTAGCTTATTTGACAGCTATCAAGGAGGGGTTGAACCGTGAAATGGTGATTAAGGATGGGGCTGTTCTGGAGAAATATCTGGAAGTTGATACTTTCTTATTTGATAAGACGGGAACAATCACAACTAGCTATCCGATAGTTGAAAAGGTGTTACCTTTTGGAGACAATAGTGAGGAAGATATTCTCAGAATCAGTGCCTGTCTTGAGGAACACATTTATCATCCTATTGCTAATGCCATCGTCAAGCAAGCCGAGATAGAGGGAATTGAACATGAGGAAATGCATGGGAAACTCCAATATATCGCAAGTAAGGGGATCAAATCTCATATAGATGGCCAACCAGTTCTTATTGGGAATTATGTCTTGATGCAGGATGAGCAGATTCATATCAGTTCAGAACAAAATGCTTTAATTGAAGAGTACAAGAGTCACTACAATCTCTTATTCTTAGCCTACCAGAATGAATTGATTGGAATGTTCTGTATTCATACTCCTTTGAGAAAAGAAGCAAAAGCAGCCTTGGAGAAACTTAAGGCACAAGGGAAAAAATTGATTCTGGCAACAGGGGACACCCTGGTTAGGACAGAGGAATTAGTCAAAGATTTGCCCTTTGATCAGGTCTATACAGACTTGAAACCTGATGGGAAATTTGAGTTAGTAGAGGAACTGCAGAAAGCAGGTCACACTATTTTGATGGTTGGAGATGGATTGAATGACTCAGCGGCTCTAACCCTATCAGATATCGGTGTGGTGATGAATGAGAGTGCAGATATTTCTAAGCAGATGAGTGATATCTTATTGTTAGATAATCGCTTGGATTTCTTCCAAGAGTTGGATTCGCTATCATCATCTTTGCAAACACTCATCAAGAAGAATATTCAAGATACCGTTGTCGTAAATAGTAGTTTGATTGGCTTTGGCTTGTTTAACTGGCTCAGCCCTTCAAATCTTTCTATCTTACATAATCTAACAACCTTACGCATTGTACTGCGTAGCCTGTCTATTAAGGGATAGGTGGGGACTATTCACAGCAAAAAGGAGTTACCTTTATCGAGGTTAACTCCTTTGTTTATAGGTAAATGTTGAACAATTTAGTAAGTCAATACAAAATATTTTTTCTTACCGCGACGGATAACGGTCAATTCATTTTCTAATTTATCGCTATCGCTCAAGACATAGTCAAGGTCTTGGATGCGGTCGCCGTTGACGTAGATGGCTCCGTTTTGTACGTCTTCACGGGCTTGGCGTTTTGAGTTAACCACGCCAGAAGATACGAGAAGTTCAACGATGTTGTGATTTTCGTCTGCTTGTACTTGGTAGTTTGGTACACCACGAAGTCCTTGTTTGAGTTCTTTGACAGAAAGGTTTTTGATATTTCCAGCAAAGAGTTGTTCAGTGATGTTAAGAGCTTCTTTGTAAGCTTCTTCTCCGTGAACAAGTGTTACGACTTCACGAGCGAGGACTTTTTGAGCCAAGCGTTCGTGTGGAGCTGCTTCAAATTGTTTGCGGATGTCTTCAATCTCATCAAGTGACAAGAAAGTAAAGATTTTCAAGAAGCGAACAGCGTCAGCGTCCATAACATTCATCCAGAATTGGTACATTTCGTATGGAGAAGTCTTTTCAGGGTTAAGCCAAACAGCGTTCCCTTCAGATTTACCAAATTTCTTACCAGTTGCGTCTGTGATGAGTGGAACAGTTATTACGTGACCAGTCTTGTCAGCCTTACGACGAAGCAATTCTGTACCAGCTGTCATATTTCCCCATTGGTCAGATCCACCGATTTGGAGGGTTACATTGTGCTCTTGGTTAAGGACGAAAAAGTCGTACCCTTGCATGATTTGGTAGGCAAATTCTGTGTAAGAAATCCCTGTTTCAATCCGTTTTTTAACAGACTCCTTGCTCATCATGTAGTTGACAGTGAAGTATTTTCCGATATCACGGAGGAAATCAATGAAGCTGATGCTGCCAAACCAGTCGTAGTTGTTGACCATGACAGCTTTATTTTCCCCATTTTCAAAGTCAAGAAAGCGAGAAAGTTGTCCTTGGATAGACTTGACCCAGCCATCTACTGTGTCTTTTGTTTGGAGACTACGCTCAGCATCTTTGAAGGACGGATCTCCGATGAGACCTGTAGCACCGCCAACGAGCGCATAAGGTTTGTGACCTGCTAGTTGCAGGCGACGACTTGTCAAGATTGCGACAAGGTGGCCTAGGTGAAGGCTGTCAGCAGTTGGATCGTAGCCAGTATAATAAGAAACTTGACCTTCTTCTAGGGCTTTACGCAAAGCTTCCTCATCAGTCGTTTGAAAAATCAAACCACGCTCTTTTAGCTCATCAAAAATGTGCATGTGTCTTTTCTCCTTTGTAAAATATTGTTTCTACCTATTGTACCACAAACTTGGTAAATAACCTAGTAAAATCGGGAAGAAAGTTGCTACTTGGACTTTTTTGGAAACGAGTGAAATATGGTATAATAGCACTAGCTTATTTTCAGAGAAATAGATAAAAATAGTTGAGAAAGGGGCTGGAAAATGTCTCATATTATTGAATTGCCAGAAATCTTGGCCAACCAGATTGCAGCAGGAGAAGTTATCGAGCGTCCTGCGAGCGTTGTCAAAGAATTAGTTGAAAATGCTATCGATGCTGGCTCAAGCCAGATTATCGTTGAGATTGAAGAAGCTGGTCTTAAGAAAATCCAAATAACAGATAATGGTCACGGGATTGCCCACGACGAAGTAGAGTTGGCCCTCCGTCGTCATGCCACTAGTAAGATAAAGAATCAGGCAGATCTCTTTCGGATTCGGACCCTCGGCTTTCGTGGTGAAGCCCTGCCCTCTATCGCATCTGTCAGTGTTTTGACTTTGTTGACAGCGGTGGACGGTGCCAGTCACGGGACCAAGCTAGTGGCTCGTGGGGGAGAAGTTGAGGAAATCATTCCAGCGACCAGTCCTGTTGGGACCAAGGTTTGTGTGGAGGATCTCTTTTTCAACACACCGGCTCGTCTCAAGTATATGAAGAGTCAGCAGGCAGAGTTGTCTCACATCATTGATATTGTCAACCGTCTGGGGCTAGCCCATCCTGAGATTTCTTTTAGCCTGATTAGTGATGGCAAGGAAATGACACGAACAGCTGGTACGGGTCAACTGCGTCAAGCCATTGCTGGGATTTATGGTTTAGCCAGTGCCAAAAAAATGGTTGAGATTGAGAATTCTGACCTAGACTTTGAAATTTCAGGCTTTGTGTCCTTGCCGGAATTGACACGGGCTAATCGTAACTATATCAGTCTCTTTATCAATGGTCGTTATATCAAAAACTTCCTGCTCAATCGTGCCATTTTAGATGGTTACGGCAGCAAGCTTATGGTGGGGCGTTTTCCGCTAGCTGTTATTCACATCCATATCGATCCTTATCTAGCAGATGTCAATGTGCACCCGACCAAGCAAGAGGTGCGTATTTCTAAGGAAAGAGAGCTGATGGCACTGGTTTCAGAAGCTATCGCAAAGAGTCTCAAGGAACAGACCTTGATTCCAGATGCCTTGGAAAATCTGGCAAAGTCTACCGTACGCAATCGTGAAAAAGTAGAGCAAACCATTCTCCCGCTTAAAGAAAATAATCTTTACTACGAGCAAACGGAGCTGACAAGACCGCCTCAAGCTGAGGTAGCAGACCATCAGGTGAATCTGACTGAAGAAAGACAGGATTTGAACCTCTTCGCTAAGGAAACCTTGGATCAGCTGACCAAACCAGCAAAACTGCATTTTGCAGAGAGAAAGTCTATCAGTTACGACCAACTGGATCATCCTGAGTTAGATATGGCTAGTTTGGATAAGGCTTATGACAAGCTGGAGCGAGAAGAATCTTCAAGCTTCCCGGAGTTGGAATTTTTCGGTCAGATGCATGGAACCTATCTCTTTGCCCAAGGTAGAGATGGGCTTTACATCATAGACCAACACGCAGCTCAGGAGCGGGTTAAGTATGAGGAGTATCGCGAAAGTATTGGCAATGTTGACCAGAGCCAGCAGCAACTCCTAGTGCCCTATATCTTTGAATTTCCTGCGGATGATTCCCTTCGCCTCAAGGAAAGAATGTCTCTTTTAGAGGAAGTTGGCGTCTTTCTAGCAGAGTACGGGGAGAATCAATTTATCTTGCGCGAACATCCCATTTGGATGGCAGAGGAGGAAATTGAATCTGGAATCTATGAGATGTGCGACATGCTCCTCTTGACCAAGGAAGTTTCAATCAAGAAATACCGAGCTGAACTAGCCATTATGATGTCCTGCAAGAGGTCTATCAAGGCTAACCACCGTATCGATGATCACTCGGCTAGACAACTCCTCTATCAACTCTCTCAATGTGATAACCCCTATAACTGTCCACACGGACGTCCTGTTTTGGTTCACTTTACCAAGTCGGACATGGAAAAGATGTTCCGTCGCATTCAGGAAAATCATACCAGCCTCCGAGAGCTAGGAAAATACTAATACTCTTCGAAAATCTCTCTAAACTGCGTCAGCCTTAACTTGCCTAACTCAAGTTATGCCTACGGTTAGCTTCCTAGTTTAGATTTGATTTTCATTGAGTATAATTGAAGGGAAAATTATGTACGAATATCTAAAGGGTATTATTACCAAAATTACTGCTAAATACATCGTTCTAGAAGCAAACGGAATCGGCTATATCCTACACGTAGCTAACCCCTATGCCTACTCAGGACAAGTCAACCAAGAAGCTCAAATTTATGTGCATCAAGTCGTGCGTGAGGACGCCCATCTGCTTTATGGATTTCGCTCAGAAGACGAGAAAAAGCTCTTTCTCAGTTTGATCTCTGTGTCAGGCATTGGTCCTGTTTCCGCTCTTGCCATCATCGCAGCTGATGACAATGCAGGTCTCGTTCAAGCTATTGAGACTAAGAACATCACCTACTTGACCAAGTTCCCTAAAATCGGTAAGAAAACAGCCCAACAGATGGTGTTGGACTTAGAAGGGAAAGTTGTTGTGGCAGGAGACGATCTCCCTGCTAAAACTGCAGCTCCATCTAGCAGTGACAACCAAGAACTGGAAGAAGCTATGGAAGCCATGTTGGCTTTGGGCTACAAGGCAACTGAGCTTAAGAAAATCAAGAAATTCTTTGAAGGAACGACAGATACAGCTGAGAACTATATCAAGTCTGCCCTCAAGATGTTGGTGAAATAGGAGAAGTCTATGCCAAAACGTTGTGGCTGGGTTAAAATGAACAACCCTCTATATGTAGCCTACCACGATGAAGAGTGGGGCCAGGCCCTTCATGATGACCAGGCTCTTTTTGAGTTGCTCTGTATGGAGACCTATCAGGCAGGTCTGTCTTGGGAAACGGTGCTCAATAAACGCCAAGCTTTTCGTCAAGCTTTTCATGACTATCAAGTTCAAGGTGTTGCGGACATGACTGATGAAGAATTGGAAGCTTTGATGGATAATCCAGCTATCATCCGCAATCGTGCTAAGATATTTGCGACGCGCACCAACGCTCAAGCATTTCTACAAGTTCAGAAGGAGTATGATTCTTTTGACACCTATCTCTGGTCTTTTGTAGATGGTAAAACCATCACCAATGATGTCTCGGACTATCGTCAAGCACCGGCTAAAACGCCATTATCTGAGAAAATATCCAAGGATCTCAAAAAACGTGGTTTTAAGTTCACTGGACCAGTCGCTGTCTTGTCCTTTTTACAGGCGGCAGGATTAATTGATGACCATGAGAATAATTGTGAATGGAAAAGTGGAAATAAGTGACGTTAGATGTCTAGAACATAGGAGAATATAGAAAAAGCTGAGATTTCTATCTCAGCTTTCTTTGTTGTAGTCAAAGCGAATAACTTGCTCCGTTGCATCTACATGGGCGTGGACTCCAAAGGGGACAATAGCTCTTGGAGTTGCATGACCAACATTTAGATTATAGACAATCGGGATAGTGCTATCAATGGTGTCCATTAAAGTCTTCTTATAGTCGTCATAGAAAGTTTCATCCATAGGTTTTCCGACCAGGAGTCCACTGATGACCTCGAATATACCAGTGTTCTTTAAAGTCCGCAACATCTTTTTGAAGTCTTCCGGCTCAGGCTTTTCTTCGCTTGTTTCTAGCAAGAGGATTTTTCCTTCCCAGTCTGACAAGTCAGGGAAGAGTTTGTACTTTTGGCAGAGGTCCGTGCTATCTGCGTATCGAGAATTGTCAAAGATATCGTAGAGGGATTCGAGACACCCACCGAGGATTTCTCCCTCGAACTGGGCATTTCCTTGCAATAATTCAAAACCGGTATTTGCATGGCTGATACGAGGTGTTCCCAAGGCTTTGGGACTAAAATCAGTCCGTTCCTCATACCAAACGTTACTAGGGCGGATTTCTGAGATTTTTCCAGTCTCAATCAATTCTTTAAAGTAGTGGCAGCTATATGGTAACATTTCTTTGTCTAACTCACAAATGTCTGCTAGAAATGATTGGCCGTAAAAAGTCTTAATTTCTAGTTTATGCAACATTAGATGGTTCATGGTCGTATCCGAGAAGCCAAGAAAAATCTTTTGTTTGATAACTTTTTCTAGTTGGTCATTTTCAAAAAGATAGGGTAATAAACGATAGGTATCGTCTCCACCGATGGCGCATAGGATCATGTCGATGCTATCATCAGAAAAGGCCTGAATCAAATCCTCTGCACGTGCTTCAGGATGGTCCTTGATAAAGTCTAAGCCTTTTAGCGAATGGGGTAAAAAGATAGGATTGAGTCCTAGATCCTTGAGACGTTGAATACCCAAGTCCACTTCGTGTTTGACAAAGTCTTCTCCGATAATGCCACTAGACAAACTAACAATACCAATAGTAGAAATCATATCTCATCCTCCTAGAAATAAATTGATGCTATTGTATCACAAAAGAAGAGGGAAAACAACAAGAATTAGAATCAGAAAAAGGCTTTTAGATCACAAAAGTAAGCAAAAAAGCAACCGCTCGATGTGGTTGCATTTTTTATAGTAGTTGCATTCTTATAGAGCAGTAAGGAAGGTCAGTCCGCCAAGGATAACCCCAGCCGAGTTTGGAATGATTAGAATCCAGTCTTTCTTAGGCTCTTTTGTCCATCCATAAATGACCCAGATTAAGCAAGAAACAGCTGCTGATAAAGGTTGGAATGGTTGAGCTTTGTTCCCTTGTAAATTGGCAAAAATTTGGGGGATGTAGGCTATAAATACAATAATCCCGATAAAGGCACCAATTGAACCGACAATTTGATTAATTCTCTGTTTAGTCATATATATTTCTCCTTATTGCTTTATTAGTATAACAGAAAAACAGCTTGGATTCAAGGAAAAAACCTCGGGATTCTAAGGAAAGACTTTACATTAGAACATTTTTAGAAAATGTAGCTACTTTTCTTTGGAGAATCAAAAAATGATTTGGAACTATAAAAAGAGTAGTCTGTCTACAAAACACACTACTTTTATTGTTTATCTTAATATCTAGCAGGTCCTGCACTTGCACTCTTGATGTTGAAACGTTTTTTGAGGTAGAAACGTAGGGCAAGGAGAGCTCCACCGATTACCAACAAAACAAGTGGTGGGAGACTAATGTTGATGGCTTGTGGAAGGAAGTTACTCAAGAAGAGGATGAAGACCCAAGCAAACATAGTCGCTAACATGACTAAAAGTGATTTCCAGAATGGAGGGCGTTGGCTACGGTCAGTATCTGGTCCGTAGTAGCGGTAGATGAAGTGATAGAGAAGGTAGAAGGCAACTCCACCAAAGGCCCCTACACTGATAAGTGTTACCAATCCGTAAGCTACGGGTTGGTTTGAGAAGAAGCTCATCAAGGCGCTAACCACTGCAAACAGTCCTGTGATGAAAAGGGCTGAATCCAACATCATCAATTTTGGATCGTCATTTTCCTTTGGATGTTCTTTCTCGTATTGCTCTTTTTCGCTAAAGCTGTGAGCCCAGTGAGTTGGTGCTCCGTAGATAGAACGAGCGGTCACACCTTTTGGTTGTTCTTCAAGGATGTGAGGAATCACTTCTTCAAGAATAGCCTTGATTTCAGTGTCGGTTTTTCCATCTTTAAGAAACTGTTGGGTTGCAATGTGGATAAATTCTTGGTTTTTCTTGGTTAATTCTTTTAAATCAATCTGTGACATAATAACTCCTGTTAGAACCATTTTTTATGGATGAGGTAAAGAGTGAGAGAAACACTCATAGCAAAGGCGATAAAGACGATGAGCCAGAAAGCATGCGGCTCTCCGTTTAAAGGAATTTCATTATCCTTAAAGTTCATTCCGTAGGCTGAGAAAATCATGGTCGGGATGGACATAACGATGGTCACGAGGGCCAAGGTTTTCATGATATTGTTCTGGTTGTTTGAAATGATAGAAGCAAAGGTCTCTGTCATAGAGTGAAGGACGTTTCCGTAGATATCCGCCATCTCGATGGCCTGTTGCGTTTCAATCAAGGTATCTTCCAGTAAGTCTTCATCTTCGAGGTATTTCTTGATATTGCTAGTCGCACTGGTCAATTTTTTAATCACGCGCTCATTTGTCTTAAGTGAAGCTTTGAAGTAGACGATGGTCTTTTCCAACTCCATGAGTTCAATCAATTCTTCGTTTCGAGTAGATTTGTGAAGTTGACTCTCAATCTGCTCACTCTTACGTTCAATCGAACGGAGGGCAGTTAGGTAAATCTCCGCATTGCGGTATAGGATTTGGAAGATGAAGCGCGAACGCATGAAGGTATAGAAATTTCGAAGCCTACGATTGATAAAGACATCAAGAAGTGGTAGAGGCTCCAAACAAGTGGTAATAATAGCCTCTTCTGTGAGGATAATCCCCAAGGGAATGGTCACGTAGTAGGTCTGGTTGTTTCTTTCCTCAGTAATGGGAACGTCCACGATGATCAAGGTGTACTCATCTTCGATGGTGATACGTGACATCTCTTCCGCATCGAGCGGTGCACGGAGATCGGCGATATCAATATCAAAGGCTGAGGCGATTTCCATCGATTCGCTTTGAGTAGGATTGACGAGATTGATCCAAGTGCCCGGCTGGAGCGTATCGATCTCTTTAAATTCAGTTGTTGTTGAGAGAAAGACTTGTTTCATATCTCCGATCCTTTCCTAATCTAATCCGTGTTTCAGTGATTTTTGACACCGTACTATTATACTACAAAATCGGCTTTTTTGGTAATAGAATTTCACTTTTTTTGGTATAATGGAAAGCAACAATGGACTAGAAAGAAGTAATATGCAAGATAAGATTGTCATCCATGGGGCTCGCGCCCATAATTTAAAAAATATAGATGTGGAAATTCCGCGTGACAAGCTAGTTGTGGTGACGGGACTATCTGGATCAGGAAAGTCTAGTTTAGCCTTTGATACCCTTTATGCAGAAGGGCAACGCCGCTATGTTGAAAGTCTGTCAGCCTATGCTCGTCAGTTCTTGGGCAATATGGAAAAGCCAGATGTGGATTCTATCGATGGTCTCAGCCCTGCCATTTCCATTGACCAGAAAACGACTAGTAAAAATCCACGTTCGACGGTTGGGACAACGACGGAAATCAATGACTATCTACGTCTTCTCTATGCTCGGGTAGGGACACCCTATTGTATCAATGGACATGGGGCTATCAAGGCTTCGTCTGTAGAGCAGATCGTAGACAAGGTTTTGGAATTGCCAGAGCGCCAGCGTCTGCAGATTTTGGCTCCTGTTGTTCGTAAGAAAAAGGGGCAGCATAAGACGCTGATTGAAAAGATTCAAAAGGATGGTTACGTCCGTGTCCGTGTCGATGGAGTTGTCTACGACGTGACTGAAGTTCCTGAACTTGAAAAGAATAAGCAACACAACATTGATGTGGTGGTAGACCGTATCATTATCAAAGAAGGTATCCGTAGTCGTCTCTTCGATTCGATTGAAGCAGCTCTCCGTATCGCTGAAGGTTATGTCGTTATTGATACTATAGATGATTCAGAGTTGCTCTTTTCAGAACACTATGCTTGTCCAGTATGTGGATTTACGGTTCCAGAGTTAGAACCTCGTCTCTTCTCTTTCAATGCACCGTTTGGCTCCTGTAGTGAGTGTGATGGTTTGGGGATCAAGCTAGAGGTTGATACGGACTTAGTCGTACCAGATGCTAGTAAGACTCTTCGTGAGGGAGCCTTAGCGCCCTGGAATCCGATCTCTTCTAACTATTATCCAAATATGCTGGAACAAGCCATGACAGCCTTTGGAGTGGATATGGATAGGCCTTTTGAGGACTTGTCTGAGGAGGATAAACATCTCATTTTCTATGGTTCAGATGGGAAAGAATTCCATTTCCACTATGAGAATGAATTCGGCGGAGTTCGTGATATCGACATTCCATTTGAAGGAGTGCTTGGAAATATCAATCGCCGTTACCATGAAACCAATAGCGACTACACTCGCACTCAGATGCGCCTTTATATGAATGAGCTAACTTGTGGTACCTGTCATGGTTATCGTCTCAATGACCAGGCCTTGTCTGTCCGTGTGGGTGGCGAGCAAGGGCCACATATCGGAGAAATTTCTGACCTGTCTATCGCAGACCACTTGGACTTGGTGAGCCAGCTGACCTTGTCTGAAAATGAAGCGATTATTGCTCGTCCCATTCTCAAAGAAATCAAGGACCGTTTGACCTTCCTTAATAACGTGGGTCTTAACTATCTGACCCTGTCTCGTTCAGCAGGGACCCTATCAGGAGGGGAAAGTCAGCGTATTCGCTTGGCTACTCAGATTGGTTCCAATCTCTCAGGAGTCCTCTATATCCTTGATGAGCCGTCCATCGGTCTTCACCAGAGGGACAATGATCGCCTGATTGCCAGTCTGAAAAAGATGCGTGATTTAGGGAATACTCTTATCGTGGTGGAACACGATGAAGATACCATGCGTGAAGCGGATTATTTGATTGACGTTGGCCCTGGTGCAGGGGTCTTTGGTGGAGAAATTGTTGCCGCAGGAACGCCCAAGCAAGTGGCTCGCAACAGCAAGTCTATCACAGGTCAGTACTTGTCAGGCAAACGTGCCATTCCAGTGCCAGAAGAGCGTCGTGTCGGAAATGGTCGTTTTATCGAAGTGACAGGAGCGCGTGAAAACAACCTACAAAATATCACTGCTCGTTTCCCACTAGGAAAATTTATCGCGGTGACAGGGGTCTCTGGCTCAGGGAAGTCGACCCTCATTAACAGTATTCTCAAAAAAGCCATTGCTCAAAAACTCAATCGTAATTCAGACAAGCCAGGTAAGTTTAAGACTATTACAGGAATTGAGCATATCGATCGTCTGATAGATATTGACCAGAGTCCAATTGGACGAACACCGAGATCCAATCCTGCTACCTATACAGGTGTCTTTGATGATATTCGGGACCTATTCGCTCAGACAAATGAGGCCAAGATTCGAGGTTACAAAAAGGGTCGTTTCAGTTTTAACGTCAAAGGCGGTCGCTGCGAGGCTTGCTCGGGTGATGGGATTATCAAGATTGAAATGCACTTCTTGCCAGATGTTTACGTGGCTTGTGAAGTCTGTCATGGAACCCGCTACAATAGTGAAACGCTTGAAGTTCACTACAAGGAAAAGAATATTTCGCAAGTCTTGGATATGACCGTCAACGATGCGGTAGAATTTTTCAAACACATTCCGAAAATTCAACGTAAACTCCAGACCATCAAGGATGTAGGGCTAGGCTATGTGACCTTAGGACAACCAGCTACAACCCTTTCTGGGGGAGAAGCGCAGCGTATGAAGCTGGCTAGCGAACTCCACAAGCGCTCGACAGGTAAGTCTTTCTACATTTTAGATGAGCCGACAACTGGTTTGCATACTGAGGACATCGCTCGATTACTCACCGTTTTGTCTCGCTTTGTCGATGATGGAAATACAGTTCTCGTGATCGAGCACAATCTGGATGTCATCAAAACAGCAGACCATATTATCGACTTAGGACCAGAAGGTGGTGTCGGTGGCGGAACTATTATCGCAACAGGAACACCAGAGGAAGTAGCTGCTAATGAAGCTAGCTATACAGGACAGTATTTGAAAGGAAAGTTACATCATGAATAAACGTGTGCAAGCATTTTTAGATAAAATGCAAGAAAAAGAACTAGATGGAATCATTATCAATAACCTTAAAAATGTTTACTATTTGACAGGATTTTGGGGTTCAAATGGAACAGTCTTCATCAGTCGTGACCGTCAGGTCTTGGTGACAGATGCCCGCTATATCATCGCTGCTAAGCAAGAAGTAACTGGTTTTGAGATTTTTGCAGAGCGTGACGAGTTGGCAACTATCGCAAAGATTGCAAAAGACACGGGCCTTTCTCGTATCGGGTTTGAAGATGAGATTTCAGTTTCTTATTACCACCGCATGCAAACCGCCTTTGAAGGTTTAGAACTAGTTCCACAGACACAGTTTGTTGAAGCCCTTCGCATGATTAAGGATGAGACAGAAATTGCGACTATTCGTAAGGCTTGTTCCATCTCAGACCAAGCTTTCCACGATGCTCTTGACTTTATCAAGCCAGGTAAGACAGAAATTGAAATTGCCAACTTCCTGGACTTCCGTATGCGTGAATTAGGCGCCGCTGGTTTGTCTTTTGACACGATTCTAGCTAGTGGGATCAACTCTTCTAAACCTCATGCCCACCCAATGCACAAGCCAGTAGAACTAGGTGAAGCAATCACCATGGACTTCGGTTGCCTTTACGACCACTATGTGAGTGATATGACACGAACTATCTACCTGGGTCATGTCAGTGATGAACAAGCAGAAATCTACAACACAGTTTTGAAGGCTAACCAAGCATTGATTGACCAAGCTAAGGCTGGCTTAGGTTTCCGTGACTTTGATAAAATCCCTCGTGATATTATTGTGGAAGCAGGCTATGGAGAATACTTTACACACGGTATCGGGCATGGTATCGGACTTGATATCCACGAAGAACCTTACTTTAGTCAAACTTCCAAAGAAGTTATCAAAACTGGTATGGTCTTGACTGATGAACCGGGTATTTATATTGAAGGGAAATACGGGGTTCGTATCGAAGATGATATCCTGATTACAGATACAGGTTGTGAGTTATTAACCCTTGCTCCAAAAGAATTAATCGTAATCTAAGAAAAATGAGATAAATCGTTGACTTTTACTAGTTAAAGGTTTATACTGAAAGGCGAAAACGGTAGGTGAGGCTACCATAGGGATACGGATGACTACCGCAAAGCAGTGGAGACACTACTCGTTGGTCAACAGTCCTGGTCGCGAAGGTCAAGACTAAGCTCATTACATCGCCCTATGGAGTTAAAGCTTGAACGAAAACAGATAATAAGTTTTTTAGTCCTGCCATTTTATGGCAGGATTTTCTGCTGTTTTAGAACAAAGAAAGGAGACAAACGATGCAAATTGATGATCATCCAGAACCGCACATACACAGCCAATCGCTGATTTGTGTCGTTTTGTCCTTATAAAGTGATTGGTCCCTGTGTATGAAATTACCATTCATACAGATAGGAGAAACCCATGAAAACTACAAAAGAAAGATTAGCAGCAGCTATTCAAACTCCATTTAAAGAGAGTCTAGCTTTTTATCATACAAGTCTAAAAGGCTTAGATTCAGAACAAGTTCAAGAAAACCGTGACCTATATGGTGAAAACACCATCACCAAGGGTCAAGAGGATTCTATCTTTAAAAAGATTTATGAGTCCATTATCAATCCCTTCACAATCATTTTGCTTGTGATTGCCTTTATCTCTCTCGTTACAAACGTCTGGCTTGCCAAACCTGGCCAAGAGGATCCTACGACCTCTATTATTATCGTTGTCTTGGTTTTGATTTCAGGAGGCATCCGTTTTGTCCAAGAATTGCGGAGCGACAAGGCAACAACCAATCTTTCAAAAATGATTGTCAATACTGCAACTGTTATTCGTGGTGGTCTTGAACAAGAGTTACCCATCGATGAGTTGGTTGTGGGAGATCTCGTGAAATTAAGTGCGGGAGATATGATTCCAGCAGATGTCATCTTATTTGAATCCCGCGACTTTTTTGTTCAACAGTCAGGTTTGACTGGAGAAAGTGATGCAGTCGAAAAGCTTGCTTTAAATAAAGCTACTAATCAAAATGTAGAGAGTCTTTTAGAAGCAGAATCCTTGGCATTCATGGGGACAAACGTTATCTCAGGAAGTGCTACAGCTATGGTTCTCGCTGTTGGTGATGACACCATGATGGGAGCTATTGAGCAAACTCTCAACACCTATGATGAGCCAACTTCTTTTGAACGTGAAATGAACAGCATTTCTTGGCTCTTGATCCGCTTGATGCTTGTCATGGTTCCGATCGTGTTTTTCGCAAATGGGTTGACTGATGGAGACTGGCTAGAGGCTGGAGTCTTTGCCTTGAGCGTCGGTGTCGGACTTACACCAGAAATGCTTCCAATGATTATCACAGCCAGCTTGGCCAAAGGTTCCATTATTATGGCCAAGGAAAAGGTGGTTATCAAAAAACTTAATGCTATTCAAGACCTAGGAGCAATTGATATCCTATGTACGGATAAAACTGGAACTCTAACGCAAGATGAGATTGTCTTAGAATACCCCTTGGATATCCATGGTGATTTGGATATGGCCGTCTTAAGAAGAGCTTATCTAAATTCACATTTCCAAACCGGTTTGAAAAACTTGATGGACCGTGCCATTATCAGTAGAACTGAAAAAGAAGCTAAAGAACACGCTATTCTACAAGATTTGGATAAAATCTTCCAAAAGATTGATGAACTGCCTTTTGACTTTGAACGCAGACGCATGAGTGTCATCGTCAAAGATGATAGCAATGTCGTTAGTATGGTTACCAAAGGCGCTTTAGAAGAAATGTTGAACATTTCGACACACGTGGAGTACCGCGGAGAGATCATTCCCCTAACCGAAGACATTCGCCAAGAAGTATTAGCAGAAGTTGGTCAATTAAACCGTCAAGGTTTGCGTGTTTTAGGTGTTGGTTACAAGTCAGGTCTACGTGAAGATTATGCCTATGCTGTGACTGATGAAAGTGACATGATCCTTACGGGGTACCTTGCCTTCTTGGATCCGCCAAAACCATCTGCAGCACCCGCTATTCAAGCTCTGCTTGAGCATGGTGTTAAAACAAAAATTTTAACTGGGGATAACGAAAAAGTAACCCAAGCCATTTGTGAAAAGGTTGGTTTGGACGTTGAGCATATGCTCTTAGGGGCTGACATTGACCAAATGACAGATCAAGAATTGGCAGAAGCGGTTGAAAGTGTAACAGTATTTGCTAAATTGTCTCCTGATCAAAAAGCTCGTATCATTTTACAGTTAAAGAAAAATGGTCATGCCGTTGGTTATATGGGAGATGGAATCAACGACGCTCCATCCATGAAGGTGGCTGATGTTGGAATTTCTGTAGATACAGCAGTCGATATCGCTAAGGAAACAGCGGATGTTATTTTGCTAGACAAGGATCTCATGGTTCTTGAAACTGGTATCGTTGAGGGCCGTAAGGTCTACGCCAACATGACCAAGTACATCAAGATGACCGTCAGTTCAAACTTTGGGAATATCTTCTCACTCCTTGTTGCGAGCATTTTCTTACCATTTTTACCAATGGCTCCTGTTCATCTCATTGTCCTAAACCTAGTCTATGATTTGTCTTGTGTGGCATTGCCATTTGATAATGTGGATCAAGACTTCCTTAAACAACCCCATACATGGGAAGCAAAATCCATTACGCGATTTATGGTTTGGATGGGTCCAATCTCATCTGTCTTTGATATTTTGACCTTTATCTTCCTCTACTTTATCATTGTTCCCTTGGTGACAGGTCATCATTATGTTCATGGATCTGAATCTGCCCTTCAGTTTATTATCTTGTTCCAAACAGGATGGTTCATCGAATCTATGTGGTCTCAAACCATGGTCATCCATATGCTTCGTACAGCAAAAGTTCCTTTTCTACAAAGCAGACCAGCTTGGCTTGTGATTTTGATGACACTGCTTGCAGCCTTTTTCGTAACCAGTCTACCTTATGGACCACTGGTAAATATTCTTCGTCTAGCACCCTTAGGACTTCCTTACTTCCTGTTCTTAATCTGTATTATTTTCTTGTATATGTTTAGCGTCACAGTTATTAAGAAATGTTACATTAAGAAATATAAAGAATGGTTATAGTTCGTGTTTTGTCAAGAAAAAAGTTCAAAAATTGCCAAAAAAGTTAAAATTTTTTAAAAATAGGTCGCAAGTCCGATGTTTTTTATGGTATAATAGTCTAAACTGATAGTAACATGTAGCGAAAGGGGTAGGTACATGATCAAAATTTATACAGTCTCAAGTTGTACTAGCTGTAAAAAAGCGAAGACCTGGCTCAATGCCCACCAGTTAAGTTATAAAGAACAAAACCTCGGTAAGGAAGGAATCACGAGAGAAGAACTACTTGATATTTTGACAAAAACAGACAATGGAATTGCAAGTATCGTATCATCGAAAAATCGTTATGCAAAGGCCCTTGGTGTTGATATCGAAGATTTGAGTGTCAATGAAGTACTCAACCTAATCATGGAAACACCACGTATCTTGAAAAGTCCGATTCTTGTAGATGAGAAACGCCTACAAGTCGGCTATAAAGAAGACGATATCCGTGCCTTTTTGCCACGCTCTGTCCGTAATGTGGAAAATGCAGAGGCGCGTTTACGTGCGGCTCTATAAAGCATCAAGGCTGGGAGTGACTCCTGGCCTTCTCTAATATTTAAATTGGATAACATGTGAGGATTTATGAAAAAGTTAGTCATTGGAACATTCGCAGCACTATTTTTGCTCGTTGGATGTGGTCAGAAAAAAGAAACAGCAGCTTCAACTACTGAGAGTTCTCAAGAAGCTCTACAGTCTACCTTGCCCGTATTAGAAAATGCAACCAAGAATACAGTTGTTACAAAGACCTTGGTTTTGCCAGCTGATGAGAGTGGAGCACAGCAAACTCAAATCATTACCTACAAAGGCAATCAATTCTTGAGCTTGACCATTCAGCAAAAGCGTCCTGTATCAGAAGATTTAAAAAATTATATTTCTGAGCGAGGATTAGATGAAGCTAAAAAAGCTCTTAAAGAAGCTGAGGATAAGGATGAGTCTGTTCAAGCGGCTCGAAAAATTTCAGGATTTACCATTGAAACGACTCTTTTAAATGAGAAAGAAATGGAAACCAAGACTAGCTATGATTTCCAAACACTGGATCTCAAAAAAGCAAGTGAAAACGAATACTTGAAGAATGTTGGACTGGAAAATCTATTGAAAAACGAACCAGAGGACTATATTGCTAATCGTGTTGCAAATGGGGCAACAGTCCAGTAAAAAGTCAGAGAAAATCAGCAGAATCAGACTGTGTGATTTGTAGAACGACCGCGAATGTGCTATAATAGTACTATTCTAAGGAAAGAGGGTGTTAGAATGGGATTTACTGAAGAAACCGTACGTTTTAAATTGGACGATTCCAATAAAAAAGAAATCAGTGAAACATTGACAGATGTCTATGCTTCTTTGAATGAAAAGGGCTATAACCCTATTAACCAGATCGTGGGCTATGTTCTCAGTGGAGACCCAGCTTACGTTCCTCGTTATAACAATGCACGAAATCAAATCCGTAAGTATGAGCGAGATGAAATCGTTGAAGAACTGGTTCGCTACTACCTTAAAGGACAAGGAGTCGATCTATAATCTATGAGAATTATGGGATTGGACGTTGGTTCCAAAACGGTAGGAGTAGCGATTAGCGATCCGTTAGGTTTTACGGCACAAGGACTTGAAATCATCCAAATCAATGAAGATCAAGGTCAGTTTGGTTTTGAACGCCTCAAGGAACTCGTTGAAACCTATAAGGTAGACCGTTTTGTTGTTGGTTTGCCTAAAAACATGAACAATACCAGCGGACCGCGCGTGGAAGCCAGTCAAGCCTATGGAGCCAAACTGGAAGAACTCTTTGGTCTACCGGTAGAGTATCAAGATGAACGCCTAACTACGGTCGCTGCAGAGCGTATGTTGATTGAGCAAGCGGATATTAGTCGTAATAAGCGTAAAAAAGTTATTGATAAACTAGCTGCTCAATTGATTTTGCAAAATTATTTAGATAGAAAATTTTAAGACAGAGGAGAAACTATGTCACACGATCACAACCACGATCACGAAGAACGTGAACTTATTACACTTGTAGATGAGCAAGGAAACGAAACCTTGTTTGAAATCCTTTTGACTATTGACGGAAAAGAAGAATTTGGTAAAAATTATGTTCTTCTTGTACCAGTTAATGCAGAAGAAGATGAAAACGGCGAAGTTGAAATCCAAGCATACTCATTCATCGAAAACGAAGATGGAACAGAAGGCGAATTGCAACCAATCCCTGAAGATTCAGAAGATGAATGGAACATGATTGAAGAAGTCTTCAACAGCTTTATGGAGGAGTAAAAACATCCGGGGGATGTTTTTAGCCCAACTCCTAGAAACTGGAGAGAGTTGGATCATCCGGGGAACGTTTTTACCCTTGCTTCTAGAAATAAGAAAAAGCAGGAACGTTCGGGGAACGTTTTTAGCTCTGCGCTAGAAATTGGAAACGCAGGCAGTCTGGGAGACTGTATCAGCCCAGTTCCTTGAAATAAGAGAGAACTGGTAATTCCGGGGGGCATTTTTCTCCCATACTAGAATTAAATACTAGCTAATTCAGTGAAAAGCGAAGAGAATCTTCGCTTTTTTGTTATGCGACTTTCAGTCCGTCTCGCTCCGT
>NZ_KV794224.1 GCF_001808705.1 Streptococcus sp. HMSC074B11 | reverse complement strand
CCACTTTTTAGTTTGGATGTTTTACTATT
Source organism: Streptococcus sp. HMSC074B11 (assembly GCF_001808705.1). Taxonomy (GTDB): domain Bacteria; phylum Bacillota; class Bacilli; order Lactobacillales; family Streptococcaceae; genus Streptococcus. The sequence goes on along the minus strand of NZ_KV794224.1, from coordinate 8,199 downwards.
ATTTGAAAATAGTGTTCCCTCTTTAAAAGTCGCATTTTGGCTACAATTATGGTATAATAATGCGCAAGAGGTTTGTAATGAAAAAAAATGAAATAAATCCCTTTTTTATGTATCTGATTGCTATGGTAACCTTTACGATTATGACCATTTTGATTGTGTTAGTAAAGGATAATCTTATCACTATAGCAAGTCTATTTTTATTTATCGTATTCTATGTTCTGCTATTTAATTTCCAGAAAAAATATTACAAAAAAACAGATATCGAGCAAATCCAGTATGTCAATCATCAGGCTACGGATAGTTTGAGTGCTCTGTTGGAGCAAATGCCTGTCGGGGTTGTTAAATTAAATATGGACAGTAGTGAGATTGAATGGTTCAATCCCTATGCGGAATTAATTTTGACAACTGAGGATGGAGAAATTGATTTTCCTCAATTTCAAAAGATTTTAAAGAGTTCAATTTCTACTCCAGGGTCTTATGCCATTGTTGGGGAGAAACGTTATGCAGTGCATTTAGATAGAAATTCAGGTGTCTTATACTTTTTTGATGTTTCTGGTGAGTATGAGGCGACTGTTGAGCTTGTGACAAGTAGACCGGTAATCGGGATTATCTCAGTTGATAACTATGATGATTTGGAAAATGAAACGTCTGAATCAGACATTAGTCATATCAATAGTTTTGTTGCAAATTTTGTTTCAGAATTTGCTGGGAAACATGCCATGTTTTCTCGTAGAGTGAGTATGGATCGGTTTTATCTATTTACTGACTACACTGTACTTGGTCACTTGATGCAGGATAAGTTTTCTGTGATTGATACCTTTCGTGAAGAAGCCAAGCAACGGAATTTACCACTAACGATGAGTATGGGAGTTTCCTATGGTGATGGGAATCATGATCAGATTGGGAAGGTGGCTCTTCTTAATCTCAACTTAGCTGAAGTTCGTGGTGGTGACCAAGTTGTCGTAAAAGAGAATGATGAAACTAAAAATCCAATCTACTTTGGAGGAGGTTCAGCTGCATCTGTTAAACGTACTCGGACACGAACTCGTGCCATGATGACAGCTATTTCAGATAAACTTAAAAGTGTCGATCGAGTTTTTGTGGTTGGTCATAAGAATCTGGATATGGATGCTCTTGGCTCAGCGGTTGGAATGCAGTTGTTTTCGAGTAATGTACTGGAAGATAGTTATGTGATTTATGATCCTACACAAATGTCTCCAGATATTGCTCGAGCGGTTAACTACTTGGAAGAGGAGGGTGTTTCAAAACTTCTTCCTTTAGGACAGGCTATGACAATGGTTACCAAACGTTCCTTGCTTGTGATGGTTGACCATTCTAAGACAGCTTTAACCTTATCCAAAGAGTTTTATGACTTGTTTACACAGACGATTGTCATTGACCATCATCGTCGCGACCAAGATTTTCCAGATAATGCGGTTATTACCTATATCGAGAGTGGAGCAAGCAGTGCTAGTGAACTTGTAACTGAGTTGATTCAATTTCAAAACTCTAAGAAGAAACGTTTGAGTCGCATTCAGGCTAGTGTTCTTATGGGAGGAATGATGTTGGATACTAAAAATTTCACCTCTCGGGTAACTAGTCGAACTTTTGATGTTGCAAGTTATCTCAGAACGAGAGGGAGTGATAGCATTGTCATTCAGGAAATTTCGGCCACGGATTTTGAAGAATATCGATTAGTAAATGAGTTAATTTTACAAGGGCAAATGGTGCAGCCATCAATCCTGGTTGCTCAAGCTTTGGAGGATAAAGAGTACGATACGGTTGTTATTAGTAAGGCTGCTGACGCTATGCTTGCTATGTCTGGTATAGAGGCCAGTTTTGTAGTTGCTAAGAATAGTCAAGGAGCAATCTCCATTTCTGCGCGAAGCAGAAGTAAGATCAATGTCCAACGAATTATGGAAGAGTTAGGTGGCGGTGGTCACTTTAACTTAGCTGCGGCACGTTTGACAGATATGAGCCTGCAAGAAGCAGGAGATAAACTGAAAACAGTTATTTTTAATGAAACAAAAGAAAAGGAGTCAGAAGAATGAAAGTAATCTTTTTAGCAGATGTTAAAGGTAAAGGAAAAAAAGGTGAAATTAAAGAAGTGCCAACTGGATATGCACAAAACTTTTTAATTAAGAAAAACCTTGCTAAGGAAGCGACAGCTCAAGCTATTGGTGAGTTGCGTGGTAAACAAAAATCAGAAGAAAAAGCACATGAAGAGATGCTTGCAGAAGCGAAGGAAATTAAAGCGAAACTGGAAGCAGAAGAAACCATCGTTGAGTTTGTCGAAAAGGTTGGTCCAGATGGTCGTACATTTGGATCTATTACCAACAAGAAGATTGCAGAAGAATTGCAAAAACAATTTGGTATTAAAATTGATAAACGCCACATTCAAGTTCAATCACCAATCCGAGCAGTTGGTTTGATTGATGTTCCGGTGAAGATTTATCAAGATGTGACAAGTGTAATCAATCTTCGTGTCAAGGAAGCTTAATTTACGATTGGTTGACAACATTGTAAAAGGAAGGAAAGTCTGATGGCAGAAGTTGAAGAACTGCGTGTTCAGCCTCAAGATATTCTGGCAGAACAATCTGTGTTGGGAGCCATTTTTATTGATGAGACTAAACTCGTTTTTGTCCGGGAATATATCGATTCACAGGACTTCTTTAAGTATGCTCACCGTTTGATTTTTCAGGCTATGGTTGATTTGTCTGATCGTGGAGATGCTATTGATGCAACCACAGTTCGGACGATACTAGATAGCCAAGGTGATTTACAAACTATCGGAGGCTTGTCTTATCTGGTTGAGATTGTCAATTCAGTGCCAACCTCTGCTAATGCGGAATACTATGCTAAAATTGTAGCAGAAAAGGCTATGCTTCGACGTCTGATTGCTAAGTTGACAGAGTCTGTAAACTTAGCCTATGAAGCTTCTCAACCTGCGGACGAAATTATCGCTCGTGCAGAAAAAGGCTTGATTGATGTCAGTGAGAATGCCAATCGAAATGGTTTTAAAAATATTCGTGATGTATTGAATATTAACTTTGGAAATCTTGAAGCTCGTTCGCAACAGACTTCAGATATCACGGGTATTGCGACAGGCTATCGAGATTTAGATCATATGACGACAGGTCTGCATGAGGAAGAATTGATTATTTTGGCAGCTCGTCCTGCGGTTGGTAAGACAGCCTTTGCTTTGAATATTGCGCAAAATATCGGAACCAAACTCGATAAGACAGTTGCTATTTTCTCTCTGGAAATGGGTGCTGAAAGTTTGGTCGATCGTATGTTGGCTGCGGAAGGCTTGGTAGAGTCACATTCTATCCGTACGGGTCAATTGACCGAGGAAGAATGGCGTAAGTATACGATTGCTCAGGGTAATCTGGCTAATGCAAGTATCTACATTGATGATACACCAGGGATTCGGATCACAGAAATTCGCTCTCGTTCTCGTAAACTGGCTCAGGAAACAGGGAATCTAGGCTTGATTTTGATTGACTATCTTCAGCTTATCACTGGAACTGGTCGAGAAAATCGTCAACAAGAAGTATCCGAGATTTCCCGTCAGTTGAAAATCTTAGCAAAAGAACTCAAAGTTCCAGTTATAGCTCTTAGTCAGCTTTCTCGTGGTGTAGAGCAACGTCAAGATAAGAGACCAGTTTTGTCTGATATTCGTGAATCTGGATCTATCGAGCAAGATGCTGATATCGTAGCCTTTCTCTATCGTGATGACTATTATGAGCGTGGTGGTGAAGAAGAGGAAGGCATTCCAAATAATAAAGTAGAAGTGATTATCGAGAAAAACCGTAGCGGTGCTCGCGGAACGGTAGAATTGATTTTCCAAAAAGAATATAATAAATTTTCAAGTATTTCGAAGATGGAGGAACCAAGATGACAGACGCATTTACAGATGTGGCTAAAATGAAAAAAATCAAAGAAGAAATTAAGGCGCATGAGGGACAAGTGGTAGAAATGACCTTAGAAAATGGTCGTAAACGCCAAAAAAATCGTTTGGGAAAACTAATTGAGGTTTATCCATCGCTCTTCATCGTTGAGTTTGGAAATGTTGAAGGAGACAAACAGGCAAATGTCTATGTTGAATCTTTCACCTATTCAGATATTTTAACAGAAAAGAACTTAATTCATTATTTAGATTAAGGATAATCATGAAAGTGGGAAGTTTCTCACTTTTTTCTTTTTCTTTCGAATGATATAGATGAGGTCAACCTCAAAAATCTAATTATTTGAAGGAGAATGAATGACATTTACTAAAGCAGGACATAAAAAGGGAACTTTTCTCAGAAAGACAGCTGTAGGATCAGCTTCACTATTACTAGCAGGAGCTTTTTTGTTTGGTGGAGGAACTGTTCATGCCAACCAGGCAAATAATGGATCACTGGCACGAGGAGATGATTATCCCTATTATTATAAAAATGGAAGTCAAAAAATTGATAAGTGGCGTATGTACTCGGGACAATGCACCTCTTTTGCTGCTTTTCGTTTAAGTAGTGTCAATGGTTTTGAACTACCAGCTGCTTATGGGAACGCTAATCAATGGGGTTATCGAGCCCAAAAAGAAGGCTATCGGGTGGACCAGCAACCAGCAATTGGTGCGATTGCTTGGAGTACAAGAGGGCAGTACGGTCACGTAGCCTGGGTATCTAATGTGATTGGAGATATGATTGAAATCGAGGAGTACAATTATGATTATACAGAAACATATCATAGTAGAATTGTAAAGGCGAGTTCTATGACTGGTTTCATTCACTTTAAAGATGTAGGGAATGCTAGTGTAGGGCATCATCAGTCTCTACTAGCTTTCAGTGGAACTCATCACTTCACAGAAAAATCTGCTATTATGGACCAGCCATCATTGACATCTACTGTTATCGATTACTACGAAGCTGGAATGAGTGTTCATTATGATCAAACCTTTGAAAAAGAAGGCTATAAATGGATTAGTTATATTTCACGAAGTGGAAACAGACGTTATATCCCCTTAACTAAAACAGGTAGCTCTAAAAATGGTTGGGCAAAAGAGGGAACAAGTTGGTACTACTATGAAAATGGTCAGATAGCCGTCGGTTGGAAGAAGATTAATGGGAACTGGTATCATTTGCAAGCTGATGGTAGAATGACAACAGGTTGGTTAAAAGATGGTTCGAATTGGTATTACTTGAAGTCATCTGGTGAAATGCAGACAGGTTGGTTGAAGGATAAAGGTATTTGGTATTATCTGGAAAGTTCTGGAGCTATGAAAACCAACCAGTGGTTCCAGGTTTCAGGAAAACATTACTATGTAAATGCATCTGGAGAATTGGCAGTAAATACTACTATCGATGGATTTCAAGTTGATGGCGATGGAGTTCGAGTAGAAAAACCAGTCTCATAAGTGTTATTCAGCATTTGGGCTCTTCCTAATGGTATTTTTCCCTGCTTTCCTTTATAATGGGTGTATGGACAAGAAAAAATTACTACTAATTGACGGTTCTTCAGTTGCTTTCCGAGCATTTTTTGCACTTTACCAGCAACTGGATCGTTTTAAAAATGACAATGGACTACATACCAATGCAATCTACGGATTTCATCTGATGTTAAATCACCTACTGGAGCGTGTTCAACCGAGTCATATCTTGGTTGCTTTTGATGCGGGGAAGACGACTTTCCGTACAGAGATGTATGCTGATTATAAGGGTGGTCGTGCCAAGACTCCGGATGAGTTTCGTGAGCAATTTCCTTTTATTCGTGAGTTGCTAGACCATCTTGGGATTCGTCATTATGAGTTAGCTCAGTATGAAGCAGATGATATCATCGGGACTCTGGGGCGTTTGGCTGAAAAGGATTCTTTTGATGTAACTATCGTCAGCGGAGACAAGGACTTGATTCAGTTGACAGATGAGCATACTGTGGTTGAGATTTCTAAGAAAGGTGTGGCTGAATTTGAGGCCTTTACACCGGCTTATCTCATGGAAAAGATGGGAATCACACCAGCTCAGTTCATTGATCTCAAGGCACTCATGGGGGATAAGTCAGATAATATTCCTGGGGTCACTAAGATTGGTGAGAAGACTGGTATCAAGCTTTTGCTTGAACATGGCTCGCTTGAAGGTATTTATGAGAACATTGATAGCATGAAGGCTTCAAAGATGAAGGAAAATCTTGTCAATGACAAGGAACAAGCCTTTCTGTCTAAAACACTGGCAACTATCGATACTAAGGCACCGATTGAGATTGGCCTAGATGATTTGGTTTATAGCGGTCCAGATATTGAAAACCTCGGAAAATTCTACGATGAGATGGGCTTTAAACAACTCAAGCAGGCTTTAAATGTATCATCAGCTGATGTGGCTGATAGTTTGGACTTTACTATTGTTGACCAAGTCAGTCAAGATATGCTAAGTGCGGACTCCATCTTTCACTTTGAACTTTTTGGTGAAAACTACCATACAGATGATTTGGTTGGTTTTGCTTGGTCTTGTGGGGACAAGCTATATGCTACAGATAAGTTGGAACTTTTGCAGAATCCGATTCTCAAGGATTTTCTGGAAAAAACACCTCTGAAAGTGTATGACTTTAAGAAAGCTAAAGTTCTCTTAAATCGTTTTAGTTTGAATTTACAGGCTCCTGCTTTTGACAGTCGTTTGGCTAAGTATCTTCTCTCAACAGTCGAGAATAATGAAATCTCTACCATTGCTAGCCTCTATGGCCAAACTTACCTGGACGATGATGAAACCTTCTACGGCAAGGGTGTTAAGAAAGCTATTCCAGAGCGAGAGAAATTCTTGGAACACTTAGCTCGCAAGGTTGCTGTATTGGTTGAGACAGAGCCTGTCTTACTTGAGAAATTAAGTGAAAACGGACAATTGGACCTCCTCTATGATATGGAGCAACCTCTGGCTTTTGTCCTTGCTAAGATGGAAATCGCTGGGATTAAGGTAAAAAAAGAAACTCTACTCGAGATGCAAGCTGAAAATGAGCTTGTCATTGAAAAGCTGACTCAAGAGATTTATGAATTGGCTGGTGAGGAGTTTAATATCAACTCACCTAAACAGTTGGGCGAATTGCTTTTTGAAAAACTAGGTCTCCCTCTCGAATACACTAAGAAAACCAAGACAGGTTATTCAACAGCAGTGGACGTTTTGGAGCGATTAGCCCCAATTGCACCAATCGTCAAGAAAATTCTTGATTACCGTCAAATTACTAAGATTCAATCGACTTATGTGATTGGTTTGCAGGATTGGATTTTAGCTGATGGCAAGATTCACACGCGCTATGTGCAAGATTTAACTCAGACAGGGCGTCTGTCTAGTGTGGATCCAAACTTGCAAAATATCCCTGTTCGTTTGGAACAAGGTCGCCTTATCCGTAAGGCTTTTGTACCAGAATGGGAGGACAGTGTCCTCCTCAGCTCTGACTATTCACAGATTGAGTTACGAGTTTTGGCGCATATCTCTAAAGATGAGCACTTAATCAAGGCCTTCCAAGAGGGAGCTGATATCCATACCTCGACAGCCATGCGGGTCTTTGGAATTGAACGTCCTGAGGATGTGACTCCGAACGACCGTCGTAATGCCAAGGCTGTCAACTTTGGAGTGGTTTACGGGATTTCAGACTTTGGCTTATCCAATAACCTGGGTATCAGCCGTAAAGAGGCTAAAGCATACATCGACACTTACTTTGAACGCTTCCCTGGTATCAAAAATTACATGGATGAAGTCGTTCGTGAGGCGCGTGATAAGGGTTATGTAGAGACTCTCTTCAAACGTCGTCGTGAGTTGCCAGATATTAATTCGCGTAACTTTAACATTCGTGGTTTTGCGGAACGTACAGCTATCAACTCACCTATTCAAGGATCGGCTGCAGATATTCTCAAAATCGCTATGATTCAACTAGATAAAGCATTGGTAGAGGGTGGTTATCAGACTAAGATGCTGTTACAAGTGCACGATGAAATTGTTCTTGAAGTGCCTAAGTCAGAATTAGCTGCCATAAAAAAACTCGTCAAACAAACCATGGAAGAAGCCATTCAACTCAGTGTGCCACTGATTGCTGATGAAAATGAAGGCGTAACTTGGTACGAAGCTAAGTAGAAATGGCCTATCAGACAAAAAAGAAATCCCCTTGAACATTATGGTTCAAAGGGATTTTTCTTTCAGGAAAAGACAAAAGTTGGATGAAAAAGCAGTGGATTTG
>NZ_KV794223.1 GCF_001808705.1 Streptococcus sp. HMSC074B11 | reverse complement strand
GCGTCCCTTGAAACGCTCATCTGCCCAGAGTTTTGGTTAATTTTTTTCTTACAATAATTGTTTTTTATGAAACACATATCATTTTTGGAAAACATTTCTTCATATTACTCAAGTAACTATTGCATTCTTATTTTCAGAAAATTTGAATCACTTCCTCTAAGAGAGCATTAACATAAGTGAACTTGTATTTTATTTTCTATATATAGAGAAATCTTTGATTTAAATTAGAGTTCCCTCAACTTTTTTTTAAAAAAAACAGAGAAAACTTGTGCCCCCTCTGTTTATAGTATTTAAGATAATTAATTTTCCTCACTCATTTTTGATTTTACTTCATCATAAGATAGTGCATGTGATTCCTCTTCTACTGTTTCAGGCATCTTTCCTGTTTCGTATAGAGATTTAATTTGTGTACTATCCAATGTTTCGTATTTCAATAATGCTTCTGCAATCAGCTTGTGAGTTTTGCGATTTGACTGGATAATTTCAGCAGCTTTGTTTCGTGCTTCATTCAATAATGAACGAACTTCTTCGTCAATTTCATAAGCTGTTTGCTCTGAAATTGATTTTTGAGGGCTTTGTGCACCAAACATAGCATGATTTCCTTCATATTGTACTGGACCAAGTTTTTCACTCATACCATACTCAGTAACCATAGCACGCGCCATCTGAGTCGCTTGTTCGAAGTCATTAGATGCTCCAGTTGTTTGGACGTTAAAGATAATCTCTTCAGCTACACGTCCACCCATTAAGCCAGCTAATTGCTCTTTCATATCTTCTTTGGATAAAAGCATTTGGTCTTCTTTAGGAAGTGCAATCATATATCCACCTGCACGTCCACGTGGTACTATGGTAACTTTATGAACAACACGGGCATTTGACAATACTAGACCGACAATGGTGTGTCCTGCCTCATGGTAGGCAACCAATTCACGTTCTTTTTGTGAAACTGTCTTGTCTTTCTTAGATGGTCCAGCGATAACACGATCTTCGGCTTCATCAATATCAGAAGCATCAATCACTGATTTATTACGACGAGCTGCAACTAAAGCTGCTTCATTCAATACATTTTCCAAATCGGCACCAACAAAACCTGGAGTTTGTTGTGCTACCAATTTCAAATCTACATCTTCAGCTAAAGGTTTATTTCTAGCATGGACTTTCAAAATTGCTTCGCGTCCCTTAACATCTGGACGACCAACCAATACTTTTCTATCAAAACGACCTGGACGAAGAAGGGCTGGATCTAAAACATCTGAACGGTTCGTTGCCGCAATGACAATAATTCCTTCATTTCCTTCAAAACCATCCATTTCAATCAAGAGTTGGTTTAAGGTTTGTTCTCGTTCATCATTACCTCCACCTAAACCAACACCACGTTGGCGACCAACGGCATCAATTTCATCAATGAAGATAATAGCTGGTGCTGCTTTTTTTGCGTCCTCAAAGAGAGAACGTACACGACTCGCACCGACACCGACGAACATTTCTACAAAGTCAGAACCTGAAATACTAAAGAATGGTACACCAGCTTCTCCTGCGACTGCTTTGGCAAGTAATGTTTTACCAGTTCCCGGAGGTCCTTCTAAGAGAACTCCAGCTGGAATCCGGGCACCCAATTTTGTAAATCGTTTTGGATCTTTTAAGAATTCAACAACTTCAACAAGTTCTTGTTTTTCTTCCTCTGCACCTGCGACATCTGAGAAGCGAACTTTGATATCTTCTTTATTAGCAGCTTTAGCTTTACTACGTCCAAAACTCATTGGATTACGTCCACTATTTCCGCCCATATTTCCCATCATAGAGAAGAGGAAGAAGAATAAGATAGCAAATGGTACTACTGAAACCAGGATGTTAATCCACATACCACTTGAGCTTTCGTGTTTCACTTCAATCTGTGTTTGGTGTTCACTTGCTAACTTTTGCAAATCCGCTACAGTTGTATCTGATGGGAGGACAATACTTGTAAATTTCTCTACTTTTGTAGCAGAGGGTGTAAAAAATTGAATTCCCGTTTCCTGTTTCTCTGTCTTAGCAGTTTTGTAGACACCATACACTTCAATAACACTACCACTTGGTTGGTAGGTCATTTCTTTTACATTGTCGTTAGTGATTTCCTGAACCAATTCTGAGTACTTAATTTGTTGACTATGACCAGCGGATCTGCCAGCAAAAAAGTACTGGAATCCTGTCACTAGCAAGAAAATCATCAACAAATAAAGGAATGGATTTTTTATGAAACCATTATTTTGTTTTTGCATTCAAACACTTACCCTTCTATTTTGAGTAAACTTCCTCTTTCAATACACCTACATAAGGAAGGTTACGATAGTTTTCATTATAGTCTAGTCCATATCCTACAACAAATTCATTTGGAATTGTAAAACATGTATAATCTGCTTCGATTTCTACAGTGCGACCTTCTGGTTTATCAAGCATGGTAACAATCTTCACAGACGCTGCTTCTCTTGCAGTAAACATATCTTTCAAACTTTTCAAGGTTTGACCAGTGTCAATGATATCTTCTACAAAGACAACATGTCGACCTTTAATATCTTGAGTTACGTCTTGTTTAATATTAATGACACCACTACTTACAGTCCCACCATGATAGCTAGAGACCATCATAAAGTCCATTTCAAGATGTGTATCAATATATTTCACCAATTCTGCCATAAAAGGAATAGAACCTTTTAAAATTCCAACTAAAATCGGATTTTTACCCTCATAATCTTTTGTCAACTGAGCACCCAATTTTTTAGCTGCTTCTGTAATTTCATCTTGTGAAATCAAAATTTTCTTGATATCTTTTTCTAACATGATTTTACCTATCTATTTTTTCTATATAAAGTACAGTGTTCATTATATCATTTTTCATTTTTTTACTCAAATCACTGATTTCAATTCCTAAAACTGAACAAATTTTTCCAAATTGCTCAATGATAATAGCTTTTTCTCGTCTTTCTTTAGGAATTTTTAAATCAATAAAAAGTCGCCTTACTTTTTTTCGATGACCATTTATTATCAAATAATCACCTGGCTGTCGATGCCGCAAAATCAATGATGTTTCACGGGAAACATTTATTTGTTGAACATTTTCACCTTTTAGAGGAATTCCAAATGAAAATAGAAAACCTTCATAATAAACTTGATTTTGATAGTTTAACACACATTCACTACTTTTTTCATCAGACTTCGGTCTGATTTTACTAATTTGAAAGTGCTGGTATTCTTTTATAAGTTCATAACCATTTTTTATATTATGGCGATATTGACTCTTAGTTTTTAAAATATGATGAATTTCTTGAAATTGTTTTCTTGTTACATTTAAATCAGCAAAACGACTAAGATATTGTTGTAGTAAAACTCTTTGTGTTGCTTCGGAAAAAGATAAAAACTGAGTTAAATCTTCCACATTGACTGTTTGAGATAATTCAGTCAGAGCAATTTGATAGTCAGAAACTTCTTTTCCAAACTCTAAAATTGCTTTTTTTACCTGAACATTTTCTTTTTCTAACTGTGGCAGATAGAGGTTGCGAATACGATTGCGAAGATAGTGATTTTCTTTATTCGTTGAATCTTCAAAATGCTCAATTTTAGGAAAATCTTTCTTATAAAAAGACAACAAAGGACGAATCAACTCTCCCTTATCAAACGTTTGTTTTTCTTTAATAGCTGATAAGTGTTGTAATCTAACACCCCTAATCATTCGCATAAATACCGTCTCAACCTGATCATCTGCATGATGAGCTGTTACAAGGGCTGTAGAGGAAGTTTTCCCCATTACTTTCCTAAAAAATTTATAGCGAAATTGACGAGCATTTGCTTCTGAAAAATCTCCAGTAAAATGAGCTACGTAAATTTGAACTCCAACTTGTTTAGCTAGTTTTATTAATTCATATTCTTCATAATCCGATTCTAATCGTTGTTTATGGTTTACATGAGCTAAAAATAATTCAATCCCAAGTTCTTCTTGGTAAGTTGAAAGGAGATGAAAAAGAAACATCGAATCCAATCCACCAGACAAGGCTAGTACAACTCGTGAATGATCTTTAAAATAACCTTTTTCTAGAAAATGATTTAAAAAATCTCGGTCTCTCATTTTAGGACCTCATAGACATCCTTAGCAATTTTAGAAATGGTATCATAATCAGAATTTTTGGTAAAGATTGAAATAATGAAAGGAGAATCTGTATAGACTATTCCTACATCGTGTTTAAATTCATCTGCATCTCCAATTTTATGGGCTACCTTAGCAGAAATATTCTTAGCAATCCTCTGATTATCAAAAGCTGTTTGTGATAGAGATTCTAAAACAAAACCATTCTGATTATAAATAGATTCCATAACTTGACCAGCCATTTTAGCTGAAGCTAACTTCTCTGTTACGTTCCACTCTTCACCTGCGATAGTAGCCATCTCTTTTCTAAAGGCTTCATCTGATTTATTCGTAATATAATAACCAAGAATATTATGAGCTACATTGTCAGATTCTTTTGCAGTTTTTGTGATTAAATCTTTGAGGGTGTAGTCTTTATTGTCTGCTGTTTTAGGGAGATTTCCGCTTCCTTCAGGTTTATAAGAACCAGGGAAATCATTAACTTCGGAAACATACTTTAATTTCGTGTCAAGTTGGTAATCACCTTGATTGATTTTTTCTTGAACATAATAAAGATAAGGCAATTTCATAACACTAGCAGCGTACATTTTTTGATCTTCATTAATCCCAGCTTCCTTACCCGTACTCAATTGTTTCACATAAATAGAAAACTGTTCATTTTGATAATTTGCAGATAGTAACTCTTGTACTTTCTGGATTCTATTATCATCATTGGAAATATAATCCGTCGAAATCCAACCAGTTTGTTTGATATGTAAAAACTCATGCCCACCAGCAAAAATAGTCATATCTACTTCAACATCTTGATAGGGTACCAAAGTAGATTTTAATTCTTGTTTATCATAAGGGCTATTATAGACAATAAATTCAGGTTCTAACCACACTCGTTTAGAAAAATTGTTGACAATTGAACTATCGTATAAAAGTCGTTTATCGGCCATCACAAACTGATTATTAGACAATTTAAAGACAGGCTGTCCTTGTTTATTTAATCTCCATTCTAAAACAGATAATTTTGTATCTGCATTGATTTTTCCTGATTCTTTAATCAAATCTTCTGTAGAATAAACAGATGTTTCACCATAAAATTTTGGAGATTCTATAACATCTTGATAGTAAAAATGATACGAAGCGTGGGTTAAGGAATAAACTTCTTGGTTTGGAATGATAACTGGATTCTCAGTGCTTACTACTTGGACACTTTTTAAAAAAATAGGAAGTAGCAATATCACTAAAAATTTACGCATTCTTTTTTTCCTCTTCTTCCTGTAACCGTAACAGATGATTTTTTTGAGCTAACTCTTCTAATTTTTCATCTGATTGACTTAAAAATTGTTCAATAATATCTAATAAATTTTCCATTTTACATTACCTAGGAAGTAAGTCCGGAATAGTATAAACTTCTTCCCATGATTTTGAATAGTAATATTTTGCACGCAAATACTTGGCTGCGTATGTTTCGTCCTTTAATTTGATTGCAAGATTTGATTCTTTATCTTTTTCATCGCTCAATTCTTGATACTGTTTTTTCAGATCGGCTAACTGTTGGCGACGTTCGAGTAGTTGCTGATAACTTTGAGTCAAATTATAGGTTGGTAGGATGAACAACAACATAATCAAAATCAAAACCCAGCCCATAAAACGATTTCGTCTTTGTCGTTCTTCCATCAAGTATTTACGACGTTGGTGTTCATTTTGAATAAAAGAATTATTCATTTGTACAATTTTTTTATACATCGTTTTCTACCCTTGTTTCACTGATAATTTCATACATACCTGCAGCATCTTCTTTTTTAGTGCTATCTTTCATTTCTAACACTTTTACGAGCAACAATTTATTTCCAAAACGAATTTCAACTTGGTCATTGATTTTTAAATCTGTAGAGCTCTTAGCAAGAATACCATTTACCTTGATACGTCCTTTATCTGCAACTTCCTTAGCCACTGTACGACGCTTAATAATTCTTGATACTTTTAAATATTTATCTAATCTCATTTTTATTACCTCAAATTATTATTGTACCATTTTTCTACCTTTTATAGAAGAAAAAAGATAAGTCCTAATGTGACTCTTTTGATTCTTTTATGTTTGCTAATGATTCTCCAAAAGTTAAAAGACCTTCTAAAATCTCATAATCCTTTTTATTACGAATATCAAAAATAACTTCGATTAAACCTTGATTTTCTGAAATATTGGCCTTCAAACTTGTCTGAGATAGAGCCTGGAAATAATCTTGAGTTAAGAATAGTTGTTGAGATATTTTTTCAAATTGAATAACAAGTTTATTATTTCTTCTTTCAACACGATTGACAAATACTTTATCAAGATATGCTTTAGCTAATCCAATTTCTAAAAGGTAAGCAACCACATCTGGATATTCTCCAAAACGATCGATCAACTCATCTTGTAATCCCTCATAGTTGACACGGTTATCAATCTGACGAATTCTCTTGTAAATTTCAATTTTATGCCGTTCATCTGAAATGTACTCATCTGGAAGATAAGCATCAATTTGTAGAATTAACTCTGCATTTCCTTTTTCACGTTTTTTGTCAGTTCCATTTTTCTTAGCTATCGCTTCTTCCAGCAACTGAGAATACAACTCAAAACCAACAGAATCAATAAAACCAGACTGCGAACTTCCTAAAAGATTACCCGCTCCACGAATGGATAAATCACGCATAGCGATTTTGAAACCAGAACCCAGTTCAGTAAAACCTTTGATAGCTTCTAATCTCTTCTCAGAAACTTCTGTCAAAGTTTTATCTGGACGATACATGAGATAAGCATAGGCAATTCGATTACTACGACCAACCCGACCTCTTAATTGATACAAGGTTGACAATCCCATATGATCTGCATTTTCAATAAATAAAGTATTTGCATTTGGAATGTCCACACCTGTTTCAATAATTGTAGTGGTGACAAGAATATCATACTGTCCTTCTATAAAGTCAAGTAGCATATTCTCCAAACGAATTTCACTCATTTGTCCATGAACAAAGCCAATCGAAGCTTCTGGAATCAGTTCTTGTAACTCTGAAACCTTTTTTTCAATCGTGTCAACTTTGTTGTAAAGATAGTAAACTTGACCACCACGATCCATTTCTCTCAATACAGCATCACGAATGACACGATCATTTTGTTCCAGAACATAGGTTTGAACAGGATATCGATTTGTTGGAGGAGTCTCTATGACTGATAAATCTCGGATACCCAGCATAGACATATGAAGAGTTCGAGGAATTGGTGTAGCTGTCAAGGTTAAGACATCAACCTTCTTTTTTAATTCCTTCAAAGCTTCCTTATGCTTAACACCAAAACGTTGCTCTTCATCAATAATCATCAACCCCAAATCTGCAAACTCAACATCTTTAGATAAAACTCGATGAGTTCCTATCAAAATATCTACTTGACCTTTTTTCAATTTTTCAAGTGTCTCAGTCTGCTCTTTTTTACTTCTAAAACGACTCAAAACATCCACATTGACAGCAAATTGTTCAAATCTTTCTTTAAAATTACTGTAATGTTGCTGAGCAAGAACGGTAGTTGGCACTAAAACAACAACCTGTTTATGATCATTGACAGCCTTAAATGCAGCTCGCATGGCCACCTCAGTCTTACCAAAACCAACATCTCCAACTAAAAGTCGGTCCATCGGTTGAGGAGCCTGCATATCCTTTTTAATTTCATCTATACTTCGAAGTTGATCTTCAGTTTCAACATAGGGGAAAGCCTCATCAAAAGCAACCTGATCTTCATCATCTTTTGAAAATGCAAAACCTTTAAGTTGACTTCTCTCTGCATATAACTTAATTAAATCATCTGCAATATCTTCAACTTGACTCTTTACTTTTTGCTTCGCTTTTTTAAAACGTCCATCGTTTAATTTGTTTAACTTTGGAGCCTTACCATCACTAGAAACATACTTAGAAAGAGTCTGTATCTGCTCCACAGGGATAGAGATACGATCTCCATTTTGATATAGAACACTTACGTAGTCTCGATGAATTCCTTTGATTTCAATCGTTTCAATCCCTAAATATTGCCCAATACCATGAATTTGATGAACAACATAGTCTCCTTTTTGGAGCTCGTTATAATCCTTTAATCGCTCAGCGTTGCTGATATTTTGTCTTCTATATTTCCGTTTAATCTTCTTTTTAAAAATCTCATATTCAGTGATAAATACAAGATTTTCATCTACAAAATGAAACCCATGTCGCAGATTTCCTTCAACAAGATTGACAGTTCCTTTACAGATTTCACTTTCGTCATTATTGTCAACTTTAATATCGTATTCATCAAGAATCGTTGACAGTTTCTTTAGTTCAGTATTGCTACTTGATTGAAGAACAATCGTATACTTTAATTTTTTGTAACGTTCAATTTCTTCTTTCAGAAAAGAAAATTGATTAAAGAACTCCTGCATAGGATATTGATTGAACTGATACAGATAATGAAATTTTAAATTTCCAAGCCCTTTTTGAAAATTTGAAAAGAAAGTCGCTGGTACATATTTTTTTAACTGACTTTCTACATCAGCAAAATATTGTAAACTTGATGCTGCTTTACTGTTTTGTAAATCTTCTGTAAAGTAGCTAGCTGTTTCCTTATCAAAAGCATCGTACTGGGTCATGATTTTTTGAAAATCATCAAAGATAATAGGCACTTGATTCAAATAGTCTATCAAGGTCCACTGTTTTTTATAAAATACAGACAACAACTTGCGAATATCTACATGAAGAACTTGCTCTTTCGTACAACTAAAAACTTCTTCTAAGTAAGACTTTAAAGTCGGAGAAAGTGCCTTATCAATCTCATGTTCTAAAAATTTCTGGCCACGATGATAATCTTCATGCGTTAACAAAATATCACTAGCTGGATAGATTAGTACTTGAGTTTGACTCTCTTTTGATAATTGAGTTTCAGTGTCAAATTTTCTAATACCATCAATCTCATCTCCAAAAAATTCGATTCGGTAAGGGGATATTTGAGAGGTTTCAAAGATATCCAGAATATCTCCACGAAGGCTAAATTCTCCCTGACTTTGAACTTGTGTAACTCTCTTATAACCAAGGGAAATCAAGTGATTTTTTAATTCTCTTTGTTCGCATTCCTGGCCCACTTGAAGTTCTAAGATACTATCATCAAAAACTTGAGGATTCGGCAAGAATACTCGACTAGCTGCGACGTTACAAACTAAAATCCCTCTTTGAGACTCATCTCGTAGAAACCGCAAAGCTTCAACCCGAGAAAAAACCTTTTCCTGAGATGATACCAAAAATTCGACCATCGGTGAATCATCTACTAGAAATGGATAAACTAGATCCGAACCTAATATGGAGATTAAATCATTGACCAGACGCTCCGCCTCTCCATATGTGGAAGTCATCACTAAAACCTTATCCTGACTCTTCAGACTACTAGCAATCGCTAACGATTTTGCTGATCCAGAAAGTCCTAGCAATAATTGTCTTTGTTGCTGTGGTAAGTTCTTATGCCAAGATAGAATTTGTTTATTCTCTAAAAAGAAATCGATTAATGCCATTTCCTTACCCATTATATTTCTGCATCGTATTTTCAAAGTTTTTTTCTTGTAAATAATAATTTACAGCATCGTCAACCTTGTCAATTGACTGTAAAATACCAATATAATCTTCTTGATCAAACTTACTCAAAACATGATGAACTACTGACATTCCTTTTTTAGGTCTTCCAATGCCAATCTTTACACGATTGAAAACCTGTGTACCTATATGTTGAATAATCGACTTAATTCCATTATGACCACCAGCTGATCCTTTAGCACGAAGACGAATTTTTCCGACTTCCATGTCAAGATCATCGTAAATAATCAGTAAATCTTCAATATCTAAACCATAGTAGGTTAACAATGCATGAACAGCTTTTCCACTTTCGTTCATAAAGGTGGTTGGTTTTACCAGATAAATTTTTTCACCATTAAGGAAAAAGGATGCTAAGTCAGCTTGAAAAATCTTATCGTGTGTAAAGGTAACATTCTGTTTTTTTGCTAGTTGGTCAATCAGCATAAAGCCAACATTATGTTTAGTTTCAAAATATTTATCTCCTGGATTTCCCAATCCTACAAGTAATTTTGTCATTTATATTTCCTTTCAAAAGTCAAAAGGGTTGGAATTTTTTTCCAACCTAATTGACATTATTTTAAATACTGATTAAACGTTAAAGCGGAATTCCATAATATCGCCATCTTGCACGACATATTCTTTTCCTTCTTCACGCAAACGTCCAGCTTCTTTTACAGCCTTTTCAGAGCCGTATTTTACCAAATCGTCATAAGACATGGTCACTGCACGAATAAATCCTTTTTCAAAGTCAGAGTGGATGATACCAGCTGCTTGAGGAGCTTTCATGCCACGTTTAAAGGTCCATGCACGAACCTCTTTTTCACCAGCTGTGAAGTAAGTTCCAAGTCCTAGTAGATGATAAGCAGCTCGAGTCAATTTGTCAACTCCTGATTCTGTCAAACCAATGGCTTCAAGAAACTCTTTTTTATCTTCATCGTCTAACTCAGAAATTTCTTCTTCAGCACGCGCAGAAATAACCACTACCTCTGCATTTTCTGTTGCCGCGAATTCACGAATTTGCTTCACATAATCGATAGAATCAGGTTCTCCAACGACATCCTCATCAACATTAGCTACATAAAGAACAGGTTTTGTGGTCAAAAGGAAAAGACCTTTGACTACTTTTTGCTCTTCATCTGTAAATTCAATGGTACGCGCTGATTTACCGTCTTCAAGAACTGGTTTAATCTTTTGGAGAACGTTAAATTCTGCAACTGATTCCTTATCTTTTTGCGTACGCGCCATTTTTTCTACACGCGCATAGCGTTTGTTGACTGATTCTAAGTCAGCAAGAATCAACTCTAGGTTAATAGTATCAATATCTGCTAGTGGATCAACAAAAGCATCCTCACGACCTTGCTCACGCATGACATTTTCATCATCAAAGGCACGGACTACATGAACAATCGCATCAACTTCACGGATATTGGCCAAGAATTTATTTCCCAAACCTTCTCCTCTTGATGCTCCTTTTACAATCCCTGCAATATCTGTAAATTCAAATGTTGTTGGAACTGTCTTTTTAGGAGTGATCATTTCCGTCAATTTTTGGAGGCGTTCATCTGGAACTTCTACCATTCCAACGTTTGGATCAATAGTCGCAAAAGGATAGTTTGCAGCCTCTGCTCCTGCTTTTGTAATTGCATTAAATAGGGTTGATTTACCAACGTTTGGTAAACCAACGATACCTGCTGTTAAAGCCATAGTTTCTCATTCTCCGTTCACATTTCAATCTTCAATATTATAACACAAAAAGGGAAAACTTGCTAACCCTCTAACTAGGGTTCTTAGTCGATGATTTTACTCATTTTTCTTTCAAAATCATAGCGACTCATCATAACTACATGCTCACAATTACTGCATTTTATCTTGATGTCTGCTCCAATACGGGTAATTTCCCAGCGATTTGCCTTTTTGCCTGTTGACTTAATCGTACAAGCATGTGGTTTTTTCATTTCAACAAAATTTCCAACCTGATACATCGTTAGTCTCCTTTTTCTTTTTCGATTATATCATAAAAGAGGCGAGCTAGGCTCAACCTCTTTCCATTAATTTGTACGAACTGGCGTGATGAGCTGCATGAAATCTTCATCTGTATCAGCTGGAACCAGAGTAAATGGACGAACTGCTGAAATAAAGCTGATTGTAACTTTTTCGCTATTTAGAGCTTTTAGTGCTTCAATCAAATAAGTTGGGTTGAAACTAATTGTCAAATCAGCACCACTTACATTTTCAGTATCAATTTCTTCGTTTACTTTCCCTACTTCTGGAGAATGAACATGGGCACTTACAACTCCTTCTTTGATTTCTAATTTAACAGTACCATTTTGTGTTGCACTTGATAAAAGACGTGCACGTTCCATAGACTGGCGTAGTTTAGCAACGTCAAAAGTCACTGTTGTATTGAAATCTGTTGGAATCAATCGATCGGTATCTGGATAATTTCCTTCTAAGAGACGTGTGTAGAAGCTAATATTTTCACTTCTAAAGAGAATTTGATTATTGGCAAAGAAAATCTCCACTGTTTCGATATCATCAGTAAAAACAGCTGAAAATTCGCGTAGCGAACGACTTGGGATGACAACATCAAAATCATCGCTATTTTTTTCAAGAGTCAACTTTTTCTGACTAAGACGGTGAGAGTCTGTCGCAACTGTTTTTAATTCTTTATGATTGCTCAAGACAAAATGTACCCCCGTCAAAATAGGACGGCTTTCTTGGGTACTAGCTGCAAAAGCTGTTTCATTGATAATCTTTTTAAGAAGTTTTGTTTCAAGAACTAAAGGATTACTTGCAGAAATTTCCTGAATACGTGGATATTGCTCGCTATCTTTTCCTTTAAGAGTAATCTCTGATTTTCCACTAGTTAAGACAATTTGCTTTTGTTCAATCTCTTTAAAATCAAGTGTTACATCTGGAAGACTTGAAACAACATTGATAAAGAAAGAAGCTTCCAGTAGAACTGAACCTAAAGAGTTAATCAAGAGACCTGCATTTTCATTTTTTTGCGATATAAAATTTTCGATTGAAATTTGACCATTTGATCCAATCAAGGTAATTCCTTCATTGGTAACATCAATTTTTACAGTCGACAAAATAGGAATTGCATTCTTTGAGCTAATAGCTCTCTTTGTTGTATTTAAGGCTTGTAAAAATAAGTTTTTATTAATTGAAAAATGAATCATGGATTCTCCTTTATTCTTTTTATTATTAGAAGGATAATAGTAATAATAGAGTGTGTGAAATCTGTGGAAAAACACTTGTAATCAAGAAAACTCAAGGACAGAGCCTTGTTTAAAAGATGTGGATAAATAAGAGATTTTTTTAAAAGTTATCCACAAGTTATTTAATTTTCTTTTTGATGTTTTCAATTTCTATACGTAAATTATCATCTGTTTCAAGCATGGATTTGATTTTTCCATGAGCGTGAATAACCGTTGTGTGGTCTTTACCACCAAACTCTTTTCCAATCTTAGGAAGGCTATTATCAGTCATTTCTCTGGCTAGATACATGGCAACTTGACGAGCTAAAACGATATTTTGAACACGTCTAGTTCCTTTTATTTCCTTGACACTAACACCATAGAAGTTTCCAACTTCTGTTTGGATTTTATCAATTGGAATCACAATCATTTTGCTGACGTCTTGTTTACGAGCACGAATAGCTTCAGCGGCAATATCAACTGTGATATCGTTAATCTTTTTGACTTTGGCCATTAGGCTGATATCATTGAGTGCACCCTCGAGTTCTCGCACGTTAGAGTCAAATTGTCCGGCCAAATATTCGAGTGTATCATTCTGAAAATGATAATTGAGATGTTCAGTCTTACTCTGTAAAATAGCAATACGTGTTTCAAAATCAGGTGGTGTGATATCTGTCGTTAATCCCCACGAGAAGCGCGTGACCAGACGTTCAGGTAGACTCTCTAAATGTTCAGGCCTACGGTCGCTTGTTAAAACAATTTGTTTATTATTATTGTGAAGGGCATTAAAAGTATTGAAAAACTCTTCTTGAGTTTGTACTTTCTTTCCACTAAGAGATTGAATATCATCAATGAGTAGGAGGTCTAAACTACGATAAGTTTTTTTAAATTTTTCCATATCATTGAGTCTCAAATGCTCTAGAAATTCATTAATGAAGCTTTCAGCAGGTATGTATTTAACACGCGCATTTGGACTCTTTTTTAGAATTTCATTACCAAGGGCATTTAGCAGGTGAGTTTTTCCCAGTCCAGGACCTCCATAGATAAATAGAGGATTATAAGTTAGTCCAGGATCTTCAGAAACAGCTAAAGCTGCGGACTTAGCCCAAACATTACCATTTCCTTGGACAAAATTATCGAAAGTGTACTTTTCCTTGAGTCCAGTTTCAGAATATGGAATAGTGGACAGATTTTGCTGATAGTTATTTGTAGACTCAGAATGTAGGTCTACTTGAGAGGCAGCTTCTTCAACTTTCGTGAAGACATAATGGGCTTTTATTTCAGTATCATAGATTTCAAAACCTGCCGCTAAAAGCATCCCATTGATATTTCTTTCCCAGAATATCTGCATTTCATCTCGGGGTAAGAAAATCGTTGCAGTAGTCTCTTCAACTTTAACAAGTTTCGCGTCTAAAATATAGAAATCATAAACTGACTGAGTTAATTTATCATGTGCAAGTTCTAAAAGACGATTCCAAAATTGTTTTTCCTTCAATGATTTCCTCCTCCTTTACTATAGAATTTAAAAGGTTTATTGATAGAATCATTTTACCATAGATCAGATTATTTTTCCACAAGTTGTGGAAAACAATTAACAATGTTTTTAACTGTTATCCACAAAATGTGGATAACTAAGAAAAATTCTGAAATACTGAGCTTTTAAAAACTAAAATGCAGTGGATAACTATGTTAGTTAAGAATACTAAAATAACAGCCTTATTTCAGGCTGTTAATAAATTGTTGGTATTCATCTTGGTTATGGAAAGAAATAGTAATTTTACCACTATCTTTTTTTTGTAGCTTAATATGAACTTCTAATCCGAGTATTTTTTTTAATGTTTGCTCTTCCTCTTTGACAAAGTAATCTTTTTCTTTTTTGCTGATCTTCTTCGTTTTTTGTAGTATTTGTTCAACTTGTCGAACAGAAAGATTTTCAGTTTGAATACGATTCAAGAGTTTATCTTGTTTATCACTTGATAATTGAATGAGGAGTCTAGCATGAGCCTGGGAAAGCTTCCCACTTTCAACTTCTGTTAGGATATGTTTAGGTAGCCCTAACAATCGAACTAGGTTTGTAATATAAGGTCGAGATTTCCCCATTTTTTCAGCAATTTCTGTGTGGGTAAAACCTTTATCAATTAAGGACTGATATGCTTTAGCTTCCTCGATTGAATTTAAATTTTCTCGTTGGAGATTCTCAATGATAGAATGAAGCATCATATCTTGATCAGAAAGTTGCTTAACAATGACAGGAACTTCGGAAAGACCAGCAACTATAGATGCACGATATCGTCTTTCTCCAGCTAAAATCTCGTATCCAAGTACAGGAGATTTTCTAACGATAATAGGCTGAATCAAGCCGTTTTCCTTAATAGATTGTGCCAGTTCTTGTATTTTTTCTTCTGAAAATTCCTTACGAGGTTGATAGGGATTTTTTTGAATATCTTTTATTTGAACAATTTTAAATTCTTCCATAATTCTACATTATCACAACTTAGATATTCTGTAAAGCAACTTTACATATCTGTAAATTACTTATCTAAATCACTAGTACTCTTATCTAATTTAATAGTTGTTGTTTCTTCCTTACCATCACGGTAGTAAGTAACAGTCATACTGTCTCCAATAGAGTGACTATATAGAGCACTTTGTAATTCAGTAGTGGAAGAAATAGCTTTATCATCTATTTTTGTAATGACATCATATTGTTGCAGATGTCCATTGGCAGGCATATTTTTTTGAACAGAACGAACAGCGACACCAGAAGTAACATTTCCAGGAAGTTTTAGTTTTTGAAGATCAGTTGTACTAAGATTTGATAAGTTAACCATGTGGATTCCAAGAGCAGGTCTAGTTACTTTTCCATCTTTTTCTAATTGTTTAATAATATTGATTACGTCATTTGCAGGAATGGCAAAACCAAGACCTTCGACAGATGTTCCACCATTAGAGGCAATCTTACTTGATGTAATACCGATAACTTGGCCTTGGATATTAATCAAAGGACCGCCGGAGTTACCAGGGTTAATAGCTGTATCTGTTTGAATAGCATTGGTTGAGATAGCTTGTCCGTCTTCAGATTTTAGAGAGACATTTCTATTTAAACTTGATACAATCCCTTGAGTCACAGTGTTAGCATATTCAGAACCTAGAGGACTTCCGATTGCAATAGCTGTTTCTCCAACTGTTAATTGACTAGAATCACCAAATTCAGCTACTGTAGTGACTTTATCTGCAGCAATTTTTACAACGGCAATATCTGAATAAGTATCAGAACCCACAATTTCACCAGGGACTTTTGTGCCATCTGCTAAACGAATATCAACTTTTTTAGCGCCATTAATAACGTGAGTATTGGTTACAAGGTAGGCAGTATCCCCTTCCTTTTTATAAATGACCCCAGAACCTTCGCTGTATACTTGTTCAGCATTGGTATCTGTATCAGTTTCATCAGATCCGAGTAAACTATTTTGAGAATTTGATGAGTAAGTAATGACAGATACAACAGCATCTTTAACTTTATCGACTGCCTGTGTAGTTGAGTTTTCATTTTTTACAGCTGTTTTGTTGACAGTCGTTGTAGTTGTCGTACCACTATTTTGTTTTTGACTGAGCTGCAATGTTGTAAAAGTACCTAAAACCCCACTAAAAAAGCTAATGAGAATGACTAATAAAAGTTGTCCCAATTTTTTGGAACTAGTTTTTAAGTTTTTCATAGAAGCCTCCATGTTTTTTAATCAATGAAAGTATAAAATAGCTAGCTTAATCCAAGCTTAAAAACAAAAAAGTTTTTCACAATCTGTGGATAACTTTCGAAAAACTGTGAATTTATTGAAGTTTTTCAAAATCTTATCTGTGAATAAGATGTGAAATTGAGTGTGAATATGTTAGAATAGAAGAATGAAAATTAAAGTGGTAACAGTTGGAAAACTGAAAGAAAAATATCTCAAAGATGGCATAGCAGAATACTCCAAGAGAATTTCACGCTTTGCTAATCTAGAAATGATTGAGTTGGCTGATGAAAAAACACCAGATCGGGCCAGCGAATCTGAAAATCAAAAGATTTTGGAGTTGGAAGGGAACCGCATTTTTGCTAAAGTAGGGGAACGTGATTTTGTAGTTGTTTTAGCTATTGAAGGAACAACTTTTTCTTCTGAAGAGTTCAGTAAGCAGCTTGAAAGAGCTTCTATCAATGGATTTTCGACAATCACTTTTATCATTGGTGGGAGTTTAGGACTATCTCCAGAGGTGAAAAAGAGAGCCAATCTCTCTGTTAGTTTTGGTAGATTGACGCTTCCTCATCAACTGATGAGATTAGTCTTAGTAGAACAAATTTATAGAGCGTTTTCGATTCAACAGGGCTCTCCCTATCATAAATAGATGATTGACTAAGCTAGCTTTTTTTGATAAGATAGATTAGTAAGGTCTCATAGCTCAGCTGGATAGAGCATTCGCCTTCTAAGCGAACGGTCGCAGGTTCGAATCCTGCTGGGATCAGTGTTAAATCGTAAGCTGGGAAAAAATCCCAGCTTTTTTTGTAAAAATTTGACATTTCAGAATAAAATTTGAGCATTTGAGAAATAATTCTCTATAGGTATCGTAGATTTTATATAATATTTTTGTAAGTTAATTTACAAGAAAAACATTATAGGAGTTTATATTATGAAAAAGAATACAGATTTTGCTCAAATGAAAGATTTCCAAGAATTGAACGAAAAAGAACTGCAGGAAATCAGAGGTGGGGATATTAGGAGTTTTAAGTTTTTAAATAAAATATTTCCGAAGAAGTAGTTTATTGAAGCAAGATAGGGAGAACATAATGGATTTATTTGGTTTGGTAATAGCTATTTTTTATGTTTTTATTATTAGTAAAATTTATAAATGGATTTGTAAAGCAACTAGAAAAGAACAATGTATTTTTAGTATTTATATCTTTCTACTACAATTGACAGTGGAAGAAGGTACTTATTTGGTATTTGCTAGTAGTTTTGGATTGTCTAAATTTTTATTTCCTTTCCTCCTATTTGGTTACTTTGTTGGATTTAAGAAGTATGAGAAATCTAAGGGAATTTTTATCAGTCTATTATTTTCTCTTTTATATAATAGTACCAATAACTTTTTATCAGTAACCTTATCATCTATTACAGGAGATGAGTTTGCATTGAAGTATAACAATTATTTTTATCTATTTATCCTGATCTTAACTTATTTGGTTATTAAAGTTGTTGTTTCTTATTTCCATCTCGAATTTAAATATTTTGATAAAGACTATCTATATCCTTTTCTGAAGAAAGTGCTCTTTACATTTATTTTTCTACACGTTGTCTCTTTCACTTCAGATATTGTGAGTACTTTTCCCAATTTAAACAGTTTTGGAAGTATTTTATCATCTATTGTTTTTGTTGGCCTACTTTTGACCTTCTTTTCCATGAATTCTCACAAAGTTCAGATAGAAAAAGAAATTGAATTGGAACAAAAGAAGTTTGAGCAAAAACACTTACAAACTTACACGGATGAGATTGTTGCCTTATATAATGAAATTCGTGGTTTTCGCCATGATTATACAGGCATGCTTGTCAGCTTAAGAATGGCGATCGAAAGTAAAGATTTACAAGAAATTGACAGAGTTTACAGTGAAGTTCTTGTAAAGGCGAATCAAAAATTACGTTCAGACAAGTATACCTATTTCGATTTGAACAATATTGAGGATTCAGCACTTCGTAGTTTGATTGCTCAATCTATTGTCAATGCGAAAACTAATGATGTAGAGTACACATTAGAGGTAAAAGATATCATCACGCCTTTGTCCATGGAACTGTTAGATTTGGTGCGCGTAATGAGCGTTCTTCTCAATAATGCCGTTGAGGGAGCAGTTGAAAGCTATCAAAAACAACTAGAGGTAGCTATCATCAAATTGGATCTTGAAACCCTAGTTGTTATCCAAAACTCTTGTAAAAAAAGAAAGGTAAAATCCGAAGATTTATTTGAGTTAGGATTTTCAACTAAAGGAAGACATAGAGGACTTGGACTTAATAATGTTAAAGAAATTTTAGGAAAATATGACAATGTTATTTTAGAAACAGAAATTGATAATGATGTATTTAAACAAGTGATTAGATTTAAGAGGGAACTGATATGAAAGTATTAATTTTAGAAGATATTATAGAACACCAAGTAAGGTTGGAAACAACTCTGAATAAAATTTCTAAGGAAACAAATATTCCTATCTCCTATAAAACAACAGGAAAAGTGAGAGAGTTTATGGAATATGTAGAGCATGATGAAGTTAATCAGCTGTATTTTCTAGATATTGATATCAATGGAATTGAGAGAAAAGGATTTGAGGTTGCTCAATTTATTCGTCACCGCAATCCTTATGCCATTATTGTTTTTATTACAAGTCGATCTGAATTTGCTACCTTGACTTATAAATACAAAGTTTCAGCATTGGATTTCATTGATAAAGAAACCAGTGATCAAGTTTTTAAAAATAGAGTTGCCGACTGTGTGCTTTACACTAAAACTACTTTACTTGAAAACCAATCAGTCGTTGATTATTTTGATTATAGTTATAAAGGAAATGATCTTTGTATTCCTTATCATGATATTCTCTACATTGAGACAACTGGAACTTCTCATAAATTACGAATTGTAGGTAAGAATTTTGCAAAAGAATTTTATGGAACAATGACAGATATTCAAGAAAAGGATAAGGAAACCCAACGTTTTTATCTAGCTCACAAGTCATTTTTAGTCAATATCGGTAATGTGAGAGAAATTGATCGTAAAAAAATGGAAGTTGTATTTTATGAAGATCATCGTTGTCCTATCTCTCGCCTAAAAACTAAAAAATTGAGAGAACTAATGGCTAAAAACCAAAAAAAGTAATTGACAATTTTTGATAAATTGATATAATGGTTATATCTGCTACAGGTAGAGGGTCCGTTGGTTAAGAAATCGTCTTTTCATAGCGGTAACACGGGTTCGAATTCCGTACGGACTATTTAATCCGCCATAGCTCAGTTGGTAGTAGCGCATGACTGTTAATCATGATGTCGTAGGTTCGAGTCCTACTGGCGGAGTCAGATGAAAGGAACACTAAGTTGGTGTTCCTTTTTTTGATTCTTTGTCCGATGTAATGAAGGGAGGCATAACTAACATACGGATAGATAATGATTTGTTTCCGAAAATAAAACTAAGGAAATTGTATTGCCTTAGCCTAATAAGAATAACAAAATAGGCTCCATAATATTCATAGGGGGGTGATTTCCTATAAATATTATAGAGCTTTTTTATTAATTTGTATCCCTTAACATTTTCATTAAAAAGTCCGTGATTTCTTGTGGACTTTCTTTTTTTCCGTGGGCAATCCAGGTTTGACAGACTCCAAAGAGAGCATTTGTCAGGTAGACGCTACTGTATTCTAATTCTATTTCATTTAGTTTGAGTTGCATAAAACGTTTTTGAAGGTCTGTGCTCAGTAGGATGTGAAGTTTATTTCTCAAGAAATTTTGAATTTCCTTGGTTCCATTTTCAGATAAAAGAGCTGCTAGAAGTGGTTCTGATTCTAAGTATTCAAATACTTCTAGAATAGCATTTCGTTTGTGATTAGCATGTTTTTGAAAGATATATTCGAAGGTATGAAATAGTTTACTTTGGTAATGTTCAATCATATCGTATTTATCTTTGTAATGAGTATAGAAACTGGAGCGGCTAATTCCAGCTTTTTGTGCTAATTTAACAGTTGTAATCTGATCGAATGGTTGTTCCATCAATAATTCTACCATGGCATTTTCGATAATACGTTTGGTTTTTAATCGTTTATTACTTTCTTGCATGTTCCCTCCAGATGAACATTTTTAGACAATGTGTTCAAAAATAGTTTTTTTATCTTGTCTTTTTAATTTTTTTATGTATAATCTATTATATCAAAAATTTAGACAAGTAGTTTAAAAAAGGAGACAATATGTTTAAAGAATGGAAAGCAATCTTTAAAAAACCGACATTTATTATTGTCATGATAGGAATTTCCTTAATTCCAGCTCTTTACAATGTCATTTTCTTATCATCAATGTGGGATCCATATGGTAAACTTTCGGAGTTACCTGTAGCAATTGTTAATAAGGATCAAGCTGCTACTTATAATGATGAAAAACTCACTATTGGTGAAGACATAGTGTCTAATTTTAAAGATAGTAATAGCCTGGATTTTCATTTTGTAGATGAAGGTGAGGGAGAAAGAGGCCTACGAGATGGAGATTATTACATGGTGGTAACATTGCCAAGTAATCTCTCTGAGAAAGCATCTTCTATCCTTACAAATCATCCTGAACAGATGACGATTGACTATCAGACATCAAGTGGTCATAGTTTTATTGCA
Organism: Streptococcus sp. HMSC074B11; assembly: GCF_001808705.1. Classification (GTDB taxonomy): domain Bacteria; phylum Bacillota; class Bacilli; order Lactobacillales; family Streptococcaceae; genus Streptococcus. The sequence continues at coordinate 28,774 of NZ_KV794223.1, read as the reverse complement.
AGCAAGATGAGTGATTCTGCCATGACACAAATCAAACAGACAGTGGCTACTAATGTTACTCAATCTTATACCAAAGCTTTATTTGAGAAGATGGGTGATTTAAAACTTGGTTTATCTCAAGCTGCAAATGCAAGTTTACAGTTGGCTGATGGTTCGAATCAGCTTTCGGATGGGAGTCAAACCTTAGCAACCAATCTTCAAACCTTAGCTCAATCGAGTCTCACATTTTCTAATGGTGCTGATCAATTATCTACAGGTTTAGGAACCTATACAGCTGGTGTAAATCAGTTAAATCTTGGTCTTGGTAATTTTAATACTGGTTTAAATCAATATACCAGCGCTATTTCACAAATCGACAATGGAATAAACCAACTGAATTCACAGACACCGGCACTGGTATCAGGTTTGACTCAACTTGATTCAGGCACACAAGCCTATACAGGTGGTGTTTCTCAATTAAATTCAGGATTAAATCAATTTTCACTTGGTATTGATACTTATATAAATGGAGTTCAAAGTCTATCATCAGGTGCAAATCAGATTTCTACTAAATCAGAGACTCTACGTACAGGATTAACAAAACTTAATCAAGGTATTCAAGAACTTTCTACTCAATTAGATGGGGCAAACCAACAAAAAGATCAGATTAAACAATTAGCAACTAGTTTAGAGCAATTTAATCAAGCTATTCAAAATATTCAAACAGCAGATAGTGGAGAGATAACACAAGTAACAAAACAGCTTTCTAGTAGTCTATCAACGATTGCAAATTCAGCACAAAGCATCATTACTTCAAATCAAGCTGAAAAAGAAACTACTTTGTCAGCTATTCAATCTACTAGTGCTTATCAAAGCTTAACTCCTGACAAACAGGCAGAGATAACTTCTGTGGTTTCTAATCCATCATCTTCTACTAGTGAGTCAGCACGAACAATTTTAACTACAGTTCAAACGTTACAATCTTCTTTAGAAAATGTAACCACTCAAACAGATAGTCTAACTCAATTAAAGAATCACTCAAGTCAATTATTACCAACTGCTTCTTCAACATTGACAAGTTTGTCAAGTGGATTAACACAGGTTCAAACAGCAATTGATGGTCAGTTATTGCCAGCTAGTCAAACTCTTGAATCTGGTATTGACAGCTATACAAAATCTGTAGACCAAGTAGCTTTAGGAGCAAGTCAGTTGAGTTCGAAAAATTCGAACTTGACAGGAAGTTTCAATAAGTTGCTACAAGGTTCTAATCAGTTGACAGAAAAATCTTCAACATTGACAGGTGCTACTGCTAAATTAGCAGAGAATGCACCAGAATTAGCAACAGGAATTGATAAACTTGCATCAGGTGTCAACCAAGTAAATAATAAAACATCAGATTTAACCGCTGGATTTAATCAATTACAAGCGGGCTCTCAACAATTAGCTGATAAATCAGACCAGCTAGTTTCTGGTGCAAATCAACTATCTAATGGTTCTGAAAAAATAGCTAGTGGAGCAGATCAACTTGCTGAAGGATCAGAAATTCTACAATCAGGACTTGGAAAATTAAGTGATGGTTCAAGTCAATTAAATCAAGGTTTGACAGAGGCTGAGGGGCAATTGAAACAGGCTTCAACTGAACCAACAAATGCAGATTTACTAGCTGATCCTCTAAGTCTTTCAAAAACTGATACGGATCAAGTAGCAGTTAATGGAATTGCCATGGCTCCATATATGATATCAGTTGCTCTTTTTGTTGCTGCTATTTCAACTAATATGATTTTTGCTAAATTGCCTTCTGGGCGCCATCCAGAAAGTCGCTGGGCTTGGTTTAAGTCTCGCTTTGAAATTAACGGTATCATTGCTGGTTTGGCAGGAGTATTAGTTTATGGTGGAGTACATTTAATCGGATTGACTGCAGTTCACGAATTCAAGACCTTTGCTTTGATTATTTTAACCAGTCTTGCTTTCATGGCGATGGTAACAGCATTGACAACCTGGAATTCTCGCCTAGGCGCCTTCTTCTCCTTAATTTTATTACTCCTTCAATTAGCATCAAGTGCAGGAACTTATCCTTTAGCTTTAACGAATCAATTCTTTAAAACTATTAACCCATGGTTACCAATGAGTTATTCAGTGTCAGGTTTACGACAAACCATTTCTATGACAGGCAATATTCATAGTCAGATTATTTTTCTTATCTTTACAATAATGATTTTTGTTGCTTTAGGAATGCTTGCCTACCAACCTAAAAAAGTTGAAGAAGATTAAAAACTATCGACCAATTCGGTCGATAGTTTTTTTATCTAGAATATTTTTTTCTTTGAATATCATAAAAAATAAAGACAATAATGGCTATAAGAGAACAACTTGCACCAGCAATAAATCCTTTTGGTATAAAGGAAAGGGTAATAGTTCCTTCACCTTCAGGAACATCAATTTTCATAAATCCAGTTTGTGCCTGTTGAATTTGTAATTTTTTTCCATTTTGATAAGCAGACCATCCTTGGTCGTAAGGAATTGTGAAAAATATCGATGTTTCATTCTTTACCTTATAATTTACAGTGACTTTATTTTTATAAGAGCTCACTTCTACTGGATTTTCTTTTATTTTACTAATTGCTTCCGTATACTTTTTAGTATCTAAACGATAGAAAGTTGGAGATTCAAATGATACTTGAGCATTTCCTGGAAACTTAACCTGGATATCAAAAATTTGTTTGTTTTCTGTATATCCAAGATTAAAAAATGTAAAAGCATTATCTGTGGTAAAGGATTTTTTTTCACCATTGATAATGATGTCAACTTGCTTTTTCTTATCATTTGAAAAATTTAGCTTGGTCATGGAAAGGTAAACCTGACTATTATCAGGTACTTCAATACTGTAGCTGATAGTTGCATCTTCAGTATCAGTTCCGTTTAGATTGACTACGCTGTCACCAGAGTCTGTATGATGATTTATCGGATAAAAGTACTCTTCATTTAAGCCAGCAATTTGATTTAAAAATTGAGTTTGGTTATCAAGAGTATGGTCATTAAAAGTGACATCTTTATAAAGAGACTGTGTAGCAAAAGCAATTGGGAGAGCGAATTGATTTTTATAAAGGGTTAGATTATCTTTTTGATAGCTTGGATGAAAACCATATTTATCTGGATAGGCTTCAGAAATATTATAGCTGATTCCAAATAAACTATCTGCAATGATAGTATTATTTGCATAACGAAGATTAAGGTTGGTACCTGAAGATTTAAAACCCAACTTATCTAACGTTGTACTTGCAGAACGATTACGAACAGATGAAAATTGTGAGATGCCATTGTAGTTAAATTTCATGCTATCGTTTCCAGTTTGAGTTTGTAACTTTTCAGTTCGTGTAAATGTATCTGGTTGCTGTTTGGTATACTCCAAAATAGCTTCCATACTTGGAATATTTTTATCATAGGTACTACGAGAAGCAAATCCCCATTCTTTCGTAATTCCATTTAGTTGAGATGAAGTATTAAAACTAATTTCACTTATTGTAAATATCAAAATAAGAATTGAAAAGATTTTTGGAGAAATCAGTTTTTTAATAAGTGCCAATAATAACAGTAAGTATACCACTAAGAATTCAAGCGTTAAGAGTATATTTAATTTAGTTAAAAACGAATAATGATTTTTAAAATAAATGGTTGCCAGATAGCCAGATAAAAGTAAAGTTATTGAGAATAAAACGTTCCACAATTTTATATCTTTAACTCTATTAAAAACTTCTGCTGATATATAAATTAAAAGAGTAGAGAAAATCCACGCATAGCGATGAAGAAACATATTTGGCGCGTGCATTCCTTGCCAAAATAAATCTAAGGCTTCTAGATAAAAACTAGCAATGATGATAATGAGTAGAGTTGCATAGCATAGTTTCACGTGAAACTTAATTGATTTTAATGTAAAGAATACAATTGTTAAGATAAAAGGAAGGAGGCCAACAAAAATCATTGGGATAGAACCATATTTAGTTGTATCGAAAGCACCAATAAATTGTTTAGCGAATAGATCTAGATACCAACTGGCATCTGTTTTTATTTTTGTAATAGCGGTTAGTTTTTCACCATGAGTTCTTAAATCAAACAAGGTTGGGAGTGTCATGATGAAACTTGTTAAACCAGCGAGTAAGGATGTTAGGAAAAAATCAAGGAAAGAATATTTGCGACTTTTAAAATCCCAGGAAAGTTGGCAAAAATACCAAACTACTAAAAACAGGGCAGTCATATAACCAAAATAGTAGTTTTGGATAAATAATATTGACAAACTTGTAAAGTATAGAATACGTTTTTTTTCCGTTATGAGTAGATGTAAACCAGTTAAAATTAAGGGAATTAAAATAAAAACATCTAACCAGGTTTTAATCTCAAGTTGACTAACTGTAAAGCTCATTAAAGCATATGAGGTAGATAGAGCTAATCGAAGTGGGGCTGGTATATTTTTAAATAGTTTACTCAAGCTAAAAAAGGTTGACAGACCTATCAAGCCAAATTTCAACAAGGTTGCAAGATAAACTGCATCTGGCATGCTTGATACATCAAAAAAATAAACAAGAGGAGATAGAAAACTACCAAGGTAATAACTGGACAAGGCATAAAAATTGAGACCTAGACCGCTGGTAAAAGTATAAAATAGACTATCACTCCCATGTAAAATATTACGAAGATTAAGATCAAAAATAACATATTGATGAAATCCATCCCCTAATAAAGGTGAAGTATCACTATTCCAGTAGATACCTTGAGAAAGATAGACTCCGAACATAATCACTAGGGGAATGATGAAAGAAATAAGATAGGTCCAATAGTTTCTGAAAAATGTTTTCATGTTACCTCATAGAATGTTAGAAAACTCAGTTGGTTAATCCAACTGAGTTTTAAAGTATTATTTAGTCTTTCCAAAGTTCTTTGACTTTTGCTTGTACTTCAGCATTTTCTAAGAATTCATCATAGGTTTCATCGATACGGTCGATTACACCGTTTTTAGATAGGACAATAATGTGGTTAGCCAATGTTTGAATGAATTCATGGTCATGGCTGGCGAAGATGATAGATTCTTTGAAGTTTTTCAATCCATCGTTCAAACTTGAAATAGATTCCAAATCTAAGTGATTAGTAGGATCGTCCAGTACTAGAACATTTGATTTCAAAAGCATGAGTTTCGATAGCATCACGCGCACTTTTTCTCCCCCTGACAAGACATTTACAGGTTTGTTAACCTCATCTCCAGAGAAGAGCATACGACCAAGGAAACCACGTAGGAAGGTATTGTCATCTTCTTCTTTACTTGCAAATTGACGCAACCAGTCAAGAATAGATTCACCCCCAGCAAAATCAGCTGAATTGTCTTTTGGTAAGTAAGAACGACTAGTTGTAACTCCCCACTTGACAGTTCCTTCATAGTCGATATCACCCATAATAGCACGGATGAGAGCAGTTGTTTGGATATCGTTTTGTCCGATAAGAGCTGTCTTGTCACCTGGACGCAAGATAAAGTTGATGTTGTCAAGAATAGTTTCGCCATCAATCTTGACAGATAGATTTTCTACTGTCAAGAGATCGTTACCGATTTCTCGTTCAGCTTTAAAGTTGATAAATGGATATTTACGACTAGATGGTACAATTTCTTCAAGTTCAATCTTATCAAGCATTTTCTTACGTGATGTTGCTTGTCTTGATTTAGAAGCATTAGCAGAGAATCGAGCAACGAATTCTTGGAGTTGCTTAATTTTTTCTTCTGCTTTTGCATTACGGTCTGCTAGCAATTTAGCAGCAAGCTCAGAAGATTCTTTCCAGAAATCGTAGTTTCCGACATAGAGTTTGATTTTTCCAAAGTCAAGGTCGGCCATGTGAGTACATACTTTGTTTAAGAAGTGACGGTCATGGGATACGACAATAACGGTGTTATCAAAGTCAATCAAGAAATCTTCTAACCAAGTAATAGATTGGATATCAAGACCGTTGGTTGGCTCGTCTAGAAGAAGAACATCTGGTTTACCAAACAAGGCTTTAGCAAGGAGAACTTTCACTTTATCTCCATTTGCTAGTTCACTCATATTTTGGTAATGAAGATCTTCAGGGATATTCAAGTTTTGCAAGAGTTGTGAAGCTTCACTCTCAGCTTCCCAACCACCTAGTTCAGCAAATTCTCCTTCAAGCTCAGCTGCACGAACTCCATCTTCATCAGTAAAGTCTGCTTTCATATAGATAGCATCTTTTTCTTTCATGATGTTGTATAGTTTTTCATTACCCATGATAACAACATCAATAACACGTTCATCCTCATAGTCAAAGTGATTTTGACGAAGCACAGAAAGACGTTCATCAGGTCCAAGAGAAACATGACCAGTTGTAGGTTCGATATCACCAGCTAAGATTTTTAAAAATGTTGATTTACCTGCACCGTTAGCACCAATTAAACCATATGTGTTTCCTTCTGTAAATTTGATGTTGACCTCATCAAAAAGTTTGCGATCACTAAAACGTAGTGAAACATCAGATACTGTTAGCAATTTTTTTCTCCTATTATATGTAATACTCTAATTCTACTAGAAAATCAGCAAATATTCAAATTTTTATCTGTCAATTATTTGTAAAGAATGTTTACAGATAATTGACAGTTGAGGAGTTGAAATCGTAATTATTTGATAAAAAAAATTACCTGTCTTTTTATCAAAAAAATGCTATAATTGAAAGGACTATATCAGAGGAGAATAAGATGAATAAACCCATTATTTTAACAGGAGATCGTCCAACGGGGAAATTACATATTGGGCACTACGTTGGTAGCTTAAAAAATCGTGTCTTATTACAGCAAGAAGATAAATATGACATGTTTGTTTTTTTGGCTGACCAGCAAGCTTTAACTGACCATGCAAAAGATCCGCAAACTATTGTAGAGTCTATTGGGAATGTTGCTTTGGACTATCTTGCAGTTGGATTGGATCCTAACAAATCAACGATTTTCATTCAAAGTCAAATTCCAGAATTGGCAGAGTTGTCTATGTATTACATGAATCTAGTGTCTTTGGCTCGTCTGGAGCGTAATCCTACTGTAAAGACAGAAATTGCTCAGAAAGGATTTGGAGAAAGTATTCCAACTGGATTTTTAGTTTATCCAATTGCTCAAGCAGCAGATATCACAGCTTTTAAGGCTAACTATGTTCCTGTAGGTACAGACCAAAAACCGATGATTGAACAAACGCGTGAGATTGTGCGTTCATTCAACCATGCCTATAATTGTGATGTTTTAGTAGAACCAGAAGGAATTTATCCAGAAAATGAAGGAGCAGGTCGCTTACCTGGTCTTGATGGCAATGCCAAAATGTCTAAATCGCTTAATAATGGTATCTACTTGTCAGATGATGCAGATACCTTGCGTAAGAAAGTAATGAGTATGTATACAGATCCAGATCACATTCGTGTTGAGGATCCAGGTAAGATTGAAGGAAATATGGTCTTCCATTACTTAGATGTTTTCGGACGTCCAGAAGATTCTCTGGAAATTGCTGACATGAAAGAGCATTATCAACGTGGAGGTCTTGGTGACGTTAAGACCAAGCGTTACCTGCTTGAAATTTTGGAAAGAGAACTTGGTCCTATTCGTGAACGTCGCCTTGAATATGCCAAAGATATGGGTGAAGTGTATAATATGCTTCAAAAAGGTAGTGAAAAAGCTCGAGAAGTTGCTGGCCAAACGCTATCAGAAGTAAAATCAGCAATGGGTCTAAATTACTTTCATTAATAGATAAAATACGAACTCTAAAACTATCTCTTCTTTAAAGTTAAAGGGGTAGTTTTTTTTACATTATCTATTATCAATATAATTGACAAATTTTCATAGAATGGTATGATAGATACAATACAAAAGCGTCAAGCTCAAAAAGAAAGAAAAGAGGAAACTTCAATGTCTAATTGGGACACTAAATTTTTGAAAAAAGGTTTTACCTTTGATGATGTATTGCTTATTCCAGCAGAGAGCCATGTGTTGCCTAATGATGCGGATTTAACAACGAAATTGGCTGATAATCTGACTTTAAATATCCCAATTATTACAGCAGCCATGGATACTGTAACAGAAAGCCAAATGGCTATTGCTATTGCTCGTGCAGGTGGTCTTGGAGTTATCCATAAAAATATGTCAATTGCTCAACAAGCAGATGAAGTTCGTAAGGTAAAACGTTCTGAAAATGGTGTTATCATTGATCCATTCTTCTTGACTCCAGAGCATACAATTGCAGAAGCAGACGAACTCATGGGACGTTACCGTATCAGTGGTGTTCCAGTGGTAGAAACTCTCGAAAACCGTAAGTTAATTGGTATATTGACCAATCGAGATCTTCGCTTTATTACTGACTACAACCAACCAATTTCAAAACACATGACCAGTGAAAACTTGGTTACTGCTCCAGTTGGTACAGACTTAAAAACTGCTGAGAGCATTCTTCAAGAACACCGTATTGAAAAACTTCCACTGGTTGATGAAAAAGGTCGTCTTTCTGGCTTGATTACGATTAAAGACATTGAAAAAGTAATCGAATTTCCAAATGCTGCAAAAGATGAATTTGGTCGCCTTCTTGTTGCTGGTGCAGTAGGTGTCACTTCTGATACTTTTGAACGTGCTGAAGCTCTTTTTGAAGCGGGAGCAGATGCAATTGTCATCGATACAGCACATGGACACTCAGCGGGTGTACTTCGTAAAATCGCTGAAATCCGTGCTCATTTCCCAGACCGTACACTGATTGCTGGGAACATCGCTACTGCTGAAGGTGCGCGTGCCCTTTATGATGCAGGTGTTGACGTTGTTAAAGTCGGTATTGGCCCAGGTTCAATCTGTACAACTCGTGTTATTGCTGGTGTAGGAGTTCCCCAGGTAACAGCAATTTACGATGCAGCAGCAGTTGCTCGTGAATATGGCAAAACAATTATCGCTGATGGCGGAATCAAGTATTCTGGAGATATTGTAAAAGCCCTTGCTGCTGGAGGAAACGCAGTGATGCTCGGATCAATGTTTGCAGGAACGGATGAAGCTCCAGGTGAAACTGAAATTTTCCAAGGACGTAAGTTCAAAACATACCGCGGTATGGGTTCAATCGCTGCTATGAAGAAGGGTTCAAGCGACCGTTACTTCCAAGGTTCTGTCAATGAAGCAAACAAACTGGTTCCAGAAGGAATCGAAGGTCGTGTTGCTTATAAAGGTGCAGCAGCTGATATTGTCTTCCAAATGATTGGTGGTATCCGTTCTGGTATGGGTTACTGTGGTGCTGCTAACCTTAAAGAATTGCATGACAATGCTCAATTTATCGAAATGTCTGGTGCTGGTCTAAAAGAAAGCCATCCACACGATGTGCAAATCACAAATGAAGCACCAAACTACTCAATGTAATAAAAAGATCTCCTGTTTGACAGGAGATTTTTTGTTTTGACAAAACTGTAAACTTTAATTTACAACTATTTGACCGTTGTTTACTGTAAATAAACTGAGGGTATCAGGCAAGTTTTGAAGATGTTCTAAACTAGTTGTCGTAATAAAGGTTTGAATATTCTGAGATATAGTTTCTAATAATTTAAGTTGACGAGTATTGTCAAGTTCACTCATAACATCGTCAAGCAAAAGAATGGGAGACTCCTTAGTGATACTCTCCATCAATTCTATTTCTGCAAGTTTTATAGATAAAACGAGACTACGATGTTGCCCTTGACTTCCAAAGCTTGCGTCCATTCCATTGATTAAGAAAATCATATCATCCCGATGAGGACCAACTCCAGTATTCTTTTTAAATAAATCTCTTGATCTACTTTTTTGAAGTGCTGTATAAAAAGATTCTGATAGGTGTTCCTTGTCAGTAAAGTTTACAGATGGTTGATAACAAATTGACAAATCTTCTAATTGGTTCGAAATATCAAAGTGTTTTTTACGACCAAAAGACTCCATTTTTTTGATAAATTCTTCTCTGTGGACCATCACTCGACAACCATAGTCTACTAGCTGGTCATCCAGAACAGATAAAAAGGTTTCGTCAATCTGATTCGCTGACTTTAAGTAGCTATTTCTTTGCTTGAGAACATGGTTGTAGCTTGACAAGTCTGACAAGTATATGGGTTTGATTTGCCCTAGCTCCATATCTATAAACTTACGTCGGATAGCTGGTGCTCCTTTGACAAGTTGTAAATCTTCGGGTGCAAATAGAACAACATTCATGTGTCCAATATAGTCAGATAGCCGAGCTTGCTTTAAGTGATTGACTTTAGTAATCCGACCTTTTGGGGTTAAGTCAATCTCAAGTGGAACAGTAGCCGTTCGTTTTTGAAGAATTCCGGAAACTTGAAGCTGTTCTTCTTCAAATTGAATTAAATTTTTGTCCGTCTTTGTCCGATGACTTCTAGTTAAAGCTAAAAAGTAAATACTTTCCAGAAGATTGGTTTTGCCTTGTGCATTTCTACCAACAAATACATTCAATTTAGGATTAAACTCAATCTCAGTATCCTGATAGTTTCTAAATTGCTTGATGGATAAGTTTTTTAGCCACATACTTATATACCTGGGAAACGTGGTGCAGCTTTTGTTTCAGCTTTCTTAGTCTTTTTTGTTGGCTTTTTTTTGACCGTCTTATTCATTTCTTTGACAAGTTTAGCCACACGTTCTTTCTCAAGTTTTTCTTGGAGATATTCTTCCTGTTCTTCTAAGCTCGGTTGCGTCAGAATGATTTGGATTTTCATGTCAGGAATGTTGATAGAGTCTCCGATTCTTACTTTTTTCCCACGACGATTTTCTAATTCCCCATTAAAATAGACAAGATGCTCAGCTAAAAAGGATTTAATAGCTCCGCCACTGTGTATAATACCAAGTTCTTTCAAGAGAGCTTGGAGAGTGATAAATTCTTCAAATAATTTGTATTCCATAGTTCACCTCAATCTTTGGTATTATACCATATTTTACCTTAAAATGGCAGAGGTAAATTCGTTAGAAATGAAAGCGATTTTAATTCTAAAAGGGGTAAAGAGAACAAGAAAAATTTCTCTTTTCATGGTATAATAGAACTCTATGTAGAAGGAGGTAAGCGATGGAGTTAGTACCTGGAATTGCAGTGCATTTTATCCAATCAAAAAAATTTAAAACTAATAAAATTACTGTGCGTTTCACAGCTCCATTGTCTTTGGATTCAATTTCAAGTCGTATGTTAAGTGCCAGTATGCTTGAAACTGCCAACCAAAGTTATCCAACTGCTCAACTGTTTAGAAAACGTTTAGCAACCTTGTATGGAACTGATTTGTCAGCGCACGCCTATCGAAGAGGACAAAGTCATCTTGTGGATTTGAGTATTTCCTATGTGCGTGATGAATTTTTAAGTAAGAAAAACGTATTAACTTCTCAAATTTTAGAATTACTGCACCAGGTTCTGTTTATACCATTGTCGGATGAGGATGGATTTGAGAAAAATGCTTTTGACATCGAGAAAAAACAGATCTTATCAAGACTAGAGTCAGAGTTAGAAGATCCCTTCTTTTTTGCTCATAAAGAATTAGATCAATTGTTTTTCCAAGAAGAATCAATGCAGTTAGTTCCTAAAGATTTGATTTCTAGAATTTCAGAAGAGACTCCAGAAACATGTTTTTCAAGCTATCATAAAATGCTAAAAGAAGACCAAATAGATATTTTCTTCTTGGGTGATTTTAATGAAATTGAAGTTTTAGAGTTTTTACATAAATTTCCTTTAACAGGTCGTAAATCATCTGTAAACATTCAATATCAGCAACCCTATTCTAATATTCTTAGAGAAGGTATTGTTAGAAAGAGATTAGGACAGTCTGTTTTAGAGATGGGCTACCATAGTTCAGTGGCATACGGTGATGAAGCACAGATGGCAGTGCTTCTTGTCAATGGTCTTTTAGGAGCCTTTCCTCATTCGAAACTGTTTACCCAAGTGCGAGAAAAGGAAGGTCTGGCCTATACTGTATCGAGTCATTTGGATCTTTTTAGTGGATTTTTACGATTGTTTGCTGGAATCGATCGGCAAAATAGAAATAAAGTAAGAAAATTGATGAATCATCAGTTGCTTGACATAAAAAGTGGCAAGTTTACAGATAAGGAAATTGATCAGACCAAACAAATGATTCGTCGATCCTTACTACTAGCTCAGGATAATCAAGATTCTATTGTCGATAAATATTATCTGTCAACTTTTTTTGGGAAAGCGAATCTTGATACAAAAACTTTAATCGATAAGCTTGAACAAGTTGATAGAGAAGCGATTTGTGAAGCAGCAAATAGTTTTAAGTTGCAGGCTATTTATTTTATGGAAGGAGCAGAATGATCAGACCTACTTTTCAAAAGAAATATTATCCTGCTGTAAAAGAAACTTTGTATCAAACTAGATTAGAAAATGGTTTGACAGTTACTTTACTACCTAAAAAGGATTTTAACGAGGTTTATGGAGTTGTGAGTGTCCAAGTCGGTTCTGTTGACACAAGGTTTACAGTAGATGATAAGGGCTTGCAACAATATCCTCAAGGGATCGCTCATTTCTTAGAACATAAACTTTTTGAAAGAGAAGATTCTGGAGATGTTATGGCAGCTTTTACAGAGCTAGGTGCTGAAAGTAATGCCTTTACGAGCTTTACAAATACTAGCTATCTTTTCTCGACTTCTGAAAATGTTCTAGAGTGCTTAGATTTGCTTGAAGAACTTGTCACTACTTTCAATATGACTGAAGAATCAGTGGAGCGCGAAAAGGACATCATTCAGCAGGAAAGAGAAATGTATCAGGATGATCCAGATTCTTGTCTATTTTTCAATACTCTCGCAAATCTCTATCCAGAAAGTCCATTAGCTTCAGATATTGTTGGCAGTGAAAACTCCATTGATGCAATTTGCCTGGAGGATTTGAAAGAGAACTTTAAAGAGTTTTACAGACCTGTCAATAGTAATATCTTTTTAGTGGGGAATTTTGATTTTGAACTGCTTGAAGATTATTTTACTAAGAAATCTTATCTTCAAGAGAAAAAACATGAGTTTAAAAGAGAACAAATACCTTTACATCCTGTAAAGACTACTGAAAGTATACGGATGGACGTGGCTTCTCCAAAATTAGCGATTGGTATTAGAGGAAATAAAGAAATCGGAAATCGAGATCAATATCGTTATCATCTTTTATTGAAATTGTTGTTTACAATGATGTTTGGTTGGACTTCACAAAGATTTCAAAAATTATATGAGACAGGTAAACTGGATGTTTCCCTGTCTTTAGAAATTGAAGTTGATCCTCGTTTCCATTTTGTGATATTAACAATGGATACAAAGGAACCTGTGGCACTTTCTCATCAATTTCGTAAAGCTATTCGCAATTTTATGAAAGATGAAGATGTAACTGAGGATCACTTGGATATTGTAAAAACTGAGATGTATGGAGAATTTCTTCATAGTATGGATTCCCTAGAATACATTGCCACTCAGTATCACCCAACTGAGACAGGCTCGACCCTGTTTGACCTTCCTAAACTTTTGCAGGAAATTACTTTAGAAGATGTTCTAGAAGCAGGACATGATTTGATAGATAATAGCGATATGGTTGATTGTACAATTTTCCCGATATAATCGCTAGAAAATACACTAGAAAGAAGGAATGTTAAGTATGAGAAAAAAAACAATTGGTGAGGTCTTACGTCTTGCAAGAATTAACCAAGGACTGAGCTTAGAAGAATTGCACAGAAAGACAGATATTCAGCTGGATTTGTTGGAGGCAATGGAGTCAGATGATTTTGATAAACTACCGAGTACTTTTTATGCTCGTTCATTTTTGAGAAAGTATGCTTGGGCTGTTGAATTAGATGAAAATATCGTTCTAGATGCCTATGATTCGGGAAGTATGATTACTTATGAAGAAGTTGATGTAGATGAGATTGAACTTTCAGGACGTAGACGGTCTAATCGAAAGAAAAATTCATTTCTCCCGCTATTTTACTTTGTTCTTTTTTCTTTATCAATTTTAATTTTTGTAACCTACTATGTGTGGAATTATATTCAAACCCAACCAACTGCGTCTTCTGCAGCAACTTATAGTGTTGTGAGTTCAACAAGTAGCTCTAGTAGTGTAGCATCAAGTAGTAGTCAAGCTACTAGTTCATCAAGTTCGAGCGAGGCAACTACTTTGACTGTTTCAGGTCAGGGAGATGCTTTATCAGTGGAATATAAGACATCTAAAGATTCTGCGGAGCTTCAATTATCTGTTACAGATGCAACAAGCTGGATTAGTGTTTCGGATACTGATTTAGCAGGAGGAGTAACTCTTGAACCTAATAATAAAACAGCTAAAACAACCATTTCTAAAGGATCTCCAGTAACCATAACATTGGGTGTTGTTAAAGGAGTGTCAGTGAAAATTGATAATAAGGAAATTGACACTTCAAAATTAACTGGTCAAACTGGTTGGATTACTCTAACATTAAGTTCAAACTAAAGAAAGGATAACATGAAAAAAGAAAATATTCCTAATATGCTTACGCTTGGTAGAATTTTATTTATTCCGATTTTTATTCTCCTTCTATCAGTTGGACCATCTCCAGTGTTACATAAAATAGCAGCAGTTATTTTTGCTATTGCCAGTATCACTGATTATCTAGATGGTTATTTAGCTAGAAAATGGCAAGTGGTTAGTAATTTCGGAAAGTTTGCAGATCCAATGGCTGATAAATTATTGGTCATGTCAGCCTTTATCATGTTGGTCGGTCTAAAGATGGCACCAGCTTGGGTGGTAGCAGTTATTATTTGCCGTGAACTTGCAGTCACTGGTTTGCGCTTGCTCTTAGTTGAAACAGGGGGTACCGTTCTAGCTGCTGCTATGCCTGGAAAAATCAAGACATTTAGTCAGATGTTTGCGATAATATTCTTGCTACTTCACTGGAATGTGCTTGGTCAGATAACTCTTTATATTGCCTTGTTCTTCACAGTTTATTCTGGTTATGATTATTTCAAGGGAAGCGCATATTTGTTTAAAGGAACCTTTCGTTAGATATGGAATCGATTATTGAGATAAAAGACCTGTCTTTTCGATATCAGACAGATCAAGAACATTATGATGTTCATAACATTACGTTTCACGTGAAACGTGGAGAATGGTTGTCAATCGTTGGTCATAATGGTAGTGGAAAATCAACGACAGTTCGATTGATTGATGGTTTGCTCGAGGCCGAATCTGGAGAAATTTGGATAGACGGTGATTGCCTAACTCCAGAAAATGTCTGGGAAAAAAGACGTAAGATTGGTATGGTCTTTCAAAATCCTGATAACCAATTCGTAGGAGCAACTGTTGAAGACGACGTTGCTTTTGGACTGGAAAATCAAGGAATCCCACTTGAAGAAATGAAGAAACGCGTTTCTGAAGCTTTATCATTAGTTGGGATGGCTGAATTTGCTAAAAAGGAACCAGCTCGCTTGTCAGGAGGTCAGAAACAGAGGGTAGCTATTGCAGGTGTTGTTGCTCTGCGTCCAGATATTTTAATCTTGGATGAGGCTACAAGTATGTTGGACCCTGAGGGACGATTAGAGTTGATTAAGATAGTCCAGAAGATTCGCAAAGACCATCAGATGACAGTCATCTCCATTACACATGATTTGGACGAGGTGGCCATGAGTGATCGAGTTTTGGTGATGAAAAAAGGAGAAATCGAGTCAACTAGCACTCCTAGAGAGTTATTTTCTAGATCAGATTTAGATCAAATTGGCTTAGATCAACCCTTTGTCAACCAATTAAAACAATCACTGCGTGATAATGGCTTAAAATTACCAGAGCACTACCTGACCGAGGAGGAGCTCGAGGAGGCTTTATGGGAATTATTCTAGACAATGTTAGTTATACTTATCAGGAAGGAACGCCCTTTGCCTCAGCTGCCTTGTCAGATGTCAGTTTGACCATAGAAGATGGTTCCTATACTGCTATTATTGGGCATACAGGAAGTGGGAAATCCACAATTTTGCAGCTTTTAAATGGTTTGCTAGTTCCCACAGAGGGAAGTGTTCGTGTCTTTGATACATTGATTACATCAACATCTGTTAATAAGCAAATTCGTCAAATTCGTAAACAAGTTGGGTTGGTGTTTCAGTTTGCAGAGAATCAAATTTTTGAGGAAACTGTCCTAAAAGATGTGGCTTTTGGCCCTCAAAATTTTGGAGTTTCTGTAGAAGAGGCAGAAGCTATTGCGCGTGAAAAACTAGCTTTAGTAGGAATCGATGAATCACTCTTTGAACGAAGTCCATTTGAACTCTCAGGTGGACAAATGAGACGGGTTGCTATTGCTGGAATTTTGGCAATGGAGCCAAGAATTTTGGTCTTAGATGAGCCAACAGCTGGTTTGGACCCAATTGGTCGAAAAGAGTTGATGACCTTGTTTAAAAAGCTTCATCAAGATGGCATAACAATTGTTTTAGTAACTCACCTTATGGATGATGTGGCCGAATTTGCTGACCAAGTTTATGTGATGGAAAAAGGGAAACTAGTTAAGGGTGGGAAACCAAGTCTGGTCTTTCAAAATGTCGAATTTATGGAAAAAATCCAATTGGGTGTTCCTAAAATCACACGATTTGCTCAAAGGCTAGTTGACAGAGGAATTTCTTTCGAACAATTGCCGATAACGATAGAGGAGTTTAAGGAGTTTATCAATGGATAATATGATTTTAGGTCGATACATACCAGGAAATTCGATTATTCATCGTCTAGATCCTCGTAGTAAGTTAGTAGCAATGATTTTATTGATCATCATCGCTTTTTGGGCCAATAATCCAATTACAAATCTCATACTCTTCATTGCAACAGGCATATTTGTCGTTTTATCAGAAGTTCCCTTATCCTTTTTCATAAAAGGTTTGCGGTCCATGTTTTTTCTGATTGCTTTTACAACCCTTTTTCAACTGTTCTTTATCTCTGGTGGTCACGTCTTGTTCGAGATGGGATTTATAAAAATCACAAGCTATGGTATTGAGCAGGCTGGAATCATTTTTTGCCGCTTTGTGTTGATTATCTTTTTCTCAACCTTGCTTACCTTGACGACTATGCCACTAAGTTTGGCAACAGCAGTTGAATCCTTGCTTGGACCTTTAAAAAGATTTAAAGTTCCAGTTCATGAGATTGGGCTCATGTTGTCTATGAGTTTGCGATTTGTACCAACCTTGATGGATGATACGATTCGAATTATGAACGCTCAAAAGGCGCGTGGTGTTGATTTTGGAGAAGGAAATGTAATCCAAAAAGTTAAGGCTATGATTCCTATTTTGATTCCTTTATTCGCTACGAGTTTGAAACGAGCGGATTCTCTTGCTACAGCCATGGAGGCTAGAGGATATCAAGGCGGGAACGGACGCAGTCAGTACCGGCAGTTGAATTGGATGAATAAAGATAGTGTGGCCTTACTTCTTGTATGTGTGTTGGGTTTGATTCTATTTTTGTTGAAATCCTAAAGTGAAGTATAGAATGAGATAGGGTAGAGGTATGAATAGTTTTAAAAAATCAAAATATATCATTGTTCTATTTGTCGTTATACTAGTAGTTTCTGTTTTTTTAGTGACAACACAATCAAGTGCAGTTGTAACAAAAGCTGGAGATGGAATTTCATTAGTCGATAGAATAGTGCAAAAGCCTTTTCAATGGCTTTCTTCCGTAAAATCTGATTTAGGTCGTTTGACCAGAACCTATAACGAGAATGAAACTCTCAAAAAAGAACTCTATCAGATGAAGAAGGAAATGAATGAAGCAGACAGTCTGAAGGAAGAAAATGAGCAACTACGTCAGTTATTGGATATGAAATCAAAATTGAATGCAACCAAGTTAATTGCTTCTGACGTCATCATGAGAACTCCTGCAACCTGGAAACAAGAGTTGACAATTGATGCAGGTTCTCAACAAGGCGTGACAAGCAATATGCTTGTTATAGCTGGTGGGGGACTGATTGGAAGCGTGGGAAAGGTTGAAGATAACTCTACTGTGGTCAACTTATTGACCAACGCGGAAAATACGGAGAAAATATCCGTTAAAATCCAACACGGTTCTACTAGTATATATGGCATTATCATTGGGTACGACAAAGAAAAAGACTTGCTTAAAATAAGCCAGTTAAATAGTAGTAGTGATATCAGTCAAGGAGACAAGGTAGTAACAGGAGGTCTGGGTAACTTTAAAACAACAGATATTCCCGTAGGAGAGGTTGTATCAGTTACCCATAGTAGTGATTATCTAACAAGAGAAGTTATGGTCAAACTCAATGCTGATCCAATGAACCTAAAAGTCGTAGAATTAGTGGGGAATCCATCATGAGACTGTTGAAGCAGATAGGGATGTTTTTACTCTTGCCTATAGTTGTCTTAATAGACAGTCATTTAGGGCAATTTGTAAATAGTTTTTTTCCACATTTTCAAATTGTGAGCCACTTTATCTTCATCTTCTTGTTGTTTGAAACTATTGAAGTATCGGAGTATCTATTTTTAGTTTATTGTTTATTTATTGGTCTTATATACGATATTTATTTTTTCCATTTAGTAGGGATTGCCAGTCTTCTTTTCGTTATTATTGGTGCAATCGTTTATAAAAATAATGCGCTCATTTTATCAAATAGATGGACTAGACTATTAGCTATTTTAATGATGACTTTCTCTTTTGAATTTGGCAGTTTTCTTCTAGCGCAAATGATTGGCTTAACTGCTGAAAGTATAACAGTTTTTATCGTTTATGGTCTAGTTCCATCAATGATATTAAACTGTCTATGGATGTTAATTTTTCAGTTTATTTTTGAAAAAATATATCTATAAGAAAGAAACAAAACTGTAATAAAGGCGTAATATTTATTAGGCCTTTTTTTGATATACTAGTATTGTCGTAAAAGAAGGAGTATTCACACTTATGAAGAAAAAAATCCTAGCATCACTTTTGTTAAGTACAGTATTGGTCTCACAAGGAGCTGTTCTTTCAAGTGTTAAAGCAAATACAACAGATGAAAAGATTGCTGCTCAAGATAGTAAAATTAGTAACTTGACAGCTCAACAGAAAGAAGCTCAAAAACAAGTAGACGAAATTCAAACTAAAGTTTCAGCTATTCAATCAGAGCAAGAAAAATTACAATCTGAAAACGAAAAACTTCAAGAAGAATCTAAAAAACTTGAAGGTGAAATCGCAGAGCTTTCAAAAAATATCGTAGCACGTAATGAATCACTTGAAAACCAAGCTCGTAGTGCACAAACGAACGGAACTGCTACAAGTTATATCAATACGATTATTAACTCTGACTCAATTACAGAAGCTATTTCTCGTGTAGCAGCTATGAGTGAAATCGTATCAGCAAACAATAAAATGTTGCAGCAACAAAAAGAAGATAAGAAAGCTATTTCTGAAAAACAAGTTGCAAACAACGAAGCAATCAATACAGTCATTGCTAACCAACAAACGCTTGCTGACGATGCTCAAGCTTTGACAACAAAACAAGCAGAATTGAAAGTAGCTGAGTTAAATCTTGCAGCTGAAAAAGCTACAGCAGAAAATGAAAAAGCTAGCTTGTTGGAGAAAAAAGCAGCAGCGGAGGCAGAAGCCAAAGCAGCAGCGGAGGCAGAAGCAGCTTATAAAGCTAAACAAGCAAGTCAACAACAAACAGTTGCTGCTTCAGCAAATACAACCTTTGCTGCACAAGTACAAGCAACTTCAAGTTCTTCATCATCTTCATCATCAGATGATGACTCAAGTTACACACCTGCACCAACTCCTGTAAGCCAACGTCCTACATATAGTACAAACGCTTCAAGTTATCCAGTAGGTCAATGTACATGGGGAGCAAAAACTTTAGCACCATGGGCTGGCGATTACTGGGGAAATGGTGGTCAATGGGCTGCAAGTGCAGCGGCTGCAGGTTTCCGTACAGGTTCTACACCACAAGTTGGAGCAATTGCTTCATGGGATGATGGAGGATACGGACATGTAGCAGTTGTTACAGCAGTTGAATCATCAACTCGTATTCAAGTTTCTGAATGTAACTATGATGGTAGTGGAACTCAACCAATCGGAAATTATCGTGGATGGTTTAATCCTACAGCATCACGTGGTACAGTAAGATACATTTATCCAAACTAACATATTAATTATTACTAAATTTAGGGTGAGGTTTTATGAATCTCACCCTTTGTATAGTATTAATAAAAAATTTTCATCAGAATGTTTTTGTCATTATGGAATTAAAGATGGGATGAAAATTATCGGATATGTAGCTAGGATAAGTATGTTTATCTAACGAAATAATATGTTTTTAAGAGAGTTGGTACTAGAATTATGTTTACTTATAAAATGAATGTTGATGTTCAAGAATGGGATTTATTTTTAGAAAATCATCCTCAGGGGAATTTATTGCAGAGTAGTGATTGGGCCAAGATAAAGGATACTTGGGGGAATGAGAGAGTTGGATTTTATAAAGAGAATCAACTAGTTGGAGTAGCGAACATCTTAATTCAGCCTCTTCCATTAGGATTTTCCATGTTCTATATTCCAAGAGGCCCAGTTATTAATTATGAAGATAAAGAACTTCTGAAATTTGTGATTTTAACATTGAAAAAAATTGCTAAAAAAAGCAATGCAATAATGGTTAAATTTGATCCAAGCCTTTTTATCAGTCGAAGTCTGATCGACCAAAAAACTATTCAAAATTCTAAAACTTTTGAAATTGTTGAGGAATTGCAAAAAAATAAAGTTCATTGGACAGGATTGACAAAGGATATGGCAGAAAACATACAACCTCGTTTTCAAGCTAATATTCATAAAGAAAACTTCTCGCTGGATCAACTGTCCAAGTCTACTCGACAAGCAATCCGAACTGCAAGAAATAAAGGATTGGAAGTGAAATTCGGTGGAATTGATTTATTAGATGAATTTTCATTTTTAATGAAGAAAACAGAGTCTCGTAAGAATATCAGTTTACGAGGAAAAGATTATTATCAGAAGTTATTGACTACTTATCCTGATCATTCCTTTATCACACTGAGCTATTTAGATTTACCTAATAGACTGAAAGAAGTTGAGCAGCAACTAGAAAAAAATCTAAAAATAGCGCAGAAATTCACTGATAAAACGAAAGAAGGCAAAGTAAAAGAGAATCAGCAAGAGAGAAAACGATTAGAAGAAGAAATTGCTTTTCTTAAGAGCTGTATTGATAGAGGGGATAGTGTTGTTCCATTGTCTGGAACTTTGACCATCGAATTTGGGAAAACATCTGAAAACTTATATGCTGGAATGAATGAAGAATTTAGACACTATCAACCTGCTATTCCAACATGGTTTGAGACTGCTCAACATTCATTTGAACGCGGGGCAGAGACTCATAATATGGGTGGAATTGAAAACAACTTAGAGGGTGGGTTATTTAATTTTAAATCTAAGTTTAATCCTACTATCGAGGAATTTGCAGGTGAGTTTAATTACCCAACTAGCTCATTGTATTTCTTGTTTAATATAGCCTATAAAATCCGTAAGAAACTTCGAAGTAGCAAGTAGAAAGTCAAAGACTTATTGGCAAGTTTAATCTTTAGTAATTGTTTTTTTGATAACATAGAGTATGAAGATATGATACTTGCTATAAAAAAATATAAAGTAGATTCTTTCATATCAAAACATTTAAGTTATCAACTCGAAATATTTTGTATTTATCTGAGTCTCAACATAAGCGGTTATTGCACATTTAGCAGTAACCAATTTATGTTGGGATGTTTTTTATTTAAAGTTGATAAATTTTTTTAAAATTTCAGTTGGGAAGTTACGTTATGAAGGAAAAACTAGCACAATTACTTGAAAAAAAGGTTCAACTATGATATAATGTAACTTGTCGTGTAAACGATAATACTCATTCTTGATGAATTGTGAAGCTGTTGCCTTCGGGTCGTTTTGCAAGCTGAAATCAAGAAGAGGAAAAAAACAAAAAGGAGAAATACTCATGGCAGTAATTTCAATGAAACAACTTCTTGAGGCTGGTGTGCACTTTGGCCACCAAACTCGTCGCTGGAACCCTAAGATGGCTAAGTACATCTTCACTGAGCGTAACGGAATCCACGTTATCGACTTGCAACAAACTGTAAAATACGCTGACCAAGCATACGACTTCATGCGTGATGCTGCAGCTAACGATGCAGTTGTATTGTTTGTTGGTACTAAGAAACAAGCAGCTGACGCAGTTGCTGAAGAAGCAGTACGTTCAGGTCAATACTTCATCAACCACCGTTGGTTGGGTGGAACTCTTACAAACTGGGGAACAATCCAAAAACGTATCGCTCGTTTGAAAGAAATCAAACGTATGGAAGAAGATGGAACTTTTGAAGTTCTTCCTAAGAAAGAAGTTGCACTTCTTAACAAACAACGTGCACGTCTTGAAAAATTCTTGGGTGGTATCGAAGATATGCCTCGTATCCCAGATGTAATGTACGTAGTTGACCCACATAAAGAGCAAATCGCTGTTAAAGAAGCTAAAAAATTGGGAATCCCAGTTGTAGCGATGGTTGACACAAACACTGATCCAGACGATATCGATGTAATCATCCCAGCTAACGATGACGCTATCCGCGCAGTTAAGTTGATTACAGCTAAATTGGCAGACGCTATCATTGAAGGTCGCCAAGGTGAAGATGCTGTTGCAGCAGTTGAAGCAGAATTTGCAGCTTCAGAAGCTCAAGTAGACTCAATCGAAGAAATCGTTGAAGTTGTTGTAGAAGGCGACAACGCTTAATTCATAATAAATAGTAATTACCTAGGAGGGCGGGGCTTAGCCCGGCTCTCCTATTTTTAAAAAATATAGGAGAATCAAAATGGCAGAAATTACAGCTAAACTTGTTAAAGAGTTGCGTGAAAAATCTGGTGCTGGTGTTATGGACGCTAAAAAAGCATTGGTTGAAGTGGAAGGCGATATCGAAAAAGCGATTGAATTGCTTCGCGAAAAAGGTATGGCAAAAGCAGCTAAGAAAGCTGACCGTGTTGCTGCAGAAGGTTTGACTGGTGTTTATGTTGACGGTAACGTTGCAGCAGTAGTTGAAGTAAATGCTGAAACTGACTTTGTTGCGAAAAACGCTCAATTTGTTGAGTTGGTAAACGCAACAGCTAAAGCAATCGCTGAAGGAAAACCAGCTAACAACGAAGAAGCTCTTGCTTTGACAATGCCTTCAGGTGAAACTCTGGAAGCAGCTTATGTGTCTGCAACAGCAACTATCGGAGAAAAAATCTCATTCCGTCGCTTTGCTTTGATTGAAAAAACAGATGCACAACACTTCGGAGCATACCAACACAACGGTGGACGTATCGGTGTTATCTCTGTAATCGAAGGTGGAGACGAAGCACTTGCTAAACAAATCTCAATGCATATTGCTGCTATGAAACCAACAGTTCTTTCATACAAAGAATTGGATGAGCAATTTGTTAAAGATGAGTTGGCACAATTGAACCACGTTATCGACCAAGATAATGAAAGCCGTGCTATGGTTGGTAAACCAGCTCTTCCACACTTGGCATACGGATCTAAAGCTCAATTGACTGATGAAGTAATCGCTCAAGCTGAAGAAGCTATCAAAGCTGAATTGGCTGCAGAAGGTAAACCAGAAAAAATCTGGGATAAAATCATCCCAGGTAAAATGGATCGCTTCATGCTTGACAACACTAAAGTTGACCAAGCTTACACACTTCTTGCACAAGTTTACATTATGGATGACAGCAAGACAGTTGAAGCTTACCTTGAATCAGTTAACGCTTCAGTAGTTGAGTTCGCTCGCTTTGAAGTTGGTGAAGGTATCGAAAAAGCTGCAAACGACTTTGAAGCAGAAGTTGCAGCTACAATGGCAGCAGCATTGAATAACTAATAAAAAAGTAAGGAAGCAAATCAGCTTCCTTTTCTTTTGTTGGAGGGGAACTCAGAGGAATCCCTTTGAAGGTAAACAAAAAGCCCCATACTCAGGGCTTAGTGTATTTAGGAGACTATACTTCAAACTCATAGAGCGCTGTAGATAGGTAACGCTCACCGTTATCTGGTGCGAGAGCAAGGACTTTTTTGCCTGCTCCAAGTTTTTTAGCAACTTCAATTGCTGCATAGATAGCTGCAGCAGAAGAAATACCTACCAAGAAGCCTTCTTTTCCGCCAATCTCACGACCAAGTGCGAGAGCATTGTCTGAGGTTACGCGAACGATACCATCATAAGCTTCTGTATCAAGTGTTTCTGGGATGAATCCAGCAGAGATACCTTGAATTTTGTGAGGACCTGGTTTTTCACCTGACAAGATAGCTGACTCGTCTGCCTCAACAGCAAAAACTTGAATGTTTGAGTTAGCAGTTTTAAGAGCATGAGAAACACCAGAAATAGTTCCTCCAGTACCAACACCAGCAACAAAGGCGTCTAAACCATCAGCTCCGAAATCAGCTAGAATTTCAGCTCCTGTTGTTCTTTCGTGAACCTCTGGGTTAGCTTGGTTATTAAACTGTAATGGTAGGAAACCATCACGCTCAGCAGCAATTTCCTGCGCTTTTGCAATTGCACCTTTCATTCCTTCGCTACCAGGAGTGAGGACTAGTTCAGCTCCATAAGCTTGGATAATTTTACGACGTTCCACGCTCATTGTTTCAGGCATAACGATGACAACTTTGTAACCTTTAGCGGCACCAACCCATGAGAGACCAATACCAGTGTTCCCACTAGTTGCTTCTACAATGGTAGAACCAGGTTTGAGTTTACCCTCTTGTTCTGCTTTTTCAATCATGCTTAGGGCGATACGGTCCTTAACTGACGATCCTGGGTTAAAAGCTTCAAGTTTTACATAAACATCTGCTGCACCTTCTGGTACAATGTTATTTAATTTAACAATCGGTGTTCTACCGATGAGTTCTGTGATATTGTTATAAATTGCCATATTAGCACCTCTTTATATAAGATGCTACTAGTATAACGCTAAATTTAACCTTTGTAAAATATAGAAATCCTATCGGAGTGATAGGATTTTTTTATATCAGTGATTCAAACCGTTAATATTTAAACGATTGTGATAAGCTAATTCAAATAGATAAGTATAAAGAGGTACGATATCTGTTTTCTTTGGAAATTCAAATTTGTGAGAATTAAAAAGTTCATTGTAAGATTTTAAAAAGGCATTTTCTAAATAAGTAATCGTAATCTCGCTATCATCAATCCCAAGTCCAGCAGTTTCCATCTCAACATTAACGATGTTCATGAGGAAAATTGATTTGATAGACATCTTCCGTCCGGTTGCCCCTTGTTTATCTGTAAAGATGATTCGGATATTTGTAAAGATAATTGAGTCACGAATGAGTTTATATCCGCTTTGAATTTCTTCATTTTCTAATAAATATTGTCCAAACTCCTTGGTAAGAGCTTCTTTACTTTGCTCACTGAAGTTTCCAGCGAGTCCCTGAATTAATCTTCCAAAAGCCATATGATATTTCCTTTCTTTACGATAGGTTTACAGGTACTTCAACTTCACGTAAACCTTTGTCAGTTAGAGTAACTTTTCCATTGAAAAATTCAATGAGATCAGCCTTGATACCGTCTTTCTTTTCTTTATCAATGAAAATCATAGTGTCAACTTGATCTGTAAAGTTTGTCTCTAATTCTATGAGATTATGCTCTTTAAGAAAATTCCCATATTCTTGATACTGGGCATAGGTCATGTGAATCTGTATCCCTGCCTGCTCTTTGATTTCAATAATGCCAATTTCTTTAACTGCTAGGGCAACACTACCAGCATAAGCGCGTATCAAACCACCAGCCCCTAGTTTAATACCACCAAAATAACGAGTAACTACTACACAGACATTAGTAAGGTTGTGATTCTCCAAAACTCCTAGCATAGGAATACCAGCAGTTCCACTAGGTTCTCCGTCATCACTGGTTCGCTTGATTTCACTACGTTCACCGACAATAAAGGCAGAGCAGTTGTGGGTTGCTTTATAGTGTTCTTTTTTGATAGCTGTGATAAAATCACGAGCCTCTTCTTCACTATAGACACGCTTGGCATGACAGATAAAGCGTGATTTTTTAATTTCTTCTTGGACTTGACCGTCCTCTTTTATAGTTCTATATTCCATATTTTTATTGTACTAAAAAATAGCGTAAAGTTCTACATTTTACGAATAAAGAAATATGAAAGTCAATCCAAATTACCTCGGTCGCCTTTTTACGGAACAAGAATTAAGTCTTGAGGAGAGACAAAGAGCAAAACAAATTCCATCCATAAAAAAAGAGAAGGGCCAACAATATTGTCAGCGTTGTGGTAGTCAGATAAAAGAAGAATGGCATTTGCCTGTTGGTGCTTTTTATTGTCGAGAATGCTTGATTATGAAGCGAATAAGAAGTGATCAAAAACTCTATTACTTTCCGCAAGAATGTTTTCCCAAGCAAGATGTACTCAAATGGTCAGGTCAACTGACTCCATTTCAAGAGCGGGTATCACAAGGACTCCTTCAGGCGGTAGATAAGAAGGAGGCCACCTTGGTACATGCAGTGACAGGAGCTGGTAAGACAGAGATGATCTACCAAGTTGTCGCTAAGGTGATAAATCAGGGTGGAGCTGTTTGTCTGGCCAGTCCACGAATTGATGTTTGCCTAGAGCTCCATAAACGATTACAAAATGATTTTGCATGTGAGATTGCACTACTACATGGGGAGTCGGATCCCTATTTTCGTACACCTCTAGTTGTAGCAACCACTCACCAACTATTAAAATTTTATCAAGCTTTTGATTTATTGATTGTGGACGAAGTGGATGCCTTTCCTTATGTTGATAATCCAGTGCTTTACCATGCTGTCAACAATTGTGTAAAGGAAAATGGATTGAGAATATTTTTAACAGCAACGTCAACAGATGAGTTAGACAGAAAAGTTAAACAAGGGGAGTTAAAGCGTCTCAGTTTGCCACGTCGCTTTCATGGAAATCCTCTCATTGTTCCCAAGCCAATCTGGTTATCGCATTTTAATAGATATTTAGAAAAAAATGGCTTACCTCCAAAATTAAAACTTTACATTGAGAAACAGAGAAAGACGGCATATCCCTTACTAATCTTCACATCTGAAATAAAAAAGGGAGAAAGGCTAAAAGAAATTTTGCAGGAGAAATTTCCAAATGAGAAAATAGGCTTTGTATCCTCAATCACGGAAGACCGATTAGAGCAGGTACAAGCCTTTCGAGATGGAGAGTTGACGATATTAGTAAGCACAACTATATTAGAGCGTGGAGTTACCTTCCCTCGTGTAGATGTTTTTGTGGTGGAAGCCAATCATCAACTCTTTACCAAGTCAAGTTTAGTACAAATTGGTGGGCGAGTTGGAAGAAGCATGGATCGTCCTACTGGAGAACTTATATTTTTCCATGACGGACTCAATCAGTCTATTAAGAGAGCCATAAAGGAGATTAAACAAATGAATCAGGAGGCAGGAGTATGAAGTGTTTATTGTGTGCTAAAAGCTTGCAAACAGAGATAAGCTTTACTAACCTGCTCTGTTTTAAAAATGAGGAGGAACTAGTATGTGAATCCTGTCTTTCGTCTTTTGAGAGTATAGGTGATGATCATTGCCCAAGTTGTTTTAAAAAAGGAATGTCAATTATTTGTCAAGATTGTCAATTTTGGTGTAAACAAGGTGTAAAGGTTGATCATGTAGCTCTTTATTCCTATAATCAGGCCATGAAAGAGTATTTTAGTCGCTATAAATTTGATGGTGATTATCTTCTTAGAAAGGTATTTTCTGATATATTACAAAAAGAGTTAAAGAAGTATAAGGACTATCAGATTGTGATTGTTCCTCTGAGTGGCCAGCGTTTTAAAAGCAGAGGCTTTAATCAAGTTGAGGGTTTGATAAAGGATACTGGGTTATCATATCTGGATATTTTGATTAAAAACGAAGTTGAAGCTAGCTCTTCAAAAAATCGAGCAGATCGTTTACTTACAGTATTTCCCTTTTTGTTGAAAGATGGAGTGAAGCTTCCAGAAAATATCTTACTATTTGATGATATCTATACAACTGGAACTACCTTGAATCGTCTTAAAAGTATGCTATTAGAGGCTGGTTGTCAGAATATTAAAACTTTTTCCCTCGCAAGATGAGGAAAAAGTTTGCAAAAAAAATATGAAAGCGTTATAATATAATTAGAAAAACAAATATGTTTAGAAAGAAGGTACTTATATGATTAAATATAGTATCCGTGGTGAAAACCTAGAAGTAACAGAAGCAATTCGTGATTATGTAGTTTCTAAACTCGAAAAGATCGAAAAATACTTCCAAGCAGACCAAGAATTGGATGCGCGAGTTAACTTGAAAGTCTACCGTGAAAAGACTGCTAAAGTAGAAGTAACCATTCCGCTTGGATCTATTACTCTTCGTGCAGAAGATATTTCTCAAGATATGTACGGTTCTATTGATTTGGTGACAGATAAGATTGAGCGTCAGATTCGTAAAAACAAAACTAAAATTGAACGTAAGAACAGAACTAAAGTATCTACAAGTCAACTCTTTACAGATGCTTTAGTTGAGGACTTAGATGTAGCACAACCAAAAGTTGTTCGTTCAAAACAAATTGATTTGAAACCAATGGATTTGGAAGAAGCTATCTTACAGATGGATTTATTGGGACATGACTTCTTTATCTATGTAGATGTTGAAGATGAAACAACAAATGTTATTTATCGTCGTGAAGACGGAGATATTGGTCTTCTAGAAGTTAAATAATCTTAAAAATTAGTCTGTAAAAGTGGTTTACACTAGTGTAAACCACTT
>NZ_KV794222.1 GCF_001808705.1 Streptococcus sp. HMSC074B11 | reverse complement strand
AATAACTTTATCTTCGTAAGTTAATTCTCCGCGAACATCTTTAGAAACAACATCATCTTTTTTTTCAGTATTTACATTTACATTTTTTTCTACGTTTGACATATGAAACTCCTTTATTTATTTAAATAATTCTTCTGTACATAGTATCCCAACCAAATTCCTAAGGCTCCACAGATTAAAACGAACAATGTTTTAAAGAAACCGAAGGATAGGATGAAGCAGGCTAGAATAATACCTACTACACCACTTAGAATTGGGTATTGATATTTTTTAAACCATTCCATTTTTTACTTCCTTACTTTACACGACTAACAATTTTCTTAGCTGCTTTTTGAGGGTTATATTCTTTCACTAAAACTTCCAGTTTAACCTCTCGATCAATACCAAAGAATTCTTTCAATCCTTTAGTGATTTCGTTTTGAACTACTTCAAATTTGTTAGCAATGTTATCTGAAAGAACAGTTGTACCTTCTACATAAATGAAACATTTCTTTTTTCGAGTATGGACTTTGATTTTTGGGTCCTTAACTAATTTATGATCAAGAACCAAACATCGAACAAATCCTTCGATAGCTGAATTTCTTAGCTTCAATTTATCACTCTTATCCCCAATTTTTATCTCTAAATACTGTCTAGGATAAAATAGGATTACTAAGATTAAAAGTATGATTAGAATAGATAGAGATAGTACTCCCCAAAAAATATATTTAGAAATTATAGCCTCGAAATACCAGCGTCTCCAGCTGAATATTTCAATACCTAGATCACCAACTTGATGGTAATCTATTAGAATAGGAAGGAAAATTGTCAATACTAAAATACATAGAGAAACTAGCAGTATTTTTTTCGATTTTGACATATAAAATCCTTTCAATTAAAGCACTAAACTATAGGTTTACCCGTCAATACTAAATTTAAATCTATAGTTTATGATTGAGTAAAAAGTTAACCTTTTTTACCCAAAAAGAATGATACTACAGCGACAACAATCACCGCACCAGCAATCGATGGAATAAGTGCCATTCCTGCTAGAGAAGGCCCCCATGTCCCAAAAAGCGATTGGCCGACGGATGACCCAATTAAACCAGCAAAAACATTTGCGATAATTCCCATTGAACCACCTTTTTTAGTAATTGCACCTGCAGCGAGACCGATAAAGCCTCCGATAATAATTGACCACAACATAATGGGCCTCCTTTCTTTTAACCAAAAAATTGTCTTTTGAATTTACAAAAGCTCTTTTGATTGAAGTTAGTATACCACTATATGAAAGCGAATACAAATTATATGCTCAAGAATATATGTTTTTAATAAAATTATATATCATAGACCATATTAAACTACAGCATTCTATTTGAACTTTCCCTATTGAGTTCATTTTTTATGGGATTAATGATCGTTTATTCTTCTCTCTCTTGAGCCCTCGGCAGAGCGTTTTAGTTTTGTACGTTGCGCAGCAATGTCAAAACTACAAAAACGTTACTCTTTGTCAAAGAGTAACAGAAACTCTGCTTGATCCGAGAGAGATACTCTTATTTACAACTGATTACATATCGACAATAGTTGGCGTGGAATAGCGATAGCCCCACGCCGTAGCCCAACATTTTGGGCTAAATGTTTCTCTTTAAGCTGTTGAAACTATATAGAAATCCATAGATTTAAAAATCATGGACTTATATAGTAGTCCATGATTTCTGAAAAGATGGATTTTATAGTGTTCCATAAATTCTAAAAAAATGGGCTTATATAGTAATCCATAAATTCTGAAAAGATGGACTTATATAGTAGTCCATAAATTCTAAAAAGATGGATTTATATAGTAGTCCATAAATTCTAAAAACGTGGACTTATATAGTGATCCATAAATTCTGAAAAGATGGGCTTGTATAGTATTCTATAAATTCTAAAAAGATGGTCACTATATAAGACCATCTTTTTGAAAAATAAATGCTCAAATAAATTTGTTAATCACGTTTTTAACGGAAATTTTCAAAAATTTTTATTATCTTTTGTTTTTTGTGGCATACTACTATCACAATAGTAAGAGAGGAAACAGACGAATGAATCAAATGACCATTTCTTTCAAAACCAAAACTGGCATGACAAATATACGTCATAATAACAGAGATCTGAGCGAAGAAGAATTTAAGAGTAATGAACACAAGCATATAAATCGTGCATTGTCCCACGAAAATATAACGATTATTAAACGTGACATCAAAGAAGTCTACCACGATGAATTTGACGATGCATTAAATACTTATAATTCAAAACAACGGAGGAAGGATAGAAAAATTGAAGACTACTACAAACACGTTAAAAAATCAAAGACATTGGATCTGCAACGTGAATTTGTAGTCTCAGTAGGTAATAAATCCGACTGGGAAAAGATGGATTTCAATAAAAAAAGAAAGGTAGGAGAGGCCCTAGCAAGCTACGTAAGAGATTTTAATGAACGACACGATCATTTAGTCATCTATAATGCAGTTGTCCATTTAGACGAAGATGGAGCTCCTCACGCTCATTTCAATGTTGTTCCTATTGCTGATGGATATAAAAATGGTCTTTCGAAACAACCATCTTTTTCAAAAGCTCTTCTCCAGGAAGGATTTAAAGAAAAAGGCCGTGGCCAACTGAAACAATTTCGTGATCATGAAATTGATAGGATTCAATACTTTATGAAAAACCTTAATATCGAACGCAAGTTAGGTCAGACGAACGATATTAAGGATATGCGAGAATATAAAGAAACTATGCGACAAATCGAATTACAGAAGCAGCAAGAAGAGAAGGAACTGCAGCATTTGAAGAACGAAGTCGCAAATATGTCCGAAGAGTTGGATAAAGCAAAATTAGAAGATGAAACTATCAATGCTATGTTACGTCTTAAAATGATCAGTGAAACTGAAGTAGATAAAAGTCAATTTGAAATCAAAGAGCGAGGCCTATTTAATAACCGTGAACGTGTTGTGATTGTTCCTGAAAATGAGTTTGATAAAATAGTCATGAAGGCGAACTATAGTCCATTGTCGAATTTGTTGAACGATTTTAAAGAGTCTATTCTTCAAATAGGGTTCATTAAAAAGTTACATTCTACAATTTCATCTTTAAAGAACGTAATCAGAGAACTGAAAGCAGAATTCCAAAAAGAGAAAGCTCACTTGGAAAATGAAAATCAAAATGCTTGGTCTAAGTATTTTGAAGCTAAGAAAGAAGCTGATAATTATAAACGTTTTAAATCAGAGTTTGAAAGATATTTATCTGAAGAGGAAAAAAATGAGATCTCAGATAAAATCTATGAACGTCAAGAAGCTGAAATTGAAGGAGGTTTGTGGCAAGATTTTGATTTAGATCGTTAGATAAATTAGGGGAACCTTTATTCTTTTCTCTCCTAGAAAAGGACTTGCATATGCAAGTCCTAATTCTTAATACATGTTCAAATTACAAAAATTCGTGGATATCTGTCTGATGTGATGCTTTCTCTGCCTCTATGATTATCTCTGCAGTAGTTGGCTTCCGTCTATCTCTAATTACCATCTCATACCCGATAACTTTTCGTCCTTTTTTTACAGTTGTTAAATCTATATCAGCGTTGAATTTCATTTCTAATTCTTCGCATGCCACCATGAGAGCATTCCTCTTAAACAAACCTGCAGGCCATGACTTCTCTTCACCCAAGAACCAATCTTGCCATTCCTCTAAACTTCCCTTAATGGTTGTATATTCTCGATTTCCTAAGCGATATGCTTCCCAAAGTTTCATCAAGATCAAAGAATACTTTGATTTCACATTTCCTAACTCATCCAAATGGAAAGAGTAGTAGTTTCTTTTCAACTCGAAAACTAAAGGTCCAGCATCTTCAGAGAATTTAAACTCTACAAGGCCATCCTCAATAAATCTTATTCTGCTGAAAAGTTGAGTCATGATTATTGAACGTCTACCATCAGGCAATGTTTCAGGAATATATAGAGCTGTATTCTCATTAAGTCTCGAAAAAGCTTCTGCAATCCGTCTATAATTCTGACCGTTTTTAGTTAAGCCAAAGTGCTTCATAATGTCAAGACTATGAACCGTAAAGACATCACCAACTCTACTATCTTTCGTTACAGATGAAAAACAGTAGTCTAAAACCTTGTGTTCAAAAGCTTTTAAATTACCAAATGCTTTGGCCAAGTCATTCGCCTGGACAACTAAATAATTTTGACGAGAAGCTAGTTCTTCATAAATCTTACTTGATTTTCTATTTGATACCATCTTGTTTACCTTTTACTATGTTTTCTATTATGCTATATTCTATCAATTTTTAATTTTATAGTCAATAATGGGGTACAAAATAGTCAA
>NZ_KV794221.1 GCF_001808705.1 Streptococcus sp. HMSC074B11 | reverse complement strand
TCAATGTTTTTATAGGCTGTTTCGATGGTTCTATTCTTCGTTTCAATGTTTGTATCCAGCGTAGCAATATTCTTTTGATTGGCTTCGAGATCATCACCTGTTAGATATTTTGCTTCTGCTTGAAGACTCGCTTTTCGTGAGTTATCATCTTCAATAGATTCCTTCAATTGAGAAATTGATGTTGTCAATTTTTGAGACTGTTCATTCTGGAAATTGATCTCTTTTTCGATTTCCTGAAGAGTAAATTCTTCTCTGGAGACAACTTCAATAGCTTTGATTTCAAGCTGAGGATTTTGAGGAGTTACAAAGAATTGTACAGTGTCCTCTTCTCCAGATTTCTTCTGAGAAACCTTTTTAGAATCACTGGATGGCGATGAAATATTCACATCAATTGAGCTAGAAGAGACTGTCTGATTCGTCACATCGATTGCAAATGCACCAAAATTTTTCGGAACTCCTTTAATAATAACTGATACTTTATTATCAATGATTGG
>NZ_KV794220.1 GCF_001808705.1 Streptococcus sp. HMSC074B11 | reverse complement strand
CACAAAGCCAATTGTAGTAAAAGCTGTAAAGATTTGTGAGAAGTTATTGGAGGAAAGAGAGGGATATCGATATTATGAAGAGAATAAAGAAGTTAGAAAAAGAAAAGCTCAGGTTATTTATATTGAGGGCGACGGTGTGATGGTTAAAGCACGTGACCCACAGAAGGATAATAAACATTACGATTTATCCCATTTTGTAGTTCATACAGGAAGCCATAAAGTTGGCAGCAATCGATTTGAACTTCAGGACAAAAAAGAATTTATTGGCCTTGACAATCGCTTAGTGAGGGAGCAGGTAATTGATTATCTATTCAATAATTACGAAGTTACGGAACAGACTTTATTAATTACGAACTCTGATGGAGGTCATGGATAT
>NZ_KV794219.1 GCF_001808705.1 Streptococcus sp. HMSC074B11 | reverse complement strand
TTCTGTCGTCACTTCAAGCTCTGGTTTCACTTGGACCAAACTTGGAACACCTTCGCTTGGAATTGAGGTGGATTCTAGCTTATCTGCTTGTAGGGAATGAGGTTTTGTATCTTCAGTCTTAGAAATTTCCTCATTTTCTCTTACAAAGTAATAACCTGTAAATTCATACCCCTCAATCCTTTCTGGACTAGGCAAAAATTCTCCTACAACTGTTTTGACAAGAGCTGGACGAAGCTCCACTAAGTTCTCCAAGGCAGAAACCGATAGAGCAGTCCCACCTACAGCCAAAACTGTCACTAGAAAGAGAGAGGCACCCTTTCTCTTTTTAATGAGAGTGAGCGAAACTAACAAGAGTCCTGTACCTAGCACTGGCAGGATGGCATTTGAAAACAAGCCAGTATCCGGTAACTTCGCAGTAGATTTTCGGTAGACGAAGTAATAATCCTTACCTTCCTCCACTTGGATAGCATTCTCTTCAAACCAACGTAGTTCAGCCTTCAAAGATTCAGGCAAGTCTTTATCTTCCACATAGTGTGACACTAGCTGGGGAATCCTTTCCTCTGCAAGCACAGTATTTCCACTTGTGCCTACAAAAAATAAACTCGTTCCTAATAAGACGGAACAAGTTCCTAATGCATACTTTCTCAAAGAAAAGCGTTGTTTTTCTTTAAAATGATGTTGTTTCATGACAAACTCCAATTTCGTATCTATTCCTTCTTCCAGTATATCAAAAATAGTAAACGCCTACAAAGGATTTGAATAACAAAATTGTTATATTTAGCTTCTTTATCCAATTTTGAAAGAAAAGCATCCGTAGCCTTTGTAAACATTCACAGTAAGAATGTGATTTCCTCCCAGAAGTTCTTCTATTATCTGCTACTTAATAAAAATCTATAGTGAATGAAAGTAGGAAGTCGATGAAGCTGAAAGAACCTAAATTTCTAGATTCTACAAAGCAAAAACCACAAGTAAACTCAGTTTTTCTGACTTCACTTGTGGTATGTTTAATAAATATCTTTACTGAATTCTAGCAGAACTCCACAGCCGTTTTCCTATCTCTTTTTCACCGACATTAAGGATATATCTCGCAAACTAAAGTAAGTAAGGACCAGCATGGCTACTGTAATAAAGAATTCTGTTGGTAGCTGAAAGATTTGCAGGATGGACAACATGAGCAAAATCACGAGGGAAACGAGACCAAAAACAAGAATTACAATATTAACCGTTCCCTTGATACTTTGAGGTGTCGCAAATATATAGAGTAAGAGTAATAAAATCCCTATGATTAAATAGACCATTTTCTGCTCTTTCTAGCTCTTATTCAGCTGATTTTTTCTTTTTGTTTGCTTTCTCACGCTCTGCCTTGTTAAGGATTTGTTTACGCAAACGAATAGATTCAGGCGTTACTTCCATGTATTCATCGTCGTTCAAGAACTCAAGTGATTCTTCAAGAGTCAAGATACGAGGAGTCTTGATAACCGCTGTTTGGTCCTTGGTAGCTGAACGAACGTTGGTCATTTGTTTGGCTTTAGTGATATTAACTGTCAAGTCATTTTCACGAGAGTTTTCACCGATGATCATTCCTTCGTAAACCTCAGTACCTGGGTTAACAAAGATTGTTCCACGTTCTTCGATAGACATGATAGAGTAAGTCGTTGCCTTACCAGTATCGATAGAAACAAGTGCACCACGGTGACGTCCACCGATTTCACCTGGAATCAATGGCAAGTATTGATCGAAGGTATGGTTCATGATACCGTAACCACGAGTCATTGACAAGAACTCAGTTGAGTATCCAATCAAACCACGCGCAGGAACGAGGAAGACCAAACGAGTTTGACCATTACCAGTTGAGATCATATCCAACATTTCACCTTTACGTTCAGAAAGGCTTTGGATAACGGATCCTTGGTATTCTTCAGGTGTGTCAATTTGCACGCGTTCAAATGG
This sequence comes from Streptococcus sp. HMSC074B11, assembly GCF_001808705.1. Taxonomy (GTDB): domain Bacteria; phylum Bacillota; class Bacilli; order Lactobacillales; family Streptococcaceae; genus Streptococcus. Next base: position 43,792 of record NZ_KV794219.1, on the reverse strand, counting down.
TTCACATTTGACGCCATCAATTTCTTTTACGATAACTTCTGGACGAGATACTTGAAGCTCATAGCCCTCACGACGCATTGTTTCAATGAGGATTGACAAGTGCAATTCCCCACGTCCTGATACAGTCCATTTATCTGGTGAGTCAGTTGGTTCAACACGAAGAGAAACGTCTGTTTGCAATTCTGCTTGAAGGCGCTCTTCAACCTTACGAGAAGTGACCCATTTACCTTCACGACCAGCAAATGGTGAGTTGTTGACCAAGAAAGTCATTTGAAGTGTTGGCTCATCGATGTGAAGAACTGGAAGAGCTTCAACTGCGTCTGTAGGAGTAATTGTTTCACCAACGAAGATATCTTCCATACCTGAAACGGCAATCAAGTCACCAGCTTTAGCTTCTTGAATTTCACGACGTTCCAAACCAAAGAAACCAAAGAGTTTTGTGACACGGAAGTTCTTAGTTGTACCATCCAATTTAGAAAGGGTAACTTGGTCCCCAACCTTTACACTACCACGGAAGACACGTCCGATACCGATACGACCTACGAAGTCATTGTAGTCTAAAAGTGACACTTGGAATTGAAGGGGCTCATCTGAGTTATCAACTGGAGCTGGAATGTGGTCGATAATAGTGTCAAAGATTGGCGCCATAGTCTTTTCTTGGTCTGCTGGATCATCTGACAATGAAGATGTTCCGTTGATAGCTGACGCATAAACAACTGGGAAGTCAAGTTGGTCATCATCCGCACCAAGCTCGATGAAAAGTTCCAAGACTTCATCTACTACTTCTGCTGGACGAGCTGATGGCTTATCAATCTTGTTAACCACAACGATAGGCACAAGGTCTTGTTCCAAGGCTTTTTTCAATACGAAACGAGTCTGTGGCATGGTTCCTTCGTAGGCATCTACGACCAAAACAACACCGTCAACCATTTTCATGATACGTTCAACTTCTCCACCGAAGTCCGCGTGCCCTGGTGTGTCCATGATATTGATACGAGTTCCGTTGTAGGCAACTGCTGTATTTTTCGCAAGGATGGTGATCCCACGCTCTTTTTCAATATCGTTTGAGTCCATTGCGCGCTCTGCCAACTCTGTACGCGCGTCAAGAGTTTCAGATTGTTTCAACAATTCGTCAACAAGGGTAGTTTTACCGTGGTCGACGTGGGCGATAATCGCGATATTACGGATATCTTCTCTTAATTTTGTCATGATTTCCTCTATTGTATTCAAAAATTTATTTTCTAACTGAACGATTATACCACAATTTTGAGCAAATGACTTAACTCAAGTAAGTGTAAATGTTTTCACTGTACTTTTCTTTTCACTTCAAGCCTTTTCAAAGCAAGCGACTTATGATAAGATAGGCTGGTATGCGTTTAGATAAATTATTAGCTCAGGAAAAAATCAGTCGAAAAGCCATGAAACAAGCTCTTTTGAAAAAAGAAATTTTAGTTGATGGACTCCCTGCTAGTTCCCTTGCACAGAATGTTGATACAGGACTTCAAGAACTGATGTTCCAAGGCATAAGAATTCAAGGATACGAACACACCTACCTCATGCTCCATAAGCCAAATGGAGTCGTAACTGCAAGCAAGGATAAGAAACTCCCAACGGTCATGGACCTCCTTCCTCAGCATCTCCAGTCTGACCAACTCTACGCCATCGGTCGTCTGGATCGGGATACGACAGGACTCCTCCTCTTAACAGACAATGGGCCTCTAGGTTTTCAACTCCTCCATCCTCAATACCATGTCGATAAAACTTACCAAGTAGAGGTCAATGGAGCACTGACTCCTAATCATATCCAAGAATTTAAGAATGGAATTGTATTTTTAGACGGAACTACCTGTAAACCTGCTCAACTTGAGATTTTATCCTCAAGTCCTAGTCTCAGCAAAGCCACTATCACCATCTCTGAAGGAAAGTTTCATCAAGTCAAAAAAATGTTCCTCTCTGTTGGTGTCAGGGTCACTGCCCTAAAACGAGTTCAATTTGGAGATTTTATGTTAGACTCTGACCTAGCAGAAGGTGGTTTCCGACCTCTAAACAAAGAAGAACTGCGGATTATTAAAACATACTTAGAAAATAGTGGATAAAACAAAAAAGCTTTAAACAAATAAAGCTTTTTTAAATCTTCTTTAGCGTACGAATAGCATAACACCTAAAATAAAGTGAAGTGCAGAAATGACAATCCCTAGGATGGACAAATTTTTTTCTCTCTTATAGTCTAGTCCAGATTCTTTTTGATGTGAGTTAGCTAAGACTAGACCAATAATCCCCAAAATCAAACTTACCACTGGCGAAAGCAAACCAAGAATGATAGATAAGATTCCTAAGACAAGTGACGCTTTTTTCTTTTCTTGCATATTCTAAAAACTCCTTAAACTAAACACAAATGAATAATACCATAAAAATCGGCTTTATCAATTGGGTGAAAAATATTAGCACTATGTTATCCGATTCTTGAACCGAGAAGAGTGGATAAAACAAAAAAAGCTTTTAAAAATAAAGCTTTTTTTGTTAGAATCCTGATTAGTGCATCATTAAGATGAGTCCTGCAACCCAGTTAATTACAGAAACTACAATCCCTACGATATTAAGAATTCGTTCTGTTTTATAGTCTAATTCAGATTCTTTTTGATGTGAATTAGCCAAGACTAGACCAATGATCCCCAAAACGAGACCTACGATTGGAGATAGCAAACCAAGAACGATAGATAGGATACCTAAAACAAGTGATGGTTTTTTCTTTTCTTTCATCTTCAAAAAACTCCTTAAATTTTATACTAACAATTATACCATAAAAAGCCGAGACTTTATATTAAACATATGTGACAAGTTTTTTCACATTTTAATTAGACTTCACCTTCCCAGTCCATGAATCCAATCCGTAAGAGAGGATATAAATTTCTGAGAAGCCTTGCTTTTTCAAGAAAAGTGCTGCATTGGTCACACGTTGCGCACGTTGGTTTTCATATAGAAGGACTGGTTTATCCTTGCGAAGAGCTGCAAGACTTGTCTTCAATTGATTTGAAGGAATATTACGAGCTCCAAGGATATGTTTTCTGTGGAAGTCAGCTGGATCACGCAAGTCAATTAACTGACCTGTACGAATCAAAGACTCAAACTCTGCATTGTCTACAATTTTTGCTGCACGACGAATGCGAAGGTAGTTGTATCCCATCCAAGCCAACATCGCTACAATAAGTCCCCATAATACCCAAGTTACCATATTACCTAATCTCCATTTTTTTCTAAATAGTCTAATTCTAGTTTGTGCTCTCTGCGAAGAACAGCTTCTGCTTCAAGATAATCTAGCTTATCCATCAAGCCTGCATCATAAATCCGTGATAGTTCAATCTTCATCAGTTCAATGTCATAGAGACGTTTTCCCATATAAACAATGATACCGAACTGTTTGAGAAATTGTTGCACATCGTAGAGTGTTTTCATAGCTTTCATTTTAGCAAATAATCAGAGTTTTTTCAATAGTTCCCTAATAGTTCGGAGTAGGTTTCCTTTTTTCACTATTATCTGAATTTCTTTACACTGTGACAAAGAAGAAATCCTAGAGTCATTCCAACAACATTTTGCATGAGATTTGGGATGATTTCTGGAATAGCTGCTCCCCAACCATTCATCCAAGCTGATGCCAAGGCATAACCAGCCACCATGAATAGAGTCGCTAAGACTAATCCTAACCATTGCCATTTCCCTTTAAAGCCTGCAAAATAGCCTTGCAAACCATGATTGATTAAGCTAAAAATCATCCACTGAGGGTAGCCTGAAATGAGGTCAATGAGAAATCCTGCTAACCCTCCGACAACGGCTCCTTCACGGCTTCCAAAGTAAAAGGCTGTGAAGAAGACTCCAACGTCCAAAAGTGTTAGAAAACCAGTTGGTGTTGGGATTTTTATAAAATACCCCAATACGACAGAACTGGCTGCTAAGATAGATACTAGGGCGATTTTAGTTGTTTTGGTTTGCTTCATATTGTCTCACTCCATATTGATCTGCTTGTGCAATAGCTCGGTAAACAAAGGCTTTAGAACTTTCTACTGCTGGTAAAAGTTCTTCTCCCTTAACTAGCTGGCTAGCAATACTTGATGCAAAGGTACATCCTGCACCAGCATTTTGTCCTTGAATGACTGGGTTTTCAAGAATAGTGAAATTCTCTCCATCATAAAAGACATCCACAGCCTTATCCTTACTGAGACGATTTCCTCCCTTGATAATGACTGCTGGCGCTCCTAAGTCATGCAATTTCTGCGCTGCAGACTTCATATCTTCTAAGGTTTCAATCTTTTGATCTGCTAGCAATTCTGCCTCAGGTAGATTGGGTGTAATGACAGTCACATAAGGGAAAAAGCGAATCAACTCTTGACAGAGTTCGCTAACTGCAACATCATGCGTTTCCTTACAAACCAATACAGGATCCAGAACGACAGGGACTCCTGATCTTTCCTTGATGAAATTCAATGCTTTCTCAGCAACACCAACAGTCGGCAAGAGACCAATCTTAATCCCTCCAAAGTCTACGCTTTTAAGACTATCCAACTGTTGTTGAAAAATAGTCTCATCCGTCGGGAAGACTTCAAAACCATTTTCTGTCAAGGCAGTCAAGCAAGTCATGGCTACAAAACCATGCAAACCATTCAAAGTATAGGTCGCAAGATCAGCAGCTAGTCCACCACCACTAAAAATATCATTTCCTGAAAGTGCTAAAATACGATTATTCTTCATAACGAATCTCCTTTAAATACAATCCATTAGGTGCTGCAGTTGGACCTGCCAACTGTCTGTCTTTTTTCTCCAAGATAAGGTCAATCTGTTCAACTGGCATACGGTTATTACCAATTTTCAGCAAGGTTCCAACCATATTTCGAATCTGCTTATAGAGGAAACCATTGCCTGAGAAAGTAAAGGTCAAAAACTGACCTGTTTCATCAACCATAAGACTAGCTTCCGTGATCGTTCTTACCTTGTCCTCCACACTGGTTCCGGCAGCAGTAAAACCGGTGAAATCATGGGTTCCTTCTAATTTCTTCACAGCCTTTTGCATGCGTTCCACATCTAGTGGATAGGGATAGTGGGTAGCATAATGACGTTTCATAGGATTTTTAGGACGCCCCCTGTCCACAATAAACTCGTAGGTTTTGCTATGCTTGGCATAACGGCAATGAAAATCATCAGCCACTATCTCAATCGAAATCACATCAATATCTTCAGGACTTTGAGTATCGAGAGCAAAGCGAAGCTTTTCCTCATCCATCTGATAGGGAAGATCAAAGTGGATGACCTGCCCTAAGGCATGAACACCACTGTCCGTTCGCCCAGCACCATGAATGGTAATGGCCTGCCCTTTATTTAATTTGGTTAAAGTTTTTTCAATTTCCTCTTGGACACTACGCGCGTGTGGTTGCCGTTGAAAACCAGCAAAGGCGTAACCATCATAGGAAATGATAGCTTTATATCTAGTCATATATCTATTTTATCAAGAAAATTTCTCTGCAACAAGTTTGAAAACCAAAAATTGTACGGGTACAGTTCTCAGTATCATCTAGTCCTTACCTAGATTTTCTCATCATATATTTTTGTTCTGGAATTTCAATAGTCTGAACAATTTCAAATCCTTCTTTTTGGTAAAGATTGTAAGCTGTTTGATTTGCCTCGTAGACATTTAGAGAAATAGTATCTATGTCTTCATTTTCAAAGGCCAAACTAACAAATTTCCTTAAAGCCTGGCTACCTAAGCCCTGCCCCTGTTTCTGAGGATTGATAAAAAATCTCCCGATATGAAGATTCCTGTCTTCTAGCCTGATTTTCTGGATGACACCTACAAACTCTTCATCAGCAAAAATGGAAAAAATTCCTTCCAGCTTTTGTAAGGATTGGACAATCAAGGGACAAGAAATTTTGGGTCCCATCCATTGCTTCTGAAAACTTTCTCCCAAAGCATTAGACCAGCGACAAATGAGTTGGGCATTTTCTATCTGAAGTCCTTTTTCAAAGTGAATTTTCATATTTGCTTCTAAAATTTCTCCTTTATCCAACTATTATACTCTTTCTCTTATTTTTTCCGAATTAATAAGTATGATTCACCTTTACTTTTTTCTTGTTGGAGCTATTTTTGCTTCCTTTCTTGGATTGGTCATTGATCGTTTCCCTGAGCAATCCATTGTTTTCCCTGCTAGTCACTGTGATTCTTGTCAGACTCGCTTGAAATCACTGGATTTGATTCCGATTGTCTCTCAAGTAGTCCATGGCTTTCGCTGTCGCTATTGCAAGGCCCACTATCCTTTCTGGTATACCCTCTTTGAGTTATTCTTGGGGCTACTCTTTCTAACTTTTTCTTTGGGATTTCTAACTTTGAATCAAGTCATTTTGATCGCCGCTGGCTTGACCTTAGGCATCTACGACTTTCGTCATCAAGAATATCCCTTGCTAGTCTGGCTGACTTTTCACTTATTCCTCATAGTTTGCTGTGGTTGGAATCTAGTTATGATTTTCTTTCTTATCTTGGGAATTTTGGCTCACTTTATCGATATCCGCATAGGTGCTGGAGATTTTCTCTTTCTGGCTTCTTGTGCACTTATTTTTAGCCTAACTGAAATGCTGATTTTAATTCAATTTGCCTCCACGACTGGTATCCTAGCCTTTCTCCTACTAAAGAAAAAGGAAAGACTTCCTTTTGTGCCTTTCCTCTTGCTGGCCGCTTGTATGATTATTTTTGGTAAGCTAGTGCTTCTCGGATAAAGTCAGCGATTTCTCCTACTTGTCCTTCATGCAGAGCCTTAACAATCTTGGAACCGACGATAACGCCATCCGATACCTCATTGAAACGTTCTACATCAGCCTGTGTGGATACACCAAAACCTGTCAATACTGGAATATGTGCCACTTGATGAAGTTGAGCCAAGTGCTTGTCCAAATCATCTCGGTAGTTTCCTGATTTTCCTGTCACTCCATTAATAGCAACAGCATAGACAAAACCTTCAGCTCCCTCAATGAGTTCTTTTTGACGCTCCATTCCTGTCGTTAAGCTTACAAGTGGAATCAAAGCAATGTCTGTATCTGCCAAGAAGGGCTCTACAAAATTAGCATGTTCATGAGGGAGGTCTGGGATAATCAATCCCTTGACCGCTGTAGTAGAAAGGTCTTTGACAAATTTCTCAACACCGTACTGAAAGAGGGGGTTAAAATAGGTCATGATGACAAGCGGGATTTCTGTTTCAATGGTTTTCAAGGTTTCAACCAAAGCCTGGGTAGAGGTTCCGCGAGCTAGACTGCGCAAGCCTGCTTCTTCGATAACAGGACCATCTGCAACAGGGTCTGAGAAAGGAACTCCCACTTCAATAGCAGACACACCCAAGTCTTCTAAAAAGCGAATTGTTTCAGCAAGACCATCCAAACCTTTTTCATGGTCTCCAGCCATGATATAGGGAACGAAAATTCCTTTTCCAGTTACTTTGATAGCGTTCAATTTTTCTGTTAGAGTCTTAGGCATGAGCTTCTCCCTTCTTTGCTGCGTCTGCTTCCAATCGGTCTTTAACTTGAATTACATCCTTGTCCCCACGACCTGATAGACAGACAATCATAGACTTGTCTGGTCCAAGTTCTTTAGCCAATTTCACTGCGAAAGCGATAGCGTGACTAGATTCCAAGGCAGGGATAATTCCTTCCACACGAGACAAGAGTTGGAATCCTTCCAAGGCCTCTTCATCTGTCACAGGCACATAGGACGCGCGTTTGATATCGTGGTAATGTGAATGTTCTGGACCGATACCAGGATAGTCCAAACCTGCTGAGATTGAGAAAGCTTCTAGGATTTGACCATGAGCATCTTGGAGCACATCCATGAGAGAACCATGGAGAACACCTGGACGACCCTTGGTCAAGGTTGCTGCATGATGCTCTGTATCCACACCGAGTCCTGCTGCTTCAGCTCCATACATAGCCACTGACTCATCTTCCACAAATGGATGGAAAAGTCCGATGGCATTAGAGCCACCACCAACACAGGCTACTAGGGCATCTGGTAAATTTTCACCTGTCAATTCACGGTACTGTTGTTTGGCTTCTCGTCCGATAACACTTTGGAAATCACGAACAATTTCTGGGAAAGGATGAGGCCCCAAGGCAGAACCAAGGATATAGTGGGTATCATCAATATTAGCCACCCATGAACGAAGGGCTGCATTGACCGCATCCTTGAGCACGCGCGAACCATCTGTCACTGCCTCGACCTTGGCTCCCAAAAGCTCCATACGGAATACATTGAGGGCTTGGCGTTTGACATCTTCCTCACCCATATAGATGGTACATTCCATGTTAAAGAGAGCCGCAGCTGTTGCAGTTGCCACACCGTGCTGACCAGCACCTGTCTCTGCGATAATTTTCTTTTTACCCATGCGTTTAGCAAGCAAAACTTGTCCCAAGGCATTGTTAATCTTGTGGGCCCCTGTATGGTTAAGGTCTTCACGTTTAAGATAAATCTTGGCTCCGCCGATATGTTGGGTCAAGTTTTTTGCGTAGTAAAGGGGAGTTTCACGACCCACATACTGGCGTAAGAGTTGGTTTAATTCCTCTTGGAAACTTGGGTCTGCCTGACTTTCACGATAGGCCTTCTCTAACTCCAAAACTGCTGTCATCAATGTTTCTGGGACAAAACGTCCGCCGAATTTTCCGTAAAATCCATCTTTATTTGGTTCCTGATATGCCATGCTTTACCCTCTCTATAAATCTTCTAATCTTTTCATGATCTTTTTGTCCATCTGTCTCCACTCCGCTCGATACATCTACTGCATAGGGAGTAAAGTGTTGAATTGCTTTTATTACATTGTCTTCCTTAAGCCCACCTGCGATAAAGAAGGGCTGAGTTAATCCAGTCGTATCCAGTTGACCCCAATCAAAGGTCTGGCCACTCCCTGCCACAGGGGCATCAAAGAGTAGATAATCTGCCTGAGAATTGGGTACATGCCCCCCTTCATCGACCTGAACAGCCTGAATACTTGCACAAGGCAAATCCCCAAACAAATCATCCGCCACCTGACCGTGAACTTGTACAAAGTCCAAACCAACTTTGTCTACCGCTTCTAACAGTTCTGCCCGACTGGGTGAAACAAATACTCCAACTTTTTTAACGTTGACAGGAATGAGCTTTGCCAGCTCAGCAGCCTGTTCCAAGGTCACCTGTCTTTTGCTAGGAGCAAAGACAAAACCAATGTAGTCTGCTCCAGCCGACACAGTTGTTTTTACGGCTTCTTTGGTCGATAGTCCACAAATCTTAACTTTTGTCAATTTGCAACTCCCTGATTCTCTGGGCTACATCTTCAGCTTGCATGAGAGCTGTTCCCACCAAAATTCCGTTAAAGTATGGTGCAACTCGTTTCGCATCTTCTTCTGTAAAAATAGCAGATTCAGAAATGTACAAGCAATCGTCCTTAAAGTATTGGGCCAAGTCTACACTGGTCTGCAAGTCAACTTCAAAGGTAGTCAAATTGCGATTGTTGACACCGATAATTTGAGCGCCAAGACGGTGAGCTACTTCTAGCTCCGCTAGATTATGAGTTTCCACTAATACTTCTAGACCTAGCTCTGTCGCATAGCCATACAGTTCCTTGAGGCGTTCTTCTGATAAAGCCGCTACGATGAGCAAGATAACTGTCGCACCTGCATTGCGAGCACGGATGATTTGCTTTTCATCGATGATAAAATCCTTGTTCAGTGTCGGAATCTGTACCTGGTTGGAAATCTCACGAAGATAATCCAAATGACCTTTGAAGAAAACTTCATCTGTCAGAACAGAAATCATAACAGCGCCGTTAGCCTCGTAAGTCTTGGCCTGTTGAACAATATCCACATCCAGATTGATATCACCCATACTTGGACTCGCCTTCTTGACCTCTGCAATGATTTGCAAGCGGTCCTGATGGTTTTTCAAATATTCAGCTAAGCGATAGCTTTCACGCAAAGGTTGAAGCTCCTCTCGCTCCATCGTTTCAACTTCACGCGCCTTCTGCTCTAAGATACGCAACAAAAATTCCTGACTCATCTTTGGTACTCCTGTAATAGTCTGAGTTTTTCAAGGGCCTTACCGCTGGCAATCACTTGACGTGCCATTTTAACTCCGTCTTTGATACTATCTACCTTACCATTGGCATAAAAACCAAGGCCAGCATTTAAGACTGTTGTTTCTAAGAATGGACTTGGTTCATTATTAAGAACGCTGACAAGGATGGCTGCATTCTCATGAGCATTACCACCACGAATGTCCTCAATGGCAATGCGTTCCATTCCCAAATCTTCTGGAGTAAAGGTTGACAAAGTGATTTCACCATTTTCAAGAAGGGCAATGCTGGTAGTTCCATTCAAACCAGCTTCATCCAATCCTTCTGGACCAGCTACTACGATAGCACGTTTGCGACCCATATTTTTCAAAACCTGAGCAGTACTTTCCAGAAGTTCTGGACGACTGATTCCTAGAAGCTGTGTTTCCAAGACCATTGGGTGAATGAGTGGACCTGTCAAATTCATGATAGTTGGAATTCCCAACTCCAAGCGTGCTGGCATGATGTATTTCATAGCTGGGTGCATGTTTTTGGCAAAGAGAAAGACGATTCCTGTTTGATCAAATACCTTCCCCAATTGTGCTGGCTTGAGGTCAATATTGATTCCCAAAGCTTGCAAGACATCTGCTGACCCAGATTTTGAGGAGATGGAGCGATTTCCATGTTTGGCCATGTGGATTCCCCCACCTGCCAAGACAAAGGCTGCAGTTGTTGAGATGTTAAAGCTAAATGACTTATCTCCACCTGTACCGCAGTTATCCATAGCATCTTGAATATTTGTTGGAATGTGTTGAGCATGTCCTCTCATAACTTGAGCGAGGGCTGTTCTTTCTTCAGGTGTTTCCCCCTTCATCTTAAGGGCTAAAAGGAGTGAAGCAATTTGTGCTTCTGTCACTCGCCCTGTCACGATACGTTCGATCACATCTGTCATTTCAACACTTGATAAATCTTCAAAGTTCGCTAATTTTTCAATAATTTCTTTCATTTTGTGTTCCTCACTTTACAACTTTCTCGATAAAATTCTGAATAGAAGATAGACCATCTGGCGTTCCAATACTTTCTGGATGATACTGCAAGCCATAAATCGGCAAGGTTTTGTGTTGAATCCCCATAATAGCTTGGTCATCTGTCGAACGGGCTGTCACTTCAAACTCTTCTGGCATCTCTTCAATTAAAATACTATGGTAACGCATGACTGGACGATTGTCCTCAATTCCTTGATAGAGAACTGATGGAGTCTCAAATCGAATCTGGCTTTGTTTACCGTGCATAACTTTAGGAGCCAAACCCAACTTACCACCAAAGACTTCTGCGATGGCTTGGTGCCCCAAACAAATCCCTAGAATAGGTTTCTTACCTGCAAAACCACGAATCATTTCTTCCATTTTCCCAGCATCAGCTGGCCAACCTGGGCCAGGAGAAAAGACCAGTCCATCTGCCTTTGTAGCTTCTTCATAAAGGTTTGGATCATCATTTCTCAAAACCTGAACTTCTGCGAAATTCCCGATATATTGAGCCAGGTTATAAGTAAATGAATCATAATTGTCAATCAATAAAATCATGGTCTTAGTTCTCCCATTCTTGTCATAGATTTAGCTTTGTTAATCGTTTCTTGGTATTCATTCTGAGCGATGGAATCATAAACAATTCCTGCACCAGCCTGTACGTAGGCCCTTTTATTTTTAAGAATCATGGTTCGAATTGCAATAGCAAAATCCATGTCTCCAGTTGCTGATAAGTAACCGATAGCTCCTGCATAGACACCTCGCTTCTCTGTTTCTAGTTCATAGATGCGTTTCATGGCCCGAATCTTTGGTGCTCCCGATACTGTTCCTGCCGGAAGTGTCGCCTTTAAGGCATCCATGGCAGTCAGTTCTGGTAATAAATGTCCTTTAACCACGCTGGTCAAATGCATGACATAGCGGAAAAGTTCGACTTCCATATACTTGGTTACTTGGACACTTGCTGTTTCAGCAATTCTACCGATATCATTTCGTCCCAAGTCCACCAACATTCGGTGTTCTGCCGTTTCCTTTTCATCAGAAAGTAGATCATTTGCAAGTGCTGCATCTTCCTCGTCATTGGCACCTCTAGGTCGCGTACCTGCAATTGGATTGGTTGTCACAATGCCATTTTTGACGGAAACCAAGCTCTCTGGACTGGCACCGATAATTTGGTAATTTCCAAAATCATAAAAGTAGAGGTAATTTGATGGATTGGTCACTCGGAGATTTCTGTAGAAGTCAAAAGGATTTCCAGTTACCTCTGCGGAGAAGCGCTGGCTAAGCACACATTGGAACATATCTCCGTTGCGAATCAAGTCGCGAGCTGTTTCTACCATTTCTTCAAATTTCTGAGGTGCAATATGTGGTCTAAACTGAAGTGGAGAAACGTCCAAATCTTCAAATTCATTTGGAGCAGGGATTTTCAACTCTTCTAAAACCTGATCTAAAGCCACTTCTAGTTCTTCACTACTACGCTCACTGTAGAGAGCATCCTCTATGATATGAATTTTTTCTTTCTTATGGTCAAAAACTATATAACTCTCATATACGAAGAAATGCATATCTGGTGTCCCAATCGTATCCTCAGGGAGCTGGCCAATTTCTTCATAAAGAGAAATCATATCGTAGCCAACAAAGCCAATAGCTCCACTACCAAAGGGTAGTTCTGAATGGTGCTGACTCTTATAAGTTACTTCATAAAGGAAATCCAAAGGATCACGATCAATCACTTGACCATTTTGATAAAGAACTCCATTTTCGAACTTAATTTCAAAAACTGGGTTATAGGCTAAGATAGAAAAACGAGCATTTTCCTTTTCTCTTGGGATACTTTCAAGTATGACCTTGTGATTTCCGTTCAAACGCATATAAGCCAAGATTGGTGATAAAACATCTCCATGAATGATTCGTTCCATTGTAATTTCCCTTTCAGTTCTTCTTAAATCCCGTGTTTATTCTACAAAAAATCCCCACGCAAAATAACTTGCGTGAGGACGAAATTCGCGGTGCCACCTCAATTATAGGATTTCTCCTATCTCTCATTCCTGTCTCAGATAGCTCCTGTAACAGGCTGTGCGATAAAGGGCACTCCCTTGAGAATTATGTTTTCTTCTCTCGTTTTCAGATAGACCCAATCTTACAGCTTTCTCTGCTTGTTTTCAGCAACCACAAGCTCTCTGTGAGAGAAATCTCTGTATCTTTTCCATCTTTTATTTTTTATCTTCAAGGTAGTCTGCAATAGCAGCTACGTCCTTGTCTCCACGACCAGAGACATTAATGACGATAATCTCGTCTTTACTTAGTTTTGGTGCTCGTTTGACTGCTTCTGCAATAGCATGGGAGCTTTCAATAGCTGGGATAATTCCCTCAGTCTTGCTAAGTAAAAGCAAGGCTTGGACAGCTTCTTCATCAGTCGCTGCGACATACTCTACACGACCAGAGTCTTTAAAGAATGCGTGTTCTGGTCCAACCCCTGGATAGTCTAAACCAGCAGAGATAGAGTAAACAGGTGCAACATTTCCATCTTCGCCAAAGACTGCATAGGTTTTCATTCCATCGACAATCCCTACACTACCCTTGGTCATTGTTGCCGCGTGTTTGTCGGTATCTAAACCGTGACCAGCAGCTTCTACCCCAACCAATTTTACTTCTTCATCAGCTACATACTGTGAAAAAGCTCCGATAGCATTGGAACCACCGCCCACACAGGCAATGACGTAGTCTGGTAGACGTCCTTCTTTTTCCAAGATTTGACGACGTGATTCTTCACTAATAACCTTTTGGAATTCATGAACAATCGTTGGATAAGGATGAGGGCCTACAGCAGATCCTAAAACGTAGAAGGCTTCAAGGTCATTCATCCATGCTCCAAAGGCTGCATCAACCGCATCTTTGAGGGTACGAGTACCAGTTTCAACTGCGTGAACAGTTGCTCCCATCATCTCCATACGGAAGACATTGAGACGTTGACGCTCCACATCTTCTGCCCCCATGTAGACATCACATGCCATACCAAATTTGGCTGCAGCTGCAGCTGTCGCAACACCGTGCTGCCCAGCTCCTGTCTCAGCAATCACACGTTTTTTACCCATGCGTTTAGCAAGAAGGATTTGTCCAAGGACATTGTTAAGTTTGTGTGACCCAAGATGGTTAAGATCTTCACGCTTGAGATAAATCTTAGCTCCACCTAGGTGCTCTGTCAAACTTTCTGCAAAATAGAGCGGTGTTTCACGACCTGAATAATCCTTCAAGTAATGGCGAAACTCAGCTAAAAACTCTGGATCATCCTTGTATTTATCAAAAGTCACTTCCAACTCATCTAATAAAGCCTGAATTGGTTCTGGTACAAAACTACCACCAAACTGTCCAAAATAACCTTTAGTTGTCATAAATTTTTCCTCTTTTCCATTGTTCCAAAATATGAAAAAGCCCACACACGGAATCTACTTCCATGTGAGGGCGTTTGTAACGCGGTACCACCTCATTTGTAAAGAGAATATCCCCTTTACATCTCTGCCTTGTCTAACAACAAGTTGCACTGTAAGGTGTGCCTACCGAATTTTCATTGTTTCAAATTCACTTTTAAAATCAGCCCAATTTCACTAGTTCCAACCACCTGTTCACAGTAACCACAGGCTCCCTGAAGATTAAAAATAATTACTTTTCTGATTTGTTGAGTTAATTATATGTTATTGTTTTTTCTTTGTCAACCGTTTTCACTAATTTTTTACTAATTTTTTTAATTATTTTTGTGAAGCACCTAGAACTTCATCAGAAACTTTGACAAAAGTCTCAATGATATAATCTACTTCTTCATCCGTTAATTTGGTGTGAAGCGGTAGTGTAATCTCGTTTACAAAGTAGGCATAAGCTTTAGGATAGTTTGCCATATCAAAGCCAAGATTCTTATAGGCAGTCAAAAGTGGAAGCGGTTTGTAGTGAACGTTACTTGCGATTCCAGCTTTGGCCAATTCTTGGATGATTTGATTACGTTGCTCAAGACTAGCACCTTCTACATGGGTAACGTAAAGGTGACGACAAGATTCAACAGTATCTGTCTCATGCGCCAATGGGTGAATACGAGTTCCTGTAAATCCACGGTCATAGCGAGTTACGATTTCTTTTCGACGTTGAAGCAAGCTAGGATAACGATCCAATTGTACCAAACCAATTGAAGCCATGATATCCGTCATGTTGCACTTGTAGGCAGGAGTTACGATATCGTATTCCCATGAACCTAGTTGCATCTTAGCTAGCGCATCCTTCGTTTGACCATGAAGAGATAGGATTTGGAATTCCTTGTACATTTCTTCATCGTCAATAGCTGGATTAGCTTTCCAGGTCGCACTTCCTCCTTCAGCAGTTGTAAAATTCTTAACTGCGTGGAAAGAGAATGATGTAAAGTCTGCAATGGAACCAGCTGGTTGTCCCTTGTAGGTTGAACCCAAAGCATGGGCGCTATCTGATACAACAACGATACGGTTAAAGACTTTTTGCCACTTGCTAGTAGCTGTAAAGAGGTCACGTTTCTTCTCAACAACTTGGAACAAACGGTCATAGTCACAGATAATCCCTGCAAGTTCTACTGGGATGATAACCTTAGTCTTCTCAGTAATCGCTTGCTCAAGTTTGTCATAGTCCATTTCAAAGGTATCACCTTGGATATCAACCATTACTGGTGTCGCACCTACGTGAGTGATAACGCTACATGATGCTGTATAAGTCATAGCTGGAACGATAACTTCATCGCCAGACCCCACTTCAAGCACGCGCAAGATCAATTCAAGAGCTGCTGTTGCAGAGTTAAGGCAGACTGTCTTAGGTGTCTGAGTATAGACGGACAGACGACGCTCCAATTCTTTTGTCTTAGGTCCTGTTGTAATCCAACCAGAACGGAGGGTATCTGCTACTTCAGCAATTTCTGCTTCGGTAATATCGGGTGGTGAAAATGGAATATTATACTTTGGCATTGTTTTACTCCTTTTATCGGTTTTCAATCTTAGGACTACTTTATTTTAAAACTTCAAATACAGTCTGGAACATGATTTTGATATCTCCGAAGAAATTAAAATCACGTAGGTAGGCTAGATTATAGTGCATCTTTTCTGGAAGGACTCTTTCGACATAAGCTTGGTCGACCGACATACCTTTTGCAGTCATTTGACTGATAATGGCATCCTCGTCCTTATAGTTAATGCTGGCAAGCGATGTAATCCCTGCTGGTAAGAGCAAGGTAGCCATCATTTCAGGGCTGTACTGCTCAGTATAGCGTGGTACTTCTGGACGAGTTCCCACAAAGGACATCTCTCCTTTGAGAACATTGACCAATTGTGGAAGTTCATCCAAACGAACACGGCGAATGAAATTTCCAACCTTGGTGATACGGCTGTCATTGGCAGAAGTTACTAGACTTCCTTTCTTGTCCGCATCGGTCACCATGGTCCGGAATTTCCAAATCTTGAAATGTCGGTTGTACTGGGTTACCCGCACTTGCTTGTAAATGACTGGACCCTTGCTATCTAGCTTGATCCAAATGCTTAGAATTAGAAATACGGGTGAGGTCAAGATTAACAAGACCAATGCTAGAAACAAATCTAGACAGCGCTTGAGAATCAGAGAGCCTTTTCTTTTAGAAACAAGCTGGTAGTATGGTTTTACCTCACTTAATTGCATTTCTTGAGGTAGTTCATCCCATTTCAGCATGCACATTCTCCTCTGTTTTTTAATATGTAATCTTTAAACATTCTACATTATACCACAAAATGAAAGAGGCAGTGCAAGAAATCTGTATTTTAAAGGAATTCTTCTCTAAGAAAGAGCCCCTGCCTGCAAACTATACATCTTGTGATAGGTTCCTCCCAAGGCTAAAAGTTCCTCGTGTGTGCCGCTCTCAATAATACGTCCCTTATCAAGGACATAGATACAGTTAGCATCCTGAATGGTAGAAAGACGATGGGCAATGGCAATGGTCGTCCGGCCCTGTCTCATCTTGGCTAGAGAATTTTGGACCAAGGCTTCTGTTTCAGAATCAATATTGGCTGTTGCTTCATCCAAAATCAGAATTTTCGGTTGACTGGCAACGGTTCTAGCAAAAGCAAGAAGCTGACGTTGACCAGTTGAGAAACTCGAACCACGCTCAGACACAGGGGCATCATAGCCTAATGGAAGATCCCGAATGAAAGAATCTGCATCGACAAATTCTGCCGCAGCCTTAACCTGATCATCGCTGATATCTTGGTACATAGCGATATTGGACTTGATGGTCCCATGATAGAGGAAGGGTTCCTGTAGGACAAGACCGATATTTTTTCTCAATTCCTCTTGGCTATACTTACGAATATCCACACCATCTAGGAGAACTCGACCAGACTGGAATTCATAAAAGCGCATGAGAACATTAATGATAGAAGATTTCCCAGAACCTGTATGTCCGACAAAGGCAATAGTTTCACCTTTATTGACGGTAAAGGAGATATCATCGAGAATCTGATGTTTTCCGTCATAAGAGAAAGACACATGTTCAAAACGGATATTTCCTTCTTGAATCTCCGCTTGTCCATCTTCTTGGACCGGTTCATAGTTGGTCTCATCGATAAGTGCAAAAACACGACCTGCTGACACCATAGATGTCTGAAGTGTAGAAAAGTTTTGTGTTACCTCGATGAGGGGGTCAAAGAGACGATTGATATACTGGATAAAGGCATACATGGTTCCTGCTGTTATGCCTAAATAAAGACCACGATAACCAAAGTAAGCCATCAAAACCGCATAGCCCAAAAGCTTCAACAAACTCATAGCTGGACGTAAAAAGAGGGAGTCCAAAGCTACTGAACGGTTGGCGTAGACCAGATGTTCCTGGTTTATCCCATCAAACTCTTCTTGCAGGCGCTTTTCTTGATTAAAGGCTTGAATAATGCGAATCCCTTCGATATTTTCAGCCAGCTTACTGTTAATATCTGACAAGAGACTTCTGGTTTTTTCGATAACCTTGACGGATTTTTTACGGTAGAGATTGACCAAAAGGAAAATCAAAGGCAGGAAGAGCAAGACTAAAGCAGTCAGACGATAGTCCAGAACTAACATGGTATAAAGGGTCGTCACGAATATAAAGACTGCCGAGATAAAGCTAGATAAGATCCCCGAAAACATATCACTGATAGTCTCAGTATCATTGGTCAAGCGAGAGACAATAGAGCCTGCAGGTGTTTTATCAAAATAAGACATGCCTAGCTTTTCCATATTGGCAAAGGCATCACGTCGAATGTCTCTAACAATGCTGTAGGACACACGCGCAAAGAGAAGGTTCCCCACATACTGGACAATGGTTTGAAGAATGTAGAGACCATAGTAGGCTAGCAAAACTGTAACAGCGAGCTGGTTGAGATTATGCAGATACTGGTCGATAAAGTGCGAAGCTACCAAGGGGATGATACTCTTGATAACAGTCGTCGTAAGGAGAAAAGCGAGTGCTAAAAAGGTGAGGAGACCGTAAGGCTTGAGATAGGACAACAAGCGTTTCAATACAGCCAATTGTTCTTGTTTATTGCGCA
Source organism: Streptococcus sp. HMSC074B11 (assembly GCF_001808705.1). Taxonomy (GTDB): domain Bacteria; phylum Bacillota; class Bacilli; order Lactobacillales; family Streptococcaceae; genus Streptococcus. Next base: position 25,168 of record NZ_KV794219.1, on the reverse strand, counting down.
TCTTCTTCTCCTTTCATTTCTAATTGTTGTGACTGGTAGGTTTGTGCGTACCAACCATCCAAGGCTAGTAAGTCTTCATGGGTGCCTCGTTCAATGATGCGACCATTTTGCATGACCAAAATCAAATCCGCATGGACAACTGCACTGAGGCGATGGGCAGTGATAATGGTTGTCTTGTCCTTGCGAGTTTCCTTGAGATTATCGATAATTGCGAACTCTGTCTTGGCATCTACCGCCGATAAGGAATCGTCTAAAATCAAGATATCAGGATTTAAAATCATAGCCCGACTCATGGCAAGACGTTGCTTTTGTCCACCAGATAGACTGACACCTTTTTCACCGATAACCGTGTAAAATCCCTGGGGCATGTCTTGAATATCTTGATAGACTTGAGCCAGTTTGGTTACTTTCTCTACTTCTGAGAAAGGCAGGTCAGGATTTCCAAAACGGATATTATCTAGGATAGAGCTGGCAAAGAGAAATTGATCCTGTGGGACATATCCCATCAAACTACGCAAGTCAGCTAGTCGATAGTCACGAATGTCATGGCCATTTAGATAAATGAATCCTTGATCAACGTCATACTCACGTAGGAGCAACTTAATCAAAGCGGTTTTTCCTGAACCAGTCTGTCCAACTAAGCCCAGAGTTTGCCCTTTTTCGAGACTAAAATGAATATCTTTCAGTGTCTCCTCGTCTTCAAAGGCAAAACGATCAATGGCATAGTCCAAACGCCCGTTTTCAATCCCGTCAAGTGGAGATTCTGGGTCTTTGACAGGTGATTCTTGGGACAATAGACTCTCAATCCGTTGATAAGAAACTTTTCCTCTCTGAGTGATATTAAAGAGGAAACCAATCGCCATCAAAGGCCAGACCAACATATCCAAGTAAGAGATAAAGGTAACCAGATTCCCAACGGTTACTTGTCCCGCTTGCACCATAAAGGCACCGACTAAGAGAGTTAAGGCATAAGAAGAACCAACAAAGAGCAAAACCATCGGGTCAAAGAGGCTATCATATTTCATGGTTTGCAGATTTTTTTGGAAGGTCAAATCATTGACTTCCTGGAAAGATGCCAATTCATCAGACTGATAGCCAAAGGACTTGGTTACCTTGATACCTGATACAGATTCTTGAACCTTATTGTTGAGTTCAGAAAAGGCTGCCTGTGATTCTCCGAAAGCCTTATGGGTCTTTCTCCCCAGACGACTAGTCCCATAGGCCATAAACGGCAAAGGTAGAATGGCAACCAAGGTCATCTGCCAAGAAATGCTAAAGAGCATAGTCAAGAGAGTCACCAAGGCTGTGATAGAAGCATCCACCGCAGACATGACACCACCACCTGCTAAACGAGTCAGAGCATTGATATCATTGGTGGCGTGAGCCATCAAATCCCCGGTTCGATAATTCTGATAAAAAGCAGGCGACATCTTTGTAAAATGCTCAAATAGTCTTGAACGCATGATTTGTCCAAGTCGGTAGGAGGTCCCTAGGATATACATGCGCCAAACATAACGCAAGTAGTACATCCCGAAAGCTGCCAGCAGGAGATAAAAGAGATGAAGCAGGAGGTCATCTTGTGTTAATCGTCCCGAAGTGATAGCATCAATCACGCGCCCCATGACCATAGGTGGGATGAGGTTTAGCACAGAGACTAAAACCAGAGCTACAATTCCAACTAGGTAACGGCGTTTTTCTAATTTAAAAAACCACCAGAGTTTTTGGATGATGGACATAAAATTCCTTTCTAATGACAAATGGAAACCTGAGGCGACTGCCTCAGGTTTTTCCTATTCATAGGTGATGACACTAACTTAAACTTTGTCATATTCAGCGATAAAGATACTCAAAGGAGTAACATTTCATTTATTTTCAATCTTTTACATAAATCATTCTTTATTATAAAGGAATGACCTGGATTTTTCAAACTATACGCTGGGGAATTACTTCTTTTTCTGGTATAATATTGTCTATAATCTGAATGAAAAGGTAAACATTATGAAACTGATTTCATGGAATATTGATTCCCTAAACGCTGCACTCACGAGCGACTCTGCGCGTGCGAAATTGTCACAAGACGTTCTCCAAACCTTGGTTGCCGAAGATGCTGACATTATCGCCATCCAAGAAACCAAGCTTTCAGCCAAAGGCCCTACAAAAAAACACCTTGAGGTACTGGAAGAACTCTTCCCAGGCTACGAAAACACCTGGCGTTCCTCTCAAGAGCCTGCTCGTAAAGGCTATGCCGGAACCATGTTCCTCTATAAGAAAGAACTCACTCCAACTATCAGCTTCCCAGAAATTGGCGCACCTTCTACTATGGACTTGGAAGGCCGCATCATTACTTTGGAATTTGATACATTTTTCGTGACTCAAGTTTACACACCAAACGCTGGTGATGGACTCAAACGCTTGGAAGAGCGACAAGTTTGGGATGTCAAATATGCGGAATACTTGGCTGAACTAGACAAGCAAAAGCCTGTCCTAGCAACTGGAGACTACAACGTTGCCCACAAGGAAATTGACCTTGCCAACCCGGCTAGCAACCGTCGTTCACCAGGATTCACAGACGAAGAACGTGAAGGATTTACAAACCTTTTAGCCAAAGGATTTACAGATACCTTCCGCCATATCCATGGCGATGTGCCAGAACGCTATACTTGGTGGGCACAACGCAGTAAGACTTCAAAAATCAACAACACAGGCTGGAGAATCGACTACTGGCTCACAAGTAACCGTGTAGCAGACAAGGTTACCAAGTCAGATATGATCGATTCAGGAGCACGCCAAGACCATACACCGATTGTCTTGGAGATTGAATTATAAGGATTTTCTTTATGGACTACAATGCAGTTATTCCCGAGTTTATGGTCTCAAATATAGAACAGTCCCGTTCCTTCTACTGTGATTTGTTGGGTTTTACCATCGAATACGAACGAGCAGAAGAAAACTTCCTCTTCTTATCGCTTGAAGATTGCCAGCTAATGTTAGAGGAGGGGACCAAGGATGAATTAGTTGAACTGACCTCCCCATTTGGTCGTGGAGTCAATATCTCCTTTGGCATAAAGGATGTTCCTCGACTCTATCAGAAAGTAATCGAGTCTAACTATCCTATTCATCGTCCTTTGACTAAAAGAGAATTTCGAGTTGGCGAACAATATATCTACCCTCATGAATTTGCAGTTTTAGATCCAGATGGCTATTTTTTAAGATTTAGTGAATAGAATAATAAAGCATTAGAGTGGGAAAGTAATAAAAAAAGAGGCGTGAACCTCTTTTTTATGTATAAAAATGATAGTTAATAAATCAATTTAAGACATACGATAAATCGCCTTAATACCCTCGGTCTCCATCAAATGACTTTTAACTATAACTTTTATATCTTCTCTCGTTAAAAAGTCTAAAACTATTACCCCACCAACTAAATTCAATATTTTGTTAGCATTGGTGTAGGAATACCTATTTTCAATCATTTTACCTTCATCAATTAGTTCATATATAGCTTGTAAACTCCCTAGAACAATATCTTTATTAGATACTAAGTTGCTTGAAAAATACGCAACAGCATTTCCTCTGTAACTCCCTGATAAAAATCTTTTTGTATAGTAATATGGATTTGAAGAATCTTCATCAAATGTATAGTAAGCAATCCACCATAGAGAAGAAATACTATTTATCATTAAAGATCGTTTATTACCTCTATTAAATATAGTTCTAGCTGTTATGCTTGCTTCCCTGGTTGTACCGTTAATATTACTTAGCTGGTCCAAATGATAATCTAAATAATATGTATTTTCAAGTGCAACCCAAATTTTTTCATTCTCTGCCTCTGCAATAGTTAAATGTTTTAAAGATTCCCAAATTATTTCAACATTCTTTTTTGGAGCTTCAGAATCCAAGGATTCTAAAATGAGTTCTTTATACTCAAACTCATTTAGCGAATCATAGACATTATTAGTATCAGAAAATAGGTTAATTATCTTTTCTTTATCATTATTTATATAGTACGGCAAGTATTTACTATGAAAATTTGTTTTAAAATCATCTAAAAATTCATCAGAAACATATTTTAATTTACTCATTTTTCATTTCCTCAAACATATAATATTCATAAAGAGAAGATTCTAAAGGAAAATCAAGCAATTGCTGAGCAACCATCATTGAACTTTCTTCTTGTAAATCTTCAATATTGTAATCAATCTTTTTTAATAACTCTCCAAGAGATTTATACCACTCTTTACTATCATCAACTTCTAACCTCTTAATTTTTTCAATCGCTACTGTTATTGCAGGTAGAATTATAGTTGTTAAGAGTAAGCGTTGTTGTACTTTACTAGAATTAGATAAACAGACATAAGCTAAATAAGATTTTTCAGGTAGATTTATTTGTATAACATCTCCATCTAAATCAACTTCCATATATTTTTTGTTATATTTAGCAATACGAACCATTGATTTCAAGCTACCATATTCATTATTAGCAAAATCAACTTGCAACTCAGCCATAGTATCATAAGCTAAAATACTGCCTTTTTCAATTTCTGGAATTACAAAATCTTTTCCGTAGTAATCAGGATTAAAACCTTTGTTGCTATAATTTTTTATTGCACTTGTTGCGATAATCATCATGTTGACAAATAGTTTTTTAGGCGTAGATTCACTAATTAATTCAATCTCTTTTCTTGTTTCTCCTTTTTCAAGGAAAAAGAGCTTCCTATAAGAAGATGCCTGCCCTTCAATATGAATTGCGAATTTTGCTTTATTTTGCTTTATCAACTCATCTATTTCACTATTACTCAAACTGAAGTTGAAAGTCAAAAGTATGCTATTTAAGCTCATTTTTTTTTGAGAAATATTTACTTCAAAATCTCCTGTTATAAAATCATCCAGTTCTTTACTTAAAACAGGATATGGGAACATATCAGATTTTAATTTCATTTATTTTTCCTTCCATCTTCATTAATAAATTGGAGTTTACTTTAATATCGATAATTACCCTCTTATCTTTATTAATGTCTAATACTCTAAAATCAGTATTTGATTTTTTAACCATATTAGATTGAGAGGTAAGCTCTCGTATTATAGCTTGTGTAATTGTGCCATCTTCTCCAACAAAGTTGAATTGTAAATCTATCTCTTTGAATTCTTTTTTAGGTTTCAATATACATCTATATTGTCCTTCTTTGCTGTTTAACGCAACAATTTTTATTCCAAAAAATTGAGTAACATCTACTAATTTTTCTTCTTTTGTCTTTTGATTAAAACCTAATCTTTCTAATATTCCCTTCTTTTTATTTGAGGTTTCTTTTTTAGGTTTCCTATCATCTTTTTCGTTATCCAAATTAAAATCTTTCAAAATAGAATCTACCTCTTTTTCGATTGGATTATAAAGATTATTTGTCTTATTCTTATTCCTATTAATTTCTACCGAATTAATAGAATTCTTTATTCCTGAATCCTTCCTTTTAACGTTTTTTTCTGAATCTGATGACAAAAGTGGCAAAAAATCTTTCATTCCAATCGCATCTATTACATCTTCTACATTTTGTTCATAAGAACTTTTAACACATTCTTTATACCAATCATATAAATCTTTTAGCAGTTTTTTAGCTACCTTTCTATCTTCCTTAGAAGCCTGATCGCTACTCCAATCAGTATGATTTGTATTCTCGAGACTCTTTAAAAACTTATCTAAACCTATACCAGTAGCACGAAAGACTCCGGTAAATAGAATATTACCGCTTACATTTCTTCTGTCATAGATTTTCATACCTGATATTCTAGTCTGTAATATGGCTCTATTAGCATCTTCTCTCTTCAAAAGTATTAATTTCCCATCGCTTTTTGATTCAACAAACGGATAAGCTAGAAAACGATTATCTAATTCAAACTCTAATCTATTTTCATTAGTCAATGCATCATAGTAATTCAGAGTATTTTTAAAAATTATTTTTTCATCAGGAGATTTTTTTAATTCTTCAAGCTCCCTAATAACTTCACTGATATTATCAGAATTGAGTCGAGCATTATTCACTCTAACTATTAATTTATTTTCTAAAATAGAGACTAGAAAATTATTCACTGCTGAAAGTAAAATTCGCTTTTCCCAATCATCTTCAGTATCTCGGAATCCTAAAATAAATAAATCTGTCCCATATTGTGATAAATCACGACTTTTAAAATTAAAATTAATTTGCCCAGATATATGTTTATATTGTTCCTCTTTATATAAAGCACGCTCTTGAGTTACAATTGTTTCATCATCTGCATCGCAATTAAATGATACAAAGTTTAAGACGCCAACATGTTTCGGACTTGAGTTGGTAGGAACAGTATTATAAAAAACTAATCTCAAGTCTGAATTGGCAAAAGGAGCAGCTTTACCAATCCCTTTACTTCCTGCCGCATTATCATCAATCTTTTCTGTATATCCATTTCCTAGAACTAGTGCATCATAGCTTTTATCATTTAATCCATATGTATTAAAATCACTAATCTTTAACACTCTAATTTTATCTGATCTAAGGACTTCTCTAAATGATTTCAGATACTCTAAAGTTCCAATATTTTCTTTTTTTCTCCAGAATTCCTCCGCTAATGGTAAAGCCGTATCATAGATTTCATCTATTCCCGGAATATCCCTTGTAGATATTTCATCAAAGTCAAATGTAATTTCAACAGGATTATTATTTTCCTTTATTTTCGCATCTAGAGAGTTCTGTATTACTTCTCTCGTTAATGAATCAATAACATTATCAAGAAACGAATTTATAGATGGATCATTTGCTCCCCTTGGAGTCAAATCCCTACCATGTGGGAATGCCCATTTTTTAGCCATAATATATACTCCTTTATTTTTTATTTTTTGAAAACGAAAATCTATTGTCTTTTTTTATAAATTCAACTTCAAACATCTTTTTTGTTCTTTGAATTTCTAATTCTATTGCTTTAAAAATTTCAGAAACTTCATCCTCATTATAATCGTAGTTACTTCTATTAGCTAGATCACCAATTAAATGTATCTTCTGAATAACTGTATTTGTTCTAGATTCAGCCAATCTTAAAAATCGTTCATGTTTATCTTCCATTTTTAACTCCTTTAAATATATATATTTATTTTACAATATAATGAAAATATTGTAAAATATAATTTATATAAAAATAAAAAGACTGCTTTGCAAGCAGTTTTTTATTTAATCCCATTTTTCATTAATTATTTCATATACAAACATTTTTGGCATCCAAAAAGAATGCTTGGTAATTCTTCGCCCATCAGGAAGGGGGTTCGTATCTGATAGTTTTCCTTTTCCTACAAAAACATTTTTTTCAATCTCATAATAAGAGTTTGATGCATGAATTTTGGTAAACAAGAACTTATTCACTTTGCTTTGAGGAAAGTTTGTCGAAACACCTTTTTTTGTCTGAGTTAACTGTACCCCTTCATTAATAATGGTACGTGTTTCATTCCAGACACGTTTTGCTTCATCGACTAAACGTTCAGGGAATCCCCAAAACTTCACTTGACTTAAAACATATTCTCCAGGTTCTTCTTCCTTAAATACAACAAACATATAGCGTTTGTCACAAATTTCTTGAAAAACATGAGATTCTTCCCAGTTATCATTTTTTGCCAATTCTATAAAATCATAAACTTTAAACGGTGAGTCTTCAGTAGGTAGCCCTTTTTTATTCACACTAATAACTCTAAGATTCATATTGGCTTTTTGAAATTCCTGAGTATTTTCTATATCACCAGTAATACCAATCATTTTACGAATCAGTAAATTATTTCTAGATTTTGAGCGACGAGGAACACCGAACGCATCATATAAGTCTTCCGCTCTCCATCCTTCATACTTCAAAATTTTTTCTTCAATAAGCTGGGTAAATGTTTTTTTCGTTCCTTTTGCAGTAGCTAATACACTCTCCTGTTCATGACTAGCAAAGATTTTATGATTAATCAAATACGTCATGTAACTAGACTTTAATTCCCAAGCACGTTGTTTGGCCAAAACATCACTAAAAGGTTGTTTTTTCCAATCTTTGTCTTTACCGGCTCCTTTGGTACAAGTTGATAAATAGTTCCCATCAGACTCAGACAATTCGTGCGCACGTCCCTCCTTAATTTTCTGAGTAATTCGAGCGTAATCATCTAAAATGACATTCATATCTTCCTCAAACCATTCATACAGAAACACTTTTTCAATCATGTAATCCAAAACTGTATTTTCAGGAATCAAACCGTTGTAAAATAATAAAAGTATTTTAGAACATTTTTGCCATAGATGAGTTTGATAAAAATCGTCCAAGTTCTCTTCACAATAATTAATAATCGTCAAGACTAGTCGTTCTTTTGCAGAGATGGTTCCATTCTTATTAACTTTAAATGGAGTTACCTTAAGCTCTACTCCAATTTTTTCAAAATCGGCTGCAGCATTACTGTTAGGCTGATAACCATAATAATAACGTTCTAAATAATTCCCATACTGTCCCTTTGACGATGGTTTAATTTCTTTTTTCTCATATTCATTAGCTTCTTGATTTTGATAATCCTCGTATGTTTTATAGAGAGAACGATTATATTCTTCCATAACCTCAGCAAATTTTCTATTCAAAAGTTTGTGAGAGTAATTTACAACACTATCAATATCTTCATCGTTATAATTAAATAAATTTTGTTTCATTCTTTTCTCCTACTCCCTATATTATATCAGATTAAATACAAAGCAAGCATTAATACTTGATCAATCGTTGAAAATAGTATATAATGGATTAAACTGAAAAATTGTAAGGAGAAAAGATGAAAGTTCTCGAACTATTTGCTGGGGTCGGAGGATTCCGAATAGGATTAGAAAAATCTGATAACCAGTTCTTTGAAACAAAGTGGGCTAACCAGTGGGAACCGTCTCGTAAATCTCAAGATGCATTTGAGGTATATGATTGTCATTTCCCCGACAGCGAGAATATCAATATTAGTATCTCTGATATTACAGACGAAGAATTTTCGAAAATGGATGCAGATATGATTGTAGGAGGTTTTCCTTGTCAAGACTATTCTGTCGCTAGAAGTAAAAAAAATGAAAAAGGCATCGAAGGAAAAAAAGGAGTCCTCTTTTGGGAAATCATTCGTGCTACCGAAAATATTAAACCTAAATATCTTATCCTCGAAAACGTTGACAGATTGCTAAAAGCCCCTTCTAAACAACGAGGAAGAGACTTCGCAATCATGCTAACAGCTTTCAATAATTTGGGATATTCAGTTGAATGGAGAGTTATCAATGCGGCTGATTACGGACGAAGCCAAAGACGTCGTCGTGTTTTCTTCTTCGTTTATCGTAATGATACTAATTTTGCAAAATCAATTGATGAACAATATGAAAACAATGAAGCAGTAGCTGAAGAACATAAATATGATGAGTATTTATTTCAAACAGGTTTATTTGCAACTCAATTTCCAATAAAAAATAGACCAGTTAAAAATAGACATGTTTTTCATGAACTTGGAGATGATATCGTAGAGGTATCTGATAATTTTACAGGTACCGTTTGGAACACAGGTATTATGAGATATGGAAAATACTACTCTATCGATACAGAGCCTAACTTTAATGGAAGACCAATTACATTAGGTGAAATTCTTCAGGATGAAAAGGATGTTCCTGATAAATATTTCATTACAGATCCAGCAAAATTGGAAAAATTCCAATTTCTAAGGGGACCAAAACGAATTGAACGTACTTCTGCAGACGGTCATACTTACATCTATTCTGAAGGTGGTATGGCTCCCTATGACGATTTAAACTTACCCGGTCGAACAATGTTGACTTCTGAAGGTACCGTTAATCGTTCAACCCATTTTCTTAAAGTTAATGGTAAATACCGTCTTATAACTCCAGTTGAAGCAGAACGTCTTCAAGATTTCCCAGATAATTGGACAGCTAAAAAGAAATTAGCTGATGGGTCTATTGTAGATGTTTCTGATAAAATGAGAATGTTCTTTATGGGAAATGCTCTTGTTACTGAGATTGTAAGAAAAATCGGTGATTTTATAAAGAAAATTGATTAAAACAAGTTGCTTACATTAAACAACATAAAAAAGAGGCGTTTGCCTCTTTTTTATGTTTCCTATATCCTCACCTGTCTATCTTCTGACCGTTGTCCTGTGACAAACATGGTGAAGGTTGCCTTGCAGACATTTCGGCCATCTTGATTGATGATATCAACATCGACGACACAAGTAGTGCGTCCTTGGTGGACACATTCTCCTTTGATAGTGAGAACATCTCCTAGATTTCCGGCTTTCAGATAGTTGATGGAAGACTGGAGTGTCACCCCGTCTAATCCTAGCGAAATCACCACAAGACCACTGATTTGGTCACATAGGGTAAATAGATAGCCTCCATGGGCATTTCCATAGTAGTTGAGTGAAGAGTCCACTACTTTTGTTGTCACCACCACGTGACCGTCTCTCATTTTTTCAATTTCGTAGTTTTCAAAGGCAGATATAGCGTCAAAGTGAAAATCTTTCATACGTTCCTCCTGATATTTCAAACGACACTATGATACTACTTTTCAAGACTCTACGCAAGAGAGAAGCACTTATTCGGGCAAAATACCAACCTGCTCCACAAAGCGCATAAAGGCAGCTTGTCCTTCTTCTGTTTGCTTGTAAACTCCTGCATATTCCAAAACTCGCGCAAAGATTTTTCCAACAGATTCTTGGACGATATTAAGAGCTTGGTCTTTGTCAGTCAATCCAGGATGGGATTCTTTCAACTCATCTGCCCATTCTTGGTGATAATCTGCTACTGAAACATCCTCTCCGACTAGATAAGCTGCCACCTGCTCCACTTCTTCCTTCAAGCGTGGTGGCAAGATTGCCAAGCCCATGACCTCTATCAAGCCGATATTTTCCTTCTTGATATGTTGGACATCCTTATGGGGATGATAGATACCATCTGGATGCTCTGGAGATGTTTGGTTATCCCGTAAAACCAAGTCTAACTCAAACTGGCCATCTCGTTTACGGGCTATCGGTGTAATGGTATGGTGCGGTGTCCCGTTGCTTTCTGCCAAGACCTGTACACTTGGGTCAGAATACTGACGCCAAGCCAGTAAGATTTTCTCAGCAAGGTCCGTCAAATCCTCTTTAGAATCTGAAGTTAGTCGAATCACAGACATAGGCCACTGAACAATCCCTGCTTTGACAGTTTCAAAACCTTCAAAGGTAAAGTTTTTCTGTAAATGAGCCACTTCCATTGGGAATACATGGCGCCCACCTTGATAATGATCATGGGTCAGGATGGAGCCACCCACGATTGGCAAATCAGCATTTGAACCAGCAAAGTAACCTGGAAATTGCTCCACAATTGCTAACAAACGTTCAAAACTTTGGCGACTAATGGCCATAGGACGGTGCTGGCTATCTAGGAAAATACAGTGCTCATTAAAGTAAGCGTAAGGCGAATATTGAAAGCCCCACTCCTGACCAGAAATATCAAAACGAATAATTCGGTGATTGCTTCTAGCTGGATGATTGACACGACCATGGTAGCCTTCATTTTCCATACAGAGCTGACATTGAGGATAGTTACTCGACTTAACCAACTTAGCTGCCGCTATCTCTTTTGGATCCTTTTCAGGCTTAGAGAGATTGATGGTAATCTCCAGTTCACCGTAGTCAGATGGTACACGATAAGCAATATTCTTTGCGATGGCCTTCAGTTTGATGTAGTCATTCTTCTGACTGAGTTGGTAGAAATCTGCAATTGCCTGCTCTGGTGACTGGGCATAGGTATCCCAAAAATCACGATTAACCTGACTTGGACAAGGGGTTACCAAGTCCATGAGGTCAGCACCGAGAATCTCACGCGCAGCCTGACTATCTTCAATCGTTTCCAATCGAACGGCTTCCTCGACAAGCTGATCTTTTAGTTCAATCAAATCATCTTGGTCAGTCTCAACTTCAAAAACTCCATCTCCCACCAGTGCTAAAACACGATTGGTCAGATAAATCCGATCCAACTCTTCAAAGCTACTTTCTGCAATAACTTTGGTCACAAAATTTTCTACTAAGGTCACTAGAAAACCTCCTTCTGACTAATCAAGAACGCGAGTTCCACCTGCCACTTCAGCGATATAGAAGCTTGGAGCGTAGCCAACTACTTCTTCGTAGTGTTTGCCAACAGCTTCTTTAAAGGATTCAACTGCATCTTTTTGAACCAAGGCAATGGCACAACCACCAAAACCTGCTCCTGTCATACGAGCGCCTAGAACACCTTCTTGAGCCCAAGCTGTATGAACAAGAGTATCCAATTCCAAGCCAGTCACTTCGTAATCATGCTCAAGAGAAACGTGAGACGCATTCATCAAACGACCAAACTTGTCCAAATCTCCTGCTTGAAGAGCTGCTTGTGCTTTAAGGGTACGTTGATTTTCAAGAACTGCGTGGCGAGCACGTTTCAAACGATTTTCGTCTTTGATCAGGTAGCTGTATTCATCAAAAGCCCATTCATCCAATTCGCCTAAAGTCTGGATATCCAAGGCCACTTGAAGTTCTTCCACTGCCTTTTCACATTCAGCACGGCGTTCATTATATTTAGAATCTGCTAGTTCACGACGTTTGTTGGTATTCATGATCACAACAACATTGTCTTTCAAATCAAGTGGAACCAAGTCGTATTCTAGAGTATTTGTATCTAGGTAAATAGCTCGTTGATCTGCTCCCATACCGATAGCAAATTGGTCCATAATCCCAGAGTTAACTCCGATAAAGTTATTTTCTGTTTGTTTCCCGATTTTAACCAAATCTAGACGGTCCAATTTTAGGTCAAAAAGGTATTCTGCCACGACACCAGTCAAAAGCTCCAAAGATGCAGAAGAAGACAAGCCCGCACCATTTGGGATATTTCCAAATACATAGAAATCAAAACCTTTGTCAATCACATGACCAGCTTCTTGCAAGAAATGAAGGACACCTTTTGAATAGTTGGTCCAGTTGTGCTCTTTCTCAAACTTAAGGTCAGCTAGAGGCACTTCAATGATGCCTTTGTCCTCAAAGTTTGCTGAGTAGAAACGCAAAACTTGGTCATCGCGCTTGCGAGCAGCCCCATAAGTTCCTAGTGAAATAGCTGCTGGGAAAACATGACCACCATTATAGTCAGTATGTTCCCCAATCAAGTTGATGCGCCCTGGTGAGAAGAAGGTTTGATCCGCTTCTTGACCAAAAACAGCAAGAAAATCCTTGCGAAGTGCTTCAGCAGTAAGATGTTGTGTCATATGAATTCTCCTTTTACGAAATATTAGGTAAAAAAGTTTATCCTGTAATCGTTTTCTTCTATTGTACCCAAGGGTTTTGCTTAGGTCAATATTTTTACCGATATTTTACTAAACTATGAGTAAAAAGGAAGAAAAATATGCTATAATAACCTAAAAAGGAGGGGAATTATGGCTACACTCAAAGATATTGCTCAGCTAGCCTCTGTCTCGATCGCAACTGTATCCCGTGTCCTCAATCGAGATCAGAGTCTATCTGTGACAGAAGAAACCAGACATCGTATTTTAACCGTTGCCGAAGAACTAGGCTACACCAAACATCTCAAAACAGGTGAATCACATAAACTCAAACAGAAAATCGCTATCATCCAGTGGGTCAGTGAACAGGGAGAGTTAGAAGATCTCTACTACTACCAGATTCGCCTAGGAATTGAAAATAGAGCTCAAGAATTAGATTACGACATCTTGCGCTATTTTAATGACCAGCCTTTTACGCTTAGCGAAGAAGTCATTGGTATTCTTTGTATTGGGAAATTTAGCCAAGCACAGATTGCATCATTTGAGGAATATCACAAACCCCTAGTATTTTTAGACAGTGATACGATTGCTCTTGGTCATACCTGTGTCATTACAGATTTTTATAATGCTGTTAGACAGGTTGTTGATTACTTTACAGACCACGGGATTAAAAAGATTGGTATCTTATCCGGTCTTGAAACTACTACTGACCAAGAAGAAGTCATCGCAGACAAACGCTTAGATTACTTTAAATCCTATACACAAGAAAAGGGAATTTATAACGAAGAATTCATTTTCCAAGGTCTATTTACTGCCCAATCTGGATACGACTTGATGAAAGAGGCTATCGAAAAATTAGGAGATAAACTTCCACAAGCCTTTTTTGCAGCCAGTGATAGTTTGGCAATCGGTGCCCTTCGCGCCCTTCAAGAAGCCAGCATCAGCATACCAGAGCGCGTCAGCATTATTTCCTTTAATGATACTATTCTAACCAAGCAAGTGTTCCCACCACTTTCTAGTATTACTGTCTACACCGAAGAAATGGGACGCACAGGAATGGATATTCTGAACAGAGAAGTCCTTCACGGCCGTAAAATTCCAAGCCTCACCATGCTTGGAACCAAACTGACATTAAGAGAAAGCACCTTGCATTAAGTACAAAACTTGAACATAAAAAAATCCTAATAAGAACTTTTCAGTTCTCTATTAGGATTTTCTTTTTTTAATCCATCACAATCATAGATTTAATGGTCTTGCGTTCATCCATGGCCTTATATGCTTTGTCAATATCTTCTAGTTTGTAACTTGAAGTAAAGACACGACCTGGATTGATATCATCATCAAGAACAGCTTTGAGCAAGAATTGCTTATCGTATGTTGTTGCAGAAGCTGCTCCACCTGCAACAGAGATATTTTGCATAAAGGTTGAACCAAGAGCACGATTCTTATAATGTGGAACTCCTACAAATCCCATACGACCGCCATTATGAAGGACACCCAGTGCTTGCTCAACAGCCGCCTCAGTACCAACACACTCAAGTGCTGCATCTGCTCCACCGCCAAGAATTTCACGCACCTTGGCAATGCCTTCTTCTCCTCGCTCAGCTACAACAGCTGTCGCTCCTGATTCCAAGGCCATTTTTTGACGATCTTCGTGACGACTCATGAGGATAATTTGTGAAGCGCCACGCATTCTAGCTGCGATGACAGCACATTGCCCAACAGCTCCATCGCCAATTACGACAACTTTATCACCTGTTTTCACATCTGCCACACGCGCTGCATGATAGCCAGTCGGCATAACATCAGCCAGAGTCAAGAGAGACTTGAGCATACCTTCTGTATAGTCAGATGGTTGTCCAGGAATTTTTACAAGGGCCCAATTGGCATAGTGGAAGCGGAGATATTCAGCTTGGAAATTTCCTCCTAGGTTATTTCCAATATGATTGTCACAGGAACCATCAAATCCAGCACGACAGGCATCACATTCGCCACAACCATGAGTAAATGGTACAATCACAAAATCACCGGGCTTGACCGTTGTAATGGCTTCTCCAGTTTCTTCAACGATTCCAATCGCTTCGTGTCCACTATTTTTATGTCCCGCTTTAATATCTGGATTTCGGTAACTCCAAAGATCCGAACCACAAACACAAGCACGAACTACACGGATAATGACATCATCCGATTCTTGAATTCTTGGACGTTTAACCTCTTCAATACCAACCTGACCTGCTTTTTTATAGACTGCTGATTTCATAAACATTTACCTCTCTGTATCTAACTTATTTCAAGTATACACTTTTTATGAAGCTTTCGCTCACTTATACTACGTCTCATTAATGATGATGTTCATGACTTTTATCTACTTCCAACTCCTCAATTTTACGCTTATGAACCTGGTGGCTTGCTAAGTCTGCATCTACCTCAATGGTAATATTTTGAAAACCACAATCTTTGAGTAGGGTTCGAATGGATTCTTTACAAACCTCCATCTGTCCGATCTCTTTTAGACAAACATGGATAATGGCATTTTTCTCCAAACCATCCATGGTCCATAGGTTAAGCTGATTGATACTAGCCACATACTCCAACCGTTCCAAATCACTCTTTACTTGCTTGATATCCACTCCTTCTGGCACGGCATCGAGGAAAATCTTGAGTGTAGACCAAAAACGTGGAATAGCCTTTAACAGAATGAAGAAGGAAATGACAAGAGATAAGAGCGGATCCAGAATATACCAGTCGGTAAATCGCAGAACAATAGCCATTAGGATAACAGCCAGCCAACCCAGAGTATCTTCCAGAAAATGCAGGCTAAGAATGGATTCGTTTTTTGTTTTTCCCTTGCGAACTACTAGACTCGCCAGCACATTAATGCTAACAGCAATGATTCCTAGCCAGAGGATACCCTCATCATTGACCGCTTGTGGATGAAAGAGTTTCGTTATATTCTCCAAAATGACTAAAGCAGATCCTGTCATGAGAATAACAGCCGTTACCAAGGCACCTAAGAGACTAAAACGTTTGTACCCCAAGGTGTAATGACTATCTTCTTCACGATTGGAGATTGTTTCTAGAAATGCTGATAGCCCAATTGCGATTGCATCTCCCAAGTCATGGACAGAGTCAGCAAGAACAGCACTAGAACCAAATACTCCACCAGCGATAAACTCGACAATGGCATAACTCAAATTTAAGAAAAAAGCTAGCCAAACCGCACCTTTCGTTGTCATTTTTCCGTCCTCCTTTGGTATAATAGTAGTATAAATATTCCCTTTACTAGTATTATCTCTTACTCCGAAAAGAAAGGATAGGGGCAAACTGTTCTCTTTGTAAGTTACTGAACGATTTGTTCAAAGTGTCCATATGACTAGTCAAGACCGTCGCATTACCAAGACACGAAAAGCTATCTATACTGCTTTTTTACAATTATTGAATCAAGAAGATTACGAATCCATCACAGTTCAGGAGATTATTGACCTAGCAGATGTCGGTCGCTCCACCTTTTACAGTCACTATGAAAGTAAGGAACTGCTTCTAGACGAGCTCTGCCGTTATCTCTTTCATCATCTTTTTGAACGTGAGGAAAATATATCTACAGAAGCTTATTTGGCTCATATCTTTTCACATTTTAAGAAAAATCAGGACCACGTCACCAGTCTTCTTTTCTCTAAAAACGACTACTTCCTCCGTCAATTGCAGAAAGAATTGGAACACCATGTTTATCCTATGGTCGCAGAGGACTTGCAAGTTTCCTATCCTAATATTCCTGCTTCTTATCTCAAACACTATGTTGTAACTAACTTTATCGAAACATTGACCTGGTGGCTGAAAAAGGGGAAATCTTACACAGAACAAGAAGTTATCCAGTTTTATTTGGAGATTTTAAAAGTGGGTTCGAACTAGAAAGGAGTATTTTCAATGACCAGCGTGCAATTTTATTTTCTATTTCCATCACTATTCATGCTTCACGAACTCGAAGAAATCGTTTGGATGCCATCCTTTGTCAAAAAAATATCAGCGCAGTTTCCAGATAATCTAATCCTTTCTTATTACACGCCTTTTGCTTTCAATGCTATTGTCTTAGAGCAATTTTTGATCCTACTTCTTTCGCTTTTCCTTAGTTACTGGTTTAACAACTATACCATTTACGCAACCATTGTAATTGCTTATATCTACCATGTTTTCGGACATCTGATTCAGACAGTCGTTATTCGAAAATATGTGCCTGGCTTGTTAACGGGCATTTTAACGAGCTTGTTTTCTCTATGCAATCTCAAAAATGAATTTCCAATTATACTTTATGGTTACTCTCTTTTTACCTTGTTGGTTATCATTTTAAATCTTGTAGTTTCATTTATGATTCTTCATAAAATCAGTCATAAAAAATAGCACTCAGGCAATCATATCCTAGAAAGGAAACATCTATTTCACTTTATCTTATTTTTAGCATCATCACAACCTTCTTAGCCCTTGCCTTTGCCCTCCTTCATTTATTGGCCAGCCTTTCAGAATTAAGAAAAGGCAAGAATACTCTAGGAAATCAACTTCTATTCATCGGAAGTTGCCTTGCGACCTTATCTCTCATCCTCTACTTCCTTTTGCCGATTGTAGCTTTATTCATTTGGCTGATTGGCTGTGCTTTGATTTGCTACGGAGCCTATTGGAATGGCAAACAAAAAGAAAACTTCCATCCAACCCACCATCTGGTTCGAATTGGAATCGCACTTGTGCTTACCCTCTTGTTAGCCTTGATATAATAAAAAGGATCGTCTGATCCTTTTTATTTACTGATAGGAGTATCAACTAATCCAATACTCCTTTGAGAATTGATTACTTTAGAATCCCTTCCTGCACCAAAAACTCACGTGCTACTTCTTCAGCCGATTTCCCTTCCACACCAACTTGGTAGTTCAGCTGACTCATCTGGCTTTCAGTGATTTTACCAGCTAGTTTATTAAGAACAGCTTCCAACTCAGGATGTTTTTCGAGTAATTCAGCTTTCATGAGTGGGGCTCCTTGATAAGGAGGGAAGAGGTGTTGATCATCCTCCAAAACTACCAAATCATAGCGAGCAATCTCCGCATCCGTCGAATAAGCATCCGTTATCTGGATATCACCTGATTGAATAGCTTGATAGCGTAAAGCAGGCTCCATGGTAACAACATTAAGATTCAAGCCATAAAGAGTTTTTAATCCTTTATTACCATCCTCACGGTCATTAAATTCGAGTGTAAATCCTGCTTTTAGCTGACCCTCAACCTTTTTCAAATCTGAAATCGTCTTAAGGCCATATTCTTGTGCAATCGTTCTTGGTACAGCTATTGCATAAGTATTTTGATAAGCCATAGGCTTAAGAAAATTGAGTTGATCCTGCTTTGAGATACCATCACGCGCTACTTCATAGACCTTCTCTGGATCATGACTAACTTTTGGGAAGGGCTGCAATAAACTTTCTGTTATAGTACCCGAAAACTCAGGATAAATATCAATGTCCCCTTTTTTCAGCGCTTGATAAAGGAAATCTGTCTTCCCAAAGTTAGGCTTGACCGTCACCGTCATATCCGTATTTTCCTCAATGAGAAGCTTGTACATATTCATGAGAATCTCAGGTTCAGGTCCCAACTTCCCAGCTATAACCAGATTTTCTTTCTCTTTATTTGGAATCATGCTTGGAGCATAACTTGCTCCCAAACCAAGCACCATAACAGCAAAGGCTGCAACAATTGTACGCAACTTTGCCTTTTCCAACCATTTGAGAACAACATTAAAGAGAATGGCCAAAATGGCTGATGAGATTGCACCGATTAAAATCAGACTAGCATTCCGACGATCAATTCCCAAAAGGATAAAGGAGCCCAATCCTCCAGCTCCAACAAGAGCAGCTAGAGTTGCTGTCCCAATGATCATAACGGTTGCTGTACGAACCCCCGATACAATGACTGGCATGGCAAGTGGAATTTCAAACTTCTTGAGTCGCTCCCACTTGGTCATTCCAAAAGCAATCCCTGCCTCCTCAAGGCTAGGATCAATGCCGTTCAAGGCTGTGATTGTATTTTCCAAAATCGGGAAAATAGCATAAATGACTAGAGCTGTAAGGGCCGGTAAGGTTCCAATTCCCATGAAAGGAATAAAGAGACCCAATAAAGCCATTGAAGGAATGGTCTGGAAGATACCCGCAATTTGTAGCACCCAATTCGCCGCTTTTTTGTGGCTATTTAGATAAACCGCAAGTGGGATGGTCAGAAAAATAGCAACCAATAAGGTCAAAAGCGATAATTGTAAGTGTTGACCAAGAGCGGTTAACCATTCCCCAAAACGCTCTTGAAAGGTTGAAATCAAATTAGACATGAAGGCTACCTCCAAATAAGTTTGCTACAAAGTCTGTCGCAGGCGCTTGTAAAATTGTTTCAGGGTCTGCGACCTGACGAATTTCTCCATCCTGCAAAACTGCAATTCGATCCCCTAATTTTAAGGCCTCATCCGTATCATGTGTTACGAAGATGGTCGTCATGCCGAATTCTTTATGTAATGCCTTGGTCAATTCTTGCAACTGCTTGCGTGAGATGGCATCCAAGGCTGAAAAAGGTTCGTCCATCAATAAAATTTTTGGTTCCCCAATGATGGCTCGTACAATGCCAATCCGCTGTTGCTCCCCACCAGATAACTCGCTTGGTAAACGATGAGCATAATCTTCCGCAGGAAGCCCCACTTTGGCTAAGAGTTCTTCTGTTTTAGAAATGATTTGTTCTTTAGTCCATCCCTTCATCTCAGGAATGAGAGCTATATTTTCCTCAACGGTCAAGTTAGGAAATAGGGCAATGGCTTGAAGGACATAGCCGGTACTGAGACGTAACTCCCGTTCATCATAGTCCTTGATGCGTTTCCCATCCATATAAATATTGCCATCTGTCGGCTCCAAAAGACGGTTAATCATCTTGATCATAGTGGTCTTTCCAGATCCTGAAGGTCCCACAAGAACCATAAATTCTCCATTTTCAATGCGGAGATTGACATCTTTTAAAATGTCCTTTTCCGTATAGCGCAAGGCTACATGTTTGTATTCAATCATTTAATCTACCTCATTTTTCACGATAACTTTACCAAAAGAATGGCTTCCTTCCAGATAAGCATGCGCTTCCTGAATTTGGTCAATCTTATAAACTTTTTCAGGCCCTACATCTACACGATACTGCTCGACAAAATCTACCAAAGCCTGAAGCTTGTCTTGACACACATTGCCAGAAGCAAAGGTCGTCAAGTAGAGATTGCGAGAGAGCATCTCAATCGGATCAAAGTCTGGAATAGTCCACTGTCCACCCAGTAGCCCACAAGAACAGATAATCGCACCTTCTGCTGTCCGCGCAAAAGTATC
Organism: Streptococcus sp. HMSC074B11; assembly: GCF_001808705.1. Lineage (GTDB taxonomy): Bacteria > Bacillota > Bacilli > Lactobacillales > Streptococcaceae > Streptococcus. Next base: position 4,497 of record NZ_KV794219.1, on the reverse strand, counting down.
GAGAATAGCACTTGGACCAACAAGATCCAAAACCTTATCGAACTGCTCTTTCGTGTGCAAGACACCATCCTTCTCCAAAATCACTTGATCAAATCCGACTGCCTTTAACTGCTCTTCTTTAGCTAAATTTCGGCTAGTTCCTGCCAGATGAATATTAGGAAATTTCCCTTTCAGCAGTTTAGCAAAGGCAATTCCTACACCACTGGTTGCTCCGCGAACTAACACGCTATCTTTCTCCTCAATCTTGAGGTTAAGAAAAGATCCAAAAGCCGTGTAATAGATTTCCGGAAGGGCGATCAAACTTTCCAAATCAAGTTCTGTCTTGATTGGATAAATTTGCTCATTGGGAGGAAGGGTATACTCTGCATAGCCTCCATCAAAGGCTCGCCCCATCTCCCCCATAATGGAAATGATTTGCTGGCCAATCTTCAAATCCGGTCGTGTTGTTTCCTCCACAAGACCGACACACTCAATTCCTAACACACGAGGAAACTTTACTGATGGTGATTGTCCCTTGCGGGTAAAAATTTCACTGTGATTGATGCCAAATCCTTGGATTTTCACCAGGGTTCAACCTGCCTTCAGGACTGGTTTTGGTCGTTCGACCACTTCTAATACCTCTGGTCCACCTGGAATGCTCACCACAACTGCTTTCATAAGGTACTCCTTCTTAAAACTTTCCTCTATTGGTCAAGTCTTCCACCTTAGGCATCACTTCCTTATTGTCCCAATGTTCAACAATTTTTCCATTTTCTAAACGGAAGATATCGTATTGAGCATAGGCAACGCCATCAATCAATACCTGACCATAACTCACTGCAAAATTTCCTTGAGTCAAGAGTTGGAAAACAAAGTCATAGGCCACATGGTGCTCGCGTACGTAATCCTTATAAGCTTGACTCCCTTGCCCAATCTCATGATTATGCTGAATCACATCCTCTGCCACAAAGTCTTCCCATTGATCGAGCTCCTTGTTTTGGAAAATTTCTGTCAAGAAACGACGGACCAGCTTTTTATTTTCCGCTGACTTGTCTAAGTCCTTGAGTTCAAAATCTCCAAAGATCTGATCTAGTTGTCCATTTTCAGGTGTGCGATAGTAGTCAATAACGTCCCAATGCTCAACGATACGACCATTTTCATCTGCACGGAAAGTATCTGTCGTCACCCATTGGGCTTCTCCACCGTTAAGGTATTGGTGCACATGAACAAAGACCAGATTTCCATCTTCAATGGTACGAACAATCTTGATTTCACGTTCTGGATGGCGCTTAAAAAAATCTGCAAAGAAAGCAGCGAATCCTTCTTTCCCATCCGGCACTCCTGTCGAGTGTTGGATATAGGTATCCCCTACTGAGCTTGCTTGCGCTTCTGCTATACGGCCATCTTGAATAGCACGAATATATAGATTTTGTGCATTTTGTGCTTGAATGGACATGATTTATTCCTCGTTTTCTTTTTTCTTTAAATTAGTGATAATACGCTCTTGATAAGCTTCAAATTCCTGGATTTCTTGATCCGAAAATCCTTGGTAGAAAATTTCACCTAACTCTTTACTGACACGGTCTCCAATTTCTTTTTGCGCCCAACCGAGATCTGTCAAAGAGATATATTTTTTTCTTTTATCCTGTGTACAAGGCTTAATCGTAACCAAACCCTGTTCTTCTAATTTCTTAACCATACTGGTCAGCGTATTGTTTGCCAGACCTGTCGCAAGAGCAATATCAGTTGCGGTAGCACAACCCAACTCTTGCTTCCACAAGATTGTTAAAATTTTTCCCTGCTCACTTCTGTATTGGGCATCTGGTTCCTTGCTCAAGAGTTTTTGAAAGATACGCCCATTCAACAATCGAATCTGTAGAGCTTGGTAGCCCCCTAACATCTTGTCCATTTTATCTTCTTTACTTCTATATAGAACTTTCTTAATTTATTGTAATACTTTTTATTACATCTGTCAACTATTTCGATATAGAAATAATAAAAAACTTCCTACCCAAAAGTAGAAAGTCATCATTTTTATAAAATTAAACATGAATCACATCTGAAGCATTCCTCTTAAAGAAACTACTATGGACCAGATAAGGGCCATACTTAGAATTTTGACTAGAAACCAAGCATAAAGGAATGATAAAAATTTTTATAAAGTAGAGTAAGCAAAAAAGTAAAAAATAACTAAAATTAAGAGTTTTTAAATCAAGAAAGTAAAGATAACAGACAATTGATGTATTCAATAGAATATTAAATCCCGTAGCAAAACTAGCCGATAAGATATTCGTCTTTATCTGAGAATTAAAGAGTTTGACAAGAAATAAGGCTAATAAAGAAGTATTATAGATACAAATCGGTTTATAATTATTACGATAGAAAACTAAACATTTATTGTTATAAAAAACAAGCCCTCTGCTAAAATTACTCCCTTTGTTAATCCAAACATGGGAAACTCCACTGATATCACTCCAAGGAACAAATAAATCTAACCTTCTAATGTATATCCCATCCTGAGTAATATAAAATTTCCAAGGAAAAAGAAAATTAATACCAATGCCAACTAAAATTAATAAAACAAGGGAATACCCTAACTGTGTTTGATGAAAGTTGAAGGCGTAATCAAAGATAGTAACTGTTTGAATACCTCGCCCAACAATTTGATGAACACCCAAAAAATATAAAATAACTATAAATAGAACAAATCTATAATAAATACTATGAAACTTCACACTTTTTGGCATAGAAATTATTCTCCTGGATTATAGAATCATCATCAAATAATGCTTTACGTTCTTATATAACACTAGTATACCATTAAATACTCAAAGAATATAAAAATGAAAGAAGGGATTTTAAAAAATAGAGCTTGGCCTTGACCAAACTCTTCATTTTTCTACTCTTCCTCAACTAAGCGTTTAAACTCTGCTTGGATCTCTGTATTCTCTGTCGGTTTTAAGTACATAATCCCACCATTTGTTGTTGGAGAATGAAAAACAATCGCTTCCCCAGTATCAGTTATCGCAAAAAAGTAGCTATGCACGTCCGGGTATTTATCCCAGTTACTATAGCGTTCCACAATTCGATACTTAGCATTTCCTAAACCTGTATCAGTGTATTCGGCATTCATTTTTTCGCTTGGTCCATCTCCAAAGGTATAGAGATTATCTGCACCAACATCACCACCAGAAATTCCCTTTTTGTAATTCGGTTGACCAAGTCTTTCTCCCCATCCTTTAATGAAAGCTTCTAATTTAGCAGATTTACTAGTATTCCAAGGGGCCCTTTGCTTATCTCCCGAGATAGCCGAGCTACTAGAATCTTCAAATTTCTGCCAATCTAGTTGCTTGAAATTCATTAATTCTGCCTCTGTCTTACCAAAATCAGAATGCAAACTTTTGTTACCAGGGACACGAATGTCCTGTTCCTGAACTTTACTTGCTGCTTGTTGGTTCGAATTCAGATGATAAAGTACTCCCCTACCTTCACCTGTACCAGATGACCAGCTTAATTCTAAGATGTCACCACCCTTATAGATATTCATAGAATTTCTAGCACCACCATGACCTGCAACAAAGCCTTCTGCTAAAAGGAGTGGTTTCTCATTCACAAGATAATAAAGACCCGAAATAAAATAATCACCATTAGATTGCTCAACTCCTATTAGCAATTCCTCTACACCATCTTTATTAAGATCCGCATAGGCATAACCCATTTTATCTGATTGAAAAACCGCATTTTCAACCGACCAACTATTGATAGGGCGTTCAGTGCCTTGTAAACTCTTATAGAGATTAGCAATCACATTAAGATTTTTCGGTGTAGATAGGATTTTTTTGTAATCCTCAAAAACTGGCTTGTATAAATCTTTATAATCTTTCTTAGACTCTCCAGACTTTATCTCGTTACTAGTAGTTGACTGACTAGTTGTAGTAGATAAACTAATATCATTACTAGAAACATCAGAATTTTGATTACTACAACCAACTGTTAAAAAACTAAATATAAGAATAAACAGATTTCCTACTATACTTCTATTACCCATAAAAATCTCCTCTTGAAATGAATGGTGACCATAGCTTTGCCTACATTATATCAAATATTTTAGAGTTTCGGTAAAATAAAAAAACTTATATATACAAATACTAAGTAAATAAGTTCTATAATTCTTATATTAGATACACCTTCGATAAATACTATAGATCTAAACATAATGTAGGAAAGGCCAATAGGAGCTATAACAAAAAGAGATTAAACCATTATTTAAAGGTAATTTATAATACGATTAAATTATAATAGAAACTTACATGAAAATAAAGAAAAGAACATTAACACATCGAAAGACCAAAATAGAAATGCAGATAGAATCTAGAAAAAAAATACAAAATTGCTAAAAAAACTTATATATTCGGTTAGTTTAATAACATAAAACCTAGAAACTTCCTAAGTGTGAAACAAAAAGAGTGAATCTTTTGTTTCACTCCAGATTATGTGACTTTCAGTCCGTCTCGCTCC
>NZ_KV794218.1 GCF_001808705.1 Streptococcus sp. HMSC074B11 | reverse complement strand
GTATTCAGGGTCAAGAAGCATAGATGAAGCGTATTTTGTCAATTCATCCGCTACCAAGACTTTAAGTTCTTCCATTTGAGCTACTGTTGGCTCTTCTGTTTGGTATTGAGCCATGAGGCGTTTCAAAGCACCACGTTGGTCAAAAGCAAGAGCTGAGATGATACCATTCTCGTCTGAGAGTTTTTGCATGCAAGCAAGTTTATTTGGACTTAATGTTAATTTACTCATAGATTCTTCCTTATTTTTCAAATTCGTGAATAATGACACCTTGAACAACACGGTTAACTGTACCTGTAGGTGATGGTGTATCTGGTCTGTTACCAACTTTAAGTGAAGTCAAGAGAGCAAATAACTGACCATAAACGATGTAAGGGAAGACACGGTAAACATCATTCAGAACCCCACCGCATCCAAGTGCTACTTCCTTAACATTTTCAAGTCCGAAGGCTTGATCACTCAAGAGAACAACTCGACGAGTAATTTGGTCGCCAGCAACTTCGCGAACCAAGTCTAAGTCATATTTACGAGTGTAATCTGTTGTAGTACCAAATACCAAAACGACTGTATCTTCGTTGATAAGAGATTTTGGACCGTGACGGAAGCCAACTGGACTTTCATACATAGTCGCTACTTGACCAGCAGTCAATTCCAAAATTTTAAGCTGTGCTTCATGAGACAGACCAAAGAATGGACCTGCACCTAGATAAATCACTCGGTTAAAGTCTAGGTCAACCAACTCTTTGACATCTGCCACATTGTCAAGAATTTTGCGAGCTAAACTAGATAGAACGTCGAAACGTTCAGCTTTAACAGCAAAGTCTGTTGGATCAAATACCAACAGTGCGGTCAACATCATTGAAGTGAAGCTTGAAGTCATGGCAAACCCAGCATCGTTAGAAGCAGCTGGTTGCAAGAGCAAGAGGTTGCGGTCATCACCATGCGCTTGGAGAGCCAATTTCCCTTCAGCTGCACATGTGATGGTCACTTGATAAAGCTCATCAACCAAAGCCTTGGCCAAGTCAACTGTTGCCACACTCTCAGGTGAGTTCCCGCTACGCGCGAATGATACCAAAACAGTTGTCACATCTTTTTTCAAATAAGTTTGTGGGTTTGCTACGATATCAGTTGTCGCGATAGCATTGAAATTCCATTTACGTTCATCATAAACTTCTTTAAAGTAAGGAACCAGAGTATCACCTACATAAGCAGAAGTTCCAGCACCAGTAAGGATAACTTTGATGTAGTCATGTTTGTCAGCAATTCCTTGTAAGAAGGCTGAAATTTCATCACGTCGTGCTTGATAAGCTTCAAAAGCTTCTTTCCAAACGTCTGGTTGTTGGTAAATTTCGCGAGTTGTGATTTCTGCTCCCAACTCAAGCAAATCTTCTTTTGTATAATCTAGCATTGAAAACCTCTAATCTAATATTGTTTCATGATTGAAAACATGGGAATGGGAGCTGCTCCCATTCCCATGTATATTTTCTATAAGATGATTTAACGTTTTAACGCAATCACATGTTATACTCAATGAAAATCAAAGAGCAAACTAGGAAGCTAGCCGCAGGCTGTACTTGAGTACGGCAAGACGAAGCTGACGTGGTTTGAATTTGATTTATGAAGAGTATTATTCATCTTCATCGTCCTCGAAGCTTGCCAATAAATCATTAACTTTGACAATGCTCTCTGAAGCACGATTTTTATAATCTGCATCAGCGCCAGTTAGACTCGCATTGATAAATTCAATCACCATTGGAAGATTCATTCCTGCATAAAGTTCGATGTCGCGACCTTCCATAATCAGACGGCTCACCACGTTACATGGTGTTCCACCAAGGAGGTCCGCAAAGACTAGGAAATCATCCAAACCTTCGACAGCAGCTTCAAATTTCGCAGTGAAATCTTCTGGTCCATCTTCTGGAAGAAGAGCTACTGTATGAATATTTTCTTGTGGACCCATAATCATTTCTGTGCTACCTTTAAGTTCTTCACAGAAACGACCGTGACTCACTAAAATCAATGATTTAGTCATAAATTATGCGCCCATTCCAAGTGCAAATTTACCAAAGGCAGAAAGAGCCAAGGCAAGCACGATAATGATACCGATAGCTTTTGTAGAGTTCATACCTTTCTTACCAAGCAACCAGAAGATGAAGGCAGTGAAGATTGCTGGAAGCAAGCGTGGGAAGATTGAGTTCAAGATGTCTTGGAAGTCAATCATCTTTTCACCGATTGGCAATTTGTATGAAATTTCAAAGTTGATCATTGTTGCTACAAGAGCACCCATCATGAACACACCAAGTACAGATGCAGCTTCAATCAAAGCTGTCAAAGTGCTTTGCATGTTGTTGATAAGGTTAACCCCTTCTTTGTATGCAAATTCCAATTGTTTCCAACGGAAGATGTCATACGCTACTGCAACTGCGATCCAAAGGAAGATACCCCAAGGTTGGCCAGCGATAGCCATTGTTGCAGCGATAGATCCCATGATAGCAGGAACAAGTGAACCAAAGATAGTATCTCCAAGAGGAGCGAATGGTCCCATCAAACCTGTCTTGATACCGTTAACCGCATCTTTTGAGCCAACGCCATCTTTTTCTTCCATGGCAAGGTCAAAACCAGCGATGATTGTGTGGAAGAATGGTGAAGTGTTGAAGAATTGAGTATGAACTTTCATCATTTCTTTCAACTCAGGAGTTCCATCTCCATACATTTTACGCAATTGTGGCAAGATCATGTAAAGGTAACCTGATGCTTGCATACGTTCGTAGTTCCATCCCAATTGGAAAGTGAACAAGCTACGTTTGTTAATTTGATTAAAATCTTCTTTTGTTAGTTTGTAATTAGAATTCGTCATCTTCAATTTCCCCACTTTCTGATGGTGTAGAAGGTGCTGCTACAGCTACTTTTTGGCTATTTTTGAAGTGAAGCACCGCAAGGAAGATACCTACGATAGAGATACCGATCATAGACAAGCCTTTGAAGTTGTTTGCAAAGCCAATTTTTTCAGCAACGTCAGCAGGAAGAGTGCCAATGAGACCAGCAACTGCTCCACCAAGACCTGTTACGTATGAGTAAAGTACAGTCAACATAGCTGTCAAACCGAATCCCATAGCAAGGTAGTGAAGGTTACGTTTAACTGGAAGGTAACGAAGCAAGATAGCGAATCCAAGACCTGGAAGCATACGACCTGCGAGTGTCAAACCATCTGCAACCCATTTGTAAGCTTCAACTAAGTCTACTACTGATTGTACGAAGGCACCACCAAAAGCAAGGGCAAAGAAGACTGGAAGGGCACGAGAAGCAGCCCATGGAAGCGCACCAAGAAGGTAGTTGCGTTCGATTCCTTTGTAGTCAAAGCGTTCGATCGCAGCATCAATACGGTGAGCGAAGAATGTAGTAGTCATACGACCAAGTACGTCGAAGTAAGTCAAAAGTGCTGCTACTGGCACAGCGATTGTTGTAATCGCAAGTGCTGTATCAATTCCTTGTGCAACTGAGAAAGCAGTCGCAAGAACCGCACCAGAAGTTGCGTCGATACGAGAAGCACCACCAAAGGTACCTACCCCAAGTACGAACAACTGCAAGCTACCACCGATAAACAAACCAGTTGTCAAATCTCCCATGATCAAACCAGTAATGAAACCAGCGAATACAGGGGAACCTGCAGAAGAAACGATCGTCAACTCATCACAGATTTGATAAGCTGAGTACAAAGTGAGAAGTAAAATTTGCCACCATTGTATCATAACAATGACCTCCTAAAAATTTTTTCCTATTTTAATAAGCTCAAAAAGTCTGAAACTGGATCATTTGGAACCATTTGAGCAGTAAGTTTAACACCTTTTTCCGCCAATTTGTGGAAATCTTCCACGTCTTTATCTACAACGTTGATAGAACGTGTGATCGCACGTGTTTCTGGTGTTTGAGACATGTTGCCGACATTGACAGTTTCAAGTGGCACACCTGCTTCTACCAAACCGAGGAAACGGTCAGGTTTGCGTGCTACAATCAAAAGACGTTGGCTATCGTATTTACCAGCAAGGATATTGGCTGCAGCTTTTTCAACTGGCAAAATGCTAAGTTTTACACCTGGTGGTGTTGCAAGCTTCAATCCGCTCTTTTCAACATCGTTGTTAACAACTTCATTGTCAACGACCATGATACGTGAAACATTAAGTTTAGCAGACCAAAGGTTTGCTACTTGTCCGTGGATCAAACGTCCATCGATACGGCATCCTACAATTGTCATAAATTTTCCCCCTTTATATGTTTTAGTGTAGGTTTACGAGTTAAATGTATGTGATCTTTATACTCCCCTTCAGTTTCAAAGATAATGATGCGGTTAGCACCTTCCTTGAGATAGCTGTGCGGAATATAAAGCGATAAGGTTGGACCAACATTCCAGAAACGTCCTAGATTACGGCCATTGACATAGGCAATCCCTTTACCAAACTCAGATAAGTCTAAGTAGGTATCCTTTGGCACCCCAACTTCAAAGTCATAGGCGTAAAAGGCAGGTTGTCCTTCTGTCCATCCTTTTGAGAAATCAATCTTTTCAGGATTATCTAGTGGAAGCGGATAGTGTTCCCAGTTCAGCATAAAGTGTAGGTCTTTGCAGACACCTGTACGAATCCCTTTTCGTTGTGTATCTGCTAGGAACTTATGTCCGTAATTGACACGCCCCATATTTTCTACCAGGACATCAAAACGAGAGAGCGCTTTCTTTTCTCCTTGATAGAAGATGTCCTCACCAATTTCTGTCTGGTACTGAGTTGTAACCCATTTACCATCTACAAATAGCTGAGCTCTGTCTCGACCATCAATGATACGAATACGTTCTTCTTCTGCATCCCAACTAGATTCTGTACGATAGAGTAGATAACCGTAACTTTGTCCCAACTCTTCCATTTTCTTAGGATAGAGACTTTTAGTTGGACTTGTTAGGCTATCCAAGGTTTCGAACAGAGAAACTTTCTCAACCAGTGGAATGTTTTCAACTTCCATACTCTCTTTGTAAAGCGGTTCTAATTGTGGATACTCAGGATAGTAAGTTGCCATCATTTTCTTAACTGCCATGTATTTAGCAGTTGGATTGCCAGCTTCATTAAGGAGAGCGTCATAATCATAAGATGTTACTTGTGGTAAATCAATAGTTCCTCGAGCTGAACAACCATTCATAAATCCAAAGTTGGTTCCACCGTGGAACATGTAAAGGTTGATAGAGCCTTGCTCTAGTACCTCATGTACGGCTTCTGCTAACTCCTCTGGCTCACGCGTGATGACTGGTTCTTTCCATCGGTTAAACCATCCATCCCAGAATTCCATACACATGAGTGGCCATTTCTTGCCATACTCATCAAAGAACTCTTGCATTTGCGAGAAGTTAAAGTTAGCTTTTGAACCAAAGTTCCCTGTCACAAAGAGATTATCTTCAATCAAGGTACCAGCTTTCAGAGTTGCTCGCCATGGACCATCAGATGTAAAGAGCGGACAAGTCACTGAACGTTCTTCCATCAATCGGCGAATCTCACGCAAGTAGGTTTTGTCCTCACCGTATGAACCGTACTCATTTTCAACCTGCATCATGAGGATGTTACCACCATTATCCAACAATCTTGAAACAAGACGTGGAAGTAAATGATCATAGTAGCGTCCTACCATTTCTATAAAGGCTGGATCAGAGGAACGGATTCGCATGTCTTTATTTAAAAGCCAAGCTGGTAAACCACCGAATTCCCACTCTGCACAGATAAAGGGAGATGGTCGAACAATAGCATACAAGCCTAAGTCCTGAGCTGTCTGAAGAAATTTTTCAATATCAAGATTGCCTTCAAAATTGAAGTTTCCCTCAGTTGGTTCATGTAAATTCCAAGCGACATATGTTTCAACAGTGTTAAAACCTAAAGCCTTGAGATTGTACAATGAATGATACCAGTCTTCTTCAGGAATTCTAAAATAATGAATGGCACCAGATAAAATTTTGAATGGTTCCCCATCTAGGTAAAAATCATCCTCAATTTTAAACCTTGTCATTTTACCACCCCATACTTTTCCGTTTGCGCTTTCATTTGTTGTTATATTAAATGATAAACTAATGAATCCATCTTGTCAATAGATTTTTCGAAAATTATTTAAAATTTTTCTTTTTTTTACTGAATTGTTTTCTAAAATTCTTGTAAAAAAATTTTTTTCTTAAATATTTTCGATCTAGATAGCATAAATGTATGAGTTTATAACCGTAAATAATATGTAAGTCAATCACTTAGAATATTATTTTATTATTTTATTTTTTTACATTATTTACTATCATTTTCAAACTATTTATGGTAAAATCGAAGATGGAGAAGGAAAAAATGAGGTGAAAATATGGCAATTCCAAAGTATCAATATATCAAAGATGAATTGAAAAACAAAATCATTTCAGGTCAATTTGCAAGTGGCGACAAGTTCTACACTGAAGCAGAATTGATTGCAATGTATGACGTAAGTTCAATCACTGTTGTTCGCGCCTTAAACGACCTTGCTAAAGACGGTTATATTGTCCGCCAACAAGGAAAGGGAACCTTTGTGGCTCGCGCTCGCAAGCACAAACTCGTAGAATTTTCTGATGTAGAAATTTTTGAAACCAAGGACGATAAAGTCACTGTTCTTTCCATTGAACGCGGTAACGATCTTTACTACTTAGAAAAATTGGGATTGCGTGGCGATCAATTTTATTACAAAATCGAACGTATCCGTGAATCTAACGGTGTTACTTATATCTACCACACATCTTATATCCCTGAACAATACATCAATGCAAACTATCCAAATCTTGAATACTATAGTTCTATCTATAATCGTTTCAAATTGGACTACCACATTCACATGAATGACGAGCATTTTGAAGAAATCAATGAAATTGTATTTCCAACTCCAGAACATGCTGCTTCTATCCTAGGAATCGACGCTCAGTTCCCAACTGTTCTCCAAACCAAGACAACTAAACTTGAGTCAACTGGCCAAGTGTTGGAATACATTGAAACTTACAAACGTTCTGATTTCTATAAGATTAAATTTATCTCATGTGATCGCGATCACTAAACATTAAAAAGTCTGAGACAATCGTTTCAGGCTTTTCTGTTTTTCATTATAGCACGCTAGCTTTTAGTAGGAAATATCAAATGACTTTAAACTATAATTTGGAGAAATTTTACTAAAAACAGAGTAAAAATTGAAAATTAGTTCAAATTAAATAACTTCTTATATTTTTTATAGGTATTTTATTAAAATACTTGACTTTACTAGTTTCAGATAATACAATGGAATCAGTTTGTGAAAACGCTACCAAAACAATAAATTAGGAGGTTATTTAATGAAACCAGAAAATAAACAGCGTTTCTCTATTCGTAAATACGCAATCGGAGCAGCTTCTGTCTTGATCGGCTTTGCCTTTCATGCGCAAGCTGTTGCCGCTGATGGAGTCGTACCTACTACAACAGAGAATCAACCTACTATCCAAGCTACAGGTGAATCGTCTCCACAGGCTAGCGAAGAAAAACTTGAAACTGGTCCTACACCAGAAGCCGTAGCTCCAGCAACTCCAGTAACAAACACTGAAGCACCAAAAGTTGAAGCTACTCCTGCACCTGTCGTAGAAAAAACTGTTGCAACCGAAGAAACTCCAGCAAAACCAGAAGTAACTGAAGAAGCTAAGCAGCCAGAACCAGAAAAGGTAGAAAGCAAAGAAATTGCTAAAGTTGAAGCTCCTGCAGTCACCACAGAGAGAGCAGCTCAAGTCAATGAAAAACTGGCTAAAAAGAAAATCGTTTCAATCGATGCAGGGCGTAAATACTTCTCTCCTGAACAACTGAAAGAAATCATCGACAAAGCCAAACACTATGGCTACACTGATCTTCATCTCCTAGTCGGCAATGATGGCTTGCGCTTTATGCTTGATGATATGTCTCTAACTGTAGGGGACAAGACTTATGCAAGCGATGATGTCAAACGTGCTATTGAAAATGGAACAAATGCCTACTACAACGATCCAAACGGCAATCATCTAACTGAAAGCCAAATGACCGACTTGATTAACTATGCTAAAGATAAAGGTATTGGACTTATCCCATCTGTTAACAGTCCTGGTCACATGGACGCTATCCTCAATGCCATGAAAGAACTGGGTATTGAAAAGCCTAACTTTAACTATTTTGGTAAAGAATCAGCACGTACTGTCGACCTTGACAATGAAAAAGCAGTTGCCTTCACAAAAGCTTTGATTGACAAGTATGCAGGCTACTTTGCTGGTAAGTCTGAAATCTTCAACATCGGTTTGGATGAGTACGCTAACGATGCTACGGATGCTAAAGGATGGAGCGTTCTTCAAGCCTATAAATGGTATCCAGAAGATGGATTCCCAGACAAGGGCTATGACAAATTCATCGCCTATGCTAATGACCTAGCTCGTATCGTCAAATCTCACGGTCTAAAACCTATGGCCTTCAACGACGGTATCTACTATAATAGCGATACAAGTTTTGGTACCTTTGACAAGGACATCATCGTCTCTATGTGGACTGGTGGCTGGGGCGGTTACGATGTCGCTTCTTCTAAATTACTAGCTGAAAAAGGACACGAAATCCTCAATACTAACGATGCTTGGTACTACGTTCTCGGCCGTAATGCCGACGGACAAGGTTGGTACAACCTGGACCAAGGATTGAACGGTATTAAGAGCACACCGATTACTTCTGTACCAAAAACAGAAGGAGCTGACGTTCCTATTATCGGTGGTATGGTAGCTGCTTGGGCTGATACTCCATCTGCTCGCTACTCTCCATCTCGTCTCTTCAAACTCATGCGTCAATTCGCAAACTCAAATGCTGAATACTTCGCTGCTGACTACGAGTCTGCTGAACAAGCTCTGAAAGAAGTTCCAACAGACCTTACTCGCTACACAGAAGAAAGTATTGCAGCCGTTAAAGAAGCTGAAAAAGCCATCCGTGCTCTCGATAGCAACCTTAGCCGTGCTCAACAAGATACTATTGATCAAGCGATTGCAAAACTCCAAGAAGCTGTTAGCAACTTGACCTTCACTCCAGAAGCTCAAAAAGAAGAAGATGCTAAACGCGAAGTTGAAAAACTAGCTAAGAACAAGGTAATCTCTATCGATGCTGGACGTAAATACTTCACGCTAGACCAACTTAAACGCATCGTAGATAAAGCCAGCGAACTCGGTTACTCTGATCTTCACTTGCTCCTTGGAAACGATGGACTTCGCTTCCTACTTGATGATATGAGTATCTCAGCAAACGGCAAGACTTATGCAAGCGACGATGTGAAAAAGGCCATCATCGAAGGAACAAAATCTTACTACGACGATCCTAATGGAACTACTTTGAACCAAGCTGAAATCACTGAGCTTATCCAGTATGCTAAGGACAAAGGGATTGGATTGATCCCAGCTATCAATAGCCCAGGTCACATGGATGCTATGCTTGTCGCTATGGAAAAATTAGGCATCGCAAACCCTCAAGCCAACTTTGACAAGGTTTCAAAAACAACTATGGACCTTGAAAACAAAGAAGCAATGAACTTTACAAAAGCCCTTATCGGTAAGTACATGGACTTCTTTGCAGGCAAGACTAAAATCTTTAACTATGGTACAGATGAGTATGCTAACGATGCTACCAATGCTCAAGGGTGGTACTACCTCAAGTGGTATGGTCTCTACGTCAAATTTGCTGAATACTCTAATAGCCTAGCTGCCATGGCTAAAGAAAAAGGCTTGCAACCAATGGCCTTTAACGATGGCTTCTACTACGAAGACAAGGATGATGTTGAGTTTGATAAAGACGTTATCATCTCTTACTGGTCTAAAGGATGGTGGGGTTACAACCTTGCGTCTCCTCAATACCTAGCAAGCAAAGGCTATAAATTCCTTAACACGAATGGAGATTGGTACTACATTCTCGGTCAAAAACCAGAAGATGGCGGTGGCTTCCTCAAGAAAGCTATTGAAAATACTGAAAAAACTCCATTTAACCAACTAGCATCAACTAAATATCCTGAAGTTGATCTACCTACGATTGGTAGTATGCTAGCTATTTGGGCTGATAGACCAAGCGCTGAATACAAGGAAGAAGAAATCTTTGAACTTATGACTGCTTTTGCAGATCACAACAAAGACTACTTCCGTGCTGACTACAAAGCACTACGCGAAGAACTTGCTCAAATCCCTGAAAACTTAGAAGGATATAGCACAGAAAGCCTAGACGCTCTCAAAGTTGCTAAAGAAGCTCTTAACTACAATCTTAACCGTAATAAACAAGCTGAGTTGGATGCACTTGTAGCTAATCTTAAAGTAGCTAGACTAGGTCTTAAACCAGCTGCAACTCACTCAGGAAGCCTTGATGAGAGTGAAACTGCTGCTACAGTTGAAAACCGACCAGAGCTTCTAGTTAAGACAGAAGAAATTCCGTTTGAGATTGTTAAGAAAGAAAATCCTAACCTACCAGCAGGAAAAGAGAAAGTCATCACTGAAGGTGTCAAAGGTGAACGGACTATCTATCTTTCAGTTGTGACTGAGAATGGCAAGCAAACAGAAACAGTTCTTGAAAGACAAGTAACGAAAGAAGCTGTTAATCAAGTTGTCGAAGTTGGAACATTAACAACACATGTAGGAGACGAAAAAGGTCAAGCTCCTGTTGTAAATAAACCTCGTGTAGTCATCGAAGATGAAGAAATTCCATTTACAACCATCACTCGCGAGACTCCTTCACTACCTAAGGGACAAACTCGTCTAGTAACTGCAGGTGTCAACGGTCGTCGTAGCCATTTTTACTCTGTGACTACTGCTGCTGATGGAACTGAAGTTAAAACATTGGTTACTAGTGTTGTCGCTCAAGAACCAGTCGCTCAAGTGATCGAAGTTGGCAACCCTGTCACTCACGTCGGCGATGAACATGGTCAAGCAGCTATCGCTGAAGAAAAACCAGCACTCAAGATTCCAAATGTGCCAGCTCCTGTTGCGGAAGAAAAACCAAAACTAGAAATTCCAAATGAACCAGCTCCAGCATCTGTTCCTGCTGAGGAAAACAAAGCTCTTCCTCAAGGCCCAGCTCCTGTAGCAAAAGAAAATAAACTTCCTGAAACAGGAAGCCAAGGTTCAGAATGGTTGATTGCTACTGGTCTTATGACTGCTCTCACAGCTTACGGACTTAGCAAGAAAAAAGATTAAGCACAAATAAAAAGCGGGACAAAAGTCTCGCTTTTTATTGTGATCATTAGTCACCCAAACCGATGCGTTCGAAAATTTCATCAACACGTTTAGTGTAATAAGTTGGGTTGAAGATTTCGTCGATTTCTTCTTGAGTGAGACGTGAAGTCACTTCTGGATCTGCTTCGAGAAGTGGTTTGAAGTCAACTTGGTTATCCCATGATTGGGCAGTCTTTGGTTGAACAAGGTCGTAAGCTTGCTCACGCGTCATGCCTTTTTCAATCAAAGTCAGCATAGCACGTTGGCTGAAGATCAAACCAAATGTAGAGTTCATGTTGCGGATCATGTTTTCTGGGAAGACTGTCAAGTTCTTAACGATGTTTCCAAAACGATTGAGCATATAGTCAATCAAGATGGTTGTATCTGGTGCGATGATGCGCTCAGCTGATGAGTGAGAGATATCACGCTCGTGCCAGAGTGACACATTTTCATAAGCTGTGACCATGTGACCACGGATCACACGCGCAAGACCCGTCATGTTTTCAGAACCGATAGGGTTGCGTTTGTGAGGCATTGCTGAAGACCCTTTTTGACCTTTGGCAAAGAACTCTTCCACTTCACGTTGTTCTGATTTTTGAAGACCACGAATCTCAGTCGCCATACGCTCGATAGAAGTTGCGATGCTAGCAAGAACTGCAAAGTACTCAGCGTGAAGGTCACGAGGAAGCACCTGTGTAGAGATTTCTTGGGCACGGATACCCAATTTATCGCAGACGTATTTTTCAACGAATGGTGGGATGTTGGCAAAGTTACCAACCGCACCAGAAATCTTACCAGCTTCCACACCAGCAGCCGCATGCTCGAAACGCTCGATATTCCGTTTCATTTCGCTGTACCAAGTGGCCAATTTAAGACCAAAAGTTGTCGGCTCAGCATGCACACCGTGGGTACGCCCCATCATGATAGTGAACTTGTGTTCTTTCGCTTTATCAGCGATGATATTGAGGAAGTTTTCAAGATCCTTGCGGATGATGTCGTCGGCTTGTTTGTAGAGGTAACCATAGGCAGTATCCACCACGTCAGTAGATGTCAAACCATAGTGAACCCACTTGCGTTCTTCACCAAGAGTCTCAGAAACCGCACGTGTGAAGGCAACCACGTCGTGGCGAGTCTCCTGCTCGATTTCCAAAATACGGTCGATGTCAAAGTCCGCTTTTTCACGAATCAAAGCCACATCTTCCTTAGGGATTTCTCCCAATTCAGCCCATGCTTCGTCAGCCAAGATTTCCACCTCAAGCCAAGCACGGTATTTATTTTCTTCAGTCCAAATGTTCGCCATCTCAGGGCGAGAATAACGTTCGATCATGTTGTTTCTCCTTAATATTCTATAAAATATTTCTTATCTTGTTCTACCAAAAAATATTTCTTTGTCTTTTATTTTGATCGGAAATTTTATAAATTTTCTGTTATCTTCTGCCATACCTGCTAACTGAGAACACTTTGATAGCATAGCATCTTGACCACCTAACATTCCCCATTCCCTCTTAGGCCTCATTAAGTCTTGAGATAACGTTGTAAATTGCGACACTGGAATATCTGACTTTAGGAAGTTATTATTTGCCTTCTTGGAATCATGCATCATAAGAAATTGTTTAAAAACTATCTCCCACTCATCTTTTGAGAATTGTTCCTTAACCTTTGAATTTATATTTATCGAAGGTTTGTTTTTTAAATAAAACATTTCAACCCCCTCGGTAAATTCGTTCACAAAGTATTCCATATATCTTTCTATAGAGAAAAAAATACTATTTTCATTACTATTACTTATAATTGACTCCAACTGTTGATAATAATGTTCTAAAAATAACAAACAATAATCATAAAATTTTTTTATCTTAATAAAATCCAATGTAAAGTTTGGCTGTGTTTCATGTGCAGCCATATTTCTATTCTTGTTAATTATTGTCTCGAAATCATCTAAATCCTGTTGGCCTTCAAAAAAACTTATTCGTTTTTTTTGATTAATTTTTTTTGCTGTAATACTCTCTACATTTAAACCAAAACTTTTAAAAATAGAATCTCCACTATCCTTTTTTACATACAGAGGTTCTTTTTCATTTTTTATTCGAAAATATTGTTTAATATGTTCAGGAATGTCTTCATCGACATTTACAATATTATCCCTAAACAATTTTAGTGATTGTTCAGTAAATGTTGCGATAAGGAGAATTAGATGGCGTTTTTCAATACTATACTCTTCTTCCATCTCCGTTAGCTGCATTTCTAATCTCTCAAATTCAGTCAATATGTAACGAATATCTTCTCCAAGATAGCTAGGTAATCTTACAAAAAACCGCCTCATCTCAGCCCCTCGCTCAATATTTCTTTAAATATATCAAGACGTTTTTTTAAATTATCTATATTTGTTGTTCTACGAGTAAAGGGCAACTTTTTCTCTGAGCTCAGTTCCTTTATCTGACAATAATTTCCTTCAGAAAAATCAAGATTTACTTCACCTCTAATTGATGCCATAAGCAGTACAAATACAGTCTCAGCATACACCGAATTTATATTATGTTTGTTTCGACCTAAAAAATTAGGGTATTCTTCTGAATAATATCTTTCCAATGCCTCTTCAAAAACATTAAGTTCCTTATATCCATTTTGATATTTTTCCATAAAACAGTCAATTTGATTTTTCAAGATAATAGAACTTGAAATTTTAGCACGGACAATTTCTCCAAGATCGTTCTTTATCAATCCTTCATAATCATTGCTCACAATACTATCTATTGAAACAATACGTAAAATCAGCTCATCTATTTTATACTTCTTATAATCTTTTTCAGTAAAACGCTTTTCAAGCATTCTCCATTTAAAAGATAACTCTTTAATCCTTTCCATCAAAGGACCTGGGTATAAAGCATTTCTTATTTCTTGAGAAGTTAACTTAACACCACCAGTATTTATTCTTTCAAACACATGTTTTTTTATGTCGTTTTTTCTTGTAGATGGATAGCGTTGTTCGAAAAAAACAATATTCGCTTCACCGTCTCTCAGTCTATCCTGCTCTTCTGGCGTTAACTCACTAAATGATTTCCCACGCCATTTGGAGCTGACTGAATTATTGTTACTTAGTTTGAACATTATTTTTTTATCAGGTAATTTTTCTTCACTCATAAAGGTTGCTATTGTAATAATTCTTTGCAAACCATCTATAATATCATTTGTATCATCTTCATTTTTATAAATAAAGAAATTAGGTAAGGGTATTCCTAGTAAAATAGAATCGATTAATCTCGATGCCATATCCTGTGTCCAAACGTATGCTCTTTGTAAATCAGGAATAACAAACTTTTCCTTTCTGTAAAGCTGAGCTATTCTCTCGAATGTATATGTTGTATTCCAATACCTAATTTTAAAAACAGTATCATCAATACTTGATAGATCATCAGATTGAATCTCAACTTCCTCTATTCCAGTTTCTTTTTTCCCCACTTCATAAACCTCCTTAAAAAACTTTAATAAGCAATTTCTACCTATCCCGAAAATCTAACATAACACTGTCTACACCTATTTTTTACTCCTCAAACTCCTCCACCTCATCCGGCACACTACTAAACAAAGTCACATGTCCCATCTTGCGATTGTGCTTCGCTTCTATTTTACCATACATGTGGAGGTGGGCGCTTGGATTTTCTGTGACATATTTTTCAGCAGCCTCAACATGCTGGCCGAGAATATTGAGCATAACAGCAGGAGCATGAAGGTGAATTGCTGGGAGTGGTACTCCGAGAACGCCCAAGATATGGGTGTCAAACTGGGAGAAGTCGCAGGCCTCAATCGAGTAATGACCTGAATTGTGTGGACGTGGCGCAATTTCATTGACAATGATGTCGTCAGCAGTCGCAAACATTTCCACGCAGAGAGTTCCAGACAAGTTAAGCTGTTCTGCAATTCGCACTGCCATGGCCTTGGCTTTCTCAGCCAAACTATCAGAAATGCGAGCAGGCACAATGGTTTTTGAAAGAATGTTGTTACGATGGATATTCTCCTGAATAGGGAAGACTGTCACATCCTTGCCATTACCTGACACGATGACAGAAATCTCAAGGTCAAAGTTGACAAATTCTTCCAAAACACAGTCTGCTGAATCAGCTAGTGCATAGGCTTCTTCCAAGTCTTCTTCTGAACGAATAACCTTTTGACCATGGCCATCGTAGCCACCGGTCGCAGTCTTGAGAACATAGTTTTTAGAGAGGTCGATATCTGCCAAGTCTTGGCTTGAGGCCACAACCTTGTATGGTGCCACAGTGACTTGTGCCTTATTGGAAAGAAAGTCTTTTTCAAAAATACGGTTTTGGGAGATGCGAAGTAGGTCGGTTCCTTGCGGGAGCTGTCCTTCTTTGATAACAGCGTCAAGGCCGTCAGCATCGACATTTTCAAACTCATAAGTGAGGACATCACATCGGTCTGCTAACTGACGAAGGGCATCCACATCATTATAAGGAGCCACGATGATTTCCGCCACGCGAGAGGCTGGACAATCCACTGCAGGATCCAGCGCGATAACCTTGTGACCCATGTAGATAGCAGAAATGGCCATCATCTGACCAAGCTGACCGCCACCAATAATTCCGATTGTTTTAGATGAGCTCATTTGTAGACTCCTCTGCGATTTTTCCTTGTTCTTCAGCAAAGTTAGCAAGCGCATCTGCAATGGCCTGGTTTTCTACTGAGAGGAGACGGAGGGCAAAGAGGGCCGCGTTAGTCGCTCCAGCCTCACCGATAGCCATGGTTGCGACAGGTACCCCACCTGGCATCTGAACGATAGAGTAGAGAGAATCCACACCGCTAAGCGCACGTGATTTGACGGGCACACCAATGACTGGAAGTGTAGTCTTAGCAGCGACCATCCCTGGCAAGTGAGCTGCACCACCCGCACCTGCGATGATGATCTTGATGCCACGGCTACGTGCTTCTTCCGCATGTTTGAACATGAGGTCTGGTGTACGGTGTGCGGAAACAACTTTCTTTTCGTAAGCAACACCGAAGTTGTCAAGGACTTCAGCGGCTTTTTGCATGGTTGCCCAGTCGGATTTTGAGCCCATGATGATGGAAATTACTGGTTTAGTCATAATTTTTCCTTTTTCTTCCTTTTTTGACAATCACCTTAGGTTGTGAGGGACGGCAGCAGCCACCAAAGGTGTCTCATGCCTAAATCGGAAGCCTTAAGTCTTCCGATTTCCCTGAACGATTGGCTTATAATCCAATCGTTCTTTCACAACGGCGGTGATTGTCGCTCATTGGCTCGCTTTCGCTCGCCATGACAACTATAATATCTTTTAATCTTTTATAGCCTTGCTACCAATGTCATTTCGGTAGAACAAGCCTTCTGTGTTTTGTTTGTTGAGTTCGTTGTAGATAATGTTTTGGCCGTCTTTGACGGTGTCTGCTGTTGTGACGAGCATATAGACGCGTCCGCCGTTTGAGAGGAGGTCTTGACCATTTTCAGCGAATTTAGCACCAGCATAGTAAGTGATGATGTCGCCCTCTGTCTTGGCTGGAAGTTTGACACCCTTCTCATAAGCAAGTGGATAGCCATTTGAGGCTACAACCACACCTAGTGTCACACCCTTGTCCGTCCAAGTGATGGCTGGCTTTTTGCCATCCAAAATGTCAGTGATGTTTTCTGCAAAGTCAGATGTCAAACAAGGTAAGATGATTTGCGTTTCAGGATCACCAAAACGTGAGTTGAATTCGATGACTTTAGGGCCATCAGCTGTCAAGATAAGTCCAGCGTAAAGGACACCAGTGTAAGGACGACCTTCTTTGATCATTCCTTCAAGAACTGGCTTGACAATAGTGTCAACCGCTGTGTCAACCACGCTCTGTGGCAAGTGAGGAACTGGCGCATAGGCACCCATCCCGCCAGTGTTAGGGCCTTTGTCGCCATCGTAGGCACGTTTGTGGTCCTGTGCCGTTGGCATAATGTAGAACTTATCACCATTGACAAAGGCAAAGAGAGAGAACTCTTCCCCGTCAAGGAATTCCTCGATGACCACGCGCGCGCCTGAATCACCGAATTTATTGTCCAAAAGCATCTCATGAGCGGCTTCAACTGCTTGCTCAACTGTCTCCGCAACAACGACACCTTTCCCAAGGGCCAAACCATCTGCCTTGACGACGATTGGAGCTCCTTTTTCCTCGATGTAAGCCTTAGCTTCCTCGAAATCTGAAAAAGTCCCATAGGCTGCTGTCGGAACGTCGTATTTGACCATGATTTCCTTAGCAAAATCCTTAGACCACTCCAGCTCAGCTGCAGCTTTAGTCGGACCAAAAGCTTTGAGACCAGCTGCATTGAAATCATCTACAATACCAGCTGCAAGGGCATCATCCGGTCCAATAAAGGTCCAAGCAATGTCATTTGCTTTTGCGAAGTCAATCAGCTTAGAATGTTCGGAAATAGAGATATTTACCAAATCAAGTCCGTCTAAAGTCATCCCATCATTCCCAGGAGCCACAAAAACCTGCTCAACGTCTTTAGACTCCAACAACTTTTTGGCAATCGCGTGCTCACGACCACCTGAGCCAACAACTAACAGTTTCATCTCTCAACCTCTTTTGCGAATTATTTACTAACATTATATCATAAACGTTCGTTTTAATCTTGTTTCGTTAAGCTTTTTTAAGCAAAAAAGGAAAGAAACTGTTTTCTTCCCTTTCGTTTTCTTAATGTCTAAAATGTCTCACGCCTGTGAAGACCATAGTCAAGCCGTATTTATCTGCAGCTTCGATGGATTCTTGGTCACGGACTGATCCACCCGGTTGGATGATGGCCTTAATACCTGCTTTGGCAATTTCTTCCACGTTATCCGCAAATGGGAAGAAGGCATCAGAAGCAAGAACAGCGCCATCCAGACGGTCTTTAGCTTGATCAATAGCGATACGAACAGAAGCTACACGGTTGGTTTGACCAGGGCCAACACCAAGTGTCATGTGGTCATTGGTCACGATGATACCATTTGATTTGACATACTTGATAGCCTTCCAAGCAAACTCAAGGGCTGTCGCTTCTGTCTCAGTTGGTTGGCGTTTAGTCACCACTTGCCAGTCTGCCGGGCTTTCTTTGATCACGTCTTGGTTTTGAACAAGGAGTCCACCAACAACACCTGTGTATTCTGCTTCTGCTTCGCTAGCGTCTTGAGCATCAAATGGCAAGGCAAGGATACGCAAGTTTTTCTTCTTAGTCGTCAAGATTTCAAGTGCTTCGTCAGAATAGCTTGGTGCAATGATGATTTCAAGGAAAACACCGTGCATTTTTTGAGCTGTCGCAGCATCTACTTCACGGTTGAGAACGACAATACCACCGAAGATAGAAACTGGGTCAGACTCATAAGCGTAGTCCCAAGCAGTTTCGATATCATCAGCTTGACCGATCCCACATGGGTTCATGTGTTTGAGAGCCACAACGGTTGGACGATCTTTGAAATCACGAATGATACGGATAGCGGCATCAGCATCACGGATATTGTTGAATGACAATTCTTTACCGTTAAGCTGTTTAGCTGAAGCAATTGAGTAAGCTGTTGGCAAACCTTTTTGATAGAAGTCTGCGTCTTGTTGAGGGTTTTCACCGTAACGCATTGGTTGCTTAAGGTCATAGGTCAAAGTGAGTTTTTCAGGTTTGCTTTCCCCTACTTGAGCTGTGAAGTATTCTGCGATTAAGGCATCATAAGCCGCAGTGTGACGGAAAACCTTAGCTGCCAAACGTTGACGAGTTTCGTAACTTGTTTCGCCGTTTGCTGCCAATTCGTCCAAAACAACCGCATAGTCAGCAGGATCTACCACAACCGTTACGCTAGCGTGGTTTTTAGCTGCTGAACGAAGCATTGATGGACCACCGATATCGATGTTTTCAACGGCATCCGCATAAGTCACGTCTGGTTTGAGAATGGTTTCCTTGAATGGATAAAGATTTACCACCACAAGGTCGATCAAGTCAATCTTGTTGTCCTTGGCAGCCTCTAGGTGGCTATCGAGGTCACGACGAGCGAGGAGACCACCGTGGATATTTGGGTGGAGGGTCTTGACACGACCGTCCATCATTTCTGGAAAACCAGTCACATCGTCAATGGCAATGGTATCTACCCCAGCATTGTCAAGGGCAACTTTAGTTCCACCTGTTGAGATGATATCCCAACCGAGTTTTTTAAGTTCTTGGGCAAATTCAACGATGCCCGCTTTGTCTGAAACACTAATTAGTGCACGTTTAGTCATGTTAGTTTTTCCTTTATACATTAAATACCTTACTTCTATTAATAATTTTAATTGATTTATATTGCGTCCATTTGCCCCAAATGGTAGATCATATATTATGATATCCCACAACCAAATAAAGAATAAAATAATAAACAATACAATAAGTAATAATCCTATTAATATAGCTGCACTCTTTGTATCCTTTTGTATCTCGTCAAATAAATTACCACTGAAGAAGAATTTTAAATTAACATTCAGTACTGGTAAAATTGCAATCGATAGTGTAACTGATAACGCCTTCGAAATTGTAGAAAATCTTCTTTGGCGATTTTCTATAAATTCCCGACATTCTTCTATTAAACTTTCGACTGCATTTAGAGGACTTTCAGAAAAATTTTTTATGATATATTCTTTTAATTTCTCTGACCTAGTTGCGTAAATATTGGGAACTCTTTTAGATTCTCGAAATATAAAGAATGTAGTTATAACTAGAGTAATAAGATCGATTGCTAAAAACGAGATTATCACCCAATACCAATAAATATTTTTTAAAATCAGTGGAGATAATATAAACAATATATATAATATATATAGTAGTATAATAGATATATAAAATATTCTTTTCAACCGATACCATTTAGGGTATTTACTTTTTTCCTCTTTGTTAGAATACTTGCTTATATTTTTTACTTCGTTCGATAACTCAAAATAATATTTACTTAGCATTTCTTTCTTTCCTCTCCACTCCCAAAAGTTCCAACACCTCTGGATAAAGTTTGTACTCTGTTGCGTGGATGCGAGTTTCGAAAGTATCAAGGGTATCACCTTCAAAGCGTGGCACTCGGACTTGTTTGATAACCTTACCAGTGTCCACACCCGAATCCACCCAGTGAATGGTCACACCAGACTGGTCAACGCCTGCATTCCAAGCATCCTCAATACCATGAGCGCCTGGAAATTCAGGGAGATAAGCTGGGTGAATATTGATGATACGGCCTTCATAAGCTGCTAACAAGGTTGGACCGACGATTTTCATGTAACCTGCGAGACAAACCAAGTCAATCTGGTGTTCATCCAAGAGCTCGACAATGGCTCCTTCGTAGTCTGTCTTGTTCTCAAACTCTTTGAGTTCGAAGGCATAAGATAAAACCCCTAGCTTTTCTGCACGCTCAAGTACATAGGCATCCCGGTGATCTGAAAAGACAAATTCAACTGGAAATTGCTCTGCAATGACTTGAAAGTTTGAACCATTTCCAGAAGCAAAAACAGCAATTTTTTTAGCCATTATTTTATCACCACACTTGCATCTGTCTTCTTGACAATCCGACCAATTTCATAAACAGGTTCGTCAAGAAGTTCTTTGACACGTTCCACATTTTCTGGCTTCACCGCAAGCATGAGACCAATCCCCATATTGAAGATTTCAAACATCTCTTCATGTTTGATTTGGCCATATTTTTCAAGAGCTTTGAAAATTGGAAGAACAGGCACTTTGCTTTCATCAATTTCAGCAGCCAAATCATCAGTGAACATCCGTGGCACATTTTCGATGAAACCACCACCTGTGATGTGGGCAATACCATTCACCAATTCCTCTTTAATGAGTGGCAAGACAGCCTTAACATAGATGCGAGTTGGTTCCAGAAGAACGTCTTTAAGTTTTTTGCTTTCAAGTTCTGGGAGAACTTCTTCACCTGTGTAATCAGCAAAGACACGACGCACGAGTGAGTAACCGTTTGAGTGGATACCGCTTGAAGCAAGCCCCAGAATCACATCCCCTTCAGCTACTTTTGAGCCGTCGATGATTTGAGATTTTTCAGCCACACCGACTGCGAAACCAGCCAAGTCATAGTCGTCTTCGCCGTACATGCCAGGCATTTCAGCCGTTTCACCACCGATAAGGGCTGCACCGGCTTGTACACAACCTTCAGCCACACCAGCAACCACTTGTTCTAGCTTAGCTGGTTCATTTTTCCCAGTTGCGATATAGTCCAAGAAGTAAAGAGGCTCTGCCCCTGCAGCGATGATATCGTTGACACACATAGCCACACAGTCCTGACCGATAGTATCGTGCTTGTCGTACTTGATAGCAAGCATAAGTTTAGTTCCGACACCATCTGTTCCTGAGATCAAAACTGGCTCTTTAACACCTGTTTTTGAAAGGTCGAACAT
Organism: Streptococcus sp. HMSC074B11; assembly: GCF_001808705.1. Classification (GTDB taxonomy): domain Bacteria; phylum Bacillota; class Bacilli; order Lactobacillales; family Streptococcaceae; genus Streptococcus. Next base: position 32,225 of record NZ_KV794218.1, on the reverse strand, counting down.
GCCACCAAAACCACCAAGAGCTCCCATAACACCCGCACGCTCTGTACGTGCTACGTGTTTTTTGATTCGTTCTACAACCTCATAACCCGCTTCAACGTCCACACCTGATTGAGCGTATGCATTCTTATTTGTCATTTTATTCATTCCTTTTCTTTAATCGAGAGTCTTTAGCCGTCTATTTGTAAAAACTGATCTTGTCATCCAAACTTCTACGATAGTCTTCTTCATAGTCGTAGAGAGGCGTTGGGTAGTCACCGTCAAAGTAAGCGACACAGAGACCGCCATTTGGCGCATCTGTTTCGATGCCGATAGAATCAATCAAGCCATCAATAGAAAGATAAGTCAGACTATCCGCACCAATGATTTGGCGAGTCTCTTCGACCGTATGATTGGCCGCAATCAGCTCCTGACGTGTCTGGATATCAATCCCGTAGAAACATGGATAGGCAAGAGCAGGACTACCAATGGCAACGTGTACTTCTGATGCCCCCGCTTCTTTCAAGAGTTGGACAATGCGACGTGATGTTGTTCCTCGTACAATCGAATCATCAATCATGACCACGCGTTTGCCTTTAACGACACCAGAAACGGCAGACAATTTCATCCGAACCCCTTGCTCGCGCAATTCTTGAGTCGGCTGGATAAAGGTCCGTTGCGTATATTGGTTCTTGATGAGACCCATCTCATTTGGCAGACCAGATTCTTCCGCAAAACCCATAGCGGCACTGAGTGAGGAGTTTGGTACCCCAACTACGATATCAGCTTCATGCTTGAATTCACGTGCCAATTGAGCTCCCATTCGCTTACGTGCCGTATGAACATTGACTCCGTGGATGTTAGAGTCGGGACGGGCAAAGTAGATATACTCCATGGAACAGATTGCCAGCTGAGTATCGTTTGTATAGCTGTCATACTGGATGCCATTGTCATCAATGATGACAATTTCGCCTGGTTTCACATCGCGAATCCACTCAGCACCGATTACTTCAAAGGCACAGGTTTCAGATGAAACCACTACTGCTCCATTAGCCATTTTCCCGATTGACAGAGGACGGAACCCGTTTGGATCAAGCGCTGCAATTAACTTATCTTCAAACATCAAGAGATAAGCAAAACCACCTTTAACAAGACTGAGGGCTTCCTTAATTTTACCCATCAGGTTTGGATTGTGGCTACGGCGAATCAAGTGAGCCAAGATTTCTGAATCAGAAGTCGAGCTAAAGATTGCTCCTCTTTGTTCCAATTCTTTCTTGAGAGATTCTGCATTGGTCAAATTCCCATTATGAGCCAAACCAAACTGCATATCGTGAAAGCGAAAGAGGAAAGGTTGGATATTGTCTACAGAAGCTTCTCCCGCAGTCGCATAACGCACGTGTCCAATCGCTCCAGTTCCTGTCAATTTATCCAAATTCGCAGGATTTTTGAAGACTTCTGATAAAAGCCCCATATCACGATGACGCTTCAATTTCCCTTTGTCATTGGAGAGGATTCCTGCCCCCTCCTGACCACGGTGCTGAAGACTATGGAGTCCAAAATAGGTCAATTTGGCAGCGTCTGGGTGACCCCAGATACCAAAAACACCACATTCTTCATTAAGAGATTTTACTTCGTATGTCATTTTATATACCTAATTTTCATTTCTGCATCATTCCTTAACGATACTAGAGCGGAATGATACGGTAGAAGCTCGTTTCACTCGCAACAACAAATCATTTGCAATTATCGCAAGTTGCATCTACTTGATTTTACATTTACTGATGCTTATCTATTAGAAAATCTGCAAAGCCTATTTCCCAGTAAAGTATTTAACCGCTGATGCAAAGAGATATTGGTCTTTATTTCCTGGAATATTTTGGAAGAGACCGTCTTCGAAACGTTCTGAGTGCCCCATCTTCCCAATAATTTGACCGTTCTTACTTGTGATACCTTCAATCGCATTGACAGATCCGTTAGGATTGTATTTTGAATCCATGCTTGGTTTTCCTTCGAAGTCAACGTATTGGCTAAAGATTTGACCATTATCACGGAGCTCCGCAAATTCCTCAGCAGTCACGACAAACTTACCTTCACCGTGTGATACTGGAATGGCATGGATGTCACCAACTTCCACTCCAGCAAGCCATGGCGAGTTCGTGTTGGCAATCCGTGTTTCAACCATCTTAGCCACGTGTTGGTTAGCATCATTGTAGAAGAGGGTTGGACTGGTACTGCTTGCATCTTCAAAGTTACCGTATGGAAGAAGACCTGATTTGACAAGAGCTTGGAATCCGTTACAGATACCGATAATCAAACCACCACCTTCGATGAAGCTATCAATGGCTGCACGCACTTTTTCGTTAAGCAAGATATTAACGATAAATTTAGCAGATCCATCTGGTTCATCCGCTGCTGAGAAGCCACCTGCAAAGAAGATAATGTTGGCTTTTTCGATGTTGTCAACCATGGTGTCAACCGACTTGACAATGGCTTCTTCATTCAGTGTGACAAATGGTACCAAGTTGACTGTTGCACCTTCTTTTTCAAAGGCCTTAGCGGAGTCATACTCCGAGTTAGTTCCTGGGAACACCGGGATGTAAACCACTGGTGTCTCAACTGTTTCTTTAGCTTTGATCACAGCATCAGATGCCACAGCAGGTACTTCTTCCAACTCAGTTGCTTGTGCAAATTCCGTTGGGTAAACCTCTTCCAATTTACCTTGGAAGGCACTGTCAAGCTTGTGTCCATCAAGCGTTACATCATTGACAGAAAGTGTAAAGTCAGCTACTGTTCGTCCAATCTTGGCAACACCTGCAATGTCTTCAGGAGATGTGAAGACGAATCCACCCAATTGAGCTGTCAAGGCAGTCTCAAGATTTTCAAGGGTTACAGTGGCACCAATATGGTTACCAAATGTTGCAAGAGCAAGAGCTTCAACCACACCACCATATTTGACAGCTGATGCAGATGTGACTTTATGGTCAGCTTGGATGTCTTCAAATTGAGCAAAGTTAGACTTGATGAGATTGAAATCAATTTCTTGTGCCAAAGCTTGACCTGGGATGTAGTAAATATTTTCACCAGCAGTTTTGAATTCCGGAGAAAGTACCTTGCGGCTATCTGCAGTTGTTACCCCAAAAGCAACCAAGGTTGGTGGTACCGTCAATTCTTCAAAAGTACCAGACATAGAGTCTTTACCACCGATAGATGGCAAACCAAGTTGAATCTGAGCTTCAATGGATCCAAGGAGAGCAGCTACTGGTTGACCAAAACGCTCTGCTTGTTTATCCATACGCTCGAAGTATTCTTGATAAGAGAAACGAGCCTTAGACCAGTTGGCACCAGCAGCAACCAAACGAGCGCTTGCTTCGATAACCGCATAAGCAGCACCATGGTATGGAGACCATTCTGCTACATAAGGATTGAACCCTTGCGCCATAACAGAAGCAGTTGTAGTCACGCCATGTTGAACTGGCAATTTCTGTACAGAAGCTTCAGTTGGTGTGATTTGGTAGCGACCACCAAGTGGGTGGTTAACTGTTGAACGACCAACTGAGCTATCAAAGATGGTTTGTAAACCTTTTTGACTTGCATGGTTAAGGTCAGCCAAGACTTCAAGAGTATCAGCCTCAAGGGTTTCAGCAGATGTTTGACGTTCTTCTGGAAGCTTGACATCCTTGTCAACCACCTTAGCATCTACAACTACGCGCACACCGTTTGTATCAAGGAAACGACGTTCCAAATCAACGATTGTTTCACCATTCCAGTGCATGACAAGGTTTGGTTTCTCAGTCACTGTCGCAACGACAACCGCGTCAATATTTTCTTTATTACATTCAGCAACGAAAGCATCTACATCTTCTGGACGAACCACTACGGCCATACGTTCCTGAGATTCAGAGATAGCAATTTCTGTACCGTTCAAACCTTGGTATTTCAATGGTACTTTGTCTAGATCAATTTCAAGACCATCTGCCAATTCACCGATAGCCACACAGACACCACCAGCACCAAAGTCATTTGATTTCTTGATTAGACGTGTCACTTCTCCATTACGGAAAAGACGTTGAATCTTACGTTCTTCGATGGCATTCCCTTTTTGAACTTCAGCACCAGCTGTTTCAACAGATTCAACCGTTTGAACTTTAGAAGAACCTGTCGCACCACCGACACCGTCACGTCCAGTCTTACCACCAAGCAAGATAATCACATCACCTGCTTCAGGTTTTTCACGGACAACATTTTCCTTAGGAGCCGCACCGACAACTGCACCTAGCTCCATACGCTTAGCGACGAAACCTGGGTGGAAGTATTCACGAACATAAGTTGTTGCAAGACCAATTTGGTTACCGTATGAAGAATAACCGTGAGCCGCTGTTTTAGAAATCACCTGTTGTGGCAATTTACCAGCGCGAGTTTCTGAAATTGGAGCTGTGATATCACCAGCACCTGAGATACGCATGGCTTGATAAACGTATGAACGTCCTGACAATGGATCACGAATGGCACCACCGATACAAGTAGCTGCCCCACCAAATGGTTCAATTTCAGTTGGGTGGTTATGAGTTTCGTTTTTGAACATGAGGAGCCATGGTTCTTTGACACCATTAACATCCACTTCAATTTCAACAGAGCAGGCATTGATTTCATCAGACACTTCCATGTCGTCCAAACGATCATTGGCACGCTCATAGCGACCAAAAATAGTCGCCATATCCATCAAGGTTTGAGGTTTTTCTGTGCGTCCCAACTCATAACGCATGGCAATATACTTGTCATAAGTCGCCTGCAATTGTTTTTCAAATTTAGAAGCTGAGAAGTCGATGGTTTTCAACTCAGTTTCGAAAGTTGTGTGACGGCAGTGGTCAGACCAGTAAGTATCCAAAACCTTCAACTCAGTCTCAGTTGGCACACGTCCAATAGATTTGAAGTAATCTTGAATGAAGAGAAGGTCATCCACTTCCATTGCCAAGCCTTGCTCAGCCTTATACTTAGCAAAATCTTCTGCTGTATAGCTTTCAAAGAAATCCAAGTTTGGAATGGTCTTGTCAGACTCAGAGAAATCCTGCTTCGCAATGCCAACAGTGATATCTTTGAAACGAGAATCCACTGGATTCAAGAGGTAATTTTTGACAGCTTCCAACTCATTCGCATCAATATCCTTGTTAACCAAGTAAAGTTGCGCTGTATTAACTGTTACATCATTTGAACTACCAAGCAACAGCAAAGCTTCTTGTGAAGATGCCGCACGTTGGTCAAATTGACCCGGCAAACTTTCGATAGCAAAGAAAGCAACCTTCTCAAGATCAGCCTTAACCGCAGCCTCGTCCAAAACAGTATCGGTCACTTGTTCAGAGAAGATATGTTTTTCCGCACGCGCAAACAAGTCCTCTGCCAAATTAAAGACATCGTAAACCTGAACGATTCGAAGATCATTCAACGTTTTCAACTGAAGATTATGCTGCAATTCTTTTACTAATGAGTCCGATTTCACACGAAAATCAGCTTTTTTCTCAACGAAAATACGTTTATCCATTTTATTTCCTTTATTTCTATTAAAATAGGTTATCGAAGACGAAGGTTTTCCGTTTCAAACAAGTTACTTCAAGCCCTGCAATTTTTCTAAAACGACCTTGTAAACATCCGTTAAACTGCCCAAATCTCTACGAAAAACATCTTTATCCATGTGATGACCTTCCGCATCCCAAAGACGGCAGTTGTCTGGTGAGAATTCATCTGCCAAGATAATCTTACCGTCCTTATCAAAACCAAATTCCAATTTGAAGTCAATCAAGCGAAGACCAATTTGTGCAAACCAATCTTTCAGCAATTCATTGATACGACGCGTTTCTTCCTTGATATAAACAATTTGCTCATCATTGGCAATATCCAAGAACTTCACATGCTCATCATTGATGAATGGGTCATCCAAATCATCGTTCTTGTAGTAAAATTCAACGATTGGAGTTTCCAGATTCAAACCTTCTTCCACACCAAAACGTTTTGAGAAAGAACCCGCAGTCACGTTACGAAGAACAACCTCCAAAGGAATGATTGTCACTTTCTTGTTGAGTTGTTCTGTGTCAGAAATACGTTCGAGAAAGTGTGTCGCCACACCAGCCGCATTCAATTTTTCAAAAATAAGAGACGAAATCTGATTATTCAGCACACCTTTACCCTCAATGGTCTCTTTGCGAGCTCCATTCAGCATGGTTGCCTGGTCCTTGTAGACCGACTTAATCACATTTTCGTCTTCTGTAGTATAGATATCTTTAGCTTTTCCCGTATAAATAAGTTTACTGGACATTTTCTTGTTCGCCTTTCGTATTACTTTACATCATTCTAACACAACAGACACCAAAAATCAAATATTTCACGAACTATATTTGATATCATATCTGAAAAAGTACAGAAAAATCGCAAACGAATTTTCATTTGCGATTTTCTAAGATTGAATTGAGTTAAAATGAGAACTTTATTCTTGTTTCAAAAAACGATCAAGATAGTAGCGTAAAAAACTCTTCCTACCTGTAATCATAGTCAAACGACCTTCAAGTCCATAACGAAGTTTTTCTGCTTGTTCAGCATTCAAATCCGTCTCTGCCTCTAATTTAAAGAAATTGCCCTTTTCTGTCTGAGTCGCACTGGTATCGATATTCGTAATCTTGGATGTCAATACTAGCTGCTTATTGGCATCCGTTACCGTTGTAAATCGTACCTCATTTCCAGGCTTGAGACCAGCCACTTCCTTAGAACTGATATAAGCTGTCAGTTTTGCCTTCCTCTCTCTAGCCAACTGCGGAAAAAGGTGAGCGAGGATAGTTCCTTCTGGAATGATGGTAGATCGACTATGCTCAGGATTCAAATGTAGAACACCATCTTCTGTTGCTGTAATTTTCTCCTTCTCTAAAAGATTCCCTTGAATCTTTTTACCCGACTCCGCTTCAAGAATTTTCTGATCCAAGAGCGTTAATTCCTGGCCTACCTTGGCTAGTTGCTGAGATTTTAATGACTCCAACTGACTTCCCAATCCAGATGCATAAGCTTGCTGGGCTCCTGAACCTGCATACTGTACTCGATAACCTGCAAGAGTTGACTCCAACTGAGTGATTTGAGCATCTAGCTGAGATAAGGCCTGCTGTTTGGTTTCCGATCCTTGCTCCTTTGTCGACTGATAAATAGCATAAGCTGGATGATCACTCTCTAAGTGTCCATCACCCTGAATAGCAGACTTGGCTTGCTGATATTCTTTAATTTTGGACTGGGTTTCTCCGATGAGATTGCCTAATTCTGCCTGACTACCACTGGCTGCTGCATTTTGAGATGATATACTAGCATTTTGTTGCTCAACCTGACTCCGTAAACTAGCAACTTGATTTAGATAATCTAAAAAACTATGCTGATAGCCAAATTTATCTGCTTCTGGAAATTGATCACTTCCTGCTTGAAGGCTTGCTTTTAAATACTCCAGTTGAACCTTCTGATCCTTGAGCATTTCCAACTGACTGGCATAATTCTCAGCCTGAACGGCTTCTGCTCCCTCTTGGTATTGAACGAGAAGATCCCCTTGCTTGACAAACTTATTTTCAGCCAAATGATTCGCCACAATCTTACTATTACTACTAGACTGAATGGTAGCAATGATACGAGCAGGTTCTACCGTAGCTCCAGCTGTCAAGCTTATCTCCTTTTGGGCAAAGATTGAAAAAACGATCAGGAACAAAAACAAGATAAAACTTGGAAAAATCACATAACTAGAAAAATTATGGTAACGACGATTGTAAAACTCAGCACTTTCTAAAAATTCTGATTGCATCTTTTCTCCTCTCTAACTATTCACCAAGTGGGCATAGAAACCACCCTGAGCCAGTAATTCCATATGTGTACCCTCTTCGACAATCTTTCCCTGATCCAAAACGACAACCTTCTCTGTCCGCTCAGCAATGGTCAAGCGGTGGGCGATGAAAATCAAGGTCTTATCCAAAGTCATCAGATTATCGACAATTCGCTTCTCGGTCAAAATATCCAGACTGCTGGTCGCCTCATCCAAGATCAAGACAGGCGCATCGGTCAAGAGAGCACGCGCCAGAGCGATCCTCTGACGTTGACCACCTGAAATGCCCGATCCATCCGAAGTCAATTCTGTCTGGTAATTCAGTGGCATGCGCTCAATATCCTCCCGAATCTCTGCCAACTCCACTGCTCTCAAGATATCCTCCTGGGTCGTCCCCTCCTTAGCTCCGAGGAGAAGATTCTCCAAGATCGTTCCATTGAAAACATAGGGCTGCTGAGGCAGGTAGTTGATATACTGGCGCAGAGCCTTTTTATCAATCTGATTGAGATTGACACCACCCAGACTAATCTCCCCCTGACTTGGATCGTAAAAATTAACCATCATCTTAGCCAAGGTCGTCTTACCCGATCCTGAAATTCCCACAAAAGCCACTTTAGAGCCTTGCGGAATGGTTAGATTGATGTCCGACAAGACATCTCGACCATAGCCATACTTGTAGTGAACCTGCTTGAAAGTCATATCTCCTTGCAGCAAGCTCAAATCTGAGACTGTTTTCTTTTCCTCAAACTCAGATGTAACCAGATAAACTTCATTGAGACGGTTATTGGCAACCTGCGCTGTCTGAAGCTTGGTTTGCAGATTGATGATATTCTCCAAAGGATTTGTAAAGTAAATAAGCAAGGTATTATAGGTAATCAACTGGCCCAAACTCATCTTATTATCCATGACTAGGAGAGCCCCCATCCAGAGAATGGCAACATTGAGCAAGAGTTGGGCAAGCTTTTTCAGAGCCTTTTGCTGACTTTCTGCTCGACTGTAAGTAAAAGATTTTTTCAGATAATCTACAAATTCCTTGTCAATCTTTTGGTAGCGTGAACTTTCACTAGTTAAGGACTTGATGGTCTCAATACCATTGATGTCCTCAATGATAGAAGAAGACAGAACCGCATTGGCTTCCATAGTTTCCCGATTCATCTTTTCAAAGGGCTTCATAAAAGCAAAGATAATCACTGTGTAGATAGGAAGGGCTAGTAAACTCATGAAAAAGAGATTGCTATTCTGCGAAAATAGAACTACTGAAATAATCAAGACAGTAGATACATCCAAAAAGATTGACAGAATGGTCGAAGCCAGCGCATCGATGATACTATTTGCATCCGTGAAACGAGACACGATTTCCCCTGTCCGTCGTGTCGCAAAAAAGGACATAGGTAAATGAAAAACGTGCTTGATGTAGGATAAAATCACGTCAATCGACAAGCGTTGCCCCAAAACAAGTAAGAGATACTCCTGGGCATAAGATAAGATTTGCTGAAGGACATAAACGATGACTAGCCCTATCGAAATAATTCCCAGTGTCGAGCGCATCTGATCTGGTACATAAGTGTCAATGATAGACTGCAGATAATAAGAACCCACAATGTTAATCAAGGTCACCAAGAGGGTCGCCAAAACGATATTAACAATCAAACCTCGCTGTTTCACTAATATAGGGATAAAGGAAAGCAGACCATTTTTTTGTTCCTTATGAGGCTTATAAGTCGGAGATGGTGCCATAAAAATAGTGATTCCTGTCCACTCCTTGGCAAAGCGTTCACGAGAAATCTTGGTCAGCTTAACACTAGGATCTGGATCAGCGATATGAATGTTGTTCTTGTCCTGCCCAGTCACTACATAATAATGGAGCAATTTTCCTTCCTTAAGCACATGAGCCACAAAAGGAAAGGTTACATCCGGCAAATCAAACAAGGTCATGTCCGCCTTTATTGCTCGCGTCTCAAAACCAATTTCCTCTGCAACCTTGACTAAGCCTAAAGCCGTAGTCCCATCCATGGTCGTCTTGGCCAACTCTCGCAAGTGAGCCAGAGAATAATAACTACCATAATAACCAAAGACCATGGCTAATGAAGCCACACCGCAGTCCATCTGGTCTACCTGAGGACGATAATGCCGTTTACTAAATTTCATATTCTACTCCTTTTCCTAACAATCTCCAAAGAAAACTTTGTAAGATTATTTTATCCAAACAAAGAAGCAAAAAGAAAATTATTTCTAAAAAAACAATAACTGCACCTGAACGGCACTTTTTCCTAAATAAAAATAGGTAGAAGAAACGTCCTACCTAGAAAATATAATGATTAATATTTCTTACCTTTTCCAATTTTTTTACGATTTGCCACAAATTTTTAAATTAACGTCTACTTCCTAAATAACGCCCAAACATATAAGAAGTTCCTCCTAAAACTCCCCAAGCAATCGCCGTGGAAGCACTAGCAATGAAACCTCCCTTAGTTACAGCCAAGTCTTCCTCTGTCATAATAGCAAATTTTTTACTCAGTTTCTTCATCTTTCATCTACTCCTTTTTAAATAATACTAGCTAATCCAATAGCTACTCCAACCAAAAGTCCTACTATTCCTGAGGCTGATATAATGATAGCCGCAAATTCTTCTGAGATATTCATTTATTTCTCCATTCTTTTTTAGTTCCTATTTCATTGATAACAACTAAAAGATGATTATTCAATAGCATTTGCCACATACTAATAATAGTTCTATTTAAACCTTGTCTTTACCTGAATCTAAATAACTCATCATCAAAATAAGCATCGGAACAAATAACTCTGATTGGAAATATTTTTCAACATTAAAGGTAATTACATTTAAGTCTCCTAATATGCAAAGCACTCCAAAAATAATTAAAAAGGCTCCCATTACATTTTTTAGATTTTTCATACAAGTTCACTTTTATTCCTTTTTAGTTCAACTTAATGATTAGTTTCAAATAGATCATTTTTATTTTCTGAACTACACTTATACCCTACATAAAACAGACCAAGTAGAATCGGATAGATTTCTGGATAAAACAAGGTATTGATCGGTTTTTTCAAAATCAAATACGTTACAATGTAGATAATGACTGACACGATAAAATATCCCTCAGCAAATCCCAATAAAAATTTTTTCATAGCAGACTCCTATTTATCTGACAAAAATGACAGAGTTTTTCCGCCATTCACACGGACAAAATCCTTTTCATTCAGATTCATCATTTATAGTTTGGATTATATTTTGACAAATCCTTGCAAAAAATCCCAAAATAGCCTGAGGCAATCAATCCAACTAAATACCATTTCCAATCAAAGGATAATAAAGAACCTGTACGAATTACATGAAGCACGAGATTGAGACCTATTGCCACCAAAGGAACTATGGCAACAATGTATTGAGATCAGTGTTGCGATTGTTCATTATCTAACGCCCACGACGAGCAAAATCTGAACCAAATTTGTAACCAGCATTAAAAATTTGTACAGCAGCATTCAGTACTCCTGCAATCCCAACTGCTTCCGCAAGACCAAAACCACCTTTTGTTCTCACTAATTCATCGTCAGATAATTGATAAAATTGTTCTAAGTTCATGTTCATCATTACTCCTTTGTATTATATTTTATTGCTATATAAATGATTAAAATGAGTATTGGATAGGTAAATACTTCTGAAATATCCATAAAATTTACACTATACTGTCCAGGTAATATTTTATAGTCAATTAAAATTTGAACAATAGTAAAAATAATACGTAGCGATAACAATACCCCTAATAATATCACTTCTTTTTTTAAAAACATAGAAATGCCTCTCTGACTACAATCAGATTATGGTCTATTTGCATAATACCCCAAAGCTGCTCCTCCAGCAAAAAGCGCTGTTGCTCCACCTGCTACTGCCGCACCTACCTTCCAAATAGATACTCCAGCGAGTACAAGAGGCAGTGCTCCCCCATCCACTTCCATCAGCTCTTCTTCCGTAAGAGCTGCAAAGTTCTGTTCCATTTTGTCAAAGTTTGTCATTTGTTTTCTCCTTTATTTTTATAGTTTTTTGTTTGTGATTTTTAACCTTTAAACCATTTTAAAAGCCAAATTGGATAAATAACTGAAATAATCATTTCTATTCTCCTTCCTTTTCTTCTCACTTATCTATTCAAGAAATCATTTTAAAATGAATGAATAAATTTAATTTATTTAAAATACCATTTGATAAACCATGGAAGTAAAATTGGTAAATACATTAATCAAACTCCTTTCCTATTCTTCTTACTTATCTATTCGATAAAATAATTTTAAAATAAACAACTAAGTCAAATTTATTTTAAAAACCACTTGATCAACCACGGATAAAGACCTGTCACATACATCAGCAATCCTCCTTTTTTGTTCTCATCTTTTTATTCGTAAACTCGACTATAAAACTTCAAAATCTTATCTTTTTTCGAGAAACAAAAAAACAACATGACTTGCATGTTGCTTTATGTTAGATTTTATCTTTAATGGCTTTCAATACATCTGCTACACTTTGGAGGTGGTCGATTTCTTCATCACTAATTTCGATTCCGAATTCATCCTCAATGGTTAGTACGAATTCCATCAAATCTACCGAATCAGCATCTAAATCATCCTTCAAACTCAAGGCTTCTGTTACTACGAAGTCTTCCCCTTGACGTTCTTGGATAATGGTCACGACACGGTCAAAAATTTCTTTATCTGTCATATATATTATTCTCCTGAAAATTCACGCGCAGTTTGAGCAACTACGTCTGTTTCTAGCATAGTACGAATCTGACGAATCGTACTATACACAGCCTTGGCATCACTTGAGCCATGAGTCTTAACAACCGGCGCCTTAACACCAAACAAGACGGCCCCCCCAACATCTGAATAGTTGAGTTGCTTTTTCAAACCTCTAAGACTATCCTTAAGAAGAAGAGCACCAAGTTTTGCTCGAAGTCCACCACCTGTAATAGCATTTTTAAGCAAGCCCATGATTCCCATGGCTGTTCCTTCGATGGATTTTAGCACAGCGTTTCCCGTGAAACCGTCTGCCACGACAACATCTGCAACACCCTCCATCAAATCACGCGCTTCCACATTACCGACAAAGTTCAAACTCTCATCAGCTGCTAGCAAGTCATAAGTTTCCTTGCGAAGCGGGTCGCCCTTACTACTCTCTGTCCCGTTATTAAGCAAACCAACTCGTGGTTTTGCAATTCCACGAACATTTTTAGCATAGAAAGAACCTAAGATGGCGTATTGATGCAGGTGATGGGCTGTGTTTTCTGCATTGGCACCGAGGTCTAGCATGTCAAATCCTTTTCCATCAACTGTTGGTAAGGTTGACATAAGCCCTGGACGATCGATATTCTTGATGCGACCAACGATGAAAAATCCTGCCGCAAGCAAAGCACCCGTATTCCCTGCTGATAGCACGGCATCAGCCTCACCATCTTTGACAGCTTTAGCAGCCAATACCATACTGGCATTTTTCTTCTTACGGATGGCTTTTGTCGGTTCATCATCCGAATCAATTTTTTCATCTGTATGGATAATGCTGACGCGTTCTGTAGCTGTTAGATATTGCTTGATTTTGCTTTCGTCTCCGTAAAGTTGAATTTCAATATCTGAAAAGTCAGCAAGAGCTTGATTGACACCCTCAACGATGGCTTGAGGTGCGTAATCGCCACCCATTGCGTCTACTGCGATTTTTTTCATTTGTCTTCCTCTTTTAGTAATTGTCCCCAATCAGCTAGGGAATCAATAAATTTCTTTGATTTTAGGTGAATTCCGACGTACTCTTCATAAATTTGATCCATGAACTGACGCAATTCTTGCTTGATTTCAGACTTGAGAGAAATAGTCTCTAAAGTCTCAAAGTTGATAGCTTGAAATTGATTGAGCAAATAGGGAATGTTTGGATTCAGATGACAACGTTTCTCGTCCTTATGGTAATGCTCAGGACATAAGCAAGCACCATATTTGAAAGAAAAATCAAAGGCCTGACCCACCCGATGGCAAAAAACACACTCATTAAAATTAAGACTAATTCCAAAACGGGTCAAGATCTGAATTTCAAAAATATTGGTCAAAACTTGATAATCTAGCCCCTCTTCCATCAACTCTAAAGTCTTTTGTAAAAAAGCAAACAAGGGAGCATCTTGGTGATTGTCCTGCAAACTAGCATCTGCCAAAGCTGCCACATAGGTCGCATAGGCCATGACAAAGAGATCACTATTGATTTTTGGAAAGGTCATCACCTCATGATAGTCTTCAATATAACTAAGTCCATCATCATTGATTCGCAAAAGAAAACGAGCCAGCACCAAAGGTTGAATAACTGGAGCCAGTTTAGACTGACCGGCATGTTTGACAAAAAACATCCGCTTGCCGACCTGCTCTGTAAAAATCTTGACTAGCTTGTCATCCTCACGAAAATTACGATTGTAGAGCACCAACCCCTGACTCGTAATAGACTGAATCATGCTTCTCTCATGTACTCCTCAAGACGTTTCATAGCTTCTCTGATGATTTCCATGCTAGCTGCATAAGACAAGCGCACATAACCTTCTCCATATTGACCAAAAGCTGCACCAGGGATAAAGGCAACAGCCTTCTTGTGAGCAAAATCTTTTAGAAAAGCAAACGAATCTTGATTGTAGCCTGTTGGAATCTTAGCAAAGATATAAAAGGCACCGTCTGGTTTGATAATCTCAAAACCAAGATTAGTCATTTTCTCGATAATGTAGTCCCGACGTTGGATATACTCTTTCTTCATAGGTTCTGCATCATCTTTACCAGCTGTTAAGGCTTCTACTGCAGCATGTTGAGCCATAGTATTTGCAGCAGTTACCAAATACTGGTGACTCTTGATTAACTGAGCTGTGAAGTTTGCTGGTGCGAAGATAAAGCCTAAACGCCAACCTGTCATAGCATGTGATTTGGATAGACCGTTAATGATAATGGCCTGATCTCTCAGCATTGTTCCCAAAGAGACATGATTTTCCCCTGTATAGGTTAATTCTGAGTAGACCTCATCACAGACAACGAAAACCTCATACTTACGTAAAACGTCTGCCAAGGCTTCCAACTGTTCGCGACTATAAGTAATTCCTGTAGGATTAGCTGGATAGTTGAGAATGACTGCCTTGAGCTTGTCACCCTGCTCCAGAATTGCCTTCTCCAGCATTTCAGGAGTTAAGACAAAACCGTTCTCAGTCGTATCAATCTCGACAATCTCTGCACCAACTAGATTAACAATTGGTTCATAACCAGGATAGGCAGGAGCTGGCAAGAGAACCTTGTCACCCTCTTCTAAAATAGCTGTCAAAGTAGCTGATAGAGCCTCTGTCGCACCAATTGTGACCAAGATTTCATTCTCTGGATTATAGTCTAGCTGGTATTTTTCTCTTACAAAATCACTAGCTGCCTGGCGCAAGGTCAACAAACCACTCATCCCTGTATAGTAGGATTGATTTTGGTCAATAGCTCGCTTAGCCGCCTCCTTGACATGGTCTGGAGTTGTAAAGTCAGGCTCTCCCAATGTCAGACGTAGAACCCCAGGAATCTTTGAAATAGCCTGGTCAAACTGACGAATCAAGGAAACTTGAATCTTATCTAATTGTTTATTAAATCGCTTGGTTAAGTCCATAGATACCCTCCTTGCTTAAAGAACATATGTCTATTATACTACAAAAGCTCTCTGACCGCAAAATCACACTAGCATAAGCAACTGATGTATGTTCATTTAAATTCATTACAACACTATGTTTTTAGAATCCTCAATGAAAATCTCATGAAACTAGGAATCGAGGTGAAAGCATAACTAAAGTTAGGTAAGTCGAAGATGACAACGTATTAGGAGATTTTCGACGAGTATTGAGAAGTTGCGTAAGGAAATAAATCGGATAGGAATCAATATAAATCAGGTCACAAAAAAAGTAAACGAAGATAATCAGGCTAGTCTAAATGAATTTAGTCAGATTCTTGAATTTCAGAAACATTTGAAAGATACAGTCAGACAATTTATTCAAAAACAAGAAAATCAAACAAAGGTACAGGACAGATGGTTGTAATAAGAATTATTGTCGATATTCTCTCTTATTTATCCTAAACTTATAACTAAGGATAAGATGATGTCGGGTGACTGGTAACAGTTTGCTTAAATGTTACCGATAATTCAGCTTCAGGTTCGGCACTACCTTCAGCTTTAGGCTGTAAAGAACCCGCTCCACCACTGGTCCTATTCGTTTCACTCTTGGAGTATATTCAAGAATTTTTTTCTTGCAAAAAAAGTTCAAAAAATATATACTGGATATACACGATATAGAACGGAGATATACCATGACTACATCACTTGTTAAGCAATACAATTTTAAAATCAATGAGTTAGCAATGGAACAAGCTAGAGCCATTATCAAGGAAAAAGGAATGACCATGACGGATGCTATCACTCTTTTTATAGAGCAGATTGTCCTCGAACAGGACTTGCCAATCAAGACTGCAGAAGATTTACACCGTGAACAGTTGATTGAGGAATTACAAGCTCAATCCGAACGAGCCTTAAGAGAATATGAAGCAGGAAAAGGGACTTCCCTAGACAGTATGAGGGCACGCTATGACTTATAAAGTAATTATTTCTGATGAAGTGAGCCAAGCTATTGACAGTATCCATGATTACATCACTACTGTTCTTTTATCACCTCAGTCTGCTAAAAATACTGTGAGTAAAATTTTAGATGGCTTAAAAAGTTTAGAAGTCTTTCCTGAGGCTGGTTTTGACGCCGATGAAAAAATTGGTGTAAAGATTAATAGTAAGTACCCTACACGAGGAAAAATTATCGGTCAGTATGTCTTACTCTACTTCATCGACCAAAAACGAAACACTGTTTTTTTATCTCACCTATTCCACATAAAAAGCGACTACGTCACTTTGCTACAAAATGGTACTTAAAAAAGCTCAACTGATTGAGACATTTTTCTTTATTTTATAAGCTCCGAAACCTTAATTTTTGGTACCGTCTTGGTTTAACAGTACGCTGTATATAATATTTTACAACTACTTTTCCTTTAGAAACGTTGATTTAATAAGTATTTAAATATTATAGAGTATACTTTTGTAATATATTGGTTTTTCCAATCTTCGTTACAACTATTCTAGCACCATTATTGATTACTAGATCGGTAATGTCATTTCTGAGTGGATAGTCAGAAAGTGGCTAGACAAGCGCGACAAAAAAATATAACCTGAGTTTAGTTTTAATATGACTAGACAAACAGAAATACCAGAGGTGGAGCTCTGGTATTTCTGTTTTTGCCAAGACTTCGTTACAGTTCTTGTACAGCTAATATCACATAAATTTGAGAAACTTGTCAAATAATTATTTAACTTTACTTTCTCTTTACTTTTCTTCGAGACAAGACTATAATAAGAAGTGCTTATTTTCGGAGGTTTTTATGTCATTTCTATCAAAAAATGGGACAGGATTGTTAGCCTGTCTTATCATTTCCATCATCTCTTGGACCTTAGGGAGCTTCTTGCCTGTTGTCGGGGCACCTGTCTTTGCCATCTTTATTGGCATGATTCTCCACCCCTTTCTCACTTCCTATAAACAACTGGATGCTGGTTTAACTTACAGCTCTAAAAAATTACTCCAGTACGCTGTCATCTTGCTTGGGTTTGGACTCAATATCTCTCAAGTTTTTGCAGTAGGAAAATCTTCGCTCCCTGTCATTCTATCCACCATTTCTATAGCCTTGATTGTTGCCTATCTCTTCCAGCGCTTTTTTGACCTAGATACAAAGCTAGCTACCTTGATCGGTGTTGGTTCCTCTATCTGTGGCGGTTCTGCCATTGCTGCGACAGCTCCCGTCATCCATGCCAAGGAAAAGGAAGTCGCCCAAGCCATTTCCGTTATCTTTTTCTTCAATGTCCTGGCCGCACTTATTTTCCCAACCCTAGGAACCTGGCTTCACCTATCAAACGAGGGTTTCTCCCTCTTTGCAGGAACTGCGGTCAATGATACTTCCTCTGTAACAGCCACTGCCAGCGCCTGGGATAGTCTTTACCAGTCCAATACTCTCGAAGCTGCCACCATTGTCAAATTGACCCGTACTCTAGCTATTATCCCTATCACTCTCTTCCTCTCTTACTGGCAAAGTCGTCAACAAGGAAACAACCAAGGGGTAAAACTTAAAAAAATCTTCCCTGTTTTCATTCTCTACTTCATCCTAGCTTCTCTGCTAACCACCGTCCTTACTTCCTTCGGTGTCAGTAGTAGCTTCTTCGCACCTCTCAAACAACTGTCTAAATTCCTCATCATCATGGCCATGAGCGCTATCGGCCTCAAAACTAATCTCATTGCTATGATTAAGTCCAGCGGTAAATCCATTCTTCTTGGTGCCCTCTGCTGGATTGCCATTATCCTGACTAGTCTCGGTATGCAAACGCTCATCGGTATTTTCTAATACTCTTCGAAAATCTCTTCAAACCACGTCAACGTCGCCTTGGATTATATATGTGACTGACTTCGTCAGTCTTATCTACAACCTCAAAACAGTGTTTTGAGCAGCCTGCGGCTAGTTTGCTCTTTGATTTTCATTGAGTATAACACAAAAGGTAGCCCTCAAGCTACCTTTTTATTGTTCAAGAATTAAGCGTGTATGTTCTCTCTTAATACAACGGTTCATCACGATATCATCGCAACCTCCAGCACGCAAGATTTCTTCCGCTTCTAGACTTTCAAGTCCTAGTTGCGCCCAGAAAATCTTAGCATCAGCCTTGAGAAAATCTCGTGCCACATCTGGTAGAAACTCACTACGACGATAGACATTAACGATATCTACAGGGAAAGGAATCTCAGCTAGACTGGCATAAGCCTTTTCTCCCAAGATTTCCCCACCTGCAGCCTTAGGGTTTACTGGTATGATTTTATAGCCACGAGCCTGCATTTCCTTTGTCACTCTATTGCTAGTTGTCTCCTCACGGTCAGACAAGCCCACTACTGCTAGAGTTTTACTGGTTTCTAGATACTGACGAATTACGCCATCACTTGGATTGATAAATTCTTGAGTCATAAAAATCCTCCTTTTTCATCAGTATAGCATATTTTGAAAGGGTTTGCAGAAATTTACTATAAAATCAAAAAATCCTCCCAAAATTAAACTATTTCATTTAATTTGAGGAGGATTCATAAAGATCTTATTTAAAGATTATTCTCTTGTTGGTTTATACTGAAGACTTTCTCCATGTTGTTTGACAAAGTCACTCATCTCTGAGTCAGGAATTTGTCGAAGGTAGAGATTGGCACGAATCGTATCATCTTCTTCACGACAAGTAGAAAGAACAAGATATTTATCCTTAGCTGATACCTTAACATTTGGTTTCTTAACCTCTGCAGTATCATAAATAATGCCTAGCTGTTTCTCGAAATCCTTATCATCATCAAAAGAAGTACGGTAAAAAGCTGTTTCTTCTGGAACAATAATCATAGCAACAGCTTCATAATAATACTTTCTCTCTGGAGTTTCAATGACAACATAAGGGTGTGCATCAAAATATTCTTGGCGACTGAAGTAATTTACATCTTTAAACATACGGTGGTCAACCACTTTACTACCACGAGCATGACCAAATAACCAAGTCAATCGATCGCTAAAGTCCTTCTTGTTATCGGCGTCCATAAAGACTGTCCCCATTAAGGGCTCGTTAACGCCATCAAAGCGCTTATCTAAATAAGTCGCATTATCCGTTGTTTGAACAACTGGTTCATCCAACTGTGTACCAGGAATATAGACATAACCAACTGTTTCAGAGTTTGTTGCGAGCAAGCCTTTAAATTTATTAGCAAGATATTCCTTTTCTTCATCACTAGCAATATAAGTTTGTTCTGATTTTATCTTATCTCCACTTGGTGCTAAGAAACTTTTATAGATAAAAAAGCCTCCCAAAGCAACGACAGCTACTGCAACGATTGAAGCAATTATTTTAGTAATTGATGATTTCTTTGTCGTAGAACGTCTACTCATCTTTTCCTCCCTCATTTTTTACCAAAAAAATCACTGAAACCAAGTTTCAGTGATTGGCTACTTTTTAAATAAAATTATTTAGCAGCGTGTGTTTTTGGAAGGGCTTTTTGACCTGCTTTAGCATTTGCGCCTGCTTTAGCATTTACACCTGCTTTTTTAGCAGCTTCGTCTGCTTTTTTAGCTTGGTCTTTAGCACCTGGTTTACCATCTTCTGGTTTAGTTGCAGCTTGGTCTGCTGCTGCTTGGGCAGCTGACGCAGCTGTACCTTGTGCTACTTGGTCATCAGCGATACGTTGTTCATTTGTACGGTTAGCTTCTACACCTGACTCATTGTAGTAGTTTCCTTGTGCTTGTGCAGCTGCAATGTAAACTTCTTCAAAATGTTTACGATATTTATTTGTTACAGTAGTAACTGCTTCTTTCAAAGCTTTATCATAAGCTTTTTGAGCAGCATTAACATTTTCTTGCAATTGTTCACGTTTTGCAGCTACAGCTTGGCTGTTTCCACCTTGGAATTCAACATCAGATTCTTTTAAAGAAGCACCATCTCCTTTATAACTATCCTTGAGTTTTGCGTAAGAATAATCTGATAATTTTGCCAATTCAGCTTTAGCTGTTTCAAGTGCTTTAGCATATCCTTCTACACTAGCTTCTGCTTCTGCTTGAATGTCAGCTGCATGAAGTTCAACTTGTCTTTGAGCTTCATCTGCTGCATCACGCCAAGAAACATATTTCTTTTGGATCAATTGGTTAGAAGCATTTGGGTTTTCACCTTGTGCAAAAACTGGAGCTGCTGCAGAGAATACTGCAAGAACTGCTGCTGATGTCAATAAAACTTTCTTCATGTTTTATCTCCTCTTTAATTTTAATTTTAATTATAAGGATAACCTTTATTACCTCAAATTATATCACATATATTTGAGTTGTCAAGCTTTTTCTTAAAGTATTTTTAAAATTTCTGGTAAAAAACGAGTAAAATTTATTATATTCTTAAAAAACAAGCAATATTCTCGAAAGATTAAGGAAAAAAATGGACTAAAAAACGAACAATTAGTGAAATTTTCACATTTTTCTGATCTAATTAAGAAAACTCCCAACAAGGTCTATCACTTTGTTAGGAGTTTTATCTGATCCAACGAATTCGTTAGATTTTTTTCTCAATACTAAATAATGGAGATAGAGGACGTTTTTCATGGATACGGATGATAGCATCTGCCAAGAGATGAGCGATAGAGATTTGCTCAATCTTATCAATCAAACGTTCTTCTGGTAGGTAGATAGTATCCAAAACAACTAATTTTTTAATAGCTGATTTTTGGATATTATCCATAGCAGGCCCTGAAAGAACTGGGTGCGTACAGCTTGCGTAAACTTCGATAGCACCAGCTTCTGCAAGAGCATCCGCCGCATGGCAAATAGTTCCAGCTGTATCGATCATATCGTCAATCAAGATACAAGTCTTGCCTTCTACCTTACCAATGATGTTCATCACTTCACTGGTATTCATCTTGTCCACGCTACGACGTTTATCAATAATGGCAATCGGAGTTTTCAAAAACTCTGCCAATTTACGAGCACGAGTCACCCCACCATGGTCTGGACTGACAACCACATAGTCAGAACCAACCATGCCACGACGCTCAAAGTAGTCTGCAATTAAAGGAGCACCCATCAAGTGATCGACAGGAATATCAAAAAATCCCTGAATCTGTGCAGCATGCAAGTCAATCGTCAACAAACGATCCACTCCAGCCACTTCTAGCATATTTGCTACAAGTTTTGAAGTGATTGGCTCACGCGCTCTCGCTTTTCTATCCTGACGTGCATAGCCATAGTAAGGCATAACAACGTTGACAGATTCTGCACTGGCGCGTTTCAAAGCATCTACCATAATCAAAATTTCTAGCAGATTGTCATTTACAGGTGAGCTAGTTGATTGTAGGATAAAGACGTGTTTCCCACGGATCGATTCTTCGATATTAACTTGAATTTCTCCATCTGAAAATTGACGTACAGTCGATTTTCCCAACTCTATCCCAATCTCTTGCGCCACACGCTCTGCCAATTCTCTATTTGAAGAAAGGGCAAACAGCTTTAAATCAGAAAAAGACATGATTTCCTCCAGTATTTATGTATCACTTGTGTTTTTTCACAACATTTTTCCAACTACCATTGTAGCGCTTTTTTCTTGATTTTTCAATAAAAAATAAGACAAGAATGGACATTTATCCCCTTGTCTTGTTCTCATTTACATTCCTTATATTCAAGCTGAAATGTGACAACTTAGACATTCTATCTCATAGGAAGATAGGAACTCACAAATGAAAAGTTAGTATACCTCTCTCATACTTCCTGTATCCACATCATAAACAGCCCCTGAAATAACCACATCATCTGGAATCAATGGGCATTCTCGAAGTAACTGCATATCCTCACGAACACTCTCCTCAACATCTTGAAATGGGAGAAAATCTTGACCTGAGACATCAACCCCTAATTCTGTTTTTAAATGTTCTTGAAATTCTTCATTTTGAAATGTCTGAGCACCACAGTCTGTATGATGAAGAACTACAATCTCTCTTGTTCCCATTTGTTGCTGAGAAATCACGAGTGAGCGAATCATATCGTCTGTCACTCGACCGCCCGCATTCCGTAAAATGTGAGCATCTCCAAGTGCTAACCCCAAAGCTTGTGCAACGTGCAGACGTGAGTCCATACAAGTCACAATGGCTACTCTGGTTTTCGGCTTGATTGGCAGATTTAACTGCCCATGCAGGGCAACATAAGCCTGGTTGGCTTGCATAAACTGTTCAAAATACGACACGATTTCCCCCTTAAAAATTTGATAATCAAACATTTCTCCTATCTTATCATTTTTAAGAGTATTTGTCAGCTGTCAACCTCCCTATTAAAAAACCAGGACAGAAACATCCAGCTTCTAGCTTGGGTTTCTGCCCTAGTTTTTTTATTATTATGAACCTTTTTGAATATACTTGTTAAGAGAGCCTGCAAAGCTTTGAAGATTGAGACTTTGTACATAGACCTCACCAGTTCCTCGGAAGGTATTCACCACTCCTTCGCCTGTACCGATAGACTGCCAGAAGCCGTTTTCTAAGTGGATATGATAGTCCAAAGATTGACTCCAAGCCACCACATGGGCATTGTCAATAGTTATTTCTTGGTTTTGAAGCTCAATTTTCTTGATAGAGCCAAAAGCATTTGCCAAGAGAGTTCCCTGGCCTTGGGTAGTCATCACAAAGAGACCGCCTTGCCCTCCGAACAGAGCTTTACCAATAGACTGACTCTCCATAGTATAGGAAGCTGTACCATCAAGAGCTAGAAAAGCCCCATCATTCAATCGATACTGCTTTTCACCTAGTTCAAGAGCAATCACTTGACCAGGAGTATCTGGTGCTAAAGCAAGATGTCCGTTGTCAGACTCTGCAATAGCTTGAGTAATGAAAGTACTTTCACCAGAAACCATAGAACGTCCCACGGCTTTGACAAAACGTCCCAAACCAGAACCGCTGGCATTAAGTTGGGTATTGAGGCTGACATTAGGTGTGTGGTAAACCATGCTACCGCGCTGTATAAAGACTGTTTCTCCTTGGTTGAGCGATAACTCTACCAAAGGAAATTGTATTTGACTATCCATAGAAAATTTCATCAGAAATTCCTCCTTGTTTTTAATAAATATTGGCTATAAAGTGTTTTGCAATCTAAAACTGAGTAAGACTATTAGGAAAATACTTTTTTCAAGACTTCTCCGATAGTCGTCACTCCGATTACCTGAATTTCCTTGGGTGGAGTGATTCCTGTCAAGGAATTTTTCGGTACATAGATTTTTGTAAATCCAAGTTTAGCTGCTTCATTGATGCGCTGCTCGATACGATTTACACGCCGAATTTCTCCAGTCAAACCTAATTCTCCTACAAAACATTCCTGAGGATTGGTTGGCTTGTCCTTATAGCTCGAAGCTATAGCAACCGCAACTGCCAAATCAATAGCAGGCTCATCCAATTTGACACCACCAGCTGATTTGAGATAGGCATCCTGATTTTGGAGAAGCAAACCTGCCCGTTTCTCCAAAACAGCCATAATCAAGCTAGCACGATTGAAATCAAGGCCTGTCGTCGTACGCTTGGCATTTCCAAACATGGTCGGTGTTACCAAAGCCTGAACCTCCGCCAAAATCGGACGCGTCCCTTCCATAGTCACCACGATAGACGAACCAGTTGCTCCATCCAAACGCTCTTCTAGGAAAACTTGACTCGGATTGAGCACCTCAACCAAGCCACCTGATTGCATCTCAAAAATCCCAATTTCATTTGTCGAGCCAAAACGGTTCTTGACTGCTCTCAAGATACGAAAGGTATGGTGGCGTTCCCCTTCAAAGTAAAGAACCGTATCCACCATATGCTCCAACATACGAGGACCCGCCAAGGTTCCTTCCTTGGTCACATGCCCTACAATAAAGATGGCAATGTTATTGGTTTTGGCCAGCTGCATGAGTTCTGCAGTCACCTCACGCACCTGAGACACAGAACCTTGAACTCCAGAAATCTCAGGAGACATGATGGTCTGGATAGAGTCGATGATGAGAAAATCTGGCTGAATTCTCTCTATTTCTGCCCGTACACTCTGCATATTGGTCTCTGCATAGAGATAAAACTCGCTGTCAATATCACCTAAACGCTCTGCACGGAGTTTGATTTGCTGAGCAGACTCCTCCCCACTGACATAGAGAACCGTTCCCACATGAGATAACTGGGTTGATACTTGTAAGAGAAGGGTTGATTTCCCAATCCCTGGATCCCCACCGATAAGGACGAGACTTCCTGGTACCACACCCCCACCGAGTACACGGTTGAATTCCTCCATCTCAGTCTTGGTTCGATTGACATTAATAGAAGTTACTTCAGCCAATTTCATAGGCTTGGTTTTCTCACCTGTTAAGGACACACGCGCATTTTTGACCTCGGCAACCTCAACCTCTTCTACAAAGGAAGACCAAGATCCACAGTTAGGACAACGCCCCAGATATTTAGGGGAATTATATCCACAATTTTGACATACAAATGTCGCTTTTTTCTTTGCGATGATAAACCTCTTTCTAAATCTCTATCTCACATTCAATCACTTGGCAAAAATCAATCTTCTCGTCTGGTACAAATTGGCTCATGAGCATGCGATGGGCTACAACTACCACAGTTTGATGTTCCCGATACTTAGCCATGCATTCTAGAAAACGAGACTTCATCTCTACAGCTGTCTCATATTGAACAGGAGAATTTGGGAGCAACTCCCCCTTGTTTTCTAAAAACAGACATCTAGCTGTTTCAAAGTTCTCTATACCTGTTTCATAAACCTGCCATTCATGCAATAATGGCTCTACCCTCAAAGGAAGGCCAGTAGCACAGGATACATAAAAAGCCGTTTCTAAAGCTCGCGTCACTGCAGAAGACACCAGGATATCAGCTGAGCCAAACAAAGGATTTTTGCAAAGTTCCTGAGCTTGTTGTCTTCCTTTCTCAGATAAGGGTGCCAAATCTATCCCGAATCCAGTATAGGAACGCTCCTCTAACTCACGGTAATTTGGCTCCCCGTGACGGATAAAAATAATTTTCATATTAAGATCCCCATAAAACTATCCAATCTTGATTCCGTAATCTTGCCACTGCTTCAGTGTTTTAGAGAATTTCTTCTGGTTGGCAACTCCGACAGCAGACAAATCGACAGAAACCTGATAATTCTCCTTGGTAGCTGCCAAAACGGAAGCCTTAACACAGCCATTGCCATCTACCCCTATAAACTCTATGCTTTTAGCACCGTTTTCCTCTAAAAAATCTTTTAAATCTGGATTAGTAAAGCAAGAAGCCCGACGCTTCTCAAAGATACGAGAAGATACAAGCAGCAAGCCGGTCGCAAATTTCTTCTTTCTGTCTTTTCTCCCCCGTCAAGGACACACGCGCATTCTTGACCTCTGCAACCTCAACCTCCTCAACAAAAGAAGACCAAGACTCACAGTTTGGACAGCGCCCTAAATACTTGGGGGAATTATATTCACAATTTTGACACAAAAATGTCGCCTTTTTCTTTGCGATAATAAACCTCTTTCTATATCTCTATCTCACATTCAATCACTTGGCAAAAATCAATCTTCTCGTCTGGTACAAATTGGCGCATGAGCATTCCGTGAGTTACAATGATAATAGTTTTATAATTTTTATATTTTTCCAAAGCTTTTAAAAAACGATGACGCATCTCTAGATCAGTTTCATAGCGATAGGGAGAATCTTCAGATAAACCTCCTTGATGTTTTAGATAATATTCATGAGCTACCAATACACTAGTTAAATCAGAGTTAGTGCCATCTAAGTCTGGACGCCACTCATGAAAAAACGGCTCCACAAATAAGTCCAATCCTGTTTCAACTGCTATATAATGTGCTGTTTCTAAAGCCCTCGTCACAGACGATGAAATAATAATCTCTGCCTTTCCAAAACATGCAGTTTTAGCAGCTTCTTTTGCCAGACTGCGACCTTTTCCTGTCAATGGTGCTAAATCACGACCAAAACCACTATAGAGTTGCGGATTTTCAAGTTTATCAAGCATACTATAATCTGGCTCTCCATGACGTACAAAGATAATCTTCATCTTAGTGCCCAGTTGATCCAAACCCACCAGTACGAACTCCGTCTGCCTCATCTCCATCTGCGATTAAAAATGGTGCAAAGACAGCCTGAACCACACGTTCCCCAACTTCAAGAACAACCTCTTGGTCTGTAATATTCTTCATCTGTGCAAAGATATGTCCCTCATTCCCTGGATTGCCATAATAGTCTCCGTCAATGACACCCACAGAGTTAATCAAGACCAAACCTTTTTTACGAGGATTTGATGAACGGTCATAAAGATAGAGCACTTCAGTCGGCTGCATATAAGCCTTAACACCCGTTGGGACGAGGACGATTTCTCCTGGTGCAATGACTGTACGCTCCGCAACCTTTAAATCATAACCAGCCGCATGCGCTGTCTCACGCTTTGGTAGCAAATTTTCATCTGTAAAACTAGAAACTAGTTCAAAACCACGAATTTTCATAATCTTCTCTTTTCTATTATCGTTTATTCTAGGCTATTTTATCTTATTTATTCGAAAAAAGCACGAAAAATCCTCTATATGAAAAAAGAAAAGTGTCCTATCAAAAAGCAAACAATAAAATCATACAAAAAAATTTAAATATATTTCAAATGCCCCTTATTTTCTCTTTTATTAACAAACTCATTCCTATTTCGCCATACTTAAACTATTTTCTTTAAAGCACAAAAAAAGAGCACACAATTCACATCGCTTAGGGCTGCTGGATTCCTCCCCTGACCCGCTTCACGCAGAACTGTTGCTCCATTAGTTATTATACCACATTTCCAAAGATTTTAAAAGAGAAATTATTTTTTCCGTCGATTTCTGAAAAATTCCTGCATAATGCCTGCACATTCACTCTCTAAAATCCCTGTTTCAACCTCTACACGATGATTGAGGCGCTCATCTGTCAAAATATCATACAGACTTCCAGCTGCACCAAATTTCTGGTTTTTAGCTCCATAGACCACCTTTGGGATGCGAGCTAGCCCAATCGCCCCACTACACATAACGCAGGGCTCTATAGTAACAAAAAGTGTGCAATCCAACAAACGCCAGCTCTCTTCCCTTACATTAGCATTCTCTATGGCCATAATCTCCGCATGCATAACCGCACGTTGCAACTCCTCACGTGCATTGTGCCCCCGACCAATGATTTCTCCATCCTTTACAATTACACAACCAATTGGAATTTCATCATGCTCTAAAGCAATCTCCGCCTCCTTTAAGGCCTCTCTCATAAAAACTTCTTTTTCTTCAACTGTATAATCCATAGCTTCTCTCTTTTCACGCTTATCAATTCTATCATTATAGCATGTTTTCCTAGACAAAAAAAGAGCTCTATAATATTTGCAGTAACTAACTTTAGATATTATTCAATCTCTAGTTAGTAGAAATAATATTATAAAAAGAGTATAATACTGGCAAAATTAAGAGTAAAATTAGAAATCATGAACTGAGAGTAATGGAAACAATTGACACAGAATATCCAATTCTGTTAGAACATTTTTAATTATAACTCTCCAAAAAAAGAAAAAACTGAGATTTAAATAATAAACAAGATGAAAGGGTAAATAATGAAATTAGAATGTTTACAGGATGAACCAAAACTTACCTTGATGTTTCCATATAAAGATACATTTAATAGAGTAGGGGGACCATCCATGATATCTATATCTGTTATGATTCTCTGGATTCTGAAGCGTCTGATGACTTACAATACTGATTTTGCAGACAAGATTGTTATGGCAGTAGCGCTGATTTATGCTTCCCTCCTTATATGGTTTATGGGGTATTATCTCTTCATAAATGGAGTAAAATTAGAAATTTATAAAAACAATATTGTTCAGTATTATACCTATAGCAGTAGAGGCCACAGCCTATTACATTATCAATTTGGACTTCAAGATATCGAACAAATAACCATTAAAAAGCGTCCTTTTAATTGCGTAAAGTTAAGCATAAAAATTAGAAATCCTATTTGTGTAGCATTACATGGGAAAAAAATAAATAAGCTAAAAAGTGTCAGTATCATCACAGCTAAACTAAAGGCAGATGCTTTTATGCACGAAATACAGCAATTTCAAAGTGATAAATCAGATAATCAAGTAAGCTGATTCAGAAAAAAATTCAAGTTTGTCTAACTTACAAATTCTCAAGAAAATAGTTCACTGAAGAGGCTGGGATCAGAAATCCCAACCTCATTTTTTCTTAGTTATGCGCCTTTGATGTGATGGCAAATTGAACGATTTGTTGGTATTTGAGAATTCAAAAAGCTTCTTTTACCAAAACTTCTTTTCTCAATTCACAACTTTAAGCAATTTACCCAAATGTTGAAAACTCGTAGATCTGGGGCTACCAAATCAAGACTTAATCTAGAGACTTAATACCCACTGTTTTTTTCTTCAACTGAAAAAAAAAGCCACCGAATGCGGTGACTTTATAGGGAGATTATTATGAAAAAGAAAAGTTTAGGATATTTGTTACAACAAGTTAGGAGGTCTTCTTGTAACTGTCTATAGTATAGCTGAACTATCTTAAACAAATCTTAAAAAATCTCTTATGACCAAACACTTTCTAAAATATTTGTTTGTTCACGACCAGGACCTACTGAAAAAGTAGAGATACGAACGCCAACCAATTCGCTAACACGACGAACATAGTTACGTGCATTTTCAGGAAGGTCTTCCAAAGTACGTACTCCAGTGATATCTTCTGACCAACCAGGTAATTCTTCATAAATAGGTTTACAACGTTTCAATTGTTCAAGACTAGCTGGATAGTAGTCAATACGTTGACCATCAAGATCATAAGCTACACAGATTTTAACTGTATCCAAACCACTCAAAACATCGATAGAGTTCAAAGAAAGATTCGTAATTCCAGAAACACGGCGACTATGACGCATCACAACTGAGTCAAACCAACCTACACGACGTGGACGACCTGTTGTCGTACCATACTCATGACCTACTTCACGAATGCGTTCTCCCACTTCATCAAACAATTCAGTTGGGAAAGGCCCATCTCCTACACGACTTGTATAGGCCTTACATACACCTACAACCTTGTCAATCTTGCTTGGACCAACACCTGAACCGATCGTCACACCACCAGCAACAGGGTTTGATGACGTAACAAATGGATAAGTACCTTGGTCAATATCTAGCATGACACCTTGGGCACCTTCAAATAGGACACGTTTGCCATTATCAAGCGCATCATTTAAAATAACAGAAGTATCTGTGACATATTGCTTAATTTGTTGACCATACTCATAATATTCTTCAAAAATATCATCAATTGAAATAGGGTTACTATCGTACAATTTTTCAAACAAACGATTCTTCTCAGCAAGGTTACGTTCTAATCGCTCACGGAAAATATCTTTATCTAAAAGATCCGCAATACGGATTCCAACACGAGCAGCCTTATCCATATAAGCTGGTCCGATACCCTTGATAGTAGTACCAATCTTATTTTCACCCTTAGCTTCTTCTTGCAGACGGTCTAACTCGATGTGGTACGGCAAAATAACATGCGCACGATCAGAAATACGTAGATTATCTGTTGTAACACCTTCATCATGAAGATAGCTCAACTCTTTCACAAGTGACTTAGGATTTACAACCATCCCATTCCCAATGACAGAAATTTTTTCAGGGAAGAAAATTCCAGAAGGAATCAAGTGCAACTTAAATTTCTTTCCATCAATCACAATTGTGTGACCAGCATTATCACCACCTTGGTAACGCGCAATCACTTCTGCATTAGCTGAAAGGAAGTCTGTAATCTTCCCTTTACCTTCATCACCCCACTGGGTACCTACAACAACAACTGAAGTCATAATCTTGTCTGAGCCCTTAGGCTCTTCCTTTCTCACATACATGGCAGGAATCTCACCTACAATTATATCTTACAATTTATTATAATAAAGATTCTCAATTTTTTCAAGACCAAAGACCAGAAACATTAGGGAATTAGAGAAAATTAGAAAATTAATATTAAAAAAATATTGTAAATTTATATTATGAAAAGAAAAAACTATAAAATCGTTCGGAAATATGAAAATTATAAATTATCCCCCAACCCAGTCATTTGAAATCAATAGCTGTTCAATGTACAAACGGTAGCAAACTCTATAGTGGTAAGAAAATAAAGGATGCATAATATCAAACTTGTACCGAGCTAAATAATAGAGTAAAAATCGAAGATGAAAAACTTCCCATTCTAAATCATTATCTACTAAATAACTATATTCTTTTTCAATAACATCATAAAAATCAAGATATTGTTCATAAATCTGTTCAATCATTTTATTTAACTCCATTTCTATTGATAAAATGAGTATAACAAAAAAATAGAAGAACCTGGGAAGATACTTCTATCATGTACTATAATGAATATTCAAATAAATAACAGATAAAAAAATTAACAAATCAGGTGGACAATCCTACATTTCAAAAAAAGATCTAAAATTTCTGTAATGAAAAAAATACTGTAGGAATTATGCTAGTATACTTTATAATTCTAATTTGTAAAATTAAACTAGACAGAAAAAGCCATTTTTGTTAGGCTCAGATAAACTACCACATTTGTCTGATAGGAACTAACATAAATAACCTATATACATCTTACCACAAACGAACTCGTAATGATAAAGGCTTACTTTCAAGAAAACATAAAAGTTTTAGATATTGCGAACTCACTAGGAAGATCAAAACAGACAATCAACAATGTCATCAACTATCTGAAAGAGGGGCACTCTGCTTATGATTACTATAAGCGATATAAATTCAATAAGAATCGCTGTGGCAGGAATAAAACAAGTCTTTCGCAAGCAGAAAAAAACTTTATTCAAACTCATTTAGAAGCTGGAGCCTTGATATCATTAACAGAGCTCATCTAGATAGGATTTCTTGTTCTATGAGAACTCTCTATCGACTAGCAGACCGTGGTATTTTTAAGAAAGAGGACCTCCAGAAAAGCAAATGATCATAGCGAAAAACAAGGAAAACAAGCGTTTCGTAGAGATTTACGTTAGAGAGCAAACAGTTATCCCGATTTTAAGACGGAATTCGGTTATCTAAAAAGGGATACAATTGTGGGAGAAAAACACAAAAGTGCAGTTATTACCTTAGTAGAACGCTGTTCAAAACCATCATCGTACTGAAAACCAATGGACAGAAAGCAAGTGATATTGAGACTTCTATTAATCAATGGTTGTCTCAAGTCCCTAGCTACCTTTTTAAGTCTATAACTTTTGATTATTTTCTAATTGGAAATCTATTTCCAATGCGCATGACATTGATATTTTCTTTGCGGGTCCAGATTGTCCTGGTCAACGGGGGCTCAATGAACATTCTAATGGCTTATTAAGACAAAATGGACAACCGAAATAAATAGATTTTACTAATATTTCTGAACATTATTTATCAGCTATCGCTGATAAAAGAAATAGAATGCCTAGAAAATCTTTTAAGACCTATTAAAAGGAATAAAAATTACTTAAAAAAACTCAAATCTAACAAACTTATAAAAGATACTAAATATTAATAAAGAGCAAAATTAAAAAGGATCAAGATGACCCCTGAAAGATAAAAAAAAGACGTTCCTCGGAACGTCTACATACTCCGCCAGTAGGACTCGAACCTACGACATCATGATTAACAGTCATGCGCTACTACCAACTGAGCTATGGCGGATTAAAGCTAAGCGACTTCCTTATCTCACAGGGGG